>JAZOSK010000059.1:0-60309 GCA_045657145.1 Bacteroidales bacterium | reverse complement strand
CGTAAAAGACGAAATCAACGATTTCATTACAAATAAAGGCAGAATCAACTTCCCAGAAGAATGTATCTTCGGCAATGCATTGTGCAAGATTTATCACACACCAAAACCACAAGCTGAAGTCGTTGAACTTCCAAAAGTTGATGAAGCAAGAATCCGTAAAGTCATCGACAACTGCGAAAACGGTTACATCGGACCAGATGAAATCTTCGAATTATTAGATGCAGCTGGCATCGCTCAAAAACAAATCCGCGTCGTTGACCAAAAACAACAAGCATTAGATTTCGCTAACGAAGTTGGTTATCCACTCGTTATGAAAGTCGTCGGTCCTCTTCACAAGTCAGACGTTGGCGGCGTTACATTGAACGTTCGCGACATCGAGACTGTCGACAGAGAATTCGACCGCTTGATGGCTATCCCAGAAACATACGCTGTTGAAATGTATCCAATGCTCGATGGTACAGAAGTTTACATCGGCGCTATCCGTGACGAAAAATTCGGTCACCAAGTATTCTTCGGTTTAGGCGGTATCTTCATCGAAGTATTGAAAGACGTTCAAAACGCTATCGCTCCTATCACAAAATGCGAAGCAAAAGACATGTTGACTAAGTTACGCGGTTACAAGATTTTGGAAGGCGTCAGAGGACAACAACCAGTCAATGTTGACATTTACGCAGAACAAGTTGCAAGAGTCAGCGCTTTGGTGATGGTAGCTCCAGAAATCGCTGAAATGGACTTGAACCCATTACTCGGTAATCCAAAGAACGTCGTCGCTGTTGACGCTAGAATTAGAATTGAAAAATAAGTAAGATGAAAAAAGGTGATATAATTGCCACATTAGCTGTCTTGGCAGTCATCGGAACTTTCGCCTTCGTTCCTGGAGCGATGGATTGGTTCAACGCAATGACTGCCGAGCACGGCATGATAATGAGTTTCTTCAAGTTCGCTATCTTGGGAACATTCGGTGAGATGTTAGCTTTAAGAATTCGTAAAGGCTGTTACATTGAAAAAGGCTTCGGCCTTGTACCAAAGATGCTTGTCTGGGGTTTCCTCGGCGTCATCATCGCATCAGCCATGACGATATTCAAGAGCGGCACTGTCACATTACTTGAAAAAGGCTTCGGCGTTTCAGAAGCAGGTGCTTGGTTCAAAGGCGATTTCAGCGGAGGCAAAGTCTTCGTCGCTCTCTTAGTCAGCGTTTTGATGAACACCATCTTCGCTCCTGTCTTCATGACATTCCACAAAGTGACAGACATCCACATCGCTGAGACTGGCGGAACATTAAAAGGATTCTTCTGCAACAGATTGAAAATCCAAGAGACAATAGCACACAAAATCAACTGGGACTTACAATACGGTTTCGTCTTTAAGAAGACCATTCCATTGTTCTGGTATCCAGCACACACAATCACATTCCTTTTACCAGGAAATTACCAAGTGTTGTTCGCAGCATTCTTAGGCGTTGTGTTAGGATTGATTTTGAGCATCAAGAAATAAAGTCACAGAGACGCAGAGCCTCAAAGACGCAAAGTAGAGACGTATCAACATTACATTTAAAAATAAACAAATGTTGATGCGTCTTATTAAGACAAAAAGAAAGAGTCGTAAGGAATTACGACTCTTTTTGTTATAGTTGATGGAAAAAATTCTAATTGTTAACTTCTTCTTTGTCTCACGGCTTCAAACACCACAATTGCGGTTGTCACAGAAACGTTCAATGAGTCGGCGATGCCGTTCATCGGTATTATCAGGTTTTGGTCAGCCGCCTCAACCCAGATGTCGCTGATGCCAGTTGCCTCGGTTCCCATTACGATGGCGGAACCTTGTCGGAAGTCGGCTTCTAAATAATCGATAGAAGCTTTGAGGTATGTGCAATAAATTTTGATGTCGTTATCTCTCAGCCATTGGATACATTCTTCTGATGAGCAGGCAAACAAAGGAACGTTGAAGATAGTTCCTATACTTGCGCGTATTGCATTAGGATTGAATAAGTCTGTTCTTGGGTCGGCGATGATGACAGCATCAACACCAGCAGCGTCGGCTGTACGCATGATGGCACCTAAGTTGCCTGGTTTTTCGACGGTTTCTAAAACGATAATAAGCGGATTTTTCTTTGGCTTGAAGTCTTTTAGTTTGGCGTATTTTGGAATCGCTACTGCTAAAAGACCGTCGCTGCCTTCACGATAAGCAATCTTTTCAAAGACTTCGAGCGTCACTTCTTCAATGATATTGGCTTTGAGCCATGAGCTTTGAGCCATGAGCTCAGAACTGTAATCCTTTATCTCGTTACATATAAATAAGGTGTCAATAATGAAACCACAAGCTACGGCGCGTTCTATCTCGCGTCGTCCTTCGATGATGATTCTGTTCTGCTCGCGTCGTTCTGACGATTTCTGTAACTTGACGACATTCTTAATCTTTGGATTAGTTTTGCTTGTTATCATGATTTCTGAATTTTAACTGTGATAAAATAAGTCCGCCAATGACCAATAAAATTCCTAATATCTTTTGGATGTTGAGACTTTCTCCGATGATGATGCAACTGAAAATAGCAGTGAATACTGGAATTAGGTTGCTGTAGATGTTTGCTTTCGCTGCGCCTAACTTGCTGAAAGCAAATGCCCATAAAGTATAAGAAATGGAACTTGCGAAAACACCTAGTGATAATAATGGAATTATGTAATGGTTGAAACCCATTATGTTTGACGGCGTGACTTTTTCCATTATGAAAACCATCGGAATGAAATATATCATGCCGATTACGTTTTGCACGAATGTAATTGTCAATGGTTTATATAATAATGTTAATTTTCTTAAAGAAATAGAATAAGCGACAGCAACCATCACGGCGCTGAATAAAAAGATGACGCCTTTTGCTGATACCGTCAATTCTAAATTTTTATTAAGAAGCATGAAAATTACGCCAAAGAATGAGATGATGAAACCAGCGATGTTCCATGGCGTTAGTCTTTCTTTTAAGAAGAAAAATGCAGCGATAGGAGTGAAGAGAGGAATCGTTGCGATGATGGCGGAACTCACTACAGGAGCGGCGTTTAACAATCCGTAACTCTCAAAGATAAAATAAAGAAAAGGTTCGAAAAGCGCGGCTAGTGCAAATAACTTCAAGTCGTTTCTATTTATTTTCTCAAAAAGTCGTAAAATCAATAATAGACTTCCAAGGAAAACGCTCGATATGATAAGACGAAAGAAAATCGTAGTGGTAGGATTCAGATATTCGAAGACTTGCGTCGACCAGATAAATGATAATCCCCAGAAAACCATGGCGATGACGCCGCTGATATGCACTATAAATTTCTTATCTTTCATATTGCAAAAATAAGAAAATAAAGATACTAAGTTGCTAAGTTGCTAAGATACTAAGTCTTTTTTTAAAATTCCATCTTGGCAACTCAGTAACTCAGCATCTCAGCATCTTAATGTGGCATAATATTTGAACAAAATCCTTTATTATTTTTTAACAATAAATAAAAACATTATACTATGAAAACATTTAAATCTTTCGCTTTATTTTTTGTAATGTCGTTATTTGCAATGACTTCATGTCAAGGTCCAAAAGGAGAACCTGGTCGTCCAGGGAAAGACGGCAATGCTAATGTTCAGTCGGGAACTGTCGTGGTGAATGCAGGCGACTGGGGCTGGGACGAAAACGCTCGTAATTGGTACCTTGATTTAGGATGGGAAGAGATAGACTATGATATGGTGGATTATGGCGCTGTGCTTGTCTATATGGAAAATCCAGGCAAGGATTTTTACGCATGGCATCAGCTTCCGTTGACACTTTATCCAACAGACCAATATTCTGCAACATTGGAAACCGTTTATTATGACAATATGCTGACAATCTATTGGACAAACTCAGATCTTAAACAACATGAAAATCCTTGCGATTTCTATAATTCTGATATGGAGTTTAAAGTGGTTCTCATAGATGCAGTCTTATATTCAAAATATCAAAACGAGGACTTGTCAAATTATGAAATTGTTAAACAACTTTTCAATATAACATCGGAAGAAAAAATATTTCAAAATATGTCAGAGGCGTCTAGATGATACGCCTCTTTTTTTTATCTTTGCTAACTGAACTCTGACTCTGAACTCTGAACTCTAAACTCTAAACTCTAAACTCTGAACTCTAAACTCTAAACTCTAAACTCTAAACTCTGAACTCTAAACTCTAAACTCTAAACTCTAAACTCTGAACTCTAAACTCTAAACTCTAAATGATAAAAAAAATACTGCGATATATAATCTTGGGATTTGTCGCGATGGTTGTCGCGACTAGTCTTTTTCATCCTTCTTATTCTTTTGAAGAACCGAAACCTTTTCAAGGAACATATCTCCATAATCCGTATGAAAATATGAATCCAGATAATTGGATTCAAGCTAATTTCCATGCACATACACGCCGATATGGAGGTCTTACAAACGGTAGAATTAATACCAATGAAATGCTCGATAGCGTTTACTCGGCTCTGGGTTTTGAGCATATCGGCATTTCTGATTATAATAAAATAAACTATTACGATTCGACAAATCCGAGTTTCATTCCAACTTATGAACACGGCTACGGAATTTTTAAGATTCATCAGCTTTGTATTGGCGCAGAGAAAGTTAGATTGTTCGATTATTTCGCTTTCCAGAATTTAAGTATGAAACAACATACTTTGAATCGTCTCGCAAAACATGCTCGTCTTGCAATCCCAGCGCATCCTTCTTTCGTGAAAAAAGGTTATCTTGTCGAGGATATGAAATATCTCAGCAACTACAAACTGATGGAAGTGCTGAATGGATTCAGAATATCTACAGCTCATTGGGATACGGCTCTTTCAAACGGACATCTCGTCTATCTTATCGGAAACGATGATTCTCATAATGTTAGAGAAATCACTGATGTGGCTGCTCGTTTTACAATGGTCAATGCTCCGGAAAATACAGCCGAACAACAGATTCAGGCATTGGAAAATGGTAATGCGATAGGCGTCAGATTTCCAAGAAAATTGGACGAGACATTGGAGCAAAAGATAAAACGCATGGAAAATGAAATTCCATATATCACACAAGTGGAACTTCGTGACGACACATTATTAATATCAGCTTCTAAAACAATTTTAAAGATAAAATTTATCGGACAAAACGGAAAAGAACTTGATATTCAGCAGAATAAAAAAACAGCGAAATATGTCGTACAGCCAGAAGATAATTATGTGAGAAGCGAAATTATGTTCAAAGGCGGAACGACTCTTTATCTTAATCCGATAACACGTCATGAAAGTGATGAAATCGTAAAACAACGCCTCGATAAAATCAATTATCCAAAGACTATAATGTTCTGGACGATTTATGTTTTTGTGATATTGTTTGTCGTTAAAATGATAAGAAAAAAGCTTAAATCAAAACAGGAAACCCTTGATAACGAGTAGTTTTTTTTAAAAACTTAAATGAATAAATATTATGGATGCTAGTACTATTACAATGGTTGTTCTTATTATTGTGTATGTAATAATATTGTTGCCAATTGGTTTGATATTGAAAAAATCTGGAAAAGATGGTATTGTATCACACGGAAGAGGTGTCGCTTTTTGGGGTAGGAACAAAGAACATTTGTTAATTCCAAGGTCGGAGCGCAGTGAAGAAGAGAAAAATAAGCTAAAATATAAATCTATACTATTTTTTTGTATTGCATTTGTATTGTTGGTTTTAGCAGTTATAAATGTCGGATTTTTTCCTTACGACAGAGTCTATTTTGTGTATTATGCAATGCTGATGTTTATAGCTGGTAATTATGTACTGGGATATCGCAGAAGTTATTATAATAGAAAAGGAAAGATTTTGAGAAATATCGTGGATTTGCTGTTTTTCGTGTTTCTTTGCGTTTTTGTACCATTTTATGATTATTTGCAAGAGAAAGAATATGCAATGGTAGTATATTTCCTATTATATGTTATAACTTTGATATTGCTAGGCAGAATGAAAAAATGTGAAGTTATAAAACCAGAAGATATTGACCACAACTCCTAACTCCTGATTCCTAACTAAAAAAAACTTTAGCCTTTTGTCTTTTGTCTTTTGCCTTTTATTATCTTTGTGTTTTATATAAAACATAAAACAATGATAAAAGAAAATCTCAATATCGTCAGGGCGACAGTTCCTTCAAATGTCACTCTTATTGCAGTTTCAAAAACAAAGCCAGTTCCCGATTTGCAACAAGCTTACGATGCTGGACAACGTATTTTCGGAGAAAATAAAGCCCTTGAAATGCGTGATAAGCATCAAGTGCTTCCATCTGATATTCAATGGCATTTTATAGGTCATCTCCAGACTAACAAGATAAAATATATTGCTCCTTTTGTTACATTGATTCATGCAATTGACAGTTTGTCGCTTCTCGAAGCTGTCAATAAAGAGGCTGCTAAAAACGACCGCATCATCGATTGTTTGCTACAGTTTCATATCGCTCAGGAAGAAACAAAATTCGGTCTCGATATGGAAGAAGCTAAATCATTATTAGAATCTGAAAGCTTTAAAAACTTAAAAAATATTAACATCTGCGGCGTTATGGGAATGGCAACATTTACTGATAACGCAGCTCAGGTTAGAAATGAGTTTAAAAATCTTAAAAATATTTTTGAAACCTTAAAAGAAAATTATTTTAAAAACAACGACTCTTTCAAAGAAATATCAATGGGAATGTCAGACGACTATCCGATTGCTATTGAAGAAGGCGCGACAATGGTGAGAGTCGGTAGCAAGATTTTCGGAGCAAGAAATTATAATGTGTAACGGCAAAAAGGCTAATGGCAAAAGATAATCTTTAGCCTTTGGCCTTTTGTCTTTAGTCAATGAAAATATGAAAAAACTTCTCCTTACATTATTTAAAATGTTGGTTTTCTTATTGTTGCTTTTCGCAGTGGTGAGAGTCGTTTTTGTTGCAAAATATTGGACGCTTATTGAGCTGAGCGGAATTTCATTTGCCGAGATACTGAAAGGTTTTTGGGCGGCATTGCCTCTTGATATTGCTACGGCATGTTTCATGCTGGCCTTGCCTGTGATTTATATGTTTGTATCCCTTGCCGTTGATAAAGAATCGCTCTTTGCGCCACTACGATGGTATTTCTATTTGATGGTGGCGCTGTATAATCTTGTAGCTTTTGGCGATGTAGGAATTTACGGAGAGTGGAGGACAAAGTTATCTTACAGAGCTCTGCAATATCTTGAGAATCCTGCGGAAGTTATAAATACGGCAGAAACAGAACAGACACTATTGCTTATTGTTTTGTGGACGTTTTTCACTATTCTGTTCTGCATACTTTATACTAAGTTCGTAGAGCCAAAGAATTTACACCCGAATAGAGAGTCTGCTATGCCAAATAAAATAGTTCTATCTGCAGGTTTCGTCGTTGTCATAGGACTCGTTTTCTTGGGAATGAGAGGTGGTTTTAATGAGATTCCAATCACTTCAAGCAAGGTGTATTATAGTAACCATAAAATAGCTAATGAGATGTGTGTCAATCCAGCATATTATCTTGTGGAAAATATTCTGAATTCTAAAAAAGTGGAGTCGCGAGCTCATTTTAATTATATGGATTTCGACTCTGCAAAGAAAAGAACAATGAAACTTCATGAGACATCATGCGATTCTACGACTTCAATATTAAAGATAGAAAAGCCAAATATAATCGTCGTACTTCTCGAGAGCTGGTCTGCAGATTTGATAGAGTCGTTGGGAGGAGAACCTGATATTACGCCGAATTTCCATGAGCTTGAAAAAGAAGGACTTCTGTTTACCAATATCTATGCGAGCGCTAATCGTTCTCAACACGCGATGTCGTCTTTGTTTGGAGGACTTCCAGGAATGCCAGTGACGACGATAACAAATCATCCTGATAAATATTACGCGCTTCCGTCGCTTGTGAAAAAAATGGATTCTATTGGATATTACACTAGTTTTTATTTCGGCGGAGAGTTGAATTACGGTAATATATTGTCATATCTTCGCTATAATGAATTCGATGAAATTATAGAAGCAAAAGATATTCATGAAGGCTTTCATAAAGGAAAGCTCGGCTATCACGATACAGATGTGATGCCTTGGTATGTGGAGCAGGTATCAAAAAATCCGCAGCCATTCTTTAGCACCCTGTTTACGCAAAGTACCCATTCTCCTTACGACTATCCTAAAATATTTGACGAGATAGAATGGCCTGAGATTGAAAAACAATATGTTAATTCTGGACATTATACAGACATCGCAATAAAAATGTTTATGGATAAAGCAAAAGAGCAAACGTGGTACGATAGTACGCTGTTTATATTCGTAGCAGACCATAGTCATGTTTCGTATAAAAACCATGGACTTGAATCTTTTGAACATCATAAAATACCTATGCTGATTTATGGAGAACCATTGCAGGATTCATTAAGAGGAAAAACATTTGATAAGATATGTGGCAATACCGACCTTCCAGCAACGATATTAGCTCAGTTGGGCCAGAGTCATGATGAGTTTTTCTGGAGTAAAAATGTGTTTGGAAAATGTTACAGCCCGTTTGCTTTTTTTGAATTAAATCAAGGACTTGGTTGGAAAACTCCAGAAGGTGAGTTTGTGTATAAAAACACAGGCCGTTTTGTTAAAAATAATTTGCCTGAAAATATTAGCGATAGTGTTGTATTAGACGGTAAAGCATATATGCAGTATCATTTCGATTTGTTTAATTCATATTGATTTTTACAATGATTGAAACTAGTTATTTTAGTCTTAAAAACTATTGTTAATTACTAAAAAAATCATTACTTTTGCACAAAAATAAAATATAACATGTTTGAAGGATTAAGTGAGAAACTTGAACGCTCGTTCAAGATATTAAAAGGACAAGGACATATAACAGAAATTAACGTTGCAGAAACTTTAAAAGAAGTTAGAAAAGCTCTTTTGGATGCTGACGTTAGTTACAAGATAGCAAAAGATGTTACAAATAGCATCAAGGAAAAAGCATTGGGTCAGAAGATCTTGACATCAGTGTCACCTGGTCAGCTTATGGTTAAGATAGTTCATGATGAACTCGCAGAGTTGATGGGTGGCGACCATGCTGAAATAAATATTAAAGCAAATCCAGCTATCGTTTTGATAGCAGGTCTTCAAGGTTCTGGTAAGACAACATTCTCAGCAAAACTCGCTAATTTCTTGAAAAGCAAGAGAGGCAAGAGTGTTCTTCTCGTTGCTGGTGACGTTTATCGTCCAGCTGCTATTGACCAATTGAAGGTTTTAGGAGAACAAGTAGGTGTTGAAGTCTACACAGAAATAGAAAGCAAAGATCCAGTCAGCATAGCTGATAATGCTATTAAATATGCAAAAGAACATAATAAGAATGTAGTTATTATAGATACTGCAGGTCGTCTTGCAGTTGACGAACAGATGATGGATGAGATTGCAGCTGTTAAAGCTAAGGTGAATCCTCATGAAACATTGTTTGTTGTTGACTCAATGACGGGTCAGGATGCTGTTAATACAGCAAAGGCATTCAACGATCGCCTTGACTTTGATGGCGTAGTTCTTACCAAGTTGGATGGTGATACACGTGGCGGTGCAGCTCTTACAATCCGTTCTGTTGTAGATAAACCAATTAAATTCGTTGGTCTTGGAGAGAAAATGGATGCTCTCGATATTTTCTATCCAAAACGTATGGCAGACCGTATCCTTGGTATGGGTGACATCGTTACTCTCGTGGAAAAAGCTCAAGAACAATTCGATGCAGAAGAAGCTGCTAAGCTTAAGAGAAAACTTGCTAAAAACGAATTTAATTTTAATGACTTCCTGAAACAAATTCAGCAGATAAAACGTATGGGTAGTATCAAAGAACTCGCAGCTATGATTCCAGGAATGAATAAGATTAGCGACGAAGATATTGATGAAGATGCATTCAAGAGCATCGAAGCTATCATCGGTTCAATGACACCTGCTGAACGTGAAAATCCAAAAATTTTGAATGGCAGCCGTCGTAGAAGAATCGCGATGGGTAGCGGTACCGATATTGTTGAGGTGAACAGATTGATAAAACAATTTGAAGAAACATCTAAGATGATGAGAATGATGACAACAGGCGGTGCAAAGAAAATGATGCAGATGATGTCTCAAATGAGAAGAAGATAAACATAATAAAAAAATAATATTATGGCTGATAATAAAATTATTGATGGCAAACTTATTGCCGCAACAATAAAAAAAGAAATAGCAGCTGAAGTTGCTAATATGATAGATCGCGGACAAGACGCACCTCATCTCGCAGCAGTTATAGTCGGTGAAGATGGCGCAAGTCTTACATACGTGGCTTCTAAAGAAAAAGCGTCCCAAAGCGTGGGAATGATTTCTTCAGTCTATAGATTGAAAGCAACAGCTACTGAAAAAGAAGTGCTCGATACTATTGAATTCTTGAATAACGATCCTGAAATAGACGGATATATAGTACAACTTCCATTGCCAGATCACATTAATGAAACAAAAGTTATACAGTCAATCAGCCATAATAAAGACGTTGACGGATTTACATTATACAACATAGGTCTTATGCAGCTTGGAGAACCTTGCTTCCTCCCTGCAACGCCTTTTGGAATATTGGAGCTTCTTAAACGTAGCGATGTTGAAATATCTGGTAAACATGTTGTCGTATTAGGCCGCTCAAATATCGTTGGTACTCCAGTAAGCGTGATGTTGTCAAGAAAAGGCATTGATGCAACTGTTACAATGTGCCACACTAAAACAAAAAATATAGAAGAGATAACACGTCAAGCAGACATACTTATCGCAGCTGTCGGTCAGCCTCATTTTGTGAAAGCTGATATGGTTAAAGAAGGCGCTGTAGTTATCGACGTCGGTATTCACCGCATAAAAGATGATTCAGAAAAAGGCTATCATATCATTGGCGATGTTGACTTCGATGAGGTTTATAAAAAAGCATCTAAAATTACTCCTGTGCCTGGCGGCGTAGGCCCGATGACAATAGTATCTTTGCTATATAACACATTGCAAGCAGCAAAGAAGAATAGAAAATGATAAAATTTAGAGACGTCACAATGTGGCGTCTCTGTTTTTGTGAATATGAATTCTTTTGCCAAAATATTGAAACCTCTGATAATGACAATTCTTTTTGTCTTGACAAATTGTGTGTGCGCTCAGTCTTATCATTCTTCTTCTAAAAAGGCTATAAGGTTTTTTCAAAAATCAAGACAAGAATTCCTTAATAATAATTATGAAGATGCAATGTCAAATGTTAAAAAAGCATTGCAAAATGATGAAAAATTCATGGATGCTTATTTGCTGAAAGCAGAATTGCATGTAGAATTAAATGAGGATTCTGATGCAATGAAATCCTATGAGATGCTTTTGGAAATGGATTCCCTGGCTTTCCCTAAAAGCTCTGTTGCTTTGTCGAAACTTTATGCAAAGCATTTTCAGTTTGATAAGTCGATACAGTTGCTCAATTGGTACCTTAATTTAGATGGACAAGGTGAGATATTTAGGAAGTTTGCTGAGCAACAATTGAAAATCGTGAATTATCGTAAAGGCTTGGTGGAGAATCCTGTTGATTATAATCCTAAGAATATTGGTAACGACGTTAATACTAAATTTGATGAATATGTTAACCAATATTATGTTAATGAAGATAAGATAATATTTACAAAAAGATATAAGACTAATCTAAAAGAAGAATCATACTTTAAAGAAAATGTGTTTCTTACGATAAAATATGGTGACGATTGGTCAAAGCCTAGTTTTTTGTTTGATGATATTAGTGATATAGGTGCTGCTAATATTTCGGCTGATGGTAATGAAATATATTTCTCTGGTTGCGGATGGGAAAACGGATTTGGTAGTTGTGACATATATTGCATCGAATTTAAAAATGGTAAATGGTCTAAGCCTAAAAACTTGAGGTCTGTTAATACCCCAGAATGGGAGTCGCAACCGTGTCTGAGCTATGATGGAAAAGAGTTGTATTTTGTGAGAAGTAATAGGAAAATAGGAACGTCTGATATTTATGTGTCAAAACGCGATGATGATGGATATTGGTCTGAAGCCAAATTCCTTAGCTCTAATGTAAATTCAGAAGGTAATGAAATGGCACCTTTTATTCATTATGATGGTAGAACATTGTATTTCTCTTCTGATAATCATTTGGGAATGGGAGGCTACGATTTGTTTATGTCTCAACGTGATGAAAATGGTGAATGGTCGGAAGCTGTGAACTTGGGCTATCCTCTTAATACCGATGGTGATGAGATAAATATAGTGGTGTTGAATGATGCGAAGAATGCTTATATTTCGGCAGTTAGAAAAGAAGGCTTTGGCGCTTATGATATTTATGAATTTGAATTGGATGAGAGATTTAGGCCTGAGAGAATTGAAGTTAAAAAGCCTTCACCAAAAGAATATTATGAGCTGGCGTTAGAAAGACAAGGGTCTGTTGTGTTGAGAGATGTTTATTTCGCCTTCGATAGCGCAGACTTGACATCTGATTCTGAAGATGGAATAAACGCAGTGTATAATTTCTTGTGTTCTAATCCTGATAAAAAAGTTTTGATAGAAGGTCATACTGACGACATCGGCAATGAAGAGTATAATCTGAAATTGTCGGAAAAAAGGGCTGCAAGTGTTAAAAAGGCATTGGTAGATAGAGGAATTTCGCCAGAAAGGATAAAAACAAAAGGCTGCGGATCAACGCAACCTTTGTCTACTAATAACTTTGATGATGAACTAAAAACTCTAAATAGGAGAGTTTCTATGTCTTTGATTGACTAAGTGTTTCCTTAGTTAATCCTTATACATTTTATTAATAAGGTCCTTGTACATTTCTTTGACAACACTTCTCTTTACTTTCAATGTTGGAGTTAAAATGCCGTTAGCAACGCTCCATTCGTCAGCAATGAGTTCGTAGCATTTAATCTTTTCGGTGTCGCCAAAGTTTTGGTTTATTTTCTTTATTTCTTCAGCAAAACGTTTCTTAATTTCGCTATTCTTAATCATATCCTGAGGATTGGTGTATTTAATCTCGTGTTTTTGACACCATGTTTTCAAGAATGCGAAGTCAGGAACGATGATGGCACCAGCATGTTTTTGGTTTTCACCAAGTACAACGATGTTTTCGATGAATCCAGATTCTGCAAATTTTCCTTCAATAACATCAGGGTTGATATATTTTCCTAAAGATGTCTTAAATAAGTTCTTTAATCGGCCAGTGATTCTTACTTGTCCGTATTCATTGATTTCGCCAAGGTCGCCAGTGTGCATCCAGCCATCTTCATCGATAACTTCTTTCGTTAATTCAGGTTGGTTATAATAACCCATCATGACATTGTGCCCACGGCAAATGATTTCTTTGTTGTCAGCTATTTTAACTTCAACGCCAGGAAGTGCAAAGCCTACAGTTCCTATTTCGCGACCATGAGGCAATCTGCATGATACTGCGATGACAGGAGAACATTCAGTCATGCCGTAACCTTCAAAGATAGGCATTTTGATTGCTGAGAAGAATGCTGCTATGTTAGGCTGGATGCTTGCAGCTCCAGATACGACGATGTCGAAGTTTTCTGCGCCGAGTGTCTGACGTATTTTTTTGTAAACCAAAGCATCAGCAATTTTGAGTTTCTGGTTGTAGAACCATGTTCTGTTGCATGGGTCGATTTTATATCTTTCTGCTAAATTCAAGGCCCACATGAAGATAACTTTCTTGATGCCTTTGTTATTTCTGCCGCTTTGTTTAACTTTTGAATAAATCTTTTCAAGAAGTCGAGGAACAGCACTCATCATTGTAGGTTGAACTTCTTTTAAGTCAGAAGCTATTGTGGCAAGGCTTTCTGCGTAATAGACTGACATTCCGAGGTATTGGTATAGGAAAACCAACATTCTTTCGTATGCATGGCATATAGGTAAGAAACTGAAGGCTTTCTTTGACCATGATGATGGAATTTGTTGTAAGTTCTTTAATTGACTTACTATATTATAGTGAGAAAGCATTACGCCTTTAGGATTTCCTGTGGTGCCTGATGTGTAAATGATTGTAGCGCAATCTTTTTCGTTTACGCTTTCTTCACGTGCTTTTAATTCTTCTGGATTTTGATTTTCTTTTCCTAATTCAACTAATTGCTCAAATGTAGGGTAGTTGCATTTTGTTGAGAGAGCATATATGGCTTCTAAATTAGGGGTGTCTGATTTTACATCTTCAATCTTTTGTAAAACTGCATTGCCTTCTAAAATAATCAATTTTACACTACAGTCATTGAGAATATAACGATAGTCTTCTTTGCTGATGGTTGGATAAATTGGAACAGAAACAGCGCCTACTTGCATTATTGCCATGTCGAGCATGTTCCATTCAGGACGATTGCTACAGATAATGCCAACTTTGTCGTCTTTCTTAATACCAAGCTTTATAAAAGCATAACTTAAATTGTTTGTTATTTCAACATATTCTTGAATGCTGTACTTTCTCCAGCTGCCGTTTTCTTTTGCTGCTAATGCGACATCTTGGTTAGGATGGTTTTCTACATACAATTTTAAGATGTCAAATAGTCTTTTAACTTCCATGGTTTACTTAATTTTTTTTTCATTTCACAAAGTAAATAAATAAAAATAACAAAGTGTTATAAAAGATATAAATATGGGGTAAAAAGACATTGAAAAAAACATTGTGGGATTAAAACGAAAATAAAGGTTTGTAAAATTTGGGCGATTTTGGAGGAATGTGGTTTAAGTGTCACTTTTTGGGGTGAAAAAATACATTGTTTTAGGTAAAAAAGTGACACTTTGAGTGATTTGTTAATATTTGATTACTTTTTCTGAAAATAGAGCTTTGTCCTTGCTTTTTGTTATTTGGACTATATATATGCCTTTTGAACTATTAATTTCAATGCTGTCGCAACCATTGATGTCTTTTTCGTTGAGTAATGTGCCGTTTACATTGAAGATTTTGACGTTTAGAGATGATTCATCTTTGCATTCAATTGTTATTTTGTTGTCGTTAGGATTGTTTGTTATTTTGTAGCTTTTATTTTCTATGTTTTCGATGATGTTTTCGCTTTTGATGTTCCATTTCTCTAAATTATCAAAGACAACATCATTGGCTATTGTTTGTAATAGTTCAGCTTTTGTGTTATCGATGCTATTGTCGTGATAAATTCCTATCGGGGTTTTATTCCAAAAGATTGAGTAGAAAACGCATGCTGCTAAATAACTTCCATCATAAGAAGGGTGGCTATTGTCGCTGGAGTGAAGGATGAGGCTAGGGTCTGTTGATAAGGCTGATTTCCAAGCTTCTCCAACAGGTGCTACATAAGAATTAGTCGCGTATGCGTTTTCACAGTATGCAACTGTCAGTGTGTCTTGCATATGATTGAAATCAACGAATTCGGCACTGCAATGCACTCCTTCGCCAAAATTGACGCATTGTTGGCCTCCGTATCTGCGACCCCATGTCATATATCCTACAACTTTTGCATTGGGATTATAAAACATAATGCTGTCGTATAACGCTTTGTATGAAGGCTTTAAAGTGTTGTGACGATAGTAATCTATTACAGGAAGTTGGCTTTGTTCTTGCAAAACAACATAATCCCAGTTGCCTTTGCGTATTTTTGATAAAGAAGTCTGGCTTTCAACATGTTGGAATAAAGTGCATCCTCCTGGTGTGACAGATTCGTGTTTGAAAGTCTTGTTCTCGTTTGTGGCGATGTCTTCGATTATTTTAGGTAAATCATTGACATAAGTGTAGCTGTTACCTAAAAATAATACATTGATTTCTTCTTGTGAAAATGATACTTTAAAAAGAAGGATGGCGATT
Organism: Bacteroidales bacterium; assembly: GCA_045657145.1. Lineage (GTDB taxonomy): Bacteria > Bacteroidota > Bacteroidia > Bacteroidales > F082 > Limimorpha. Next base: position 44,461 of record JAZOSK010000059.1, on the reverse strand, counting down.
GTAAGTAGTAATATCTTTTTCATTATGGATGGTTTTAATTTAATGAGGCGCACTACAAAAATAGCGCGCCTCATTTTGTTATTTTTAAATAATTATTTTGCTAAGAAAGGATATCCGTAGTCTGTTGCAGGAACGAATGTTTCTTTGATAGAACGTGGATTTGTCCAGCGGATGAGGTTCCATAATCCACCAGCTTTGTCATTAGTTCCAGAAGCACGTGAGCCTCCAAATGGTTGGCAACCAACAACGGCTCCAGTAGGTTTGTCGTTGATATAATAGTTTCCTGCTGCATATTTGAGTTTTTCGTCTGCGATTCTTTGTGCTTTTAAATCGTATGCGAAGAATGCCCCTGTTAATGCGTAAGGTGATGTGCTGTCGCAGAGTTCAAGTGTCTCAACGAAATCTTTGTCATCGTAAACGTAGATGGTGATGATTGGTCCAAAGATTTCTTCTGCCATTGACTCATATTTAGGATTTGTTGTCAAAATGACAGTTGGTTCAACGAAGTAACCGACTGATTTGTCGCAATTTCCTCCGAATATTACTTCGGCGTCGCTAGCAGCTTTTGCTCTGTCGATGTAACCTTTACAATTATCGAATGAAGCCTCATCGATGACTGCATTTACGAAGTTTGTGAAGTCTGTTACGTCTCCCATCTTAATTGTGCTTAACATTTCGCCGACATGTTGTTTTACGTCATTCCATAATGATGCAGGGATGTAAGCGCGTGATGCTGCTGAGCATTTTTGTCCTTGGAATTCAAAAGCTCCGCGTACGATGGCTGTTGCTACTTCTCTTGGATTTGCTGAGCTATGTGCGAAGATAAAGTCTTTGCCACCTGTCTCGCCGACTAATCTTGGATATGATTTGTAGTTGTTTATGTTCGCGCCAACGCCTTTCCATAGTCCTTGGAATGTTCCTGTTGAGCCAGTGAAGTGGATGCCAGCGAGGTTAGGATTGCTCAATGCTACGTTGCCGATGAGAGAGCCTTTGCCAGGCAAGAAGTTGATGACGCCTTCTGGTAATCCAGCTTCCATGAATATTTGCATCATGTGATAGTTTGATAATAAAGCCGTTGTTGATGGTTTCCAGATGGTTGTGTTACCCATCAAGACAGGTGTCATGTTTAGGTTTGATGCTATGGATGTGAAATTGAAAGGTGTCACAGCCATGATGAAACCTTCTAATGGACGATATTCTGTTCTGTTGAGTTGGTCTGGAGATGACGAAGGTTGTTCGGAATATAAGTTGCCTGCGTAATAGTTGTTGAAACGGAAGAAATCGATGGTTTCACAAGCTGCGTCTATTTCTGCTTGGAATGCGTTTTTGCTTTGGCCTAACATACAAGCAGCATTGATTCTTGCGCGATATTTCGTTGCAAGAAGCTGACCGACACGTGCTAAAATAGAAGCGCGTTCAACCCAAGGAATGTTTTCCCATTCTTTCTTGGCTTTCAATGCGGCTTCAATAGCCATGTTTACTTCTTTTTCGGTTACTTTATGATATTTAGCGACAACGTGCTTGTGGTTGTGAGGCATGACAACTTCGCCCATGTCGCCAGTGCGAATTTCCTTGCCACCTATTATAATCGGTATTTCAACTACTTCGTTGGATTGTCTTTTGAGTTCTTCTTCTAAAGCGATACGTTCAGGACTGCCTGGTCTGTATTCTTTTACAGCTTCGTTGGCAGGTTTAGCAAATTGAAATAATGCGTTGTTCATAATATTACTTTTTGATAGTTGATTTTTTAATTATGTCGCTACAAATATAATTATTTTGCCTTAAAAATAAAAGTTAAAATGTTAATTACTTCAATCTTTTAATCCTATTTAAATAATGTGTGTATTTGTTTAGCTCTTGATTGAAGATGCCGGTTTTGTCTATTGTGTCGATGCGGACTTTGCCAGAAGCGTGTATGATTATGTTTCTGGATAACAAAATTCCGACATGGATGATGCGGTGGTCTTTGTTTTCGAAAAACGCTATGTCGCCAGCTTGTGCTTCTGATAAGTCGTTTATGTTGTCTCCGAAATCTGCTTGTTGTGATGCGTCTCTAGGTAGTTTGTAGCCAGCAACTTTCGCACATAATTGCACAAATGCCGAACAATCGATGCCCATAACGCTTTTCCCGCCCCAACGATATGGAGTGTTCAGCATCTTGAAAGCTGATTCTATAATCACATCAGAATCAAAGTTTTTGCTTAGTGGAATGCTGCCTTCTGCCTGTACGAAAAGCTTGCTGCCAAAACTTAAGACCATATTATCGTGATGTATGATTGGCACATTGATAATGTATTTGTCTTTTGAAATGTATTCTTTGTATTCAGTATCAGTGATTTCGTTATGTTGGAGTTTTCTGATCCAGCCTTCATATGAATCATACATGCATTGAATCTTAAGCCATTCTTCGTTTTCGCCAATGATTTGGTAAATGTCGTTGAATAACAGTTCTGAGACAAGTTCGCTTGTGTGCGACGCTTCTTTTCTCATAGGAACTACCGATAAATTACAAATTCCGTATCTCATTTTTTAATTATTATGATTGCTAAATTATGAAAAAAAATTGTATCTTAGCAGGTGTTTAGTTTTAAAACATAATTTTTTTATTTACTTTATAAACAATTGAAAATGAGCAAAATATCTTCTATTTTATCAAAAATAGGTCATTCTTACCAACTTATATTTAGAGCTTTGGCTTTTTTACTTGCATTGTTTTTAGTGGTATGGCAGATGCCACGAACTGTTAAGTTTAAGTATGAATACCAAAAAATGCGTCCTTGGCAATATGAGTCTTTGTATGCTCCTTTTAATTTCCCTATTTATAAGACGGCAGAGCAACTGAAAATAGAGGAGGAAGCCTCATTGAAAGATTTTTACCCTATATTCGTATTTGATTTAAATGCGTCAAAGAATAATAAGGTGCTAATGCTTCAAGAATTTGAAAATCAATGGTATGGCGCTGAAGATGCTAAGTTTAGAACAAAAGATGTCCTTGAAAAGATTTATGATACCATAGAAAATAAGGGTATTATCACCAATATATCGACAATAGAATTGAAACCAGAGTCAATGATTGATGTAGTGAGGGATAGAGTCGTGAAAACCAGATCGTTCCGTGATTTTTATACAATGAGAAGCGCTACGGAATTTGTGTCTGATTATTTGGCTAAACTTGATTCTGATATTGATAAGTCGTTGGTAAATAAATTGTTGCTGGAATATTTGAACCAGAATGTTATTTATTCGGAAGATTTGACAAAACAGTCGGAAGAACAGGCCTTGGCTGCAATTTCTCTTACTTTCGGTATGGTGCAAAAAGACGAGTTGATTATTTCTGAAGGGGAAGTTATTACAGATGAGAAGTACAATATAATCAATTCTTTAAGAAAAGAATACGATGCTATGAATACAGATGCTAGTTTCTTTAACAGAAACTTTAGTCTTTATGGACAAATCATTATAGTGTCGTTGGTTTTCCTATTCTTGTTTGTGGCAATCAAATTGTTGCGTCCAGAACTTCTGAAGGAGTCTAAGTCGATAAATATGATTCTGGTTATGATGCTGTTGGTGATTTTGCCTTCGTTCATCATGATTAAGCATGCTCCTGATTTGATATTCTTGATGCCAGTGACGATATTGTCGATGCTTTTGGTGACATTTTTTAATGCACGTATTGCAATTTATATACAGACATTGACAATATTTATCATAAGTCTCGCTGTGTCAAATTCGTATCAATATTTTGTGATACAATTCTTTGTGTCTTTGGTGTCAATATTTGTAATGGCTAATAAAACTTCTCGTTCTAAATATTTCTTCACGTCTTTAATTGTTTTTATAGCTTATGTCGTCCTTAAAATAGGCGTCTCTTTAATCTTTGACGCAGGCCTGGAAAATGTGAGCTGGAATGACATAGGCGTTTTTGCGATGAATGCTTTGTTGACAATGTTGTCGCTGCCGCTAGTATTTTTGTTTGAAAGAGTGTTTGGATTTGTTACGGATATGACACTATTGGAGTTAAGTAATACTAATACCCCTTTGTTACGCAGATTGGCATCGGAGGCACCAGGAACATTTCAGCATGTTATGCAGGTCGCCGATTTGTGTGAAGAGGCTTTGTTCGCTATAGGCGGCAATATGTTGTTAGCTCGTACAGGCGCGATGTATCATGATATTGGTAAAATAAAAAATCCTTTGTATTTTACAGAAAATCAAAGTAGTAAATATAATATGCATGAAGATATGTCGTATCAGGAAAGTGCGTCTATTATCATTCAGCATGTTATAGATGGAATAGAAATATGTAGAAAATATCATGTTCCTGAACAGATTATTGACTTCGTGAGAACGCACCACGGAACCAGAAGGACTGAGTATTTTTATCAGATGGCACTTCGTGAAAGTGTTGATGTTTCAGAGATTGATGAACGAGATTTCCGTTATCACGGACCGATTCCGTTTACGAAAGAAACAGCTGTGTTGATGATGGCAGACTCGGTGGAGGCAGCTTCTCGTAGCCTTCAAGATAAAACAGAAGAAGCGATAAATAAACTCGTCGATGGTATCGTTGATACTCAAATTAAGGATAATCAGTTCGATAATGCTAACTTGACATTCCGTGATATTACTACAATCAAAAAGGTGTTCAAGAAAAAGCTAAAGAATATCTATCACGTTAGAATTGCATACCCAGTTTGAGTAATTCATAATGCATAATTCATAATTCATAATGCATAATGCATAATTGAAAGAGTAAGTAATTATGAATTGTGAATTATAAATTATGAATTGAATTAGGTCCTTCGTTGAAGAGTAAATCTACAATTGATAAATTAGGGATAAAACCATGTCGATCGGCAAAGACTTGATAATAAGGTTTCATCTCTATTTTATTTGTACCTTTTGATAATGAAATTCTATAATCGTTTTCGTCGACGATTCTTTCAAAGTCTGTCGTGAATGAATAATCTTTCTTGGCTTTTAATATCTTTAAAATCGTCTTTAAGCAAAAGTCGTTTAGCTCTACTAAAGTGTTGAATTTCTGTCTGTAGATTTTTTCGAAATAAGGGAAGTAATAGTCGAAATAGGCAGATTTTCTGTATGCGGATTCCAAACAACGAAGATGAATTTGCTGCCACGATTCTTTGTAACTAATCTCAATGTCTTTTGTCAAAGTGTGATTCCCATTTGTCTTGATAACTGGAATTGTCAATGTTTGAATGCCGTTGGCAGTCATGACATTGCTTCTTGTTCGACATGATTGTTTCTGGTAAGTCTCAAACAATTCGATAGAAGCGTCTTCTGTTTTTAAAAATAATGAGATATACTCTATAGAAGGAAGATATGCAGTTGGAAATATGTGTGACATTAATTAATAAGGTGCTTGTTTATGATACTAATATATTCTTCTTTGCTTAAAGCTCCGACTTGTGATAATGGCTGGCCTTCTTTTGGCATGAAAAATACAGTTGGGATATTCTTGACTTTGAAAATCAAAGGTAACTTTTGTTCTTTATCAACATTGACTTTATAAACTGTGATTTTACCTTCATATTCTCGAGCAATTTCTTCCATTATTGGAGCTACGCGCTTGCATGGTCCGCACCAGTCAGCGTAAAAGTCAATCATGCAGGGAAGCTTGCTTTGATAAGCAAAAGAATCAGGAAATGTTTCTATGTCCCAAACTTTTTTTACAAAGGTCTTGTAGTCTAAAGTTTTTACGAAAGTGTCTTCTTCAACTACGGTGGTGGTTTCTTTAGTAGGTTCGTTTTTCTTATTTTTTTTGTCAGAATTGCCGCACGAAACGAGCATGAATAATGATAATATTACTATGAATGTTTTCTTCATTTTATATAAATTCTTTATAGGTTTAAATTTTTGTAAAGATACGATTTTTTTTAATTGAAATATGATTTTGTTTTGCTTGTAAATGTTAATAATAAAATGTATCTTTGCACCATAAAATTGAGTTTCAAATTAAAATTTAATAACAATGGAGAAAAAAGATTTATTGAAAGATGTTATTAAACACATCGACATAAAAAGTTACAATTCAACAGAGTTAATTGATGCGATGCGTAATATGTCATTCACATCACGCGACACTGCACGCGCAGCTGACATCTTGATGATGATGTGTAAAGAAAAAGAATGTACAAACATTTTGACATTAGCCGGTTCAACATCAGCAGCTGGTTGTATGCAAGTTTATGTTGACATGGTTCGTAATAAAATGATTGACGTCGTTGTTGCAACAGGCGCATCAATCATCGATATGGACTTGTTTGAAGCTCTCGGTTTTAAACACTACATCGGCGAAAAAGAAAACGTCATCGCTGACACAACATTACGTGACCTCTACATCGACCGTATCTATGACACATATATCGATGAAGAAGAACTTCAAGCTTGCGACCACACTACATTCGAAATCGCTAACATGCTCGAAGCACGTCCTTACTCATCACGCGAATTCATCTATGAAATCGGTAAATGGTTACACGATGGCCACGCTGTTAAGAAAGATAGCTTAATCCAAACTTGCTACGAATGTGGTGTGCCTATCTTCGTTCCTGCATTCAGCGACTCATCAGCTGGTTTCGGTATTGGTAAACACCAATGGGAAAGAATGCAAAAAGGCGAAAAATATTTATCAATCGACTCAGTTAAAGACTTCGTTGAATTGACACAAATCAAGATGCAAGCTCCTGAAACAGGTTTGTTCATGGTCGGCGGCGGCGCTCCTAAAAACTTCGCACAAGATACAGTCGTTTGCGCTGAAATCCTCGGCTACGAAACACCAATGCACAAATATGCTATCCAAATCACAGTTGCTGACGTTCGCGACGGCGCTTGCTCATCATCAACATTGCTTGAAGCTGGTTCATGGGGTAAGGTGAGCCACCAACTCCAACAAATGGTTTACGCAGAAGGTACAACAGTTATTCCTTTGATCGCTTCTTACGTTTACCACAACGGCCCATGGCAAGAAAGAGAATATAAAAACTGGCAAAAGATTTACCAAAAATAAGACTACAAGTCTACAAGACTATAAGACCACAAGTGTTGCTTGTGGTCTTTTTTTGTGTAAAGGTGCTTCTTTTGGAGAGCTTGAAAAGGACCCAAAAGAACTTTTTTTAATTGATAACTTACCTATATTTTTGTGGTCAATAAATCATTAATCACAAACATTATTAAATTAAGTTATTATGAAAAAGTTTTTACTATTTTTCGCATTGATAATCTCTGGAATGGGATTATTTGCACAAGATGCAGCTGTGGAAATCACAGTTTATGAACAAACAGCAACAAAATTAACATTAAAATTTACTCCAAATGAGTATACAAAACAATATTATTGTGGGCCAGTTGTAAGAGAAGGTGGTGGGTTGTCTCCAGATGAAGTTCGAGAATTATATCAAGACGAACCTTGTATTGGTGAAAATATTTATCAATGGGACATCCAATATCCTGTTGAATATGTAGCTTGTGCTGTTGCTATAGGTTATGACGACAATCTTGAAGATGTTTTATTTGGTGATTATGATGATTTATGGAACGCCACTACAACAGTATATCTTGATATTCCAAATGTTGCGATAGATTTTAAAGATGTTACTGCAACAACATTAACATACTCAGCAAAATTCATTGATGAAGATAATATCTATCTTGATGATTTCTCTTTTAATATTTATACCGTGGCAGAATTTGAAGAATTCTTAACCCGTTACGACCCCAACGGAAGTATTGGATGGGACATTGATCAGAATGGAGAGCTAGTATACGCAAACGAAAGCGGAAGTTATACATGTGATAATCTTAATCCTGATACAGAATATGTTGCGGCGGCAACAGTTTACTACTATGGTGAACTTAGACCTAGTTATTTCCGCTTCAAAACAAAGAAAGATGCTCCTGCTGGAATTTCCATTGAAGTGACAGATGTTACCGCAACAACAGTTTCTTTTTCTGCAACACCTAACTCTAATACAGAAAAATTCTATGTAACAGTAATTGGAAAAACTGATTTTGATAGTTATAGTGAAGAAGAATGGATAGATTATATCATCGAACAAGTAGAACCTTTGTCTAAAGGAGGCGAATATACTTCGTCAAATCTTAATCCTGGCACAAAATATGTCATTGCAGCAGTAGCCTTAAACGAATATGGAGACCCATCAGAATTAGCAAGCGCTTCTTTTACAACTGAAGAAGGAATCCCAGAAGACGGATGGTGGACAGTTGATTATAATGGTTATTCATTGGATTATGTTGCATTTTCAGCTACAGAATGTGCTGTAAGAGGCAACAAGGCTCCAGAAGAACCAACAACTATCAACATTCCATCTGAGGTTTCAAAAGACGGCAAAAACTACAAAGTAGTTCAAATATATGATAATGCATTTGAATTATGGAAGAATGCTATCAGCTTTAACTTGCCTACAAGTATTAAGAAGATTGGAGAATATGCTTTCTCTGAATGTACATCAATGGATAACTTGCCAATTCCAGAATCTGTTGAAACAATCGGAGCCAATGCTTTTGAAAAATGTTCAAGATTGGTTACTGTCAATATGTCAAAGACAGTTAAAGAAATCGGAAAAGAAGCTTTCTTTGAATGTAAAGACTTAGGTACTGTTACTTTTGCAGAAAATTCAGTTATCAACAAGATTGCTGACAATGCATTCCTCGATTGTTCAAGTTTATATAAAATAACAATTCCTGGCAGCGTAAGTGAATTAGGCGAAGGCGTATTCAAAAACTGTACTGGTCTTAAAGATGTTACTTTCGGTGATAACTCAAAAGTTGTAAAATTGAAAGACAGCACATTCGAAAATTGTGAAAAATTAAAGAATGTAACTTTTGGCAAAAACTCATCACTCACTTCAATCAACGAAAATCTTTTCTCTGACAGTCCTAATTTGGAAAGCATCGTATTCGGTGATAATGCTAAGTTAGGTATTGTAGAAGAAAATGCTTTTAAAGATCATGCTAAATTATCAAAAGTAGCTTTCGGAAATAATTCTGTCTTACACACAATCTACGACTACAGTTTCCAAGGCTGTACATCTTTGACATCAATAGAAATCCCATCAAGTGTCAGTTTGTTAGGACGTTCAGCTTTTGAAGGTTGCAGCGAATTGCCAAGCTTCGTAGTTCCAGAAGGTGTCACATCAATTGGTAACTCAACTTTTAAAGATTGTACTTCATTGAAGTCATTTGAAATCTCAAGCACAGTCACAACAATTCCAAATTATGCATTCTCAGGATGTGCAAGTTTGGCTAAGATTATCTGCAGAGCTACAACAGTGCCAGAAACAGGCGATGAGGTTTTTGAAGGCGTACCAAGCAATATGATTATTTATGTTCCTGAAACATCATTATCTTCATATCAATCAGCAGAACCTTGGAAAAACTATATTCTTAAGTCATTAGCTACTTTAGATGTTACAGAAATCAATGCAAACGGCTTCAATATCTATCCAAATCCAGTTGAAAGCAATTTGACGATTGGCACTGATGAAGTTATAACAGAAGTTAGCGTTTATAGTCTCACAGGTGTTGTGGTTTACCAATCAACAACTGTCAACAACAATGTTATCAACGTTTCAGACTTGAACGATGGAATTTATTTCATCAATATCAAGACAGAAAACGGCGATGTTGTGAAACGTTTCATCAAGAAGTAAAAGTTTCTCAATAATTATTTATCAAGCCGCTGCAAGTTTTTTTGCAGCGGCTTTTTGTTGCATTGGGTAAAAAAACGACGGTTTATGTTCCAAAGTTAATAGCAAAAAAAAAACTTGTAGTCTTGTAGTCTTGTGGTCTTGTTGACTTGGTGTCTTATTTTGGGCGTTCCGGCAAAGCCGTCGGGCTTTCCGCTATATCTTTGCTCGCTATGTTTCCGTCTCGCTTCCCCAAATCCCGTTCCATAAGGCGATGCCTTATGCTGTATATGTCTCGCCCTTTCAGGGCTCACACTCACAACTCCTAATTCCTAACTCCTAACTCCTAATTCCTAACTCCTAACTCCTAACTCCTAACTCCTAACTCCTAACTCCTAATTCCTAACTCCTAACTCCTAATTCCTAACTCCTAATTCCTAACTCCTAACTCCTAACTCCTAACTCCTAACTAAAAAAACTTTAGCCTTTAGCCTTTAGTCTTTAGCCATTTTTTCTTATCTTTGTAAAAATTAAAATCTCGTTATTATGTTAATCATTAATATAAAAGAATTAGTCGGCATCGTGGAAGACGGCAGTCTTATGAAAGCCGGCGCTGCTATGTCAGAAGTCAATCGTATTGAAAATGCATTCTTATATATAAAAGGTAAGAAGATAGCCGATTATGGCAAGATGGATTCTCCAGAATATCAGCAATATCTTCAGAAAGAAAGAAAAGTCGTCGATGCTAAAGGCGGCATCGTCATGCCAACGTTCTGCGACTCTCATACTCACATCGTATATGCCAACTCGCGCGAGATGGAATTCGTCGACAAGATTAAAGGATTGAGCTATGAAGAAATCGCAAAGAGGGGAGGTGGAATCCTCAATTCTGCCAAGGCTACTGCCAACGCTACAGAAGACGAGCTCTACGAATCAGCGATGCAACGTCTCAATGAGATAATGCGTATGGGAACAGGTGCCGTTGAAATCAAGAGCGGTTACGGACTCACAGTCGAAAGCGAACTTAAAATGTTGCGCGTTATCAAGAGATTGAAAGAAAATTCTCCGCTTACAATAAAAGCCAACTTCCTTGGCGCACATGGAATTCCTATGGAATACAGAGGCCGTCAGGAAGAATATGTCGATTTGGTTATCAACGAGATGATGCCTTTAGTTGCAGCGGAAGATCTCGCTGACTTTGTCGATGTGTTCTGCGACAAAGGATTCTTCACCGTTGAAGACACAGAACGCGTCTTGATGGCAGGTATCAAATATGGCATGCGTCCTAAGATTCACGCCAACGAGATGGCTATTTCAGGCGGCGTTCAGGTCGGCGTGAAATACGGAGCTATATCAGTCGACCATCTCGAACAAATGGGAATGGAAGAGATTGAAGCACTCAAAGGCTCAGAGACAATGCCGACGGTATTGCCAGGCTGCGCTTTTTTCTTGAATCTCCCATTGTCACCAGTACGTGATATGATTAACGCAGGACTTCCAGTAGCTATGGCATCCGACTTCAACCCTGGAACCTCGCCATCAGGAAATATGCAGTTTATCATGTCGGCTGCATGTATCAGATATAAGATGACACCTGAAGAAGCGTTCAACGCAACGACATTGAATACAGCATATGCGATGGACGTAAGTCACGAACTTGGCTCAATTACAAAAGGAAAACTAGCCAACGTGATAATCACACAGCCGATGAACGGACTTGAATTCATGCCATATTATTATGGAGCGAATAAGGTTGAGAAAGTTGTTATTCAAGGAAAGATTGTGAAAAATTGAAAATTGAAAACTGAAAATTGAAAGTTAAATATCGGCAATCAGTAGGGACGTGACTTGTTGCGTCCGATAGTGAAGTGACTCTTGTGGCATTTTTTGCTCGAAGCTCGCTGATCATAGTTCGCAACAAAAAAAATCTGTTGTCCGTAGTCTGTAGTCTGTTGACTTTTAAAACTAACTAACTAAATATTATAAATCATGAACAAACTTTACAAATTACTCGTACTCTGCCTCTTGGTGATAGCCGGTGGCAGCGCGCTTAAGGCGCAAACAATGAACGTTACTGATGGAACGAACACTTATTATGCAGATGATGCGATATCTCTTAATGAAGCTGTTACGCATATTTTGGAAGACGGAAGCAGGACCTTTACTGTTAATCTTCCATCTGATGCGGAAACGGAGCTATTTACTGCTATTCGTCGTGCAATAATTGATACAGAAGGCGTTGAAGATGGTAGTATCAATCTCACTCTTGCAGGTGTGAAGGCAATTCCAAATCATGATGCGTTTGATCCGTCTAATTTGATATTTGGTGAATATTTGGGGGATGAAGATATCGAAGAATATGTAGATCAATTGGCATCTGTTAATCTTCCAGATGTGATTTCTATCGGAGAAGGAGCATTCAAAGGTTGTGAAAATCTAGTTTCAATTTCTGCTCCTAAGGTGCAGACAATAGGGGATTGGGCTTTTGCTTATACAGTAATTGTTGAGTTAGAATTGCCAGAAGTGACATCGATTGGTTGGGCTGCGTTTATAATGTGTAAAAATCTGTCCACGGTAATTCTTCCAAAAGTAACAAATATAGGTCAACAGGCGTTTGATATAAAATCGTTGACGTTGACATCGCTTGTGCTTTTGTCTGAAGATGATATTTATATTGAAGAAACTGCTCTCGGCTATCCTGAGAGTTTCTCTGCGAATATCGATCTTGTGCTTAATGCAAACAAGAAAGACGAAGTGACGAATGGTTTGAATTGGAATGGCTTCGCATTCAAGTCTATAATGTATCCTTGCGTAGATGGTTCTATGAACCATACTTATGAAGATGTTGTAAATAATGGTAATGAAACGCATAGTTTTACATGTACTACGTGTGGTCAGACTAAGGTGGAGTCTTGTCACGGTGGCGAAGCTACTTGTATGGAACATGCCTCCTGTGATGTGTGTGGCGAGAAATACGGTGAATTCTCAGAACATATTATCGACCATACAACTGGTTATTGCAAGTTCGGTTGTGGTGAGTTTTTGGCTGGTGCAAAGGTTACTTCGGGAAAAACCGTTACTTATTATAAAACCCTTGATGAACTTCGTGGTAATCCACAAAATGGAGCAACCATAACATTGTTGAGGGAAATTAACCCTGAAGTTGAGAATTATAGATATGAGTATATTGAAGAACATAATAAGATTATTACTGTTGACTTAAATGGAAACAACTTCAATAGAGATGGATATGAGATTTATGTATCTGGTTCGGAAGGAATGCTTACTATTGTTAATACAGCAGAACATCGCGCCGGTATTGTTAGTGCATATGTAACTAATGCAAATAAATTCACGGTAGATAGAAACGTTGATATAGACGCGATACTAATTGCTTCCAATGCTGTTGACGCAATCATAGATCTTTCAAATGCAGATTTTGTAAGTTCTACTATAAAGGTTAGCGGTGATGGTTTTGATGTCTCTCAAATCATTCTTAAAAATCATGTGATTTGCGATGCGGATGGTAATGAAGTAACAGGTGAATTGGCCAAAAATGTAACTTATAATTTATTGGCTTACGGAATAATGGCTACTGTAAATCCAATGAACGCAGGTGCAGTAACTGGTGCTGGTACTTATAACGATGGTGAAGAAGCAACATTAGTCGCAACTCCAAACGAAGGATATAAATTCGTAAACTGGACAGAAAATGATACGGTTGTTTCGGGAGAAGCAGAATTTACATTTGTTGTAAAAGGTGATAGAAACTTAGTCGCTAATTTTGTAACACTTCATGAAATTACAGCTTCAGTTAATGATGAAAACTTTGGAGCAGTTGCAGGTGCTGGCGTTTATGGCTATGGTGAAGAAGTAACCTTAACAGCAACTCCAAACGAAGGATATAAATTCGTCAACTGGACAGAAAGTGATACGGTTGTTTCGGGAGAAGCGGAATATACATTTGTTGTAAAAGGTAACAGAAACTTAGTCGCTAATTTTGAATTGTTAACATACGAAGTAACAGTTTCGGTTAATGAAGAAAACTTTGGAACAGTTACAGGTTCAGGAACTTATAACCATGGCGAAGAAGTAACATTAACTGCAACAGCAAATGAAGGATATAAATTCGTAAACTGGACAGAAAACGATACAATTGTTTCAGAAGAAGCAGAATATACATTTGTAATGAAAGGTAATAGAAACTTGGTTGCTAACTTTGAATTATTGACATACGAAGTAACATCTTCAGTTAATGAAGAAAACTTCGGTACTGTTACAGGTGCTGGAGTTTATGGTTATGGCGAAGAAGTAACATTAATCGCAACTCCAAACGAAGGATATAAATTCGTCAACTGGACAGAAAATGATACGGTTGTTTCGGGAGAAGCAGAATATACATTTGTAGTAAAAGGTGATAGAAACTTAGTCGCTAATTTTGTTTCAACAGAAAGTATTGATGAATTGACGGCGTCATTCCGTCTTTATCCAAATCCAGTTAACGATAAACTATATATCGAGGATCTGACTCTGACACAGACCCTGACCATTGAAATATATGATATTTATGGAAGACGCCAAGAGCTATCAGCTGTCAGCTGTCAGTCATCAGTTATTGAGGTTTCTAATTTGAAGAGCGGGGTTTATTTCGTGAAGATTGTTACAAGTGAAGGAGAAACTGTGAAACGCTTTGTTAAAAAATAACTCCTAACTCAAAATTCCTAACGAATAACTCCTCATTAAAAAAAATCTGTTGTCCGTTGTCCGTTGTCTGTTGACTTTTTATTATATTTGCACGCGGAAAATAGGGCGGTTGTTCTGCCCTGATTTTCTTTATGTTTTGAAATAAAAATTATAAAAAAATATACAAATGAAACAAATTATCGAATGTGTTCCTAATATCAGCGAAGGTCGCGATATGAACATCATCAATCAGGTTACAGCTGAGATTGAGAAGGTTGAAGGCGTTAAGTTGTTAGACGTCGATCCAGGAGCAACGACAAACAGAACAGTTATCACTTTTGTTGGTGAACCTAAGAACGTTTGTGAAGCAGCATTCCGCGTTGTGAAAAAAGCAGCCGAACTCATCGATATGCGTAACCACCACGGTGACCACCCACGCTTCGGTGCTACTGACGTTTGTCCTTTAGTACCAGTCGCTGGCATCACAATGGAAGAAGTAGTTGAGTACGCCCGTCAACTCGGTGAAAGAATCGGTAATGAATTGGAAATCCCAGTGTTCTGCTACGAAAACGCAGCTTTCTCTCCAGAAAGACGCAACCTCGCTGTTTGCCGCGCTGGTGAATACGAAGCATTAGCTGAAAGATTCGCATCTGGTTGTACAGCAGACTTCGGTCCTAAGGCTTTCAACGAAAGAGTTGCTACAACGGGCGCAACAGCAGTCGGCGCTCGCGACTTCTTAATCGCTATCAACTACAACTTAAACACAACATCTACACGTCGCGCTAATGCTATCGCATTCGACGTTAGAGAAAAAGGCCGTCCAATGAGACAAGGTCCTAAAGTGACAGACAAACCTGTCAAGGACGAAAACGGCAACCCAGTCATGATTCCAGGCACATTGCCAGGAACAAAAGCTATCGGCTGGTTTATTGAAGAATACGGTATCGCTCAGGTATCAATGAACATCACCAACATCGCTAAGACTCCAGTTCACGTTTGCTTCGAAGAAGTATGCGCTAAGGCAGCAGCTCGTGGCGTCCGCGTGACAGGTTGCGAAATCGTTGGTCTCGTTCCTAAGAGCGTTCTCCTCGATGCAGGCCGTTTCTATCTCGCTAAACAAGAACGTTCATTAGGCGTCAGCGAAGATGAAATCATGAAGATAGCTATCAAATCAATGGGCCTCGACGATTTGAAACCTTTCAATCCTAAAGAAAAAGTCATCGAGTTCTTGATTGAAGACAACTCACAAAAGAAATTAGTCGACATGACATGTGCAGCTTTCGCTGACGAAACAGCAAGCGAAAGTCCAGCTCCAGGCGGCGGTTCTATCTCAGCATATATGGGAGCTCTCGGCGCATCATTGGCAACAATGGTAGCAAACTTGTCATCACACAAACCAGGTTGGGACGACAGATGGGAATTCTTCTCACAATGGGCAGAAAAAGGCCAAGCTATCAAGAATCAACTCATTGCATTAGTTGACGAAGATACAAATGCATTCAACAAGATTATGGATGCACTCGGTTTGCCTAAGAAGACTGACGAAGAAAAAGAAATCCGCAAGCAAGCTATCGAAGACGCATCAAAATACGCTATCGAAGTTCCATTCAAGACTATGGAAGTTGCATTCTCAGCATTTGAAGTAGTTGAAGCTATGGTTAACGACGGTAACCCAGCATCAGTATCAGACGCAGGCGTTGGCGCAATGTGCTGCAGAAGCGCTGTTATGGGAGCATTTTTGAATGTGAAAATCAATGCTGCTGGCATTAAAGATAGAGAGTTCGCAGATAAAATGGTTAAAGCCGGTGCTGAAATTGAAGCAAAAGCAATGCAAAAAGAAGCAGAACTCTTGGTTAAAGTTAACGAAATTATCAACAAATAATAAGTAAATTATTGAAAATCAATCGTAAAGATTGTTGAATAATAAAAATAAAAATTTGGAAAAAAGTATTGGCATTTATCAAATAAATGTGTATTTTTGCAATCCAAATTCTGAAAGGAGATAAAAATGGCAAAGAAGACTAAAGACGCACGCGTACAAGTAATTTTGGAATGTACAGAGCACAAAGCAAGTGGCATGCCTGGTACATCACGTTACGTTACAACAAAGAATAAGAAAAATACACCAGAAAGATTGGAACTTAAGAAGTACAACCCAATCTTGAAGAAAATGACAGTTCATAAAGAAATTAAATAAGATTAGGCCATGGCAAAGAAAGTTGTTGCTACATTACGTACTTTAGGTAAAGAATACTCTAAAGTTGTTAGAATGAAGAGATCAGAAAAAACAGGTGCTTATTATTTCGATGAAACAATCGTTCCAATCGATCAAGTTCAAGAATTCATAACAAAGAAATAATAGCGGTTTTTTAACTACGCAATACAATAGCTTCTTCGAGAAATCGAAGGAGCTTTTTGTGTTTTTCCATTTAAGTCTGCAAGACTACAGGACCACAAGTAATGAAAACAACTCCTAACTCCTAATTCCTAACTCCTAACTAAAAAAAACTTTAGCCTTTAGCCTTTTGTCTTTAGACTTTTTCTTATCTTTGCAACTTTTAATAAATCAATAGTTTAAGATACTGTCATACGATGAGAATGAAATCAAAGATATTGATATTTTTGCTGATAATTTTCTTTAAGATGAGCGATGCGTTTGCTCAGAACGACAGCTTTTTTTATGAAACCGAAGAATACCGTAATTCTAGTGACGATATTTTTTACTTTGACGCTATGTCGATGTCTGGGAGTAATGGCTTTTTGTTTGGCCAGTTGGGAATGAACAATGGCTTTTCCTTTAATGATACAGATGATGATGGCTTAAGCTTTAATGATTTAGACTTGTCTTCGGACGACGTTACATTAGGTGGCGGAATGCTTCTGTTGACAAGTGCAGGATTGATGTATCTACAAACAAGAAGAATTAAAAAAAGAAAATAATATAAATATGAAAAAATTATATGCAATTTTAATGTGTCTGATGCTACTTGCATTTACGCAATGTAAGCCAGAACCAGAAGGAGGCAATGAAGGAGACGACACAAGAAAAGTTAAGGTTAGCTGTGTGATTGCTCTCAATAACGGCAGCCGTTCCGACTTTAGCAACCTTATGAACGGAAAGATAAACTGGAGCGACGGCAGAGAATGTGTCTACGTAGCTATACACGGCGACAATCCTCAGATAATAGAACTAGAAAGCTGGGCAGATGGTAACCCATCTAAACTGGAGTTTACAGGCGAAGCTACAGAAGGCCTCATAACATCAGGAGAACAATACGATATCTGGTACTTCGGACATTCACCACAATTAGAGACACCTTATGTGAATATTAACGGCGAAGGCAACCGTCTCGAAGGCAGCATCGCCGCACAAAGCGGACGCTTGGAAGAACTCGGATACTGCCATATAGCCACGACAAAAGTATCGGCTAGCATGATAGATGGAGATGTGAAGCTTAACCTTAACGGAGCTCTCGACACAAAAGTTGCTATAGCGTTTTTAGACCTTGAAAATACAACAGAACTATATGGCGACGCCATAGTTGGAACCGACTATGCCTTGCAATACAATGAAGAAACAGGCAGATACGAATTTGATGTTATAGAAGACAACAATGCGAGGATAAACGTAGAAGGCGAAAGTGGAATCTCATATATTATGCTGTTGCCTAACGATAATAAAGAGACAAAGATAAAATGCAAGAAAGGTGACAAGACCTACGCCTATACATTCCATAACTATGTGAAAACCAATAAAGTGTATTTTAGAACAGCCTCAGATGGCACTACTGTTGAGCCATTGAGATGGGAAGAGATAGAAGAAACACCAGAAGTTCCAGAGATTAACGGCCACGAATACGTTGACCTCGGATTGCCAAGCGGTTTGTTGTGGGCGACATGTAATGTTGGCGCGACTTCACCAGAAGAATACGGAGATTATTTTGCATGGGGCGAGACAAGTACAAAGGCAACATATGATGAAGACAACTGCCCGACCTACGGACTTAGTAATTCAGAATTACAATCTCAAGGTTATACAGATGTTGAAGGCAATCTCACAGCCCAATACGATGCTGCCACAGCCAACTGGGGCGGAAGTTGGAGAATGCCTACAGAAGCGGAGTTGAACGAATTACGTACAAAGTGTACCTGGACATGGACAACACGGAACGGCGTTAATGGCTATAATGTAGAAGGCCCTAATGATAACAATATCTTTATTCCTGCTGCTGGTTGGCGCGACGGGTCATCGCTCTACTACGCTGGGAGTACCGGTGAGTATTGTAGTTCTACGCCTGGCGAGGAAGACTACGGTGGTGCGTGCGGCCTCCTTTTCAATAGCAGCAGTCATATCATTGGCAGCTTCGACCACCGTAGCCCCGGTCGAAGTGTGCGCCCAGTATCGGGAGGTGGTTTTGAAGGACCAGTTGCTCAATGTGCATCGGTTGAGACAGCTGAAGTTACAGAAATAAAGGCAACATCTGCAGTATGCGGTGGCAATGTTACAACAGATGGCGGCGTTGAAGTAACAGCGCGAGGCGTCTGCTGGAGTACATCTCAAAACCCAACAATAGAAGATAATAAAACTACAGATGGTTCTGGCGTTGGAAGCTTTACTTCAAACCTCAGCAACTTAGAACACAATACCACTTATTACGTCAGAGCCTACGCTACCAATGAAGTGGGAACAGCATACGGCGAAGAAGTTGCTTTTACCACATTGGAAAGAACATTTGAAAACGGCCACGAATACGTTGACCTCGGTTTGCCATCTGGTTTGAAATGGGCTACATGTAATGTTGGAGCAGAGACACCAGAAGCATACGGAGATTATTTTGCATGGGGAGAGACAAGTACAAAGGAAACATACTATGATGATAACTGCCCAACATACGGACTTAGTTACTCAGAATTACAAACTCAAGGCTATATAGACGGTGAAGGCAATTTAACAGCCCAATACGATGCAGCCACAGTCAATTGGGGCGGAAGTTGGAGAATGCCTACATACGATGAGTTGACCGAATTAATAAACAACTGCACATGGACCTGGACAACACAAAATGGCGTTAATGGTTATAAGGTTACAGGAACAAATGGCAACAGCATTTTTCTTCCTGCTGCGGGCTACCATGACGGGTCATCGCTCTACGACGCTGGAGGCTACGGTTACTATTGGAGTTCTACGCCTGACGACATCTACGACCAAAACGCGTACTACCTTTTCTTCCTTAGTAGCGATCTCGACATGGGCAAATTCATCATTCGTGACATCGGTCAATCAGTGCGTCCAGTCTTAGAATAAAAGCGATTAAATCAACTCATAATTCATAATGCATAATGCATAATGCATAATTGGGGTGTTGCTCTGATAAGGGTGACACCCTTTTTTTTTAATTGAAAACTGAAATTTGAAAATGGAAAATTGGCTATCAGCGGTCAGCTATCAGCGGTCTGTAAAGACGTATCACACAACACGATAAAGAATCAACAATGTGTCGTTGATGCGTCTTTTTGTTTGGGAACGGGGTTTGGAGACGGGAACGGGAATGATTTTAGAGACGCATCAGAATATGGTTTATAAAATATTACGTTTTTTTAACAATGATACTCAAACCATATTCGTGATACGTCTCTATATTTTTTAGAACTCTATAATTTTAATTAATAAGGCGTTGCCTTATCCTATATTTGTTTTGCCCTTTCAGGGTTTAACTCCTAACTCCTAACTCCTAACTAAAAAAAACTTTAGCCTTTAGCCTTTTGTCTTTAGACTTTTTCTTATCTTTGCAAAAAAGCGTAAGATTATGGGTTTATTTTCATTTTTTAAGAGAAACAAAGAAGTCGAGCAAGAACAGAAACAAGAACTCGACAAAGGATTAGAAAAGACACGTACCAGTGTATTCGACAGAATATCAAAAGCTATCATCGGAAAGTCGAAAGTCGATGATGAGGTTTTGGATAATCTTGAAGAGATTTTAGTCACTTCAGACGTCGGCGTTGACACTACATTGAAAATCATCGGTCGCATCCAGGAACGTGTCGCTCGTGATAAATATCTCGGCACAAGTGAATTAAACCGCATCCTTAAAGAAGAAATAGCGGAGCTATTGCAAGAAAATAACTCTGGCGACGGAACCACATTCGATATTCCAGAAGGCAAGAAACCATACGTTATTTTAGTCGTTGGCGTCAATGGCGTCGGTAAAACAACGACAATCGGTAAGTTAGCCCATAATTTCAAGAAAGCAGGAAAGAGCGTGTTGCTCGGAGCTTCTGACACTTTCAGAGCTGCTGCTGTTGACCAGCTCACTATCTGGTCGGAACGCGTCGGCGTGCCTATCGTTTCTCATGGCATGAATGCAGACCCAGCATCAGTGGCTTACGATGCTGTGAAGGTCGCCGTAGAACAAAATATAGATGTCGTCATCATCGACACAGCAGGTCGTTTGCATAACAAGGTAAACCTCATGAACGAACTCGCTAAGATTAGAAAAGTCTGTCAGAAAGTCGTTGGCGATGCACCACATGAAGTGCTGCTCGTCCTCGATGCTTCAACAGGACAAAACGCTATCGAGCAAGCACGTCAGTTTATGGCAGCTACTGAAGTCAATGCGCTTGCTTTGACCAAGTTAGACGGCACTGCAAAAGGCGGAGTGGTGATTGGCATCTCTGACCAGTTCAAGATTCCGGTAAAATATATCGGAGTGGGAGAGGGCATGGACCATCTTCAGATATTTGACAGAAAAGAATTCGTTAACAGCCTTTTCGAAGGAAGAAATTGATTTCGACGATGAAGAAACCTATAGTAAATATCGTTACGCTCGGCTGTTCAAAGAATAGAGTAGACTCGGAACGCCTCGCAGCCTCGCTCAGTCACCGCTACGACATAGTCCACGAATCTGAAAAGAAATCAGACATAGTGATAATAAACACCTGCGGATTCATCGGCGACGCTAAAGAAGAATCAATCGACACAATATTAGAATACGCAGAACTCAGAAGAGCTAAAAAGATAAAGAAACTCTATGTCATCGGTTGCCTCTCGCAACGCTATCGTAAAGACTTACAAGAAGAAATACACGAAGTCGACGGCTTCTTCGGCGTTGAATCAGTACAACTTATTGCAAAAGATATTTTAAGTGATGATGAGTTAAACTCAGCAACTCAGCAACTCAGCAACTCAGTAACTTTAGATTATAATCACGAAAGAGTTCTTTCAACACCAAGTCATTACGCTTATCTCAAGATTTCTGAAGGTTGCAACCGACGCTGTGCTTTCTGCGCGATACCTTTGATTAGAGGCGAACACGTCTCCGTTCCAATGGAAGACCTCATCAAAGAAGCGAATTTACTCGCACAAAAAGGCGTGAAAGAGCTTATCCTCATCGCACAAGACTTGACATATTACGGTCGCGACATCGACGGACAATATCATATCGTTGAGTTGGTGAAAAAGCTTCTCGAGATAAAAGAGTTCGAATGGATTAGATTGCATTATGGTTATCCACAGGGCTTCCCAGATGAGTTGCTCGACTTGATGAACAACGAGCCAAGAATCTGTAACTACATAGATTTGCCTTTGCAACATATCAGCACGCCAATCTTGAAAAACATGAGACGCGGCGTCGATAAAGAGCAGACGATAAACTTCGTGACCAATGCTCGTAACAGAGTCCCAGGAATCGCATTCAGAACTACATTCATCGTTGGTTTTCCTGGTGAGACAGAAGAGCAGTTTGAAGAATTGTGCGACTTTGTAAAAGAGATGAAGTTTGAACGCGCTGGCGTATTCGCTTATTCTCCAGAAGAAGGAACACCAGCATACGAGATGGAAGATGACGTTCCTGAAGAAGTCAAGCAAGAACGTGTCGATACTATCATGGCGATACAACAAAACATTTCTTTGGAGACAAACGAAAAGAGAGTTGGCACGGTAGAAAAAGTTCTCGTCGACAGAATCGAAGGCGATTATTATATAGGAAGAACACAATACGATTCGCCGGAAGTCGATGATGAAATCTTGATTCCGTTAGATTCTGCAGAGTTGAATATTGGTGATTTTGTAAATGTAAAACTCGTCAAAGCCGATTATTTCGATTTATACGGAGAAGTTGTTAACAATGAACAAAACTATTAACTATTAATATAAGGAGCGCTGCAATGAATGTGGTGCTCTTTTTTTTAATTGTAAAGTTGTAAAGTGAGCCCTGAAAGGGCGAAACATATATAGCATAAGGCGACGCCTTATGAGTTGAGATTATTTTAAAAAAAAAGTTTCAATATTGTAAAACAAAAGTTATATTATTGCGTTTTTAGGAATGAATTTTGATGTTTTAGAGCAAAACAACAATCATGACAATTAGGCAATATATATCTATATTTTTTAAGGGCTTGGCTATGGGAATAGTTAATGTGATTCCAGTGTCGAGCGGTACTGTTTCTTTAATAATAGGTGTTTTTGAACGCTTTATAAATTCGATAAAATCATTGAATTTGAAGGCGTTCAAATTGTTATTTAAGGGTGAGTTCTCGGAGTTTGCCAAGCGTACCGACATTAAGTTTCTGCTGACATTGATATTAGGTATCATGGCAGGAATGATTCTTACGGCAATTTCGTTAAAAGCCATTTTTAAGCAATATGAAGTTTATGCCTATGCGTTTTTCATTGGATTGATAATAGCTTCTGTTGTTTATGTCTTTGGAATGATAGGTAAGAAAACGCCTAAGATGATGCTTCTGATGTTTGTCGCGATTGCGCTGTCATTCTATCTTTCAATAAAAAGCAATCCATATCCAAGTGATAGTTTCCTTTATCTTATATTATGTGGCATTGTCGGTTCTTTAGGAATGATAGTTCCAGGAATTTCAGGCTCGCATCTTATGATGGTTATGGGAAATTATGAACTTATCGTTACGCAAGCCTTGCCAGCCATTACCAAGATGTCTACATTCGGACAAGGTTTTATGGTATTGTTGCCATTTGCGATAGGAGCAGTGATAAGTATCATTTCAATTTCTTATCTTTTGTCGTGGCTGATGAAAGAATATAGGAATGAGACATTATCTGTTTTGTCAGGATTTATGATTGGCAGCCTGCCAGTGGTTTATCCATGGAAAGAAGTCTTGCCAGGAATGTATGATTATTCATTTCATTTGCCTCCAATGACAGGCGAATTTGTAATAGCATTGATAATGGCTGTTATAGGAGCTGCTTTGGTTTTAGTCTTAAGTCATCTGTCCAAAAAGAAAGAAGAAAGGTTAAAACGCAGAGAGAAGAGAAAAGCAATGAGACAGTTAACAATTAATAATTAACATTCCTCTATCCCTCTAACCCTCCATCCCTCTAACCCTCCATCCCTCTATCCCTCTATCCCTCCATCCCTCTAACCCTCTAACCCTCTACTAAATTTATTTGCTTTTTTGTGATTGCGGAATGAAAAAAATAATTATTTTTGCGCCCACTATAAGAGAATAAAAAATTATTAAATAACTAAACTTAATTTATCATGAGAAAATTTTTACTTATTGCAATGGTAATGTTCACTTTACCAATGTTTGCACAAAATTACAATTTACGTTTGGCTAGCATATATTCAGAAGATGGATATGAGCTATGGGATTATATTTACGCAAGCCCATCAAACACACACCTTGTATGTATAAATGAAGCTGACTTCACAACATCAATGGAATGTATAGATTCTATTTTCTATGATGCAAATGGTAATATCATTAACTTGTCAACATGGCAAAAGTTAGACAATGAATGGAAGAATCCATGTTACATTGAATATGAATACAATGATAAAAATTTAAGAATTTCACGTAAGAACTACAATTATTTCAATGAATGGACACTTGGTGGTATCTACAGATATGAATATAATGAAGAAGGTCAAATGATTGGCTGGTCATTAGAATTCGGTGGCAATGAAGAATTCCAAAAAGCTACAATAGAATATAACGAAGAAGGCTATAAAACAGCAGAAATCATTCAACAATTCAACAAAGAAACATACTATCTTGAAAATGCTTACATGACAGAATTCAATTATGATATAAACAATAACATGATTAGATCAAATGAGTTCTTCTGGGACAATGGCATCTGGTCAATGCAAGCATCAAGAATCAATGAATATGATGAATATGGCAACTGTATTTTAGCAGAACAAACAACAGCAACAGGTACAGTTCAAGAAAAGAAAGTCTTTGCATACGATGTAACATTATCAGGAGAAGATGTATTTTACTATCCAAACCCAGAAGATGATTATCCACAACTTCCAGAAGCAAAGAAAAACTTGTTGAAATCATTTGAATATTATGCAATGAATGATAGCCAAGAATTAGGATTGGTTACAACATATTTCTTGGGTTATGAAGCAGTTGAAGGCGCTTCAGTTGAAGAAGTAGCTTTTGCATCAAGCGTTTATCCAAACCCAGCACAAGACTATGTAATGGTTGAATCAAGCGAAGCTAATTACGTTGAAGTAGTTGACGTATACGGCAGAGTTGTTTTCGCAACAGAAATGAGCGAAACAGTTAAAGTTGACATGAGCGAATTTGCATCAGGCATTTACTTTGTTAAATTACAAGCTAACGGTGCAACATCAGTTCAAAAAATAATGAAGAAATAAATATGAATATAGAAGCACCAGGTGGAGTTAAGCAAGTTCTTCTTCACACATGTTGTGCTCCTTGTTCTTCAGCGATAATAGAGTGCATGATGCAGAATGGCATCATGCCTCTTGTTTTTTATTGTAACCCCAACATTTATCCTGAAGAGGAATATCTGATAAGAAAAGATGAATGTACGCGTTATGCTGAGAGCTTGGGGCTGGAGATAGTGGACGCCGATTATAATCACGAGGCGTGGCTATCCGAGATGCGAGGATTGGAGGATGAGCCAGAGAGAGGAAGACGCTGCTTGAAATGCTTTAAACTACGACTCGTGGAGTCGGCAAAATATGCTCATGAAAGAGGCATAAGTGTTATCACAACGACATTGGCATCGAGCCGCTGGAAGTCGCTGCAACAAATAGAAGAGGCGGGACTCTATGCGCAGAGCCTTTATCCGGATGTGACGTATTGGGCGCAGAACTGGAGAAAAGGCGGACTTAGCGAAAGAAGAATACAGATTATAAAAGAATATAACTTCTACAACCAAAGATATTGCGGATGCGAGTTTAGTCAGCGGTCGGTGTCAAATGTTAAAGTATAAATAGCAGAAACTATCCTCTTTTTAAAATATAAAAATTTTATCAGAAGTTGTGTGTTTACCTGATTTTCGTATTTTTGCCATGTGTCAATGATTATCGAGAGTCGTTTGGTTTTGGATGAAATAGGAAAAATGACTTCTTGGAAGATTGACATGATGTCGCAGATATTATTGTATAATTAGAATACATTGTTGCAATGATTAAATACGATTATTTAATAGTAGGTTCAGGCCTGTTTGGCGCAACGTTTGCTTATTTTGCCAATAAGATGGGTAGGAAGTGTTTGGTGATAGACAAACGTTCGCATCTAGGAGGCAATGTTTATTGCGAAAATATAGAAGGAATTAATGTCCATAAATATGGAGCCCATATATTCCATACTAACAATAAGGAGGTTTGGGATTTTGTCAATAGCTTGGTGCCTTTTAATAGGTATACAAATAGTCCTATAGCTAATTACCATGGACAACTATTTAATCTGCCGTTCAATATGAATACGTTTTATCAGATGTGGGGATTGACTACACCAGAGCAAGTGGCAGCGAAGATAGAAGAGCAGAAAGCTGAAGCATTGGAAAAAATGAAAGCTGAAGGCGTGACAGAACCTCGTAATCTTGAAGAACAGGGACTTTGCCTTGTTGGTAAGGATATATTTGAGAAACTTATCAAAGAATATACCGAGAAACAGTGGGGACGACCATCAAGAGAGTTGCCGGCTTTTATTATCAAACGACTGCCAGTGAGATTGGTGTTTGATAACAATTATTTCAACGATGCTTACCAAGGAATACCTATTGGCGGATATAACAAATTGATTGAAGGTCTTTTGAATGGCATTGAAACCAAAACCGACACGGACTTTTTCAATTCGGTGTACAAAGATTGGCGCAGTTATGCAAAACAACTGGTATATACTGGCCCTATTGATGAGTATTTTGGATACTGTTATGGCAAACTTGACTGGCGTACTGTTATATTCAAGACAAAGGTTCTTGATACTCCGAACTATCAGGGGAATGCGGTGGTGAACTATACTTCACATGAACAACCTTATACACGAATTATTGAGCATAAGCATTTTGAGATGTTTGGTCAAGATGTATATGACAATCCTAAGACTGTTATTTCTGAAGAATACTCTATGGAGTTCAGAGATGGCATGGAACCGTTTTATGCAGTTAATGATGAACGGAATGATAAACTAGCAGCAAAGTACAGACATATGGCAGAAAATGAAGAATGTGTACTTTTTGGCGGTCGTTTGGCTGAATATAAGTATTATGATATGGCTCCGATTGTTGAGAAAGTCATTAATCTTTGGAAATAAAATATAAACCTTATGAGTGTAACAAAATTGATTGGTAATATATACGCTAAATTCAGGAATCTTATCCTTTATGGCATCATTGGATGTTGTACGGCAACAATTGATTTCTTGATATTTAAAGGACTTACTCAAGGGACAGGTATTCACTATATAGTTGCTAATGTTGTCAGTTGCTCCACAGGTATCTTGTTGAGTTTTATGCTGAATAGGAAATATAACTTCAAGGTGACTGATCACACTATGTGGAGAATGATAATTTTCTTTTCGGTTGGGGTCTTCGGAATGTTTTTAAGTTCGGTAATCTTGCACTTCTGCATCAATATAATGCAATGGGGTAAGCTGACTTCTAAGTTGGTCTCGATTGTTATCGTTGTGTTTATACAATTCCTCTTGAACAAGTATATTTCCTTCCGTGAGAATAAGAAGACAGTCTGTAATATTAACAAACAGAAAAAGATATGAGTAAGATATTTATTGTAATGCCTGCATATAACGAGGCGGAAAATATAGAAGTTACTATCAAACAATGGTATCCAGTGGTTGAAAAACTTATTGCTTTGGGAAATTCGGCTGAATTGGTTATCGCTAATGATGGCAGTAAAGATAATACTTTTGCTATTATGCAAGGATTGAAAGATAAGTTCCAGTTCTTTGAAGGCTTGGATAAGCCTAATAGTGGACATGGCGCTACTGTATTGTATCTTTATCGTTATGCTATTGAAAATGGGGCAGATTATATATTCCAGACAGATAGTGATGGCCAAACAGACCCCATGGAATTCTGGCAGATGTGGGATAATAGAGAGAAATATGATTTTCAAATCGGTCATCGTTTAGGACGGCAAGATGGAGGAAGCCGTGTATTCGTTACAAAGACATTGAGGTTGGTAGTGTGGCTGATGTTTCATGAATGGGTGACTGATGCAAATACACCTTTCCGTCTTATGCGCACGGACAAACTGCAGCCTGTTATGGATGTGATTCCTCGTGACTATTTCCTTTGTAATGTAGCTATCTCTGCAATCGCAACGAAGTGGAACTACAAGATAGGATGGTACAAAATCACCTTTAAACCTCGTCAAGGAGGCGTGAATTCCATTAATATGAAGAGAATTTTTAAGATAGGTTGGAAAGCTTTGAAAGATTTTAGAAAAATCAACCGTAACTTGAAAAAACTCGCATAAACTGTTAGACACTTCTATAACGTATCAAAGAAAATGACGAATAAACATATCTATATAGGCTTTTTGTGCATATTGCTCTATATGCTCCCTTATATTATTTTAGGTGAGAATTCATATGTTACAATCCATGATTATCTTGATCAAGATGTCGCTATTATGGCTACCCTGAAAAATACGGATATTTTGGCTAGCATTACTGGAATTGTGCCAAATATGAATGGATTAAGCAGAACGCTTTTCGAGAGCTTTACACCGTTTAACATAAAGTTGATGTGTTATTATTTCCTGCCAATTTACTGGGCAGTATTCGTGTATACTTTGATAATTAAATGTGTGTCATTTCTTGGTATGTATTTGCTGGTGGACAACTATTTGTTTGAGAAAAAATACAGATGGATTACAGTAGGTTTGTCCGTAGGATTTGCTATAGTACCTTCTTATGTCCTTCATGAACTAAGTGGAATAGGATTGCCATTATTGATATATGCTTTCCTGAATTTGTATCATTCCAAACGGCAGATTTTAAGCTATATGTTGATAGCACTCTATGCTTTTAACTCAATGTTGGCTTATGGAGGGTTCTTCGTGATGGCAATATTGTTTGTCATCATGTGTTATGATTGGTATAAAAGTAAACGGATATGCAAGCCGTTGATATATGGTATGGCATTGATGTGTCTTGTATATGTATGGGCTAATTGGGGTACTATTTATTCCATGTTTTTCTCATCTTCATTCGTATCGCATCGTTCGGAATGGGTAGTTGCTTCAACGTTAAAAGAAGATATTGTAGGATTTGTAAAATTCCTTCTGCTGTCAAACTACCATGCTGGTCTATTGTTGGCATTCCCCATTGTTATGACTTTTGGCTATTTATTCTTGAAATATAGAAAAAAATATCAATTCATGAATAGTATAGCTGTATTGTACGTGATGATTATATCGGGAACATTAATCGGAAAAATGTTGAAATATATGCATATCCAATTATTTGTTGAGATACAATTCGATAGGTTCTACTTCTTTTATCCGGCCATTTGTTTTGTCATGCTAGCGGCATGTTGCTATGTGTTTTTAAAGGAAGAAAAGATAAGGTTGGCTTATTTGGCTATGTTGTATGGATTGTTTGCGCCTTCATGTTTTGACAAAGAGTTGATGGCTAACGTCAAGCAGTTGGCAGGACAGGAACTTGCAAACCCTAATTACAGAGAGTTTTATGACACAAAACTATTCTCAGAGTTGATGAATGATATAAATGTTAAGCCTGATTACAGTACAAAAGTCGTATCGGTAGGTATGTTGCCATCTGTTGCTGAATATAACGGATTCTATACCATTGATTCATATCGTGTGAACTATCCTCTTGAGTATAAACATAAATTTCGTAAGGTGATAGCTAAAGAACTGGAGAAGGATGATGTTTTAAGAAAATACTTTGATGAATGGGGAAGTAGATGCTATGTGTTTAGTTCAGAACTTAATCAACAAGGTAATAGGTATTTGTGTGGTAAGAAAGAAGATATTTCGTTGGAAAATCTAGAAATCGACACACAAGTATTGAAAGACCTCGGATGTGAATATATATTGTCGTCTGTTGATATCATGAATTATGAGAATTTGAACCTGAATTATGTAAATAGCTATACTACCGACGATTCATACTGGAACATTAGAGTGTACCAGATAAAGTAGAATTTGTAATCGTAGAGATAAGTTAGTTATATTTATTTTATTTCTGTAATGCCCTAATTCTCGGTGTTTAAATTGATATTTTTTTTGAAAAAATATTTGAAAAGATAAAATGATTTTCTAAATTTGCTCCCTCATACATTCATTAACAAACATTAAATAAAATGGCAAAAGTAAAATCATTAGCAGAACTGAGAGCTATGAAAGAAAAGTTCCAGTCAAATCTCGACCTTCGCGAAAAGAGTGAAAATCCGGAAGCGTTGACACAGATACAAGATGCCATGGCTGATAGAGAAGTTGCAAAAGTCAAAATGCATGTGCTTTGCTGTGGCGGTACCGGATGTAAGTCATCAGCAAGTGATGAGATTGTTGCAAACTTTAACACCATATTAAAAGAAAAAGGCTTACAAGATGATGTCCTAGTTATCAAGACAGGATGTTTCGGATTCTGCGAAAAGGGACCTATCGTCAAAATGATACCTGACAACACTTTCTACACACAGGTAAAACCAGAAGATGTTCAAAGAATAGTTGACGAACATATCGTACAAGGTTGTAAAGTAAAAGACCTTCTTTATTTAGACCCAGAAACAAATGAACATGTTGAAGACTCTAAACACATGGGATTTTACAAGAAACAACTTCGTATTGCATTGCGTAACTGCGGTTTCATCAATCCTGAAGACATCGATGAGTGCATAGCACGTAACGGTTATGAAGGACTCGGCAAGTGTTTGACAGAGATGACTCCACAGGAAGTCATTTCGGAAGTCACAGCATCAGGACTTCGTGGTAGAGGCGGCGCTGGTTTCCCAACAGGCGTAAAATGGGGCCTCTGCGCAAAGAACGAAGCAGATCAAAAATATGTAGTATGTAATGCCGACGAGGGTGACCCAGGTGCATTCATGGACCGTTCTATCATGGAAGGCGACCCTCACTCAATCATTGAGGCTATGGCGATATGCGGCTACGCTATCGGTGCTACTAAAGGTCTCGTATATATCCGCGCTGAATATCCTCTCGCTATCGAACGTCTCCAAATAGCATTGGGTCAAGCAAGAGAATATGGCTTGTTAGGAAAAGACATCCTCGGCAGCGGATTCGACTTCGACATCGAGTTGCGTTATGGTGCTGGTGCTTTCGTCTGCGGTGAAGAGACAGCTCTCATCCACTCAATGGAAGGCCAACGTGGTGAACCTACATTCAAGCCACCATTCCCAGCAGTGTCAGGTTATTTGAATAAGCCAACTAACGTTAATAACGTTGAGACATTCGCTAATATTCCAATCATTATCACAAAAGGTGCAGATTGGTTTGCAAGCATAGGTTCAGAAAAATCAAAAGGAACTAAGGTGTTCGCTTTGGCTGGTCAAATCAATAATGTTGGTTTGATTGAAGTCCCAATGGGAACGACACTCCGTGATATTATATATGAAATCGGTGGAGGTATCAAGAACAATCGTCAATTCAAGGCTGTTCAGACTGGCGGTCCTTCAGGCGGCTGTTTGACAAGCAAACACTTGGATACACCAATCGACTATGAAAGCTTGATGGCTGCAGGTTCAATGATGGGTTCAGGCGGTTTGGTCGTTATGGACGAGACATCATGTATGGTGGCTATCGCTAAGTTCTACCTCGAATTTACTTGCGAAGAAAGCTGCGGTAAATGTTCGCCTTGTCGTATCGGCAACAAACGTATGCTTGAAATCCTCGACAAGATTACCAAGGGCAACGGAACAATGCAAGACCTTCAAGAATTACGCAACCTCGCTGACGTTATCAAAGATACAGCATTGTGCGGCTTAGGTCAGACATCACCAAATCCTGTTCTTTCTACATTAGATAACTTCTGGGATGAATACGTAGAACACGTCGTTGATAAGAAATGTCGCGCTGGCGCATGTAAGTCATTGATGAGCTATGAAATCGATCCTACTAAGTGTATCGGCTGTGGCGCATGTAAACGCGTATGTCCACAAGATGCTATAGAAGGAGAAAAGAAAATGGCACATCACATCGACAACCTCAAATGTATCAAGTGCGGTGCATGTTATGAAAAATGTAAGTTCGGTGCAATCTCAATCAAGTAATATTAGAAAGGGGACATTAAAATGATAAAACTCACTATAGATAACAAACCGGTAGAAGTTGCAGCAGGTACAACAATATTAAAAGCAGCTCGCCAAGCCGGCATTCATATTCCTACCTTATGTTATTTTGAATTGGAAGGAATGAATTTTGAAAACAAACCAGGCGGTTGCCGCGTTTGCGTTGTGGAAGTCGTTAAAGACTTCAACGGCAGACCACGCCGTAACCTCGCTCCAGCTTGTGCTACAGAATGTGTAGAAGGTATGGAAGTGTTGACACACTCACAACGTGTTATCAATGCTCGCCGCACAGTGGTTGAATTGATTCTTTCAGACCACCCAACAGACTGTCTCACATGTTCTAAGTCTGGTCAATGTGAATTACAGAAATTGGCACAAACTCTCGGTATCCGCGAAATACCTTACAAAGGCGAACAATCAACATATCGCGTCGATATGTCACCTTCAATCATCCGTGATGTCGACAAATGTATCATGTGCCGTCGCTGTGAAAACGTATGTAACAACATTCAAAGCGTTGGCGCATTGTCAGCAGTGAACCGCGGTTTCCAAGCTGTAGTAGCTCCTGCTTTCGAACAAGATATGGTAGACTCACCATGTGTGATGTGCGGTCAATGTGTTCAAGTATGTCCTGTTGGTGCTTTGAGTGAAGTCGATGACACACGCAAAGTTATGATGGCAATCAACGACCCTAAGAAGACTGTCGTTGTACAAACAGCTCCTGCAGTACGCGTCGCTATTGGCGAAGAATTCGGCATGGAACCTGGTACTATCGTCACAGGTCAACTCGCAGCTGTATTACGTCAACTCGGTTTCAACTATGTCTTTGACACTGACTTCGCAGCTGACCTCACAATCATGGAAGAAGGCACAGAGTTGCTTGACCGTATCAAGAGATTTACAGAAGGCGACAAATCAGTTCGTCTCCCAATATTAACATCATGCTGTCCTGGTTGGGTTAACTTCTTCGAACATAATTTCCCAGATATGCTCGACGTTCCATCAACAGCAAAATCACCACAACAGATGTTCGGCGCTATCGCTAAGAGCTACTGGGCAGAGAAGATGGGTATCAAACGCGAAGACTTGGTTGTAGTTTCTATCATGCCATGTCTGGCTAAGAAATATGAATGTAAACGTGAAGAGTTCTACGTAAACGGCAATCCAGATGTTGACTACGTTCTCTCGACACGTGAGTTGGCTCGTTTGATTAAACAATTCAACTTAGACCTTAAAGAAATGCCAGTAGCAGACTTCGACGACCCACTCGGCGAATCAACAGGTGCTGCGGTTATCTTCGGTGCTACAGGCGGCGTTATTGAAGCAGCTGCTCGTACAGCATACGAAGTGTTCACAGGCAAGAAACTCGAAAAAATCGACTTCACAGAATTACGCGGTCTCGAAGGCATCCGCGACGCTTGGGTCGACTTCAACGGAACTCCAATTCACATCGGTATCGCTCACGGCTTGAAGAACGCCCGTACATTGCTCGAAAGAGTTCGCGAAGGCAAGGAACAATTCCACGCTATCGAAGTCATGGCATGTCCTGGCGGTTGTATCGGCGGCGCTGGTCAACCTTACCACCACGGCAACAGCGAAATCATCAAGAAACGTTTCGAGGCTACATACGAAGAAGATCGCAACAAACCAATTCGTAAGTCACACGAAAATCCTTCAATCATCAAATTGTATAAGGAATATCTTGGAGAACCATGTGGACATAAATCACATGAACTTTTACATACACACTACTTCGACAAATCAGACCATGTCGAGATTGGCGAATAAGAAGTGTTTAAATTGTTTAATGATTAAAATGTAAATATTATGGCAGTTATAAAATTATCAGAATCCAAGATAAACTTCGTGAAAGGTATCTGTAAATCTTTCAACAACGAACCAGGTGAAGTTATCAACGTTCTTCATAAAGTTCAAGGCGAATTCGGTTATCTTTCAGCAGAAGTACAAGAATTGGTAGCAGAAGAATTGCATATTCCAGTAGCAAGAGTATATGGCATTGTTTCATTCTATTCATTCTTCACCATGACACCAAAAGGTCGCTTCCCAATCTCAGTATGTTTGGGTACAGCATGTTATGTTCGCGGTGCAGAGAAAGTAATCGATGAATTGAAACGCCAACTCGCAATACAAGTAGGCGGAACAACAGCAGACGGCAAGTTCTCATTGAACTGCTTACGTTGCGTCGGCGCTTGCGGCTTGGCTCCAGTTATGATGATAGGCGATAAAGTTTATGGTCGCGTAACACCAGATAAAGTCGCTGGAATCTTAGCAGAATATAATGATTAAGACACTGACTGTTGACACTGACTGTTGACACTGACTGTTGACACTGACACTGACACAGACGCTGATAGTTCAGAGTCAGAGTCAGAGTCAGAGTCAGAGTCAGTGTCAGAGTTCAGAGTCAGTGTCAGAGTTAATAAAAAAAACTGTGGAGAAATTCACAGTTTTTTTATTATATTTGCGCATAAGAAAATATTATAAACTAAAATACTTTAACGATGAAAAGAATTTATATCATTGCTATGTTCATGATGCTTTTTGCAAATGCCATAAACGCTCAGAACTTTGTGTCGACAGCACCTCTTAACAGAAACGTATTGCTTGAAGAATTTACAGGAGTGTATTGTCAGTATTGCCCAGAAGGTCATAAATCGGCTAAAGAATTAGCGGCTGCTCATCCTGATAATATATTTATTGCAAATATTCATGCTGGACGTTATGCTTCTTCGGATTTCATGACAACCGATGGTAGTGCTATTGCAGATGGATTTGATTTAGGAGGATTCCCTTGTGGACTTATCAGCAGAACGACAGATAAAACTCTATCACGTTGGGAATGGAGTTCTAATGCAATGCTACAAATGACAGAAACTGCAGAATGTAATGTGGCAGGTCAGGTGGCTGTTGATAAAGCAGCACGTAAAGCTATTGTGACAGTGGAAGTATATTACACAGCAAACAGCACAGTTGAGACTAACTATATTAATGTTGTGATGTTGCAAGATAATATTTACTCACCGCAAGTTGAAGATGGTGTGTGGATTAATGATTATTGTCATATGCATACATTCCGTGATGCTATCACTCCTGCTTGGGGCGAAGAAATAACTCCAACAACAGCAGGAACTCTTGTTACAAAGACATATGTGTACGATATTCCTCAAAGAATAGGCGCTTTTGATGTTAAAATCGATGATATAGAATTCCTTGCCTTTGTGACAGAAAAATATCAAGGAACGGCAACACGTCCTGTACTCAATGTGAATAGGTTGAATAAAACCTTTGTGACTTCTGATAAAATTCATCCAGAGATAGTTTCATTGAATATTACATCAAATATCTCTTGCACAAATGAAAAAGTGGTAAAAGTAGCTGTTAATAATGGTGGCTTGGAAGAACTTACATCATTAAAACTTGAGGCTGTTGTTTCAGGTGGTGACGTGCTTACAAAGGAATGGAATGGTTCTATTCTTCCATATACAACATATGGTATAGACTTAGAATTGAATATACCAAAGGGACAACACGATGTGAATGTGAAAATCGTTGAGGCTAATGGAGAGAAATTTGAGACGATGAAAACATTGACAGTCGATAATAAAGGCTGGGGCGTGTTTAAGACAAATGCAGAAGAAGCTGAAATGACCATAGAGCTGATGCAGGATAAATATGGTACTCAAATCACATGGGAGTTGTTGGCTTCCGACTATTCAGTATTGGCTTCAGGCGGTCCTTATAAGAATTTGTCAGGTGCTTCAGCAACACAATTACATGAAATTAAAGTCAAAGTGCCAGTCGACGAATGTGTTATGTTTGTTATTAAAGACTCAAAATCGAATGGAATATGTTGTCAATATGGTGAGGGATATTATAAAATATTAAATTCAAAAGGCAAAGTCATCGTTAATGGCTCTGGTGATTTTGGAGCAGAGTCTTCTTGCTTGGTGTCTATCGTTGAAGGCGAGGAAGAAGAAGCAGATCGTTTGCCAGCTCCTACAAATGTCGTTGCAATGCCATTGAATGACACAGAATTGGTACTGATGTGGGACGCTGTAGAAGGCGCAACATCATATAATGTCTATAATCAGGATAAACTCGTTGGCAGTTATGAAGAAATAAGTACAAAGGTTGAAGGCTTGACACCAGGAACAGAATATTGTTTCACAGTGGCAGCTGTAGACAAAATTGGTGAAGGCGCAAAATCGGCAGAAGCTTGTGCTAAGACATCAGGCGTGAAACCTGAAAACCCAGAAGAAAGCATCAATGAATTAAATGCATCAGTTCGTTTCTATCCAAATCCTGTCGACGACAAACTTTATATCGAGACTGAAATGGAAGTAGAGAATGTTGTCGTTTATGATATTTATGGAAGACAACAAGAGCTGTCAGCTATCAGCGGTCAGCAAACAGTTATTGATGTTTCAAAATTAAACAGCGGAGTTTACTTCGTGAAGATCGTTACAGAAAACGGAGAAACAGTTAAAAGAATTTTAAAATTCTAGAATTTTAAAATTTTAGAATTCAAAAAAGGGTAGAGACGTATCAAATTTGATGCGTCTCTACCTTTTTTTATTAATAGTGAATAATCCGCGTAGATATTTGTGAACCGTGGAGACAAAACCATGGAGAAGCTACACGATATTGACTTCAGGTTTTATTTCAATACCGAATTTTTCTTTTACGCTGTCTTGGATTTTCTTCATAAGATTTAGGATTTCTTCTGGTTTGCCGCCACCGTAGTGTACCAAAACTAAAGCTTGTTTGTCCCATACACCTACATGATTCTCCTTATGGCCTTTCCAGCCAGCTTTGTCGATGAGCCAACCAGCTGGGATTTTCACGCCTTTGGCGTTTGGATATGATGGAATGTCGGGGAATTGTTCTTTGAGATTTTCAAAAAAGACAATATCGACTATAGGATTTTGGAAGAAACTGCCAACGCTTCCGACGACGCCTACTTCTGGAAGCTTTTCGGCGCGAATAGTCTTTATCGCACTGGCGACATCGGAAAGGGTAGGAGTGACGATGCCGTTCTTTCCTAGATAATCTTTTATGTTGCCGTATTCCAACTTTAAATCGGAATGTTGTTTTAACTTAAAGTCGATAGCAACGATAAAATATTTTTTGTTTTCTTCTCTCTTGAAAATGCTATCGCGGTAAGCGAAATGACAGTCTTCATTGTTGAAAATGACTCTGTCGCCGTTTGTTAAGTCAATGGTGTAAACACAGTCGATACAGTCTTTAACCTCGACACCGTAAGCACCTATATTTTGAACAGGCGAAGCGCCGACGCTGCCAGGAATGTCGACGAGATTTTCAAGACCATAAAGATTGTTTTTAATGGTGAAATCGACGAAGTCTTTCCAAACCTCTCCCGACATGCATCTTACTATTATGGTATTTTGAGTTGCTGAGTTACTAAGTTGCTTAGGTTCTTCGTCGTCAGGAGAAATGGTGATGCCTTTTAAGTTGGAGTGTATCACAGTGCCGTCAAAATATTCGTTTTGGAAAAGAATGTTGCTTCCTCCGCCTAATATCAAGGTCTTATCATTATTGAATATATTGTTTTCGATAAGATATTCTATATCTCTCAATGAATTGATTTCATAGAAACACTTTGCTGTTACGTCAAAACCCATTGTGTTTGATTCTGATAATGAGTATTGATTTTTAACAATATTATTGGACAAAGTTTGTCGTCTATTGTCCGTTGTATGTTGTCCTTCCATAGAAATATTTTTTTTCAAAATTAAGTTTTTTTTGCAAAAGTAAGACATAAAAGGCTTAATTTTATAATCTCAAAAAATGAATTAAATTGAAACGAGTAATAGTATCGGTAATCAATGACTTAGTTACAGATCAGAGAGTTAATAAGTCGTGTTTGACGCTTCAAAAAGCAGGCTTTGAAGTGTTGTTGGTCGGTCGTAAGCAAAGGAAAAGTCCCGACATGGACGAGCGTCCGTATGCTTCACATAGAATGAGACTCATCTTTGAGAAAGGTCCTCTTTTCTATGCGGAATATAATATCAGACTGTTTTTGTTCCTTTTGTTCCATCGTGCCGACTGTCTGTTGTCTAACGACTTAGACACATTATTGCCTTCTTTTCTTATCTCAAAGATAAAGAGGATAAAACTTATTTACGACAGCCACGAATATTTCACAGAAGTTCCGGAACTCGTGAGCCGTCCGAAAGTGCAGAAGGTCTGGCGTAAGATTGAAGAGTTTGTCTTGCCTAAGATGAAAGAAATGATTACCGTAAATGAATCTATCGCAAATCTGTTCCGTGAGAAATATGGCATTAAGGTTCATGTGATTAGAAACATTCCGATGCGTAAGATGCTGCCAGAACCAACTACAAGGGAAGCCTTGAATATTCCTTCTGACAAACATATCCTCATACTTCAAGGTTCTGGAATCAACATACATCGTGGTTCTGAAGAACTCGTCGATGCTATGCAGTATCTCGACGATTGTATTTTGTTGATAATAGGCGGTGGCGATGTACTTCCTATTTTGAAACAGAAAGTCAAGGAAAATAACTGGGACGACAAGGTGCGTTTCTTCCCTCGCATGCCATATAAAGACATGATGGCGATAACGCGTCTGGCGGAAGTCGGTTTCACTCTTGATAAACCGAATAACCTGAATTATCTCTTCAGTCTGCCAAATAAATTATTCGACTATATTCAGGCTAATGTGCCAATCATCGCATCGCATCTTACTGAGATAGAAAGAATAATACGAGATTATAATATTGGAACATTCATTGAAGAACATAATCCAGAGCATATAGCACAGAAAATCAAGGAAGTGCTTTCTGATGAAGAGTCTTTAAAAACATGGAAAAATAATCTTAACACAGCAGCACAAGATTTGTGTTGGGAAAACGAAGAACAAACATTAATAAAAATTTATGAGCAATATGTCTGAAAAACATCTGCATATCGTCAGTTTCGACATTCCATATCCTGCCAATTACGGCGGTGTTATTGATATTTTCTTTAGAATAAAAGCACTATCGGAACGTGGTGTTAAAATTCATTTGCATTGTTTTGAATACGGACGTGAACATTCGGAATATCTCGAGAGCTTCTGTCATTCCGTGAATTATTATAAAAGAGATTCTAATGTCGCAAGATTGTTCAACTCAATACCATATATAGTATGTTCTCGCGATTGTGAAGAATTGAGAAACAATCTCTTAAAAGATAATTATCCAATCCTTCTTGAAGGATTACATTGTTGTGGCATTTTGACTCATGATGAGTTCTTGGGTAGAAATGTTATTGTTAGAGCGCATAATATAGAACATGAAAATTATGAGCATCTGGCAAATGTGGAAGTGGATTCTAAGAAGAAACTCTATTTGAGACAGGAAGTCTCTAAGCTTAAAGATTTTGAAGTTGTTTTGCATAAAGCTAAGGCGATATTGGCTATCTCTCAAAAAGATTATGAATATTTTTCTGAGAAATATAAGAATGTTCATAAGATGACAGCGTATAATGCATATACAGAAGTTGATATCATAGAAGGTAGTAGCGACTATGTCTTGTATCACGGAAACCTATCTCTGGCTGAAAATTATTCTGCAGCAGAATACCTTGTCGATACATTTAGGAAAAGTAAAGTGAAACTGAAAATAGCTGGTATGAATCCTCCGCAGCATCTTGTGAAGATGATAGAGGATGTTGATAATGTCGAGCTTATAGATAGTCCAGATGATCAGACTTTGTTTGACTTGATACGTCATGCTCATATCAATATCTTGGTGACAGAACAAGCTACAGGTCTTAAACTGAAATTGTTAAACATATTGTATAACGGTCGTTTTTGTCTCGTTAATGATAAGATGGTCGATGGATTGGATGTCAATGGATTGTGTTATGTTGTCAACGACCAGAATGCGATACGTTTTGCGGTAGATGAATTGATGCCACGCAGATTCGACGCTCATCAAATTGAACGCCGAAGAAAGAATATGAAGAACTTCTATAATATTGAAGAAGCAACAGATTTGCTGTTGAAATTGATAGATTGAGGTGGATATTAGTAATTATGCATTATGCATTATGAATTAAATAAAATCACAATTAAGGAAGCTGCTGAGCAACTGAATGTTTCTGCAGTGAGTATTCATAATTGGATTAAAGACGGCTCTTTGCAAAAGACAGATAATGTTCTTACACAAAAAAATATTGATGATTTTAAAAATAATTTTTTGAATAATAAGAAGTTGTCTTCTCGCGCTAATAAGCAATACAAAGATTTGCATAATCATAGTTCTTTGTCGAAAGAGATAAAAGAAGATTTGAAGTCATCTATGACAGGCGACGATATTTCTTCTAAATACGAGTCTTCTTTGTCTGAGTCGTACAAAAATAAGGAAGGAATTTATTACACGCCTCAATATATCGTTGAGGATATGTTGAAAGATATTGTTGATGTTGAAAGCAAAACATTCTTGGATCCTTGTTGTGGCTCAGGAAATTTTATTATTGAAGCTATAAAAAAAGGAATATCTCCAGAAAATGTTTATGGTTTTGACGTCGATGAGAATGCCGTTGAGATAACTAAGAAAAGAATAAAAGAGATTAGCGGTTACGAAAACGATAACATCATCTGTGCCGATTTCCTTAGCCAAAAGCCAAAAGCCAAAAGCCCAAAGTTTGACTATATCTTCACTAATCCGCCTTGGGGAAAGAAGATAAAAAAAGTGGATAGGTTGAGATATTCGTCTTTATATGATTCAGGAAACAGCATCGATACCTCGGCTTTGTTTTATTTCGCCTGCCTTAAAATGTTAAAAGAAGATGGTGAGATTGGAATGTTGATGCCAGATTCTTTCTTTAACATTACGACTTTTGAAGATGCACGTAAATCATTGTTGTCATTGCAAATAAATCGTTTCGTTGATTATGGGAAAGCCTTTAAGGGTTTGATGACAAAGGCTGTCGCATTTGTAGCGACAAATGGCGAATGGCAAAAGTCTAAAGACAAATGTCAGATACAATGTGAATATGGTGTTAAGAAACATATGCGTTCGCAGGAAGGATTTCTTGAAGTTCCTAAGCATATCTTTAATTTTCATATAGAAGAGAAAGAAAATGACATAATACGACAGGTGTTCTCTTTGCCACATATTACTTTGAAAGACAATGCTCAATGGGGATTGGGAATAATCACTGGCAATAATGAGAAGTTGTGTCGCAAAGAAAGAACTGAAGGTTATGTCCCTATTTACAGAGGTAAGGATATTTTTAAAGACAAAATGGCAGAGCCATCATTATTTGTTAATGAAAATTTAGAAGGATGCCGTCAGGTGGCAGATTTGAGACTTTACAAATCTCCAGATAAGATAATATATCGTTTTATTTCAAATAATATTGTCTGTTATCATGATACAGAACAGCGTTATGTTTTGAACAGTGCGAATCTTTTTATTTTGAAAGACGATTTCCCTGTTACATATTCGCAACTCGTTAGTCTGTTGAATTCCGACTTCATGAATTGGATGTTCAAAAGCATCTTTAACACACATAAGATTTTACGTAGCGACCTTGAAATGCTACCGATATTCCATGAATATTTTAAGGAAAATGAAGTGTTTTCAGAAGAGACTTTTAAAGACTACAAGACAACAAGATTACAAGTCAATAAGTCAATAAGTCAATAAGTCAATAAGTCAATAAGTGTTGTGATTTAGACTCCGGCTATCAGTTTGTAGTCTTGTAGTCTTGTTGACTTGTTGTCTTATCAATCACTGTTCCTTCGTCGCATTTGATGATTCTTGAAGGATATTTCAATATGAGGTTGTAGTTATGTGTTGCCATCAGTATTGTCTTTCCTTTTGCGCTGATGTCAAGGAGCAGATTCATGATGTCGTTGGTGGTTTCTGGGTCGAGGTTGCCGGTAGGTTCATCGGCTAGAATCAGTGCTGGGTCATTAAGAAGAGCTCTTGCGATGGCGATGCTTTGTTGCTCGCCACCTGATAATTGATAAGGCATCGACTTGCGTTTATGAGGAAGACCGACTTGTTGCAATACTTCATCGATTCTTTTTGAGATGGCAACTTTGTCTTTCCATCCTGTCGCATCTAAAACAAAAGAAAGGTTATCTTCAACGCTGCGGTCGTATAAAAGCTGAAAGTCTTGAAAAACGATACCAATCTTTCTTCTTAACATTGGTATGTCACGTTTTTTAATTTTGCGAAGGTCATATCCAGCGATGTATGCTTTGCCTTCTTTGGCAGGGAGGTCTGCGTATAATGTCTTTAGCAATGATGATTTTCCGCTGCCGGTTTTGCCGATGAGATAAACAAATTCACCTTCGCCAATTTCAAAATTGACGTCTTTTAAAATACATCTGTTGTGCTGATAAATAGCAGCTTCCTTAAATGATATGACGCTTTTTGAATTCATAATTCATAATGCAAATATATAAAAAAATGGCTAATGGCAAATGACCAACTCCTAACTCCTAACTCCTAACTATCACCAGCTTCCTCCTGCGCCTCCGCCGCCGAAGCTGCCGCCACCGAAACCTCCGAAGCTTCCGCCTCCGCCAAATCCTCCAGAACCGCCAGAGAATCCGCCCCAGTAATCGTGGTGGTCGTGATGAGAGTGTCTGTTGCTGTTGTTGTTTAAGACACTGAGCCAGAATAATGTTCTCCAGAAAGAAGAACTGTCTTTTTTGGAGGATAAGGTAGAGCCGGTTTTGCCGATGAGGCTGATATATAAAATCATCATTATCATTCCGATGATGATTATCATCAGTGCGGCAAAAGCAGCGTCTTCGTCATCGCCGTCAGAAGAGAATCCTCCCGACGCTAGTCTTATTATTGAGTTGATGGCATTGTCGACAGCAGTGAAGTAATCGTTGTTTTTAAAATGTGGAATCATCTGGTTCTCGATGATGCGTTTTGCCATGGCGTCAGTAACATATTGTTCAAGTCCGTAGCCTACGCTGATGAATACCTCGCCTTTGGTTTCATTCTTTGGTTTTACAAGTATAACGATGCCGTTGTTTTCTTTTGTTCCGACGCCCCATTGTTCTCCGAGCTGATATGCGAAGTCAGCGGCAGTAGTGCCTTGGAGGTCGTTGACGAATACCACGGCGATTTGTGTGGACGTTGTGTCGTTATAGTTTCTTAACTTCTGTTCGAGATAATGTTGTTGCGAAGAATTAAGAGTATTCGTGTAGTCGTTGACAAGACGCGGTGGAGTAGGGCGGCTCGGTATCTGCTGAGCGTTGCAGATAAATGCCATGAATAACAATAAAAATAAGGTGGTTATTTTTTGTCCACGAAAATTCACTAAATGACACGAAATATTTTTATTCATAATAGTCCACTAATAAACACTAATCTTTTTATTCAACTCCTAATTGATTAGACGCATCAACGACATATTGTTTATTTTTCATTGTGTCGTGTGATACGTCTCTACATTTTTAACATTTTTTAACTTTTTTATTTGGGAATGAAATGTTAATTTTGCAGAAGAATCAAACGTCAAAAAAAATGTCAGACCTTTATAATAATACGTACCGTATTCCGTCAGCTCGTGCACAATGGCATGACTACAACGGCGGATATTATTTCATTACAATTTGTACGGACAAAAGAGAACACTTTTTTGGAGAAATTTCAAGTGGAAAAATCTCATTGTCTGAATTAGGTGTTTACACTGAATCATATATTGATTATCTCAATTCAAAATACGATGACTTTAAGATCTTATCGCATGTAATAATGCCCAATCACGTTCATCTTATTATTAGAGTGACATATCGTAATAAGAATAAAGAAAATCAAACAGATAACAATAACATTGAGGTAAATAAAATGATGAAGGATATTTCTAAACAATGTGGACGCCTTTCATACATAATTAGTATTTTCAAAAGATCCGTTAGTAATTTCGCCAAAAAGAATAAAATATATTTTGCTTGGCAAACAAGATTTCACGACAGAATCATCAGAAATTATAATGAATTTATTGAAATTCACAATTACATACAAAACAATATTTCCAATTGGAAAGAAGATGAATATCAATAATTCACCGTAGAGACGTATCACGAATATGGTTTGTAGATTCTTGTTAAAAAATGACGTAACATTTCTAAACCATATTATGATGCGTCTCAAACACGAAAATTTTAATCCGTTGTCTGTTGTCTGTTGTCAATAATAGACGCATCAACGACATATTGTTTATTTTTTGTGTCGTGTGATACGTCTCTACCTCCAACCACCGTAGAGACGTATCACGAATATGGTTTGTAGATTCTTGTTTTAAAATGACGTAATATTTCTAAACCATATTCTGATGCGTCTCAAACACGAATATTTTAATCCGTTGTCTGTTGTCCGTTGTCTTAAATTAGACGCATCAACGACATATTGTTTATTTTTCATTGTGTCGTGTGATACGTCTCTACCTTCGACCACCGTAGAGACGTATCACGAATATGGTTTGTAGATTCCTGTTTAAAAATGACGTAACATTTTTAAACCATATTCTGATGCGTCTCAAACACGAATATTTTAAT
>JAZOSK010000058.1:0-1233 GCA_045657145.1 Bacteroidales bacterium | reverse complement strand
CATTGGCAAATAAATACAATATAAGTGAAACGAATGTAGAAAACAGGATGTGTCGATCGGTAGCTGTCGGTTGGGTTGGTTTTTATGGAACAACGAATGAATTGTCGTATTTGAGAGCGATTATGAATAATCCGAATGATTATGCGCAACAATCAGCGATGAGAACTGTGTTGGAAATGACAAAAGAGACGGATTTGTTTTTC
Organism: Bacteroidales bacterium; assembly: GCA_045657145.1. Taxonomy (GTDB): domain Bacteria; phylum Bacteroidota; class Bacteroidia; order Bacteroidales; family F082; genus Limimorpha. The sequence continues at coordinate 1,030 of JAZOSK010000058.1, read as the reverse complement.
CCGATTGTCAATGATATAGTGACAAATAAAACCGTTTTTTCCGAGGGATTAAGAGGTTTGACATATGTTACTTTAGCTGATATGTGTAATTCTGCAAATACGAATACTTTTGTAAATAACGTTCAGATTCGTTCTAATATCGCAGCATTCTTTCTTGATCGTGCAACTTGTGAGGTAGATAGTCCTTTGTATGTGGATGAAGTTGCTTGTAGGTTAAATCCTTCGTATCGTCATAGTCAGCAACGTCGTGATAATTTAGCGAGGCTTCGCAAGCCAGGATTAACAGGCTTGCCTGCCCAAATTTATGATGCAGCCCAGCGCGACGCACTGCCGAAGGAGGAAGAATGATAGGCGCGCTTTTATTAGCTGCGACATTAAATGTTGGCTCTTTGCCTCCAATCGAACATTCGGATTGCGAGGTGTCGACAAATGTCGTTTTGGCGACTTCGCCTGAAATGAGCGAGATGGAGTTTACGCTTTCTCTCTTTTTCACACCGAGTAATGTTGTTGAAGTCGTCTTTGGAACCGATGCTGATTTGGACGGTGATATTTCGCGGAAAGAAACGGAGCTTGTTGTCGGATCTGAATGCGGCGTATGGCAGATTGTCGATTCCAACGATGGGAATAAATATATTTATGCTGAATCGTTGGGTGATAATGAGTTTAAATGGAAAACCTGGATGCCTAAGAATCTCGATTCAAAGAGAATAAATGTCTCGTTGAACGGGCAACCTATATTTGCACAACATCCTTCTGATATGTTCGTTTTCAAACGCAGTTGGACGCATTTCAAAATTATATCTCGCGGCAAAGGGCATTGTTTCAGAAGTCTGAATGTCAATCAATCGAATGGCAGGTTTTATATTATCGTAAGGTGATATTTACCTTCACATTTTTAAAAATGTGAAGGTAGCGATGTTGTCGTATTGCAATAGTGAATTTGCATTCCTTCGTGAGCGTAGCGAACGAATGGAATGACTTTTATGGTATAATGGTCTTGTGAATCGTGAAACGAACAGTGTTATAAACG
>JAZOSK010000057.1:0-47654 GCA_045657145.1 Bacteroidales bacterium | reverse complement strand
TGACATCATCTGCTACATCTACGATGGTAAGATGCACCCAGTTGACTCAAACGAAATGGCATTTAAGATCGCAGGTCGTATGGCATTCTCAGCAGCATTTAAAAACGCTGGTCCTAAGATCATGGAACCTATCTACGACTTAACAGTTCGTATGCCAGAAGATATGATGGGTGCTGTTAACACAGACCTCCAAGGCCGTCGTGCTATCATCATGGGTATGGATGCTGACCGCAACTATCAAATCATCCGCGCTAGAGTTCCTCTCGCAGAAATGGATAGATATTCAACTTCATTAAGCTCATTGACATCAGGTCGTGGTACATTCACAATGGAATACGCAGAATACGCTCAAGTTCCAACTGACGTTCAAACAAAACTCTTGAAAGCTTACGAAGAAAGCAAGAAAGACGAAGATTGATAAAATCTCTATACAAAAAAAATCCCGACCAATTGGTCGGGATTTTTTTTTTGAACACTGAACACTGACTCTGACTCTGACATTGACACTGACACTGACACTGATATTGACATTGATAATATTATAGGGTGCGGAGTTTTTTAATGAATGAAGATAGTCTTCTTTCAATGCTATTAATATTTTTTATTATGCTATCATAGTCATTATCGTTAATATATTTTAACATATGTGATAGTTCAATCTGTGTTTCTAATTCAAATGCAGATCCTACAGATATTTCAAGATACCTTGCAAACTCTGTTGTTGATATTCTTGAGGAACCTTCAGCTATGTTTGAAGGAATAGAAATTGCAGCACGTTGCATTTGATTTATAATGGCGTCATATCTTGGAAAAGTATTGGTTAATTGGTAAATACTCTTTGCAAGATACATGGAATCTTTCCAAAAATCGTAAGTTTTAAAGTTTCTCATAAATTTTGTTTAAAGGTTTATTATTAAATTGGTAATGGTCAGTGTCAGTGTCAGTGTCAGAGTTCAATCAATAACTCCGCTGCCAAGAACCACTGGCTCTGTCTCGTGATAAATCACGCCGAATTGTCCAGCAGCTACTCCAGAGATAGCTTCGTCGGAGATTATCGTCAAGCCTTTTTCTGTGAGTTTCAGATTTCCTAAATTAAATCCAGGCTGATGTCTTATCTTATAACGTACTCTTTGTCCGTCAGTTAATGTAATGGCAGGATTCATCGCCATAACATCAACCAAGTCGATGTTGTTTGTGTATTGAGCTATCGGGTCGTAGCCTTTTGAGACATAAATGAGATTTCTTTCTGTATCTTTTTTCACTACGAACCAAGGACCGCCGCCGAGACCGAGACCTTTTCTCTGACCGATGGTATGGAACCAGAAACCCTTATGTTTTCCGAGTTTCTTGCCTGTCTCCATCTCGATGATGTCGCCTTCTTTTTCGCCGACATATTCCTTGATATAATCGTTATAGTTAATCTTTCCTAAGAAGCAGATGCCTTGAGAATCGTGGCGTTGCGCGCTTGGGAGCTTATGAAATTCTGCTAGACGACGTACTTCCGCCTTTGGTAAATCACCGATTGGGAACATCGCCTTTGAGAGCTGATGGTATGTTATTCTGGCGAGAAAGTCGGTTTGATCTTTAAAGGTATCGACTGCTGTTCCGAGCCATGATATGCCGTTTTCGTCATACCACTGACGAGCGTAATGACCAGTAGCTATTCTGTCGAACTGGTAGCCCATCTTTTCCTCGAAGGCACCGAATTTAATCATTCTGTTACACATCACGTCAGGGTTAGGAGTGAGGCCTTTACGCACCGAATCCATAGTATATGACGCGACTCTGTCGTAATATTCTTTCTGCAAGTCGATGATGTCGAATTTACAGCCGTATTTTTTTGCTATATATGTTGTTATCTCAATATCCTCTTCCGAAGGACAATCCATCAAATCGTCTTTACCTTCGAGGCCTATTTTAATATAAAATATATGAGGGTCATAACCTTGTTCTTTCAAGATAGGAACCATTACGGAGCTGTCGACGCCACCGGATACCAAAGCAGCAATATTCATCAGACCAGATTATTTAATATTGATAGTTTTTATTTCAGTTTTAATAACTCTTACAAAGCCTATATTCTCGAACTCTTTTTCCACAGCTCCATAAACTGCGCCGTTGCGTTTGCCTTTATATGCAGCCCATTGTTTGTCGCCATAAGAGAAATGCCACCATCTGTCAGGAGCATTAACAAACTTCTGTGATTTCATAAATTTTCTTAACATCTTACGATTTTCAGCTTGTTCTTTGGTGAGGTTCACGACCTTATGTTTTTCATTAAGCTTTGTTCCGAAGTCGAAATCGTTACGATTAGCATCACATAAAGCCAAGTCGACAGCAGCGCCTGTATCATGGCTACCCATACTAGCATTAGGGCTTGACACTTTTGCATTTACCATGCTAAGAAGCTCTGCGCGGTTCATCTGAGGATTTTCTTTTGTAAGTCGCTCTTCTTCCTCTTTCCATGTATTATACACAGATATACGTGAACGGAATGCGCTATATATCTTCAAATACAACTCATCTGGGAGATTATCAGCCACTTTATAAAGCTTCATAGCTACAGATTTTCTCAACAGCACTGGGTGTTCCAAGGTGTCGTCATTATAGAAAATCTTAGGATGCTTGACAAGTTCCACCAAGGGCTCGTCGCAATCTTTCACATGTACTCTAGATATATATTTTCTTGATATTCTCTTAATTATACCTAGTTTATAGGACAAATAGCTGACATAAAAAAATAATTTATTTCTATTTTTTTTCTCTTTAAGATAAAACACAGACAATAACACGAATGATAATACAAATAATGCTATTACCAATTCTAGAAAATTATATCTAATATATTCAAACATTTTTTAATTATTTAATTCTACGACAATAGGGCAATGGTCTGAGAAGTTCACTTCCGGCATTATTGAGACCGACTTCAGTTTATCGTTAAGATTATCCGTCAAGATATGGTAGTCGATACGCCAGCCTTTGTTATTTTGCTTTGCATTAGCGCGATAGCTCCACCAGCTATAATGATGCGGTTCTTTTACGAGATGACGGAAGCTGTCGGTATAACCATCGCTGAGGAATTCTGTAAACCACTGTCTTTCTTCGGGCAAGAATCCAGACGATTTAGCATTACGTATTGGGTCGTGGATGTCGATAGCTTCGTGACAGATGTTATAGTCGCCAGAGATAACAAGCTGCGGACGTGATTTTCTAAGTTCGTTGACATACGAGCGGAAGAAGTCGAGCCATTTCATCTTAAAGTCCTGGCGTTCGTCGCCGCTTGTTCCTGAAGGATGATAGACGCTCACCACAGAAATGTCGCCGAAATCGGCTCTGATGAAACGACCTTCGTCGTCATACTCCGGATTATTCATTCCATAAACGACATTATCTGGAGTAATTTTCGTGAGGATTGCCACGCCGCTATAACCCTTTTTCTTAGCAGGAAACCAGAAATGCTGATAACCTAGCATCTCTATTTCCATGAGAGGAATCTGGTCTTGTGTTGCTTTAATTTCTTGAAGACAAACGACATCTGGAGAATTAGCTTCCAGCCATTGGAGCAGCCCTTTTGAGATAGCAGCTCTTATTCCATTAACGTTATAACTAAAAATCCTCATTGCAATAATACTTTCTGCAAATATAAAAAATATTTGTTCAAACATGCCCACGTTACAGATTGATTTTTTATATTTGAAGACTTAAAATTGACTGTTGTGAAAGTAAAAATAAAAGCTCGTATAAAATTATTAGCCCATAAGATCAACAGATGGCGTTTCGCACACATGTCTGAGAAACAATTCATGTTGTTGCTGAGTTTGCCTACTGGTTTCTTTGCAGGTCTTTCTGCTATCATAATTAAGAAGTTAGCCCACCATATCAGAGATTACTTCTACAATATTGCTACACATGATGACCATTATGGATTATTATTCTTTATACTTCCAGCCATAGGCATTTTACTCACCATAATATTCTGTCGATACGTTTTGAAGCGTGACGTCGGCCACGGCATTCCTGGCATTTTATATGCCATTCAGAAAAACAAGGGTGCAGTGAAGCCTTACAACACTTACGCATCCATCGTAACGAGTGCCTTGACAGTTGGCTTCGGTGGCTCCGTTGGACTTGAAGGTCCGTCGGTATCTACGGGTTCCGCCATCGGCTCTAATATAGGGCAGCTGCTTCGTCTGAACCAGAAAAATATTGTAGTGCTCATCGGCATGGGTTGCGCCGCTGCTCTCGCATCAATCTTCCAAGCCCCTATCACAGGCATCATATTCGCCATCGAAGTGTTTATGATAGACATCTCCATGGCATCGTTGATACCAATTATAGTATCATCGTTCGTTGCCATCTTGACATCATATTATTTCTTGGGAAGAGCCTTCGAATACACCATAACAACCAGCACTGCTTTCATGCCTGCCAACTCATTATTTTATGTCGGTTTAGGTCTTTTCGTCGGATTGGTATCGGCTTATTTCATGTATATCTATTTCAAGGTAGACAAGAGATTCAAGAAGATAGAGTCGCCATGGGTAAGATTCGGCTTGGGCGTGACAGGCTTGGGCGTTTTGATTTTCATTTTCCCTGCTTTATATGGTGAAGGCTACGAAGCTATCAACGCAGCTCTTAACAACGACAACGCCATCTTGTTTGAAAACGAAATATTCTCCAGCTTCCAAAACAACAAATGGATTATCCTAGCATTGATGCTGGCGATAATTTTACTGAAAGCCTTTGCCACCTCGTTCACATTCGCAGCAGGTGGTGTGGGAGGCACCTTCGCTCCAGCATTGTTCTTGGGTGCCTTCTCAGGAATGTTCTTCGCAACACTCGTCAACACCTTAGGCATAGGCGACCTTAACATCACTAACTTCGCACTCGTGGGAATGGGTGGCGTCATCGCTGGTATGCTACACGCTCCCCTAACTGGTATCTTCCTCATCGCGGAAATAACAAACGGCTACTCACTCATGGTGCCAATGATGATAGTATCCGCAATGTCGTATGCTATCAATAGAGTATTCTTCAAAGACTCAATATATACCAAAGCAGTAAGCGACAAAGGCGTACGCGTTTCTCATAACAAAGACATCAGCATCTTGAATATGATAACCGTCAACAAACTTATCGAAACCAACTTCAAGACAATAAGACCTGAACAAACACTGCGCGACTTGCTTCCAATAATATCTTCTTCAACAAGAAACATTTATCCCGTCGTAGATGAAAACGGCAACTTCAAAGGCCACGTGCTCTTCGACTCAATACGTAAAATCATCTTCGACCCAGAACAATACGACACTACGATAGAAGACATCATGCTGCTGCCAGATTATCTCGTCACTACCGAAGACAGCGCAGAAGAGGTCGTCAAAAAATTCGAACGCTCTGGAAACTACAACATAGCCGTCGTCGACGGAAAGAAATACCTCGGCTATATCTCAAGAGCTCTGATATTCACAACATATCAAGCAACACTGAAGGAGATATCGGATGATTGATTTTGAACTCTAAACTCTGAACTCTAAACTCTAAACTCTGAACTCTAAACTTTATAAAATGACTATTCAGAAAATAAAAGAATTATACAAAGACCCGAGATACACTTCAACGATTGATGTTGGAATGTTTATCGCATTGATATTCTCGTTTCATTTCTTATATCTCGGATGGCAAGCTGTAAATTATTTCCCTATTGGAAATCTTATCGCTAAGCTTTTCGACTCAGCTTCTGCATTATTATTCAATCAGAGCTGCTGGGTGTTGGAGCATATCTTCAGAGTTGATTTCATAACACAAGGACACATCATCGGCGTGATAAACAGTAACGATGCATATTCATTCATCAACGTCGCTCCTGAATGCACAAGCCTGAAACAATGGCTTCACTGGCTTTTCCTCATGCTGATTTTCCCTGGTCCTTGGAAACATAAAGCTTGGTATATTCCTCTCGGGCTCGTCATCATCGAGTTTATCAACGTAGTGAGAGTCGTGGGCATAACATTATGTGTGATACCTTTCCCTAATCATTTCGACTTCTTCCACGATTATTTCTTCAAAACATTATTCTACTTTCTCATATTTATAATGTGGGTAATTTGGGTGGAGAAGTTTTTACATAAGAAAGAAAAAATTAAAAAATAAATACTATGGATTCAAACAGCATCATTTTCGTCCTCGATGCCGGCGGCACAGGATTCAAATTCTCAGCAGTACAAAACTATAAAGAGATAATAGAAGCTTTCACTATCAAGACTGCTTCCGACACTTTAGAGGAGCAACTAAACAAGATTATCGAGGGATTCCGTCGCACTGAAGAGTTATGCGGCAGCAAGCCAGCAGCTATCAGCTTCTGCTTCCCTGGTCCAGCCGACTATCCTAACGGCATCATCTGCGACCTCGCCAACCTCCCACTTTTCAGAGGCGGCGTAGCACTTAAAGACATGCTTGAAAACGAATTCAAGGTTCCAGTATATATCAACAACGACGGTGACTTATTCGCATACGGCGAGGCATTAGGCGGCGTGCTTCCTGAAATCAACGCTATGCTTGAAAAGGCTGGCAACCCTAAGAGATATAAAAACCTTGTCGGCTTGACACTCGGCACTGGCTTCGGCGGCGGCGTGGTTCTCAACGGTCACTTGTTACAAGGCGATAACTCAGCAGGCGCAGAAGTATGGTGTATGAGAAACATACTTTATCCACAGACAAGCGCAGAAGACTCAATCAGCATCAGAGGCGTACGCCGCGTTTACGCACGCGAGGCAGGCATCGGATTCAACGAAGCTCCTCAACCTTTCGACATTTATGAGATAGCTCTAGGAAATAAAGAAGGCAATAAGGAGGCCGCTCTCAAAGCTTGGGACGAGTTCGCGACAGTATTGGCCGACATCATCGCTAACATCGCTACAGTGATAGACGGCATCGTGGTACTCGGCGGCGGTCTCTCAGGCGCATCAAAAATCTTCATGCCTAAAGTCGTGGAATTGCTCAACACAGCATATCCTGGCTTAGACGGAAACAATATCCCAAGAATGGAGATTTCAGCTTTCAACCTCGACGATGAAGAAGGTCAAAAGGCATTCACAGCATCATCAGGCAAGATGATAAAAGTGCCATTCTCCGACAAAGAAGTTTGGTACGACCCATCAAAGAAAATCGGTATCACAGCAACAAAACTCGGAACATCATCGGCAGTCTGCATCGGAGCATACGCCTTTGCGATGAATCAGATATAATTAGGAATAAACGATATAGATACGTTGATTTTCTTTCAGATTTAAAATTGAAAATTAGTGTAGAGTTGAGAGTAGTTTGAAAGTTTAGAGTTAAAAGTGTTATGTTTATCAATATCAATACACTTATAAACTTCAAAACTACACTAAACTCTAAACTCTAAACTCTACACTCTAAACTTTAAACTCTAAACTCTACACTTTAAACTAAAACAATGACACTAAAAATAGCTTGCGTGCAGAGCGACATCATTGCTCGTAATCCTGAGGAAAACTTCAAACATCTCGATGAACTCTTTAAGAAGATTCAAGATGATAGAGATATCATTATTTTACCTGAGACATTCACCACTGGATTTCCTGCCGAACCAGAGTTGTTCGCTGAAGATGAAAACGGAGCAACTATGACATGGCTTCGTCAAAAAGCCAAAGAACGCAACTGCGCTATCGTCGGTAGTTTTATAACTTCTTTTGGTCAACAGACTTCATCCACAACTCAGCAACTCAGCAACTCAGCAACTCAGTGTCTCAAAAGCCACAACACTCTCGTGTGGATGAATCCTGACGGCACATATCACACTTACGACAAGCGTCATACTTTCATGGGAGGCGAAAAGGAACAATTATGTTGCGGTCAGAATCTTATAACGATAAATTACAAAGGCTGGAAGATTCGTCCTTTCGTTTGTTACGATTTACGTTTCCCAGCATGGCTCCGCAATAGTTATAAAGATGGTGAGTTCGGCTACGATTTGGCGATAGTGATAGCCAACTGGCCAGTGCAGAAATCATATATCTGGAACACTCTTCTTTCCGCAAGAGCTATAGAAAACCAGGCTTATTTCATAGGCGTAAACCGAGTAGGAACTGACCATAACAACATCAATTATATAGGTGAAACCAAGGTGGTGAACGGCAAAGGCAGACTCGTCGCAGAACTCACCGACGACAAAGAAGATATTCTTGAAACAGAAATCGATATGGAGTCGCTGACAAGCTTCAGAAATTATTTCATCGTTCATCGCGACTGGGATAGTTTTGTTATAGAGAAATAAAGTTTTTTTTACTAAATTTGCCTAAAAATAAATTATGAATATTATTATAGCTGGAGACGGTGAAGTTGGAATGCATCTGGCGCAGGCATTGGAACATGGCGATCATAACATTACCATTGTCGACCCTCATGAAGAACTTCTCAAGATGATTGAGTCACAAGCGGATTTGATGACAATCATTGGCGACTCGACTTCTATCAAAGTCTTGCAACAAGCCAATGTGAAGAAAGCCGACTTGGTCATTGCCGTACTTCACGACGAACATATCAACCTTCTCACAGGTATTCTTGCCAAAAAACTAGGTGCTAAAAAAGTCATAGTGCGTGTCAACACCATGGAGAACCTCAGCAAGGAGAACTGGCGCATCTACCAAGACTTAGGCATCGACGGCATTGTCTCTCCAGAAGACATCGCGGCACAAGAAATCATCAATTTGTTAAAACAAAATGTCGCTACTGAAGCACACGACTTCGCCGGCGGCAAATTGGAGCTGCTGATGATAAAACTCGAGCCTAACGCACCTTCTATCAACAAGACTCTAGAAGAACTCATCGAGAATTATAAACACATCGACTTTAAGGCTCTGGCAATACATCGTCGTCAAAACACCTTCATTCCTAAGGCCGACGATGTGTTCCTCGAAGGCGACCTCGTTTACGTCATCACCAAGCCTCATGCCCTCAAAGAATTGATGCAGCTGAGCGGAAAAACTAAATTCAACATCAACAACGTGATGATTGTCGGCGGCGGACGCATCGGTAAGTTAACAGCCAAACGTCTCGAAAACGAATTAAACATCAAAATCATCGAGATGGACAAGAGCCGTAGCTTCGAACTCACCAATGTCCTTTCCGACACCTTGGTCGTCAATGCCGACGCACGTAACGTCGACCTCCTCGAAGACGAAGGCATCAAAGACATGGACGCCTTCATCGCTGTGACAGACAATACCGAGACTAATATCCTAACATGTCTGCAAGCTAAGTCATTCGGCGTGAAACGTACCATCGCCATGGTTGAAAACATCGACTATATCGACATATCACAAAACATCGGCATCGATACTATCATCAACAAAAAACTCATCGCTGCCAGTTACATGGTGCGTTACACCCTCGGCGGTAATGTCTCATCGCTCAAGTGCCTTAGCGGTATCGACGCCGACATCGTGGAGTTTGTCGTACCCGACGGCGCCGCTGTAACCGAAAAACCTATCAACAGACTTAGCATGCCTGATGGCGCTATCATCGGAGGTATCATAAGAGGAGAAGACAGCTACATCGCAACAGGCAACTTCCAGATACAAGCAGAAGATAGAGTGGTAGTACTCGTACTGCCAAAGACAATACAAGCAGTAGAAAAATTATTTCGTTAATATTTCACAATATAAATATCAACGGTCATAATAAATATCAAACATATAACGACAATGAAAAACATCGAACAAACTAATTTTAACGGAAAACGCGTTATCGTTCGCGTCGACTTCAACGTCCCATTGGACGAAAACTTCAATATCACTGACGACACACGTATCCGCGCAGCGATGCCTACTATCAACAAGGTTATCAACGATGGCGGTAAGCTTATTTTAATGTCACACCTCGGTCGTCCAAAGAAAAACCCAGATCCAAAATATTCTCTTAAACATATAGTGGCTTATCTAAGCCAAGTCATAGGCAAAGACGTAGCTTTCGCCGACGACTGCATGAAAGCAGCAGAACAAATCGCTGCTATGCAAGACGGCGACGTCCTCTTGCTCGAAAACCTCCGCTTCTACGCTGAAGAAGAAGGAAAAGTACGTGGCATAGAAAAGGGCGAAGAAGGCTACGACGAAGCTAAAAAAGCTCTCAAAGAAAGCCAAAAAGAATTCACAAAAACATTGGCATCTTACGCCGACTATTACATCAACGACGCTTTCGGCACTGCTCACCGCGCTCACGCTTCAACAGCACTCATCGCCGATTACTTCGACGCAGACCATAAGATGTACGGCTACCTCATGGCTAAAGAAGTGGAAGCTATCGACAAAGTCATGAAAGACATCAAACGTCCTTTCACTGCTATCATGGGCGGCTCTAAAATCTCAACAAAGATAGAAATCATAGAAAACCTATTGACAAAAGTCGATAACCTCATCTTATGTGGCGGCATGACTTTCACATTCAAGAAAGCCCTCGGCGGTAACATCGGCAACTCAATATGCGAAAACGACAAACTCGATTTAGCTCTTTCATTATTAGAAAAAGCAAAAGATAAAAACGTCAATTTGGTTTTGGCTATAGACGAAGTCGTAGCTGACAAATTCAGCAACGACGCTAATACTTTAGTCGTCGACCCAATGGATATCCCTGAAGGTTACGAAGGCATGGACATCGGTCCTAAGACAAGAGAGTTATTCGGCGAAGTGATTAAAAATTCAAAGACTATATTGTGGAATGGACCATGCGGCGTATTTGAATTTGAAAACTTCTCAAATGGTTCACGCAGCATCGCTGAGTCTATCGTTGAAGCAACAAAGAACGGAGCGTTCTCATTGATAGGTGGCGGCGACTCTGTAGCTTGCATCAACAAATTCGGAATGAGCAACGATGTGTCATACGTGTCAACAGGCGGCGGCGCATTACTCGAAGCTATTGAAGGCAAGGAGCTCCCAGGCATAGCAGCTATCAAGTAAAAAATAAAACCAGATGAAAGATTCAATGATCATTGGTTTTGACGCAAAACGTATCGTTCGCAATGGCACTGGACTAGGCAATTATTGCAGAACATTGATAAACGATATGATTCGTTGCAACAATGATAATCATAAATTGTTATTGTACACCCCAGATAATGGTCGCGACGAACTAAGAAACCAGATCATTGAATCTATTAATTCAAAATTTATCCTACCTAAAAAAAAACTCGGCAAGATTTACAAAAGCTTGTGGCGTACAAAAAATATCGTCGAACAGCTTGTCGAAGATAAAGTACAAATATATCACGGTCTCAGCGGCGAGCTTCCTGCAGGATTGAGAAACAACGGCATCAAAAGCGTCGTCACTATCCACGACCTCATCTTTCTGCGTTATCCTCAATATTATCATTGGCTCGACAGAAAAATTTATACTTGGAAGTTCCATCAAACCATAAAACAAGCCGACAAAATAATAGCAGTATCTGAATGTACAAAACGCGATATTGTAGAATTCGGCAAGATAAATCCCGATAAAATAGAAGTCATTTATCAAAGCTGCAACCCTAAGTTTTCAACAACGCCATCTGAAAAAGATACTGAAAACGTAACAAAGAAATACAACTTACCGAAAAGATATTTACTCTGCGTCGGAACGATAGAAGAACGCAAGAACCTGATGCTTGCCGTAAAATCGCTACAGTTCCTGCCCGACGACATTCATCTCGTCGCCGTTGGAAAGAAGACAAAGTATGCAGAGAAAGTTACAAAAGAATCTGAAAGGATTGGCGTATCATCTCGTTTACATCTGCTGAGTGGTGTTAACAATGACGAATTGAACGTCATTTATAAAAAAGCTGAAGTCTTTGTATATCCATCTCGTTATGAAGGATTCGGCATTCCTATCATAGAAGCCATCTTCTGCGGTTTGCCTGTTGTCGCTTGCACAGGTTCATGTCTCGAAGAAGCAGGCGGTCCCGACTGTTCCTACGTCAATCCTGACGACACCGAAGGAATGGCATCTGCCATAATGCATCTGCTTAACGACGACGAAGAACGCACAAGACGCATCACATTAAGCCAGAAATACGTTCAGAAATATAAAGGAACGAATATAGCTAATGCAGTCTTTGAAACTTATAAGAAATTGAAAATGGAAAACTGAAAATTGAAAGTACTTTCAGCGATCGCTAAATTTTCAATTTTCAACTTTCAGTTTTCAATTAAAAAAGGAGCCACTCATTCAAAGCAGCTCCTTTTTCTTATTGACTTATAGACTTATTGACTTATAGTCTTATAGACTTATTGTCTTATAGTCTTATTATTGTCTTACAACCTTAACCATTGTTCCGTTAACGCTGATGAAATAAATACCTGCGTTAAGATTTGAAAGGTCTATTGTGTTTATACCTTCGCTGATGTTTTGTTCTGAAAGCATTTGACCGCTTACTGAATAAATCTTAACAACAGCAGCTTTAGCGCTTTCAATTGTGACATTGTCCTTAGCTGGATTTGGATACATCATGAAAGCTACTTCATTGTTTTCTGTGATAGAAACTGTAAAGTTTACAACATCTGCTGTCACTTTTTCTGATTCACCGTCTTCATAAACAGCTGTTACAGCATAGTTATATGCTCCTGTTTCCATGCCTTCGTCTATGTATGAAGTTTGAGTTGTATTGCCAATCAAAGCGTCGTTTCTGTAGATATTGTATTTTGTTGGTTCAGCTTCGAATGGAGCAACCCATGTTAATAAAATATCATTTTCGTTCATAGCTCCAGCTTTTAAGTCTGATACAGGATATAAGTAATCAGCGAGCTTATAGTATTTTGCTGACGCTTTGCTTCCTTCTGCAATGTCTTTATAAACAACACATGGTGAGTTTTTGTGTAATGTCATTGCGATTGGCAAATATACATCTGTACCTGATTCTGTGAAACCTCTTTGACCTACATAAGACCATTCTGTTCCGTCGTATTTAAGCAATGACACTTTATCTCCGTACTTGTTATCTGAATAAGCTATATATATGTTTTGGTCGCTATCTATTGCCATATCTACGCTTTTAGCTGGACCATCAGCGAGGTCGTCGCCTAACATTTCCCATTCAGAACCATTGTGACGGAAAACAGCCAAATTGTTAGTTCCTTTTACGCTATATGCAATGTAAATATTTCCTTGTTCATCTATAGCTAAATCTTGGTGATTTCCTGCTACTAACAATTCGTCAGAAACACTTTCATTACCTACTTTCAACCAAGATTCACCAACGAGTCTAGAGACATACATTTTGTTGCCAGACATATCATCAACCCATGATACGTAAGGAATTCCTTTGCTGTCGAGAGCTAATCTTTCCCATCTACCGGCATTTGAAATATAGCTAACGCCCATTACTTCCCAGTTGCCGTTTTTATATCTGTGAACGTAATTTCTATTACCTTCGCCTTCGTCGTCTAATGCAACAAAAACACTATTTTGTGCATCAACAGCTATTCTTGGAACTGAACCAATCAAACCGATATTACCAAGATCTGACCATTTTTCGTCAGCATATTTCTTAACTTTAATTTGGTTATTTTCTAAAAGAGCATATGTAACATATACGCCATCTGTACCAGCAGCTATAGCACCATCATAAGCCATTGTTTCCATTATGGTTTGTAATTTTTCCCAGCTCTTTTCTTTTGTGTTGTATCTATAAACTGTTGGGCAACCTGATTCGCGTAATAATGTGTAGATGTCACCATTGTATGAGCATGATCCGAAGATATCGCTGAAACCAATTGATGTGAAGCCACGTTCTCCTAATGTTTCCCAGCTTGCGTTCAATGGTTCTGAAACAACGATTGTATATTCTTGTAATGTTTCTGTTTCACCATCTGTAACATTTAAAACTACAGTATATTCACCAGCTTCTGTTGCTTTACCTGTCAAGACTGCTGATTTATTACCTTTTAATTCAAATGTCAACCATTCTGGTTTTTGTTCTGCTGAGATAATAATATCTTTATCGTCTGTATCGTGAGCATAGATATTATAGATGTATTCTATACCAGCTGGTATTTTCACTACTGGAGAAGAAGTGAATTTTGGAGCAGCATTTGTTTTGCCATTGAAATATTTACTGATACCAGCATTATCAACTGTACCGTTTTCATTCAAAAGCATACCAACGACTCTGATGTAGTTGTGGTCGTAGCCTTCTGGAATTGTGTATGTAAATGTTTGAGTATATGTTTGGTCTTTAGCGAGAGTTGCTGGGAAACCATCAGCGCCTTCATAAGGGCTGAGCAATTGACGAGCAACGTGGTCGTAAGCTATCATATATGCTGGGATTGGGTTTGGCATTTTTTCGAAACCACCCATTTGCATCCATATAGTAGCGTAAACGTTTTCTTGGTCATATTGAGGTGACTTGCCTGTTACAGCGTCTTCAACAACGACAGCACCAACGGTGTATTTACCTTCCATATTTTCAAGTGCTGTAACTGTAACTGTTGCTGTTAACAAACGTGTAGCTTCATCGTATTCTGTTGTGACGGCGACACTTGCGTTTGCTGGTTTGTTCATTTCTTCTTGAACTATAGCAAACCATTCTTCTGTTTTTTTACCCATGTAACCACGGCCGATATTTGCTGATGGTGCTTGTGGGAAATTTGCTTTTTGGAAGTATTCTTCACATGCCATTGCATCTCTTGTGTGAATAGCTATTGCAATAACATTGTCATAAGCATGATGTAATGAATCAAGGTAATAAATACCTGAAGGACAAGTATTACACCATGTTCCTGTTGCTTCTTCAATAAGCACATTTTTTTGCGCAGTTACGATGTTTAAAGATAACATTGCGCAGATAACAAGTAATAATTTCTTCATAACTATTTAGATGATTTAATTAAGGTTGCAAAGATAAAAAAAAAGACTAAAGGCTAAAGGCTAAAGGCTAAAGTTTTTTTGACAATAAATATAGACAAAAAGACGTATCAACGACATTACATCATTGATACGTCTCTATAGATAGCTGAATGCTGAATGCTGAATGCTAAAAGCCTATCAATAAACTCTAAGTTTATCGCCTGTTTGTTCTATGATTGCTCTGTAAAATTCTTCACTGAATTCAGGTTGTTCAACTTTTGGAGCGTAGAATTTGTGGCTCTTTGGTGTTGCTTGAGCTGTCTTGATGTTGAAGTCCATATATTTTACAAATAAATATTTATAAAATTCTCTCCAGTCAGCGACCAATTTTTCAGCTTCTGTGCTTGAGAATGCAGTGAGGAACTTAACAGCTTCTGCTGGTTTTTCATTGTATAACATAGCGGCGTGCATATCTATATGTTCCATGACTTTGAGCCAGCCTCTTTCATAAGCCTCTTGACGTTCAGCGATTTCTGGGTGAATGTATTTATATTTTGTATAAGCCCAGTTTGTAACTTGATTGAATACCCAGAATGCTGCTGTCTCAGAATATTCCATAATACCACCATTACCAACTCTGAAACAGTTTGGAATTTCAGTCATACATGTGTACATTGGACAATATACTGTGCTTGCTGCATCGTCAACGCCAAACCAAATGACACCACCGATTTCAGCGATTGTGTTAGGACGACATTGTGCCACGAAAGAGAATGCTGTTTGCTGTGTTGCTGTTGCGCGTTCGTGAACATATTCTACGCCGTCGACTTCCCAGCCCATTGGACGTGGTCTGTAAGGACAAGCAAATGGACCAGCGCCGATGTCTTGTCTCATATCGAGTTCTGTGCCTTCGAGATGGTCGCGCATAAATGCCATCATATCCAAAACGCTTACCTTTTCATTTGGCTTAACCCAGAGAGGCATTCTGTTTGTTGGGAAATTCTCAGGTGTTTGTGGCTGACCACTTACATAAGGTTTTGCGCGGTTGATGTTTCTGCCTGTTGCATAATCCCAATATTGTTCCATTCCGTCAACAACTTGATTAAACATAGCCCAAACGCGAATCTCGCAAGCGCGTGCGCCACTGAAGTCTACTGGTGCATAAACATCTGAGAATGAGAATTGTCCATCAGGGCCTGCATATAAATTGTTTTTCTTTGCGAAAGAAATGACGTCTTCTGCATAAACGCAGTCGATGTTAGGATTCTTCAAAAGTTTGTCAAGATTTTTTGAAGTGATACTGTTTTTGTTTTGTTTGTTCGCCAATGGGAAAGTAGTGATACGAGCTTGGTTAGCGTGTGCTGATACATAACCGTCAGGGATGCGACGTGCTACCCAAACAGCTCCTTTTTCTTGGCCTTTGCCGATGAGTTCCATAATCCACACTTCCTTAGGGTCGGCGATAGAAAATGACTCACCACCGCTGATATAACCGTAGTTAGCGACTAATTCTGCCATTGTCTTGATAGCTTCACGAGCTGTCTTAGCACGTTGTAATGTAATGTATATCAAGCTACCATAGTCAATCAAGCCATTAGGATTTTCTAAGCCTGAAAGTCCACCGAATGTTGTTTCGCCGATAGCAAGCTGCCATTCGTTCATATTACCAACAACATTGTAAGTATGAGCGACTTCTGGAATACGACCGAGATATCTTCCTGAGTCCCAATCGACGATTTCTCTTGTTGCGCCTGCTGGATAGTCAGCAGCTGGGAAGTGATATAATTCTCCGTAAAGAACATGAGAGTCAGCTGCATATGAAATCATTGATGAGCCGTCAACAGATGCTCCCGGAGTGATTAAGAAATTTGTACATGCCATGACTGGCTTCACGAATGAAACCAAGCACATAACAACTAATAATGTCAATACTTTTTTCATATCAAATAATTTAAAATGTTAATAATCAATTTTATAATAGCTCTCTAATTTGTCTTTCGTCAAGCATGATTTGTTGTTTCAAGTCCTCAAGGCTATCGAATTTACGTTCGTCTCTTATTCTTTTCACGAAACGTATCTTAACATCTTTTTCGTATATATCTCCGTCAAAATCAAAGATATGCACTTCTATATTCTCATCATTACCAGCATTGATAGTCGGTTTCTTTCCAATATAAGTCATTGATTTATAGACCTTATCTTCAAAATCGACGTATGTTGCATAAACGCCAGGCATTTCTATCAGACGGAATTCCTTCTTAACGTCAAGATTTGCAGTACGATAACCCAATTCACGGCCTATCTTATTTCCTGAAACGACTTTTCCGACATAAGAATATTGATAACCCAAAAACATATTGGCATGTTCCACATCGCCATGTTGCAAAGAATGACGAATCTTGGTAGAACTCACAGCAATGTTTTCAACATCATGAGCTTCAATACGTTGAACTTCAAAATTATATTGTGATGCTAATTCCTGCAACTGACTGAAGTCGCCAGTTCTGTTATTTCCAAAATGATGGTCATAGCCGATGACAATCTTCGCTGGATTTATCTTTTCTATGACATAATCGCGGATGAAGACATCTGAAGGGAGAAGAGAAAATTCTTTAGTAAAATTCACAACTATGAGATTATCAATACCAATCTCTTCCAGATGTTTTATTTTTTCCTCTTGGCTTGTAATGAAACGCAAGTTTGAACAATCAATATTCAAAACTTGTCGCGGATGTGGATAGAAAGTAATCACAACTGTCTCACCGTCAATACTTTTCGCCGCGTTTACCATATCAGACAATATAGCACGATGTCCTTGATGCACGCCGTCGAAAGTACCAATTGTGACTATTGCGTTAGGCACTTTTACAAAATCGGTGAAATTGTGATATATTTTCATATCTTAAAATTCTCGATGATATATTTTGCAATCTGCACCGCATTAGTAGCAGCACCTTTTCTAATATTATCCGATACAAGCCAGATATTCAAGCCATTATCAATGCTGAAGTCGCGACGTATTCTGCCGACGAACACCTCGTCTTTGTCATAAGCCATCACCGGAGTAGGGTAGATGTTTTCGCTTGGATTATCATAAAGCGTTACGCCTGGAGCATTTGACAAAATATCTCTAACTTCGTCTAAATCAAAGTCTTGTTCAAATTCAATATTGACGCTTTCGGAATGACCGCCATAGACAGGCACGCGCACTACGGTAGCAGTGACAGCGATATCGGAGTGTAAGATTTTATTTGTCTCGAAGACGAGTTTTTCCTCTTCTGCGGTGTAGCCGTTTTCTAGGAAATTACCGCCGTGAGGTATCACATTCTCATGAATCTGAGTAGGATAGGCTGGGTTGTCACAACGCTCGCCCTTTTGTTCCAGAGCTAATTGGTTGAGACCTTTCTGGCCACTTCCGCTGACTGATTGGTAAGTGGAAATCACGAGACGTTTGGCGTTGTATTTTCTATGTAATGGAGCCAAAGCCATCAACATACATATCGTGGTGCAGTTAGGATTTGCGATGATGTGATTATCGATACTGATATCTGAGGCGTTGATTTCTGGCACTACGAGCGGTACGTTTTTATCTTTACGCCAAGCAGAACTATTGTCGATGACGTAAGTTCCGACAGCGGCAAATTTCTCGGCGTATTGTAGCGAGACTTCCGCACCTGCTGAAAAAATCGCGATGTGTGGTCGAGCTGCAACAGCCTGATCCATCGAAATTAATGTTAATTCCTTATCCTTATATGTTACTTTTTTTCCTATCGATTTATCTGATGCCGCTACAATGATCTCGTCAATCTGCAAATTTTGTTCAGCCAAAACCTGTAACATCTTCTGACCGACTAAACCTGTAGCTCCTATAACAGCGACTTTCATTTCTTAACAAATATTAATAAATAATGGTACTTTTTAACTCATTTCGACTGCATTTTTAACATTTTTTAACACAAAAGTTAAAGTTTGTTAAAAATCAGCATTTTATTAAAAAAAGCTATACTTTTACATGCAAAAATACGAATTTATTAGAGACCTTAAACGTACAAAAAAAGAAAAACCATAAAAGTATGAAACTTAAATTTGCACCATTATTAATTGCAATGTGCACCTTATTTAATTATGCACTGATTGCTCACGAAAACGACATCGTGATTAACGAAATCATGTCCGACCCAAGTCCAAGCGTCGGACTTCCAGAATGGGAATTTGTCGAATTATATAACGCTTCCGATTCTACGATAAATATCAAAAATTGGAAGTTTATACTAGGAAAGAAAGAGTTGTCGTTTGATGAAAATATTGAAATTCAAACCAATGAATATCTTATTTTATGTCATGATGATGCAGTGGAAGAATTGTCTGTCTTTGGAAAATGTCACGGATTTTCTTCTTTTCAAATAACGAATTCTGGAAGCGACATCACTTTGATTGACAAGGACGACAACTTAATTTCTTCTGTAACATTCGACATCTCGTGGCATTCAGCGACATATAAAAAAGACGGAGGCTGGTCGCTAGAACAAATCGACGCCTTTAATCCTTGCGTCGGCAAAGCTAATTGGAAGAGTTCCAACGACAAAAAAGGCGGCACGCCCGGAACCATAAATTCTATCGCGAACGAAAATATCGTCTACCCAAAATTAGACCATATCAACCCGATTTCTCATAATGAAATAGAAGTGTTCTTCAATCAGAATATGAACTTGAAGACTTTGCAAGACACTGACAACTACATAATTGAAGAATGGAATCTATCGCCTGACAACATAGAACTCATCAATTACAAAAACGATTACGTCAAATTAACATTTGCTCAAGATTTTGAAGAAAATAAGTTATACACCATCAATATTAATAATGTGACGAATTGTAAAGACATTCCACTGGAAAATGAAATAAACGCCAGATTTGGAATTCCTTCGGAAGCAAGTCGCAGCGACATAATCATCAACGAAATATTATTTAATCCCATATCACCTGGCGTCGAATATCTGGAACTTTACAATCGTTCCGATAAAGTCATTGACTTAAAAGAAATTATGTTCGGAACCATCAAACAAAGCTTTCCCAATCCGCCAGATACCGCACTGAGAGAAATCTGTTCCGAGAGCAGAATCATCCTCCCGCAATCATACGTTTTACTTTCTCTTGATAAAGAAATCGTCATAGAACAATATCTGGATGCTGACAATGACACTGACACAGACTTCCTAGATGTGGAGTCGTTTCCTAGTTTGCCAAACGAAGAAGGACATATAATTATATGCGACAAAGGCAGAGTCCAGATTGACGAAATGAGATATTCCGACAAGATGCATTATCCGTTATTACATATAACACAAGGCGTTGCATTGGAACGTATCTCTTTTGAGAATCCATCTCTTGATGAGAAAAACTGGCATTCCGCATCGTTTAACTTCAATTATGGGACGCCAGGATACAAGAATTCTATGGCGACAGACATTGATGCTGATATTGAGAAAAACGAAATCAGCATTATTCCTGAAGCGTTTTCTCCCGACGGCGACGCTTACGATGACATCTGCGGGATTTGTTATAAATTAGATGAAAACGGTTACACTTTAAATATCAGGATTTTCAATTCTGACGGAATTTTAGTCAGGAAACTACTGAATAACAAGCTTGTAAATTGCGAAGGTGTAATCTATTGGGACGGCTGCGACGACAACAATCGCTGCGTCTCACCTGGAATCTACATCATCCAAGCGGAAGTCTTTGACTTAAACGGGAACGTGGATAGGAGCAGAAACGTGGTGGTGGTAGCGACTAATTGATATGTACCTTAGTGTCTCGACGTCTCGACGTCTCGGCGACTTATTACATCAAACGCTACCTCCGGATTTTCGACACTCAGACATAGTGTCTCCATCGGACATAAACCATCGCCTTTTCTGTTGATAATTCTTTCCACGACTTTATCGTAAGTGACTTTGACATTATGTTTTTCAAACACTTCTATAGCAGGAACGCTGATAGTTGGAGTGAATACTTCTTTAACGCCAGCATAAACCATAAGCAAGGCAGCAGCTTTTCCAATGACTTTGTCTGCTATCATCGAATCACGAAGTTGCTCCTTGTCTTCATTTAGAAGCTTCATTAATGGAGCAACGCCCCTGTCGTCAGAAACAACAACAGAAGCGTCACTTTTATATATCACAATGGTGTGATTTTCTTTTAACAAAATATCTTTTAATTCATAGATATTCATTCTTATGAATTGTTAGATGTTAATAAAAAATATGTCAATACTATTTGAAGTACCATTCCTGGGATTCCTAATCTGAAGTCTTGTATCGCTACATAAAATGATGATGTCATTGCCCATTCTGCCAATGTTCCTATACATTGATAAGCTAAAACAATGATTAACAAATTAACTATAGAAATTTTCTGTGTCTTATTTGCAATGAAAGATGCTGCCAATGCTAAAACGACTGATTTTATTAATATGGTAGGAAGCAAGGCAAGAACTGGCATTCCGAATAACAACGAATTTATTATTGGAGATAAAACCGCTGTCATCAAACCAACTTTGACGCCATATTTATACGATGCTACCAAAGTGAAGAAATAAATCGGCAAAAATATTTTACCACCATCAGGAATCAAATGACATAGCTGAGGCAAAATGATATTACCTGCAACAAACAATAAGACAAATAGATAAGTCTTTATTTCATTTAATCCGTAGTTATAGATTTTTATTTCTCTTTCCATATCACTTCAAATAATTTTCAACAAATATTCTTAATTCATTGCCGTTCAAGTTTTTAGCAACTATATTTCCGTCTGCGTCAATTAAAAAGTTTTGAGGTATCCATGCGACTCCATATTCTGAAGCTACGCTGCAATCCCAGCCTTTCAACTGAGAAACATGGTTTTTCCACGACAAATTATCATCGACAATCGCTTTTGTCCAAGCATTTTTATCTGTATCTAACGACACGCTTATGATATCAAGACCTTTGTCTTTAAAATCATTATAAACTGCTACGATATTAGGATTTTCTGCACGACAGTCAGGACACCAGGCCGCCCAGAAGTCTATCATCAGAAGTTCATTGTCACCAACCAAATCTGATAAAGTAACAGCTTCTCCTTCAACATTATTCATTGTAAAATCAATATAAGGCTGACCAATATCAGTGCGTTGCAGAAAACTTATATATTCATTCAACTTATCAACATACGATGTTGGTTCTTTATCAAAATAAGACACAAGTTCACGCAATTCATCTGAATTGAACATCCATTTATAACGATAAATCAAATAAGGGACAACATTTCTATGAGAACCAATATTAGTATCTTTTGTCAAGCTAGTCATTATCTCTTTTTTCTTATTGTCATCATAACCAGCAAGTTCCTTATTTAAACTATCCAAATATTGTTGCGTTGTTGAGGCTTGTACGTTAATCTTATTATAATTATTGAAATCTCCGTTTATTATAACATCTTCATTATCAGCAAAGAAAGGCAATGAACGACGCCAACCCTTAATAAAAATATGGTAAGCGTCATTCTTATTTTCTTTCTTTACATCAAAGTGTGCCTTGTTAGCTTTTATCAATACTGAATCAATATTAACAAATTCGTTGTCGATTATCTTCTGGAGATAAATGAGTTTGCCGTTTGCATTAGTCATTTCGACATCAATCTTGAATGTATTTTTAGCACAAGCGAATAATGTCAAAATCATTACTGAAGAAATAATAAGTTTTTTCATGTTAATATTTTTTCAGATAAACAAAATTACTTGAGTAATTTCTCAACTTTTTTTCTTAAATCTTCGCCTCTTAAGTTTTTAGCGATGATTGTACCTTCTTCATCAATCAAAAGGTTGCTTGGAATAGAAGAAATTGCGTAATCTTTAGCTGCTTCGTTATTCCAATATTTGAGGTCTGAAACATTATGCCAGATAAGTCCGTCTGTTTCAATAGCTTTAATCCAGTTTTCTCTATTCATATCTAAAGAAACGCCGAGTACATCAAAACCTTTTTCGTGATAATCTTTATAAACAGCGACAACGTTTGGATTTTCAGCGCGGCAAGGTCCACACCAAGAAGCCCAGAAATCTACCAACAAAAGTTTAGATTTTCCAACGAGTTCAGACAATGACAACATATTGCCTTCTGGTGTTTCTTGTGTGAAATCCAAATAAGATTGACCTATACTAACACGTTTAAGTTTTGCAATATAATCATTCAAAAGAGTTGCGAACTCATTATCTTTAGCGATGTTAAAGTTATTAACGAAATCTTCCAATTCGTTAAGTTCATAGTTTAAACGATTGTTATACAATATGTAAGGAGATACGAAGCTGCTATAATTTTTGACAATGAAAAGATTTACATAACTTTGTTGGTTTCTTTCGACTTGGTCATATTCTTTGTAAATTTTCTCCATAGTAGCTTCATCGTTTTCTTGAGCTGCTATTTCATATTTTTTGCCCAATTCTCTGAGTTGGTCATAAAACTTTTTATTTTCAGCATCATATTCATTAACAAGCTGTTGTGCATAAGAAGCTGTCACTACGATACTTGTATTATCTTTAATATCACCAACAATTGTAACATCATTATTTTCACTAAAGAATCCTATTGGATATCTTACGTTTTCTATTCTTATTGAATAGTATGTTGCTGGATTATCTTCCTCTACTGTAAAATTAACAACATTATTCTGCATCTCAACAGAATCGATAATTGTTGATTTTTTGTCAACGAATTTTTGCAAATAAATCATTTTTCCTTCTGCATTTTGCAAATCTACTTTAACATTAAATGTAGGTTTACCGCATGATACTAATGCAATCAATGCAATAACGAGTGTCAATAATTTGATTTTCATAATAATATAATTTTATAATAATTTCTTTTTAGTTTTCTTAAATAATAAAAGTATAATAAATATTAACATTAACGAGCTGAACGCACTCAATAGTATTTGCAAAAACACCACGCCAACTAGTTTAAAACTAAAGGCTTCAAGCATAAATAGAATCAAGTTATGAGCCACTAACAACAATAAGGAATACACCATAAACCTATTGGTTCCCATGCTATTAAGAGATGGCTCGTCATTCTCGTTTATATCTTTCCTTCTCATCATTCCATTTACCACAATAGGACGAATAAAAGCCATAAATACCGTCGCCGCTGCATTCAAGCCTGGTGTTCCATTGAACAAATCGACAGCCAAACCCATCAAAAAACCAGACAAAAGCAACTGCCAATTTGGAATGTTAAACGGTAACATAAAGATAAACAATACGTAAACGTAAGGATGTATATAATATCCCAGACGAATATTATCTATCACCAGAACCTGCAATAAAAGCAAGCCAACAAATCGCAAAAAATTTAAAATCAATCTGTTATTCATTTTATCATTGGGTTATGGTGAGTGAATCTATTTCTGTTTGATGCAAATTCTCGATAACAAAGACATGACGCAAAGTGCTAAAGTTTGTCGAAAAACAAATCTTAGCCGTGTTAAAGTCCTTTGAATCAGACTCTAACATTTCCTCTATAGTTCCAACCATAATATCTGCTGGATAGATATTAGAGAACCCACTTGTCACTAAAGTATCGCCTTTTTCAAGAACCAAATGTAAAGGAATATCTTTGACCGTTCCAAAACGATAATCTAAGTTATCCCAACTCACATTAGCAATATGCTGATTATCAACAAATCTAGCACTAATAATAGTATAAGGATGCAACATACTTATCACCGATGCGTAATTTTCTGTCACATTAACGACTTTACCAACTACACCTTTCTCACAGATAACACCCATATCCTTTTTTATACCATCTTTTCTGCCTTTGTCGATAAGCAAATAATTATTAACATTATCAACACTATTGTTAATAACATTGGCTGAAATAAACTTAAAATCAAAAGAAGAAGTGTCAACCAAGACAGAAGTATCTTGATTTATTTTATACAATCGACTCATCAGCAGAGCATTATGCTCCATCATCAACTGATTCTCTTCCTTAAGAAAGAAATAGTTTGTAAAATTAGTTTTTGATTTAAAAAATCTGCCAGATATGGCATTACCTACGTTTGTTAACTTACGTTTCTGATATGGAAGATTGTTTACCAACATCGTGATACACAATACTTCCAATATCAAAAACAATAAAACGTTACTATATTTTTTAAAAAAATTTAATAAACTATACATGTAGTCAATCCAGATTATTTAATCAGGAATGGGAATTTGTCAAAGTTTTTAAGAGCGATACCTGTACCACGAGCAACGGCTTTCAATGGGTCGTCAGCAACATGGATAGGCAATTTTGTCTTAGCATGCAAACGTTTATCAAGACCACGCAACAACGCACCGCCGCCAGTGAGATAAATACCTGTACGATAAATATCAGCTGCCAATTCTGGTGGTGTCTGTTCCAAAGCGTTAAGAACAGCAGTCTCAATCTTAGAGATACTCTTATCCAAGCAATATGCTATTTCTGAATAGTTTACCTTTATTTCCTTTGGAATACCAGTGAGAAGGTCGCGACCATGAACAGCATATTCATCTGGTGGATTGTCGAGTTCTGTCAAGGCTGAACCGACTTCAATCTTAATCATTTCAGCCGTTCTTTCACCGATATACATATTGTGTTGCTTGCGCATATACTCAACGATTTCAGCTGTAAAGTCATCACCAGCAGTACGTATTGACTTGTTATTCACGATGCCGCCGAGAGCGATGACTGCGATTTCACTTGTACCGCCGCCTATGTCAACAATCATATTACCCATTGGCTCAAGAACATCAATTCCGATACCGATAGCTGCAGCCATAGGTTCATGGATGAGACGAACTTCTTTAGCACCAGCTTGTTCCGCTGAATCCTTAACAGCTCTCTCTTCAACTTCTGTAATACCTGAAGGAATACAGATAACCATTTTCAATGCTGGAGGGAATATGCTGTTATGGAAATTAATCATCTTGATTAAATCTCTAAGCATGCACTCTGCTGCTTGGAAGTCGGCGATAACACCATCACGCAACGGTCTGACAGTCTTGATGTTCTCGTGTGTCTTACCATGCATCATCATAGCGCGTTTACCGACCGCCATGATTTTTTGGGTGTCTCTTTCTATCGCAACAATAGAAGGCTCGTCAACAACCACCTTATCGTTATAGATAATGACAGTGTTGGCAGTGCCTAAGTCTATTGCTAATTCTTTATTAAAAAATGAAAATAATCCCATTTTGAGAATTTTTAATGTTTGAAGTGACGATATCCTGTGAATACCATTGCCATATCATGTGCGTTGCAATAGTCGATAGAATCTTGGTCTTTAATTGAACCGCCAGGTTGGATAACTGTTGTAACGCCTGCATTATGTGCTATTTCAACGCAGTCAGCGAATGGGAAGAAAGCATCTGATGCCATCACTGCGCCGTTGAGGTCAAATTCGAATGACTTAGCTTTTTCGATAGCTTGTCTCAAAGCATCAACGCGTGAAGTCTGACCGATACCTGAAGCATACAATTGTTTGTTCTTTGCCAAGACGATAGCGTTTGAACGGCTATGTTTAACTATTTTATTTGCGAAGATTAAATCTTCAACTTCTTGTGCTTCAATATTTTTGTTTGTAACAGATTTAAAATCTTCCAATGTTTCAGTATGAAGGTCGCGGTCTTGTGCCAAGATACCGTTGAGTGCTGATTTATAAACTGTTTTTGAGAAATCGTTTGATTTAAGTTTCAAGACGATTCTGTTTTTCTTTGCGAAGAGGATATCCAAAACGCCTTCGTTATATTCTGGAGCTACTATAACTTCGAAGAACATCTTGTTTATTTCGTTAGCTGTCTCAACGTCGATAGCTTTGTTGCTTACGAATACGCCACCGAATGCTGAAACTGGGTCGCCTGCCAACGCTGCTTCATAAGCTTCTGCTATTGTTGGACGTGATGCGATGCCGCAAGGATTGTTATGTTTCAAGATTGCGAATGTTGGTTCGTCAAATTCGCGAATGAGGTTAAGACCTGCTTCTAAGTCTAACAAATTATTGTATGATAAATCTTTACCATGAAGTTTTTCAAAAACCTCGTCAAGCTTGCCATAGAAAACAGCTTTTTGGTGAGGATTTTCGCCGTAGCGTAATTCGCTGCGATTGTCGATATGAATATTCAAATCTGAAGTAGCGTCGTCTTTTGCAAACCAGTCGTAGATCATGCCGTCATAGTGTGAACTTGTTGCGAAAGCATATTTTGCGAAGCGTTTGCGGTCTTCGAGACTTGTGCAACCATTTTGAGCTTTGTAAAGTTCCATGAACTCTACATAATATTTTGAATCTGGAACGATGACAACTTCGTTGAAATTCTTGCCGCCAGCGCGAATCAAAGAAATACCGCCTATGTCAATCTTTTCAATAATCTTAGCTGGATCGTCTGTCGACTTCACTGTTTCTTCAAAAGGATAGAGGTCAACGATGACGAGGTCGAAAGCTGGGATTTCATATTGTTTCATCTCTTCAACGTCTTTCTCGTTTTGCAAACGGCCCAAGATACCGCCAAACACTTTTGGGTGCAATGTCTTCACACGACCGCCGAGAATTGAAGGATATGAAGTGAGAGATTCTATTGTTTTGACAGAATCGTCAAGTTCTTTAATGAAATCGTATGTTCCGCCTGTAGCATAAATTTGAACATCTTGCTCTTTTAACAAAGCAACAATCTTATCTAAATTAGTCTTGTAAAAGACTGATATTAAGCAGGTTTTAATCTTTTTCAAGGTACTCAAAATTTAAAGTTAAACATATTGCAATATTAAGAAATATATATCATTTATAAAAGTGTTTTTAGAAGTTTTTTTTGTCATGAGTCGTGAGCAATGAACTTATGTTTAATTTTTTTAACAAAAACTTGTTGTCTTGTTGTCTTGTTGACTTGTGGTCTTTTATAAAATCTTGAATATTAAACAATTATTTTTTTTTGATTTTTTAATAAAAAAACTTGTATAAAGGATTTATTTGTTGTAATTTTACAAGTCAAATTTTCTTATTGTGAATACACGTTGGATTATAAATAAAGATATTGATAAACAAGTTGTTGGGGATTTATCTAATGCTTTAGGCATAGATGAAAATCTTGCTACATTACTTGTCCAACGTGGCATTACAAATTATGACAAAGCAAAAGATTTTTTCCGTCCAGAGCTAGAACATCTTAACGATCCTTTCTTGATGAAAGATATGGACAAAGCCGTTGAACGTATTAAAAAGGCCTATGACAACGGAGAGAAAATCTTGATTTACGGCGACTATGACGTTGATGGAACGACAGCTGTAGCATTGATTTATACATATCTCAAGAATTTCATCAATAAGAAAAAGATAGAGTTTTATATTCCAGACAGATATGACGAAGGTTATGGCATATCTTATAAAGGTATTGATTATGCTGCTGAAAATGGCTTCAGCCTTGTGATTGTCTTGGATTGTGGCATCAAAGCAGTAGATAAAATAGAATACGCAAATGAACGTAATATTGACTTCATTATTTGCGACCACCATCGTCCAGGTGACGAAATACCTAATGCAGTAGCGGTCTTAGACTCAAAACGCTCTGATTGCGAATATCCTTATAAAGAATTATCAGGTTGTGGAGTAGGATTCAAACTCATAACTGCGTTGTCGATCAGTTTGAATCGTAATATAAACGAAGTTTACGAGCTGCTTGATTTAGTGGCTGTTAGTATCGCTGCTGATATTGTTCCTATAACTGGTGAAAATAGAGTTTTGGCTTATTACGGACTTCAACTCATAAACAAAAATCCTAGACCAGGATTGGAGGCTGTCCTTAGTCATGCTAACGTTCATAGAGTGGAAGAAGAACCTTCAACAAATTCAGAACATCCACAAAACGTTCTTAATAAAGAAGTGACCATCAGCGACTTGGTCTTCATGATTGGACCTCGTATCAATGCTGCTGGTCGACTTGAAAAAGCTAGTGACTCGGTAAGATTACTCATTTCTGAAAGAAAAGAACATGCTGAAAAATTGGCTTCTTCTATCAACGACTTGAATGTCAGACGCCGCGAATTCGACAATAAAATAACAGAAGAAGCTCTCTTGATGATACAACAAAATGAAAAACTCCTTAATGCAAAAAGCACCGTTATTTTTAACGAAAATTGGCATAAAGGCGTTATAGGTATCGTAGCATCAAGACTTACAGATAGTTACTATAGACCAACCATAGTTTTGACAAGATCTAATAACCTCATCACAGGTTCTGCTCGTTCTATCAAAAACTTCGACATCTATGATGCTATCGATAATTGCTCCGACTTATTAGAACACTTTGGCGGTCATAAATACGCAGCTGGATTGTCGTTGAAACCTGAAAACCTCGAGGAATTCTCTCGCCGCTTCGAAGAATATGTGGCAAATAATATCGATAACGAAGAACTTATTCCTGAACTTAATGTCGACCTTGAAATAAACTTCTCCGATATTACTCCTAAATTCGTAAGAGTGTTGAAACAATTCGCACCTTTCGGCCCAGGAAATATGGCTCCTGTATTCCTTTCTAGAAATGTCATAGATACAGGCTCTTCTCGCCCAGTAGGCGGACTAGAAAAAAAACATCTTAAATTGTCAATGATTCAAAAACATGACAATAATACAATCCTACCTGGCATTGCTTTTCAAAAAGGAGCTGACTACCAAAGAGTTAATTCCAAAGAATCTTTCTCTATTTGTTATTGCATAGAGAAAAACTTCTGGCAAGGAAAGACAAATCTCCAACTTAATGTTAAAGATATTAAGTTTGAAACTCCAGAAGATAATAATACCGATATTATTGAAAAACAAATAGATAAAAACGCCTAATACTTTTGTCGCTGATTTGCGTATTCTGTATTATGGCGTTTTTTATAATGTAATTGGGAAAAATATAACCCTGAAAGCAATAAACAATCCGAATATCATCAGAATTACACCAGTAATTTGATTCAAAAGCTTCATCATTTTTTCAGTGAAGAATCTCTTAAGAGAGTATGCACCTGCTGCTTTTAAAATGTCAAAAAATAAGACAGTAGCAAAAACACCTGCAAAGAAAATAATCATTGAATATTTATGACTGTTAAAATTACTTGAAGCTGTAGCAACGCAAGTAACCCAAAAAATCCATACAAATGGATTGAAAATATTGATAATGAAACCTTTCGTGATATAAATGTACCATTTTGGTTTATCAACGAATTTCTCGTTCATCTTATCAATCTTCTGATTATTATTCTCGCTCATATGAATAACCTTCTCTGGAGATAATAAAAAAGTATATATTCCAAAGATAATCAATATAATACCTGCAGCGATGCCTCCATAAATGATATTTTCCCTATCGTTGATGTTGAAATGAACATTCGTCATCATCATCAAAGCCACGACAAAAATGTCATTGAGAATAATTCCCAAATCGAGAAGCATAGCAGACTTGAAACCTCTGCTAATGCTCGTCTGTATCAATGTGAAAAAAGCTGGACCAAAACCCATTATAAGGGCTAGCGTGAGACCAACAATTACACCTTCTAAAAATATCATTTATCTGAATTTAATGAAGTTATAAACTGTTTCCAATCCTCATATCTCTTACCTTTCAAAACACGAGGGAATTTTGTTGCGCCACCGATTTTTCCAGTTTTTTGCATAAAGTCATAAAAGACATGTGTTGGCAAAATATCTATGTATAAACGACTTAAAGCTTCTTCACGTTCAACACGATAGTCATCGTTTAAAATTTTCAGATGTTCATCTATCTTCTTGATAGCTAATTCTTTATCTATTTCAGTATCACAAGCTAAATACCAATGATGAGCGAAAGTGTTTTCTTCACGGAAACCAGCGACTGTAAACTCGTTAATATCTACTTTCATTTCATTAGCTATATTATTAATAGCTTGATTCATATTGTCTTGTGAAAGATGTTCGCCAACTAAGCTTAAAAACTGCTTTGTTCTTCCGCTAATTGTGATTTCACATTTTTCTTTGTTAACAAATTTTATGACATCACCGATGAGATATCTCCATGAGCCAGCATTTGTCGACAACAAAATTGCGTAATCTACATTTTCTTCAACTTCTGTGATGTTAAGAGATGTGCAATTTTGTTTTATGTTGCCGTCTTCATCAAAATTATTTTCGTTGAAAGGAACAAATTCATAATATATTCCATTGTCAACAATAAGTTGCATGATACGTTTGTTAAGATCAACTTGATATGCAATATAACCTTCTGATGCTAAATAACTTTCACTATAAACTACAGGTTTTCCGAATAATTTTTCAAAACTTTTTTCGTAAGGAGTGAAAGCAACACCACTATGAACATAAGCCGACAATGATGGCCATAAGTCGTGGATTGTATTTAAGTTATATTCTTTAATTATTCTTTCCAAAAGAATTTGCACCCAAGATGGAACGCCGACAAGAACGCCTATATCCCATGATGGTGCTTTCTTCACCATTTCATCAAGTTTGGTGTTCCAGTCTGTTGTTCTTGAGATTTTTTTTCCAGGTTTATAGAAATATTCAAACCAGAAAGGTAATTGTGCAGCGGTAATGCCAGAAAGGTCGCCTGCATAATATGTTCCATTATATTGAAGATGCGTACTTCCACCTATCATCAGGAATCCTTTGTCGTAGAAATCTAATGGAAAATCATATTTAGTAGCTGCTAAAATCTGTTGAATACTAGCTTTCTTAATAGATCTTAACATATTGCTTGTGATAGGAATAAATTTGCTTGAAGCTTCAGAAGTGCCTGAACTCAAAGCAAAATATTTAACCTTTCCTGGCCATGTAACAAACTCTTCTCCATTCAATGCGCGGAACCACCAATTCTTATACATGGAATTATAGTCGAAAATAGGAACATTTTCTTTATAATTTTTAAGAATATTATCCGATTTTAGTATATCATCAAAGTTATAATGCTTACCAAAAGCAGTGTTAGATGCTTTTTTAAGTAGCTTTTTTAACTCTTTCTCTTGAGCTTTAACAGGATCTAATCTCTTCTTTTTCATATCAATAGGAATATTTCCTATTGAATAAACAGTCTTCATTAATGTTCCAAAAATCTTCGACATTTTTTATACTATATTTTTTCCCTGCAAAAATAAAAAAAAACTTTTTTTTTTGAAAAAAATGTTATTTTTGTAGCAATAAAAAAATGTATAACTAATAAAATTTTAAGTTATGAAGAAATCTTTAAAACTTTCAGTATTGTTGCTTGCTGCAACTATTATGCTTTCATCATGTCTTGGTTCTTTCCAATTGACAAACAAAGTATTCAAAATGAATAAATCAATCGGTGACAAATGGGTTAACGAACTCGTATTTGCTGCTTGCTGTGTTCTTCCTGTATATGAAATCACTCTCTTCGTTGATGCTGTCGTTCTCAACTCTATCGAATTCTGGACAGGCAAAAAAGTTTTAGCTTCAAACGTTGGTGAAAAACAAGTTGTTAAAAATGCTGCAGGTAATGATGTTGAAATTACAGCTATGGAAAACGGCTACAATTTAACAGATGGTGTTACATCAATGAACTTTGTATTTGATGAAGAAACACAAATTTGGAGCGC
Source organism: Bacteroidales bacterium (assembly GCA_045657145.1). Classification (GTDB taxonomy): domain Bacteria; phylum Bacteroidota; class Bacteroidia; order Bacteroidales; family F082; genus Limimorpha. The sequence goes on along the minus strand of JAZOSK010000057.1, from coordinate 15,174 downwards.
TGAATACAATGACATGTCAACAGATCTCGTAAAAATCATTGATGACAACAACGCACAATTATTCTTAGCAAATGGCGAAGTTATGAATGTTACTCTCGATGCTGATGGCACAAGCAAAGCTCTTTTATATATGAACTATGCTATGAATTAATATAAATAAACATACATTATTTATAATAAAAAAGACCGGTTTCATCATGAAATCGGTCTTTTTTTAATAAGATAATTTTTATTTCTTGTATTCTAATTCGTATAAATCATGTAAATCATGATCTGTCATTTTCATGATATCTTTGTAATCCATTTGTTTTGTCAACAATAACCATTCAAAAAATTCATCTAAAAAAGATTCAATGCCAGCGCCATTGGCTTTGTGATAAAACAAACTTAATTTCTTTTCAGCTTTGATATCATCGTATCCTTCTTGCTGTTGCTTCAGTAATTCAATTAAGTTTTCCATAGTCTTATATTTTAAGAGTTAATAATTATTTTTTTTTAATAGACAACAAATGTACGAAATTTGATTTTTAAAGTCAATACTTTTTTTATGTTTTTTTCAGTTATAATTGTTAAATAAAATTAACAGAAAATGCAGTATTATCAAACATGATGATAAGGTTCACCTTTTATAATGGTGAAGGCACGGTAAAGTTGTTCTACAAAAATCAATCTTATCATCTGATGAGAAAACGTCATTTCTGAAAGACTAATTTTAAATTTAGATTTGTCGTAGACTTCCTTAGAAAATCCATAAGGTCCTCCAACAACAAAAACTATTCTTTTACTTCCAGCATTCATCTGTTTTTCAATCCATTGTGAAAACATAACCGAAGTGAATGTCTTTCCTTTTTCATCTAACAAAATTAAATCATCACCAGGATTTAGTTGCGACAATATCAAGTCGCCTTCGGCTTTCTTTTGTTGCTCTTCTGTTAAAGTCTTCCTATTTTTTATGTCAGGAATTACTTTCATTTCAAAAGGAATATAATGCTCTAACCTTTTGATATATTTACCGATACCTGTTTCTAAATAACTTTCGTCGGTTTTGCCAATGACTATAAATAAAATTTTCATATTGCAAAGGTAAAAAAGAATTAACAATTTACAATGAAGAATATAGAATGAAGAATGTAGAATGTAGAATGAAGAATGTAGAATGTAGAATGAAGAATGTAGAATGAAGAATGTAGAATGTAGAATGTAGAATGATGTTTAATAAAAAATATTTTTTAATTTTGAAGAAAAATAATATAAAGTCTAATATAATGGAAATCAGTGTTTTTCTTAATACAATAAAGCAAGATTTTATTAAAAGTTGTAATTTGTATCACAGCAATCAAATTGGAAATACTATAACTATATATAAAGAAGGTGAGGAGTTTCCTGAGTTAAATGACTTTCAACTTGCGATTATTGGTGTTGAAGAAGAACGTAATTCATTTGACAATAAAGGTTGTAAAAATGCACCTAATGCAATAAGAAAATATTTATATCAACTTTTTAATCATTGGAACGATTTAAAAATCATTGATTTAGGAAATATAAAAACTGGTTTCGATATAGAAGATACTTACTTTGCTCTTAATAAAGTTTTCTCAACATTGATGAGATATCGAATTGTACCTATTATAATAGGTGGAAGTCAAGATTTAACTTATCCAATTTACCAAGTTTATGAAAATACTGGTAAGTTAGTGAATATCACTTCTATAGACTCGCGTTTTGATATTGGTCAAGATGAAGAGGAATTAAATTCAAATTCATATTTAAGTCATATCATTTTACATCAGCCTAGTTTTCTTTTTAATTATACAAACATTGGTTATCAGAGTTATTATGTTGATAATAACAGTGTTGAACTTATGAAAAATCTTCTTTTCGATGTTCATAGAATTGGAAATATAAAGGCTAATATTGAAATTACAGAACCTTTGTTGCGCAATGCGGACATAATTACAATTGACACTTCTGCTTTTTGTGCCGCTGATGCTCCAGGAGTAAAATACAATTCACCTAATGGATTTTCTTCAGAAGACGGATGCAAAATGACACGTTATGCTGGCTTGAATCCCAAACTTACATCAATAGGTTTCTTTGAATATAATCCTACATACGATATTAATAATGTGACAGCCAATACTTTATCACAGATGATTTGGTATTTTATAGAAGGATTTAGTTTGCGAATAAATGATTTTCCTGCTTATAATAACAAAGATTTCAAACGTTACATTGTTAAATTAGAAGGTTTCGATGAAAACTTAATTTTCCTTTGTCATAAAGTAAGCGGAAAATGGTGGATGGATTTATCGTTCAAGAGCAAAGACAGGGAAAAATATGAACGTCATCATTATATTCCATGTTCGCGAGAAGATTATGATTTAGCGATGGAAAACGAACTACCAGATAAATGGTGGCAGTTTTATCAGAAACTGATGTAAAATTGAAAATTACCTTAACTTTCGGTTTTCAATTTTCAATTTTCAGTTTTCAAATTGTTCTGTCAGGATTATTATTAATAAAGGTGAGCCAGCTTGAATTTGAAGATTTTTTAGTTTTTGGAATTTTAACAGTTTTAGTTTCGTTAGTATCATTAACGATATTTAGTGAACGTTGGAAATAATGACAAACTGCAGCTGCTGTGGCATCAGTCGCGTCCAAGAAATCAGGGAGATGATCAAACTTAATGATTTTCTGTAACATAATTGCGACTTGTTCCTTAGACGCTGCTCCATTACCAGTTATCGACTGTTTTATTTTACGCGGTGAATATTCAAAAATAGGAATGTCTCTATACAAAGCAGCTGCCATAGCAACGCCTTGAGCTCTACCTAGTTTCAACATCGACTGAACATTCTTTCCAAAAAAAGGAGCTTCAATAGCTAATTCGTCAGGATGATATTCATCAATCAATTCAAGAACCCTTTCAAAAATCTTTTTTAACTTTAAAGCTTGATTATCATATTGTTTCAACTTCAAAACACCCATTCTTAATAAAGAAAGATGCTTGTCTTGCTGCAAAATCAAACTATAACCCATAATTAAAGTTCCAGGGTCGATGCCTAATATTATCCTCTCCTTAACCAATTTTTTTTATTTTTGTAAAATCATGAATAGTAAAGCAAAAATAATAAAATTCACAGAATTATCTATCAAAATAGTAATATTACTATTAGGTATATGGATTTTATATAAAAAACTATTTTGTGATAAAAATATTACACAACTTTTTATTGACATAAAATCGTCAGTCGTATCAAAAAACAATATTCTTTTAATATTATTTGCGCTATTATTATTTCCTCTTAATATTTATTTAGAAGGAATAAAATGGAAAATTCAACTTAAACCAATTGAAAATATAAATATCTGGAAATCATTTCTTTCTATTTTTACAGGAATAACATCAGGTATGTTTTTTCCAAACAGAATAGGAAATTTTTTAGGAAGAATTTTCATGTTGGAGAGAGGCAACAGAATCAAAGCTGCTATGGTAACAATAGTCGGTGGAATGGGACAAATGATTGTTACTGTAAGCTTAGGCCTTGTAGCTGCTGTATTTTTTGTTAAAAAATATTTAGTATTATCAATAATCGCAGTTGTTTTAATAATAACACTATTACTAATAATGTATTTTAATATACATTTCTTAAAATATTTTCAGTTTTTAATTCCCAAAAAATTCAAAGGAAAAACAAAAGAATATTTTGAAATATTTTCACTTTATAGTAAAAAAGAATTGTTAAAAATTTTAACAATATCATTTTTGAAATATTTCATTTACACCTTCCAATTCGTGCTTTTAATATGGGCTTTTAATATCCCATTAACATATTTCAAAGCAATGATACCTGTTTCATTAACATATATTTTAATGATGATAATACCATTCATCACCATAACAGAAATTGCAGTAAGAGGACCTGTAAGTATTTTAGTTTTTGAGAAATGGTTTATAATCAATAATATAAGTAGCTCATACGGAATTTTAGTATTTTCATCAAGTTCATTATTATGGATTTTAAACATAGCAATACCATCGGTAATAGGATTATTTTTAATACATCGTTTAAAATTTTTTAGAAAAAAATGAATTTTTCGTCACTTCAAATATTTTTGGATATAGTATTGATAATAAGTGCTTTATATTTTATTTTTATAACAGCATTTACCTTAGGACTATATAATTTGAAGGAAATATTTTTTTCTTTTTACAAAAAAAACTATATCAATGTTTCTGTTTTAATTGCCGCGCGCAATGAAGAAAAAAACATAGGAAATTTATTAGAATCGCTTTATAATCAAACATTTTCAAAAGAATTATTTGAAGTCATAATTATTGATGATCATTCGGAAGACGATACAATATTGATAATTGAAAATTTTATAAAAGAACATAAAGAGATTAACTTAAAATATTTTAAGTCAGAAAAGAAAGGAAAGAAACAAGCCATTTCACAGGCTTTGCATATAGCTGAAAATGAATTGATTTTAGTAACAGACGCTGATTGTTTTTTAAAGACTACATGGATTGAAAGCATTGTTAATTTTTATGAAAAAAAACGATGCAAAATGATTTTAGCACCAGTTTTATTATCTCCTGCTGAAACATTTTTCGAAAAGATTCAGGTGTTAGAGCATCTAAGTTTGATAGGCAGCACCGCTGGTTCAGCAGCGATTGGTTTTCCAGTGATGTGTAATGGTGCAAATATGGCTTACGAAAGATTAGCCGCTTTAGAAGTAGAAAAATTCAGAAAAGATTTTAACATTCCATCTGGTGACGATATGTTTTTAATGGAACAATTTGTTAAAAACTATGGTCATAAAAACGTTAAGTTTTTCCTTAGTAAGTCTTCTATTGTTGAGACAAAAACATGTAAAACGGTTTCAGAATTTTTCCGTCAAAGAAGACGATGGGTTTCTAAAACGAAATCTTATACCAGCTGGAAAATCATATCAACAGCCTTAGTGGTTTTATTTTTCAATTTAAGCATAATTTCGCTGTTTTTAAGCTCTTTTTTCATTCCAGCCTTATGGAGTCTCTATTTTTTATTAACATTACTTAAATTTCTTATAGATTTACCTCTTTTAAAAAATATAACGACATTCATGAATCAGAGAAATCTATTGAAATGGGCCTTGCCTTTAGAATTCATCTATCCTTTCTATGTTGTCTTTACAGCAATTAGCGGAATGTTAATCAATGTTAAGTGGAAACGATAACTTTAATTTACAATTTAACTTGAATATTTATTCTTTTATATTTTTTTAAAATTAAAAATTAATATAAAAAATTGAGTGAATGAGTAATTGTTGATAACTCGTTAATTGATTAAAAATCATCAAAATACACCATATTTTTATTGTTGATAACTCTGTTAAGAAGTGTTAACAAACGATAATAAAATTTGTTCAAATCGTTTAAATATTGATTTGTTAAAAAGTTTTAAAATAAAATTAACAAGTTTAGAAGTTATTAACAATAAAAATGTTGATAACTTTTATTATATTGATTAGTAATAAGATACTAATTAAACGAATATTAGATTTTTTTTTGTAAAATATTCATAATTAGTGAGAAAAATAATATTTAATCACAAAAATATTTTTTAATTTTGTAGAAATTTATCAACAATTGTAATATGAAAAGATTAATTCCTATAGCTTGCGATCATGGTGGATTTGCCATGAAGCAATATATCATTGAAAGACTGATAGAAAACGGTTATGAAGTTAAAGATTATGGTACATTTTCAGAAGAAAGTGTAGATTATCCAGACTACATTCACCCATTAGCACAAGACATTCAAGATGGTGTTTATCCACTTGGAATTATTTTATGTGGAAGCGGCAACGGTGCACAGATGACAGCTAACAAACATCCTAATGTAAGAGCTGCTCTTTGCTGGAATGTTGAATTAGGAAGATTAGCACGTCAACATAATGACGCTAATATTTTGACACTTCCAGGTCGTTTCATTTCAAATGAATTAGGTTGGGAAATAACACAAGCTTATTTAACAACAGATTTTGAAGGTGGAAGACACGCTAACAGAGTAGCGAAAATTAACCTTAAATAATAATAAGGTAATATGAATGATAAAGGAACGATTTTTAACCAAAATGCAAAAAAAATTGCTTTTGATGACGAACATTATGAAAAGATGATGTCGCGTTACGATTTTTTTATGCAAAATGTTAAAAATCGTTCTAATTATTATTCAAATATTGATTTAGAAAAGCAAAGAGCTTTTAACATAAGAAGCAAGGCTTTTAAAAAATTAGATAAACTTTTAGTCGATTTCGATACTAATTTTACAAAAAACGGTGGCAATTTATTGTGGGCTAACGATTCTGACGAAGCTAAAAAAATGATTTATAATATATTGAGTCAGAATAAAGTAAAAAAAATCGTCAAGACAAAAAGTTCTACAATAGAAGAAATAGGACTTATTTCTTATCTTGAAATGAAAAATGTTAAAGTCGTTGATACAAACATTGGCGATTTTATTTGTAACATTTCAAATGAAAATCCTTACAATTTCAAGTCGTCGGCTGCTCATAAAACCACATCACAAATTGCTGATTTATATACTAATAAATTTGGTATAAAGGAAGGATGCAATGCGAGACAGCTTACAACTTTTACAAAAAACGTATTAAAAAACGACATTTATAATCCGGAGGCTCTCATAACAGGAGCTAATTTCTTAGTATCAAATACTGGAACCCTTGTTATGACAGAAAATGAAGGTAACATTTTAAAATCCAGTACATTCACTCCAATTCATATAGTAATTGCTGGCATTGATAAAATGATAACTTCAATAGACGAATTGGGTGTTTTATTACCACTATCGTCATTATATGATTCAAACAATAAAGTTTCTCCTTTATATTCTTTTGTAAATAAACCTTCAACATATAAAGATAAGGTTCAAAAATTGTATCTTATTTTACTTAACAATAATAGAACCAATATCTTATCAAAAGACAAACAAAGGAATATTTTATCTTGTATTCAATGTGGAGCTTGTTTGGAAGTGTGTCCTATTTATAATACTGTTGGTGGTCATACTTACGAAGAATACAATCCAGGGCCTGTAGGTTCAATTTCTTTACCTTTGTTAAAAAATATTGAAGAAACATCTCATTTCTGCTCTTTATGTACTCTATGTGGCAGATGTTCAGAGATTTGTCCTGTTAATATACCATTAAAAGATTTATTTTTAGAAAATAGAAAAGATCTTGTAAAAACGGATAAGTCATTGATAGGAGAGAAAAATTTCTTTAACACTATAGTAAAGAAAATGAGTAATAGAAAAAACCTTGACAAGTATGGAGCTGCTTTTAAAGATATGGAACTGAGTTATCATATAAAGAAAAAATGGGGAACCAAAAGAGAACTGCCAAAATTTGCAAAAGAATCATTTTCAGAATATTGGAAGAATATTAACAATAATAATAAATAATATGAAAAAAACTATCTTACTTTTATTAGCTTTATGCATATCAACAATGATGTTTGCAGATAATTTTGTTATGATCAAAGTTAAAGATCAACAAAATTTAAGAGAATTATTTAACAAGCAAGATTTAAATATACATTATTACAATGATAATTTTATACTTGCAACATCTCAAGATTTGAATAACAATATGATTTTGTTGGATGAAAAATCTTTTGAAAACAATGAATACTATTATATAGTTTATTGCGAAAAAGAAAATCAACAAAATTATATTGAAAGAGAAAACATTGAAGTTTTATTTAGTAATGATTATTTATTGATAGTCAAACCTTTAGGTGATGTTATAAATCCATATAAAAACGATGGTATGTGTGCTGTAAATAATAAAACAGCAAGATTACCACAATCACATCGTAATGATTTTCCAACAATAACAGAAGAAGATCAAATAGTTAGAACTTTAATGGACGAAGTAAGTATTGAAAATTTGACAGCTACAGTTCAACATTTACAAGATTACGAAAGAAGATATTATAATTCAAAAGAAGCATACGAAGCAGGACAATGGATTTATGAACAATTTGAAAATTTGGGCTTAGAAGTTGAAGAACATGAGTTTAAATATGGAGCTAATGAATCATCACCAAATATTATTGCTACACAATGGGGTACAAAATATCCTGATCAATATATAGTTTGCGGTAGTCACTACGATTCATATAGTCATTCAGGAATGTGTCCAGGTGCCGATGACAATGCTACTGGTGTTGCAACGGTTTTAGAAACAGCAAGAATTTTATCAGAATATAATTTTGAACGTACTATCATTTATTGTTCATTTTCTGCAGAAGAACAAGGTATGATTGGTAGTAAGGCATATGCTGACTTTTGTGATGTTATGGACTTTAATGTTGTTGGTTATTTCAATAATGATATGAATGGATATTTACACGAAGGCAATGAAATTCATATTGATTTGATTTATCCAGATGAAGCAGCACCTCTTGGTGATTATTATATGAATTTAGCTGGTGTTTATTTCCCAGAAATGCAAGTGCGTCATATAACATTTACTGGAGGCGACAGCGATCATACATCATTTAATAAATGTGGTTTCATGGGTATTTATCCTTTTGAAGATAAAGAAAATTACAGTCCATTCATTCATTCAGGAAATGATGTTATTGGAGAAAGTGTCAACTCATTTGAACAATCACAAATTTTCACACAAATGAACATTGCTAGCGTTGCAACATTAGCTAGTTTATCTAGAGAAAATATTGCTGAAAATGAATATGATAATGTAACTATTTTCCCAAATCCTGTTAAAAATATATTAACATTATCAACAGAAGCAGCAGGAATGCAAGAAGTTAATATTGTTAATGCATTAGGACAAATTGTTAAAGAATTTTCATTTGAAACAAGTGTCACTATAGATACAGAAGATTTAAACAATGGTGTTTATTTTGTTAAGATATTAGGTGACAATCCTATAACAAAGAAAATAGTTGTAAGAGATTAATAATTAAACATAAAAGCTATGAAGAAATTAGTATTGTTGTTTATATCTTTTTTTATGATAGTTTCTGTTTATGCGCAGACTGTCATAACTAAAGACTTTAATGATTATCAAGAAGATGTAATTTTAAATGGTCAAGATAATTGGGTTGCAAGAGCTCATAGTGCAGGTGGTGGACAATTTAAGGTCAATTATATAGGTGCTGGTGGCAGTACTTCGCCAGACGAATCATTGGCAGTATTTTTTGACAATGCCAACACAAACTATGGTGAGATTGCAACACATAAATCGACGCCTGATTTTCAGTTTGATTTTTCACAAGGTGGAACGATAGAGATAGAGTTAGACATTTTGCGTAACCACTGGGGAACTGTTTTTGGTGTTGGTTATGATGCTGATGGCGACGGTGTTGTTTTACCACCAATGAATTACGAGACAACAGAACCAAATCCGAACTTATCAACAAAAGACGGAGGTATTTATTTTACCACAACAGGTTTTGATGAAAGACCTAAATTCGTGAATGGTATAGTATTGCCTAATAACAAGTTAGCTGTTGATTTTGACTATGAACAAAAAGGATGGTCACGTTGGAAAATCATGATAGACCTTGAAGCTAATGATAAAGAAGGTAGTGTTACATTATTTGCAGACTATGGTTGTACGGGTGAATTTCAACCAGTTCCAGAAGTTCAAGGTATCAATGCAGGTTTGAAGCCAGGTTCTGGAGACCGTTTCGACCCAGCTATGTGGGATGGAATATTCTTTTTAAACAGTTCACATGCAGGCTACGACAATTTGTTGGTTCGTCACATTCCAGCTGGATTATCATCACAGTTCATAGATTTTGTAAATATTACAGATCAATTGATTTCGGCAGCTCCTATTAAATTAGAAGCAACTGCAACATCAGGTCTCCCTGTTACTTTCGAACTCGTCAGCGGTCCTGCGACATTAGAAGGCAACGTCTTGACACTCACAGGTGAAGAAGGCGTTGTTAAAGTTAAAGCTTCGCAAAAAGGCGACAATGAATGGCAAGCAGCTCCTTCTGTTACTCGCACCTTCGAAGTCATAAATCCAGATAATTATACTCCAGAAATAACAATACGTCGTCCTTACGATGGAACTATGGTTTATGTCAGCGACCTCGAATCACCTGTTATGATAGTTTTGAGTGCTTATGTTGAACATGGCGACGCTATCAAATTCGAATCCGTTTCTTGTGATATCGACGGTGAAATAGTTGAATTGATGACATCTTATCCTGATGACCCAACAAACGGTTATTGGTATACAACATGGATACCTTCTAAATATGGCACTTTCAACATGACTGCTACCATAAGACAATCAGGAGGAAAGACAACAAGCGTTTCAAATACTTTTGAAGTTACAAACACTTTCGATAATGTCAGCGTTACAGCTATGGAAGGCGACCTCATTGTTGCTCCTAGCAAACAATACAATTATAAAGATTATGTTTTCCCAACACATGTTAATGCTTTTAATAAAATTAACTTGAAATATGACCATAATTGTGCTGGAGAATGCGACCCATACGACAGAGTAGGCCATTGCCGCGTGAAAAACTATCGTGGAGAATGGGTTGAACTTTATCGTTATGTGACACCATTCGGTGGAGAATGTGAAGATGAATTAGACGTAACTGATTATACATCAATACTTCAAGGTCTCGTTGAATTTGAACTTTATTTCCAAACTTGGAATGGACAAGGATATATTCCAACAACAATATTTGATATGACAAAAGGAAAACCAGATTATAAATATGTTAATATGAATGAAATCTGGTTCGGAATATATGACTTCGGTGACTATAGAAACAGACAGCCAATTCCTGCAACATTCTATACTTTCTCAGAAGAAGTTGAAAAAGCTAACTTGAAGATTATCACTACGGGTCATAACTGGAGCAGCGGTACTAATGACGCTTATAACACTGGTAATGCTGCTGAGTTCTATGAAGCAACGCATAATATTGTCATCAACGACGAAAAAACTTACGAACAACATCTGTGGAGAAATTGTGACCCTAATCCTGCTGGCTGCCAACCTCAAGCTGGTACTTGGAAACACAATCGCTCTGGCTGGTGCCCAGGTTCTTTAGCTATGGTTTGGGACTACAGCCTCGATAATTATCTCCCAAATGGTAAAGTGAAATTATTCTATGAATTTGACCCTTCTTATGTAGATGAATGTCATCCTAATCATCCAGACTGTGTCAGTGGACAAAACTTCTGTCCTAATTGTTCAGCTGCCGACAATCCAATCTTAAGAGTTTCTGCTAAAGTGGTCACATATAGCAATGATGTAAATGCAATTTATAATGCAGCTTCCACTATAGAACATAAAGACCCATTCCAAGTAGGATTGTTCCCTAACCCTGCTACTAACACTTTAAGATTGACAACAGATTACGACAAGGGTTATGTTTGTGTACATATCGTCAATATGCAAGGTCAGGAAGTACGTAACTTCGTCTTTGAAGGAAGTACAATATTAGATATTTCAGACTTAGCTCCAGGTATGTATTTCGTTAACGTAATCGGAGGACAAGTCGTTACAAAGAAACTTGTTGTTAGATAATTCATAATTCACAATTCATAATGCATAATTAAAGCCGCTACTTCAAAAAGTAGCGGCTTTATTTGTACAAATAAAGTAATTATGAATTATGCATTATGCATTATGAATTAAAAAATTATCCTCTATCAAAGAAAATGCTCTTTCTGCTTACGGAGAGTGGGAGAGCTAAAACCATGCTGCATTCTGGTAATAGGTTGAGAGCTAGTACAGCTTGACCCACTGAGAACATGACGCGGCTGTCGATTCTGAAGTCGGCTGCTAATGATGCTGCAGAGCCGATTGCTATTCCAAGGTCGTTGGCGTTGAAGAAACAAGGCACGTTTTTAGGTTTGTCGCCGCAGGCTTTGAAACCGCATGCGCCGCAGTTCAAGCCGAGCGGACTTATCTTCATTCCGAATAAAATCACTGCTCCGCAGTTCAAGATGTTTTCTGCGTCGCGGTTGAGGAATTGCATGTCGCGTTCAACGGCGAGCTGTTTCATTTTTTCAGCGATTTTCACGATGGTGTCATCGGTGGCAACGGCGAGAACGAGGTTGTCGATGCCTCTTGCCTTTGGCGCGGTACGAGCAGCACACATTAATTTATTTGCAATATCCTTGATATTTTCGTTACGGATTTGTTCTTCAAAAGTTATCATGATGATTTTATTTTAATGTTTAATGAAAGACAAAATTAAGGAAAAAAAGTTTAGAAAAAATTATCAACAAAACATATTTAAATATAAAAAATTGTATCTTTGTAGGTGAATTGGTGGCTGTACAGCCACCTTTTAAGCAAATTATAATCTTAAATCAAAAAAATTATGAAGTACTTAACTTTAGAAAAAGCCATTGGGGCTTGGAAAAAAATTCAGCCGTTATCAGAAAACGACAGACAAAAATTAAGTCGTAGATTTACCGTTGATTTTAACTATAACTCTAACCATATTGAAGGTAATACATTGACGTATGGTCAAACTGAAATTTTGTTGCTTTTTGGAAAGGTTATAGGAGAAGCTGACATTAAAGATGTGCAGGACATGGCTGCAAGTAATGTTGCATTAAAAATGATGAATGAAGAGTCTTTAATACAAAATTCATCTCTCACTCAAAATTTCATTCGTACATTACATAAAATCATGTTGCGTGAAGATTACACTGTACATAAAAATCTTCCTGGAGGTTTTACCACAAGCTATGTGATTCATGCAGGTCAATACAAAACACGTCCGAATAGTGTCATCACACGTTATGGTGACCGTTTTGATTATGCATCTCCAGAAGAAACACCAGCATTGATGACAGACCTTGTTGATTGGTATAATCAAGCTGAAAAAGAAGGAAAGCTTTCTCCGGTTGAATTAGCAGCTTTATTTCATTATCGTTATATAAGGATTCACCCTTTTGAAGATGGAAATGGCCGTATCGCTCGTTTGCTTGTTAATTACATACTATCAAAGCATGGCTATCCGATGATAGTTGTTAGAAGTCGTAACAAGTGGGAATATCTTGAGGCTTTGCATCAAACAGATTTGCAGGTTGGCTTAGGCCCGAATGTAGGAGCGCAAGCTTCACTTCAATCAATAAAACCATTTATGCAATATTTTACGGGATTGGTGGCTCGAGAGATTTACAACGATGTTTGTTTTTTAACAGAACAAGACGAACTTCTTTGGTGGTATGATGGCGAGAAGGTGGAGTTTCGTTCGGCAAATTATACTAAGATATTAAAACTAATGATGTCGGAACCAGTTGTTACACTTGATTACATTCAAAAAGAATTAGGTGTCAATATGTCGGCAGTAAAAAAATTGGTCAATCATTTAATGAAAAATAATTATATCGAGCGAGGAGAAAAAGAAGGCTCCTGGCGTGTCTTTATAACTCCTTCTATTTACTAATCTTGTTAACATTTCTCAGAGAAATATTTATTATCTTTGCACCTTAATTAATATCTTATAAAACATCACATACAATGGAAAATAACGACAAACATTTCAAACGTTACACGGTAACGACAGCATTACCTTACGCTAATGGTCCAGTGCATATCGGTCACTTGGCAGGCGTTTATATCCCAGCAGATACTTATGTCCGTTACCTCCGAATGAAAGGTGAAGAGGTTTTGTTTGTCGGCGGCTCAGATGAGCACGGCGTGCCTATCACTATCAAAGCTGAAAAAGAAGGCTGCACCCCTCAAGATATCGTCGATAGATACCATAATATAATCAAAGATTCTTTCGAAAAATTGGGCATCAGCTACGACATTTATTCTCGTACTAGCTCAAAGACTCACCATGAAACAGCAGCTGCTTTCTTCAAGAAACTCTACGAAGAAGGCAAATTCATCGAAAGAGAATCAGAACAATTCTTTGACCCAGAACGTAACAAATTCTTATCAGACCGTTACATCATCGGTACTTGCCCTAAATGCGGCAACGACCACGCTTATGGCGACCAATGTGAGAAATGCGGTTCTTCAATGAGCCCTGATGAACTCATCAATCCTCACTCAGCTCTCAGCGGCGCTCAACTCGTCAAGAAAGCTACAAAACACTGGTATCTTCCTTTAGACCAATACGAACAATGGCTCCGCGAATGGATCATCGAAGGTCATAAAGAATGGAAACCTAATGTCTACGGTCAAGTCAAGAGCTGGCTCGACAATGGTCTCCAGCCTCGCGCTGTTACCCGCGACCTCGACTGGGGCGTACCTGTTCCTGTTGAAGGTGCTGACGGCAAAGTGCTTTACGTTTGGTTCGACGCTCCTATCGGTTACATCTCTAACACAATAGAACACTGCGCTGAAAATGGTACAGACTGGAAAAAATGGTGGAAAGACGAAGAAACAAAACTCGTTCACTTCATCGGTAAAGACAACATCGTTTTCCACTGCATCATATTCCCTTGCATGTTGAAAGCTTACGGCGATTATATTGTTCCAGAAAACGTTCCTGCTAACGAGTTCCTCAACCTCGAAAACGATAAGATTTCTACATCTCGTAACTGGGCTGTTTGGTTGCACGAATATCTCGAAGAATTCCCTGGAAAACAAGACGTCCTTCGTTATGTGTTGACAGCTAACGCTCCTGAGACAAAAGACAATAACTTCACTTGGAAAGATTATCAAGATAGAAATAACAACGAATTGCTCGCTATCTTCGGCAACTTCGTAAACCGTACTTTGGTTCTTACACATAAATATTTCGAAGGTAAGGTTCCAGCTATGATTAACCTTAACGAAAAAGACGAAGCCGCTATCGAAGAAATGAATCAATATCCTGATAAGATTGCTAACCTTCTCGACAACTATAAATTCCGTGAAGCATTGTCAGAATTGATGAATCTTGCTCGTCTCGGTAATCGTTACCTCACAGAAAACGAACCATGGAAACAATTCAAGACAGACCCAGAAAGAGTTAAGACAGTTCTCGCAGTTTCATTGCAAATCGTTGCTAAACTCGCTATCTTGTCAGAGCCATTCTTGCCATTCTCAGCTAAGAAATTACAATCAATGATTGGCTTGGAAGTAAGCGGCTGGAATCAAGCTAAGGAAACAGTTTTATTGAACGAAAACGCTACTATAGGCGAAGTT
>JAZOSK010000056.1:0-3618 GCA_045657145.1 Bacteroidales bacterium | reverse complement strand
TGTGGCGCCAGCCGCACCGCAGGGTAGCAGCGTTCGGACGGGATAAGCGCTGAAAGCATCTAAGCGCGAAGCCCACCTCAAGATGAGATTTCCTATAAGGGTCGTGGGAGACTACCACGTTGATAGGCTGCAGGTGTAAGCGCAGTGATGTGTTCAGCCGAGCAGTACTAATAGCCCGAGAGCTTTACGTTAACCCTAAGGTTACATAAGAGATGACACGAGCGAGCTTGAGCTCTGTTGCGAAGTGTCCTTCTTCCGGACCATGTCAAAGACATATAAAGAGACACATGGTGACTATAGCGCGGAGGTCCACCTCTTCCCATTCCGAACAGAGAAGTTAAGCCCCGCAGCGCCGATGATACTGCATCAATTTGTGGGAAAGTAGGTCGTCGCCACCCCATAACGGAAGCCTCAGCATTAAGCTGGGGCTTTTCTGTTTTTATGCCTTCCCCCTCTCGCAGAGTCGCAGAGAAACGCGGAGTTTTATTTTCCCTTTTTCCAGTCCCCTCGTATCACGCGTATCTGCGCGGAATATGCCTTGCGGATGACAGTCCCACGAATACCTCCCCGTTACTCGTCTCCGATGAATCTCTCGCAGAGACGCAGAGGAACGCTGAGAGAATCTGCAGTTTACAGTTGACTTTCAATTTTCCACTTTCAGTTTTCAATTTCCAAAGACTGTTGTCTGTTGACCATTAAACTCTACATTCTACACGAAAAAAATGTTGTTTAGTTGACTTTTTGTTGTATATTTGCTTCTGTTATGAGATTCCTATTAGCAAAATATAATAGCATGATTACCCCCCCTCAATGCGTTGAAGGACAATGTGTTATAAATAATAATTTTGAGAAATCGGAATTTTTATATCTGTTTTTATTATTTCAATATTTCTTCGTTACAAGATTTTCTATGATTAAGACGATGCCATGTCGTCTTGCGCTTGTATTGTGTCCCAACAGATGGATGATATTTAATAATATCAGGCAATGAGTGCCTTGGGGATAATTATCTTTTGTCTTAAAATCAATAAATTAAATAATTAAAAAATCAATTAAAATGGAAACAAGTGTAATTGTGTCACTGATATTAGGTGGATCAAGTATCATCAGTTCAGTGTTTTTCGGTTTGATACCAATGATAAGAAGAAACAAACTCGCAAGATTGGAAGATAAGAATTATCAGTTGTTGAATGACATAAAACTGTTTTATGAGATAGAGGCAGAGTTGCTGGAACGACTTCAAGGAAGCACAAATGTAAGTAAAGAAACCTTGAAGAAGGAAATCCGTAAAAAAGTTTCAGAAAATAATGATGGCAGAGTGTTGTCTTATAATTCCAAACCAAGCGTTTATACAGAAACTTTAAACAATTATAATAAATAAACACATTATGAAAAAGTTATCCTTATTTTTAGTTGCGCTTACGATGATATTATTCTCTTGCAAGCCAGAAGCAGAGAAGCCAACGGTTGCTACAAAATCTGTTGGAGAAGTCACAGAAACCACAGCTAAGGTTGTGGGCCAGGTTACAGCTGACGGCGGCGCAGAAGTGACAGAACGCGGCGTTTGCTGGAATACAGCACCAGCACCAGAAGTAATAGACTATCGTACCGTTGACGGCACAGGTATTGGAACGTTTAATTCAAATATCTCAGACCTCGTTCCCAATACCCAATATTACGTTAGAGCATACGCTACGAATGAAAAAGGCACTGCCTACGGCGAAGAAGTAAGCTTTACGACAGAGGAGCCAGAGGGACCAGAGAACCCAGAGGAGCCTGTAGACCCAGAAAACCCAGAACAACCTGTAGGACCAGTTGTTACTACAGCAGAGGTTACAGAAATAACAGTTAGCTCAGCAGTGAGTGGCGGCGAAGTGGTGAGCGGCGGCAATGCAGTTGTCGTAGCACGCGGTGTATGCTGGAATACAACAGGAGCTCCAACTGTTTCTGATACATATACAATGGATGGCACAAACGTTGGAGTCTTCACTTCAGGTCTCAGCAACTTGGAGTCTAATACTGCCTATTATGTTAGAGCATACGCAACAGATGCGAAGGGCGTTACATCCTACGGTGAAGAGGTTACTTTTACCACATTGGAAGGAACATTTGAAAACGGCCACGAATACGTAGACCTCGGCTTAAGCGTAAAATGGGCAACATGCAATGTTGGTGCCACATCTCCTGAAGAATACGGAGACTATTATGCATGGGGCGAGACGACAACAAAAGAAACATATACAGAAGCTAATTGTGCAACATATAATGTTTCAATGAATGACATTTCAGGCAACTCCCAATACGATGCAGCCACAGCTAACTGGGGCGGCACATGGAGGATGCCAACATACGATGAGTTGAAAGAATTACGTACAAAGTGTACCTGGACATGGATAACCCAGAACGGAGTTAACGGCTATAATGTAGAAGGTCCTAATGGTAATAGCATTTTCCTTCCTGCTGCGGGCCGTTACGGGTCTTCGCTCATCAACGCTGGAAGCGACGGTTACTATTGGAGTTCTACGCCTTTCGAGAACGGCGACGGCTACGCGTATCTCCTCTTCTTCGGTAGCGGCAGTCGCGACATGGGCTACTACTACCGTTACTTCGGTCAGTCGGTGCGCCCAGTCTTAGAATAAAAGCGATTACATCAATTCATAATGCATAATTGGGGTGTTGCTCTGGAAAAGGGTGACACCTTTTTTAATTGAAAATATTGTAGAGACGCGTCAATGTATCCTGCAAAAATAAACACACATTGACACGTCTCATGGAAATTGAGAATGTGTTGTTATTTTTGAGACGTGTCAATGCGTTTTATGGCATGTCGCATTGACGCGTCTCTACATGGGGACGGTGGGATAATATTCATCGTCTTTCCAATTAGAGATGTTGTTTTTGATGTAATTGTCTTTGATTTCAAATTCGTTGTTGTCGCGAATGATTCTGTCGTGAAATCGCTCCTGCCATTTGAAAGGAATCTCTTTTTTGAGAGCATATCTTGTGATGCCAGACTTTAATTTTAAAATGATGTTAGAAAGACGACCGCATTTCCTTGAAATGTAACTCATCGTTTCGTTGAAATCAGTCTCATTTTTGATGAAGTCTTGGTATTTCTTCTTTGTCTTGTATACAGCGATTATCAAGTGGATGTGATTAGGCATTACAACATAAGACAAGATGTCGGAGTCTTGTAATGAAGAATTCATTTTGTTGATATAGGATTCTGTATAACAACCCAATTGAGAAAAGCACATTTTCTTATCATAAATTTCGCCAAAATAATGTTCTCTTTTTTCGGTACATATTGTGATGAAATAATATCCGCAATTGTAATCGTGCCAGTAAGCTCTTGCTGACGGAATCCTGTATTTATTTCTGAAAAAGTCATTTTCCATAAATTCTAATTTTTGATTTTGACGGCGAAAATAACTATTCATTTTCAAATAGAAAAGTTAAAAAATGTTAAAAATTCTTTTTGTAGAGACGCGTCAATGTATCCTGCAAAAATAAATAAACATTGACACGTCTCATTTTTTTGTGGGATTCGTATTTGTTTTTTGAGACGTGTCAATGCGTTTTATGGCATGTTGCATTGACGCGTCTCTACGGGAACGA
>JAZOSK010000055.1:0-28358 GCA_045657145.1 Bacteroidales bacterium | reverse complement strand
CAACTACGAACTTCTTTCAAAAATGCCTAAAGGCGGTTGCTTAGTCAACACAGCTCGTAAAGAAGTTATCGATGAAGCTGGTATGGAACAACTTCTCGCTGACCGCGCTGACCTTAAATATGTTACAGACATCGCTCCAGCAAATCAAGAAGCTTTAGAACAATTCAAACCACGTTTCTTCGCAACACCTAAAAAACAAGGTGCTGAAACAGCTGAAGCTAACATGAACGCTGGTCTCGCAGCAGCTCGCCAAATCGTTGGATTCATCCAAAACGGCGACGTTAAATTCAAAGTTAACTAATTTGATTTAAATACAAGATCCATCTCAACAACGAGATGGATCTTATTTACTAATAAAACACTATAAATTATGACTCCTGAAGATAATAAATCAACGACTTTTTTCAGATTCGAAGACCTTCGAGTTTATAGCAAAGCCATTGGTTTTGTATCGTTACTAACAGAAACCAGTGCTCTGGCAACTAACGAAATAGAAAACCACTACTACAAAAGATTCCTAGAAGAAGCTACTTTGTTAGCCTTCAACATCGCAGAAGGTTCTTCAAAAAACAAACCTTCTTTCATAGCTCAGCTTAAAGCCGCAAAAACAAACATCCGCAAGTGTGTAGTATTCTGTGCTATAGGTCGTCAAAACGAATTCCTCAGCGAAGATAAAGAAGAACAAATCCGCACACAATTGATGGAGTTGACAAAGATGATAGGCGCTCTCATCATCTCCTTACAAAGAAGCGTCAACATCGATCACTATGATCACCATTTGCACGAACATGAAATGGACTCACACAACAGCAGTGCAAATTTCGAAGAAGAAATGATTTGGTAAAACATAAATATTAACCTTAAAAAATTAAAGACATGTCAGTAATTAAACCATTTAAAGGCTATCGTCCTCCAGTAGACATCGTAGAAAAATTAGCTTCTAGACCTTACGACGTTTTAAATTCAGAGGAAGCTCGCCAAGAATGCGAAGGCAATCCTTACAGCCTCTTACACGTTACAAAAGCTGAAATCGACCTCGCTCCTGGTACAAAAGACAGCGACTTAACAACATATATCAAAGTTGTTGAAAACTTCAACGCTTTCAAAGATTACGGCTGGTTAGTTCAAGATAAAGAAGAAAAATTATATATCTACGCTCAAAGCATGAACCCAACAGATGCTAACGCTCATTGGCAATATGGTATCGTTGCTTGCGCATGGAGCGAAGACTATGTAAACCAAGTAATCAAAAAACACGAGCTCACACGTAAAGATAAAGAAGAAGACCGCATGAAACACGTGCGCATCACTAACGCTAACGTTGAACCTGTATTCTTCGCTTATCCTGCTGTTGCTGAAATCGACGCTATCGTAAGCAACATCACAAAAGAAGCTCCTATCTATGACTTCATCGCTAAAGAAGATAACTTCGGCCACCGTTTCTGGGTCATCGACGACAAAGCTACTATCGACAGACTCGTTGAACTCTTCGCTACAGAAGTCCCTTCAATGTATATCGCTGACGGTCACCACAGAAGCGCTGCAGCAGCTCTCGTAGGTCAAGAAAAGAAAGAAAATAACCCAGCTCACAAAGGCACTGAAGAATACAACTTCTTCATGACAGTTATTTTCCCAGACAACCAATTAAATATCAT
The DNA here is from genome assembly GCA_045657145.1 of Bacteroidales bacterium. GTDB lineage: Bacteria > Bacteroidota > Bacteroidia > Bacteroidales > F082 > Limimorpha. The sequence continues at coordinate 26,703 of JAZOSK010000055.1, read as the reverse complement.
CGACTACAACCGCGTAGTTAAAGATTTGAACGGTCTCTCAAAAGAAGAATTCCTCAACGCTTTGACAGAATCATTCGACGTTGAAGATATGGGAACAGAGATCTACAAACCAGCTAAATTACACGAATTCAGCACATATTTAGATGGTCACTGGTATAAACTCAACGCAAAACCTGGCACATTCAACGACGCAGACCCAATCGGCGTTCTCGACGTAACAATCCTTTCTAACTTAGTTTTAGACAAGATTTTAGGCATTAAAGACTTACGTACCGACAAACGCATCGACTTCGTTGGCGGTATCCGTGGTCTCGGTGAATTGAAACATCGCGTTGACAGCGGCGAAATGAAAGTTGCTTTCGCTTTACATCCAGTAACAATGAAACAAATCATTGACATCGCTGACAGCGGCAACATCATGCCTCCTAAGACAACATGGTTCGAACCTAAACTCCGTTCAGGTCTCGTAATTCATACATTAGAATAAGCCTCTAAGTTACTAAGATACTAAGTTGCTAAGTAATCTCAGTAACTTAGCAACTCAGCAACTAAAAAAAGCGAGCAGAATTTATTTCTACTCGCTTTTATCTTAGTGTCTTAGAGACTTAGCATCTCAGCATCTTAATCAGTAACTGGACGTATTGAGAATCCACTATAACGCAATCCTACCTCTGTCTGATAACCACCAGAACTTAAGACGAAATTACAAGCTTCTTTGTCAATATGTTCATCATCATATGGAGTTGATGTCCAATAATAGCCCCATTTATTTTGGTCTAAAACGCCTTCAGTGCCTTGATATGAAGCTGCAATAGTATTCATAAATCCAGCTGCAGGGAGGAATATGTGGTTACCATTTATCTTTGAAACGACATTCCAACCATTCACACCATTGACTTTAGCCCAAATCCAATCTGATTGTGTAATCAATTCATACATATCTTGCAATCTTGGCATTCTCCACTTTTCACCCCATTTTGCTGTAGCCACATCGTATTCTGGATTACCGGAAATATCATCTAATTTTTTACCATATGTAAGACAATTTCCATTTTGCCATGTATATTCTTCTTTAGTTTCAATTTCACCCCATGCATAATGTTCGCCATAGCCATCTGGTGTTGTTGCGCCGACATTACATGTAGCCCATTTCACACCACTTGGGAATCCCATGTCAACATATTCATGTCCGTTATATGGGTCTTCTGGAATTTCTTCCAATGTAACGAATCTAAGGTTATCACCGTAAGCTGTACCTTCGCTGTTAGTAGCATAAGCTCTTACATAATATTCTGTAGAAGGTAATAATCCTGACAAGTCAGCAGAAAAATAGACAGGAGCAGTCTTTTCTCTTTGTAATAATTCTGTATAACCTCCTTCTACAACATTGTCATGTAATGTTGGATTTTGTTCTGTACTCCAGCAGAATCCTTGTGTAATAATATCGGCATTGCCATCATCGACGACTTCACCTGCACAAGATGCGCTATTTTCTGTGATATAATCAACCGCCACTGTTGCTACAGTTGGCAATTCTGGTTTTGGTCCACATGCAACAAAAATACTGCATATCAACGCAATTAAAAGAAAATGTTTTCTCATGATTTGATTTTTAAAAATATAAAATTAAACGTTTAAAATTATCTTACTTAAAGATGTGCAAAGGTAATGATTTTTTTTAATGTATAATGTATAATGTATAATGTATAATGTATAATGTTTCATTGTTCATTATTCATTGTTCATTATTCATTGTTCATTATTCATTGTTCATTATTCATTGTTCATTATTCATTATTCATTCTTAATTCTTAATTCTTAATTCTTAATTCTTAATTCTTAATTAAAAAAGAGACGCCACTATAAAGTAACGTCCCTCTTGTTGTCTTGTAGTCTTGGCGACTCGGAGTCTTAACTATTTCTTTGATATAAATATCGTTTGATACTCTTCTTCGGTGTTCTTTCGAATGCCTCTGACATAACTTCGATTTTCTTCAGTTTTGCATAGTTAGGCAATTCCTTATTTACTTCAGGCAATGTATCTTCTATATATTTGATGAATGTTGCCTGATTCATACCTTCTTTTGCAGCGGTATCGAAGTCAGGATAGATGAGAGCTGTAAGGCCTCCGTTATCTTCAATCACGAGAGATTCTAGGACGTAAGGACGAGTATCGAGGACAGCTTCCACTTCTTCTGGATAGATATTTTGACCTGAAGGACCGAGAATCATACACTTAGAACGGCCTCTTAAGAAGAGATAGCCATCAGCGTCGATAATACCCATATCGCCAGTGTGGAGCCAGCCATCAGCGTCGAGGACTTCTCTTGTTGCTTCTTCATTTTTATAGTATCCCAAGAATACGTTAGCGCCTCTTACCAAGAGCTCACCTGCTATATTCTGTGGATCTGGAGAATCGATTTTCATTTCCATATTAGGAACTATCTTACCGCAAGAATACAATTTTGCTGTCTTATAATCATCGTATGTAATGATAGGAGCACATTCTGTCATACCATAACCGACAGTAAATGGAAATTCCATTTTCTTGAAGAATGCCTCAACTTCCTTATTGAAAGCCGCACCGCCGATGATGACTTCATAAAATTCACCGCCGAAAGCATTGGTTAACTCAGCCTTAATTTTATTCATAATGACCTGTTCGAGAATAGGAAGTTTCAAAGCGAATTTGATACCTGCTGTCTCAATGACTGGCTTAACCTTGCTCTTGTAAATCTTTTCGATGATGAGAGGCACTGCGATGACCAAAGTTGGTTTCACTTCTGCGAGAGCCTGCATGATAATCTTAGGACTTGGGAGTCGTGAAAGGAAGAATACATGGCAACCACAGCTCAATTCGTACAACACTTCAAACATAAGTCCGTACATGTGAGCACTTGGCAACATAGAAACCACGCGTGAAGTACTGCCCATTTGTGGGAGAACAAATTTAGCAAATTCTAAATTAGAACGAACAGCGCGATATGGAATCATAACACCTTTTGAGAAACCTGACGTTCCAGAAGTATAATTGATGATTGCCAATTCATCGGCTGAGTCTTCATAATAATTTATCGACTCTGGTGAAAATTCCATCGGATAATATTTTCCGAAAAGTTCGTTGAGATGTTCACGGCTTTCAGCAATCTTATCTGTCGCAGAATAAAGCAACTTGAAAGTATTGACTTGGATAATTGCTTGCAAACCCGACATATCAAGTTCTGAAAGACCTTCCCAGATAACTTCGTCTACGAAAAGAATCTTTGCTTCTGAATGATTTACCAAGTGATTGATATTACTTGGTTTAAACTCGTGCATAAGTGGTACCGGAACTGCTCCGTATGTCATTGCAGCGAGAAATGAAACTACCCAGTTGGCTTGATTTCTTGAACAAAGTGCTACCTTGTCGCCCTTTTCGAGACCGCATTCTTCAAACATAATATGAAGCTTAGCTATTCTTCTAGCTAAATCTCTATAGTGCAATGTTACACCTTGGTAATTAGAGATAGCAGGTCTGTCCCAATTCTTTTTAATAGATTCTTCAAAAATCTTATTTACTGATGTAAAGTTCATAGTTTAAGTTATTAGATTAGTTAAAATTATTTAGTTCATCGGGACAAAGATACAAAAAAAGTCAATATGTCAATATGTCTTTGAGTCTATGAGTATTTTATCCAGAATACTTATTGACTTATCGACTCATTGACTTATCGACTTATTTTTCTATATTTGCAAAAAATAAAAAACTATGGAAGAAAAAATTTTTGACCCTAATGCAGCAGCTGCTCTAGGCTCTGGCATCTACGGATTACCATGCAGCGCAGAAGAAGCTGAAATCATAATCATTCCTGTTGAATGGGAATTGACAACAAGTTATAACAGAGGCACCGTAAACGGACCTCAAGCTGTCTTCGATGGTTCGATGCAAGTCGACCTTCATCACCACGACTATCCTGAAGTATGGAAACGCGGCATTTGGATGGATGAATTTCCACAAGAGCTACGCGAGCTTCACGATGAATTGGTTCCATTGAGTGAAGACATCATCGATGGCATCGAAAGCGGCGACGTTGACGAAAATCCTGAAGCTTACGAAGACAAATATGTAGCTATTGAAAATGGCTTCAACGAAATGTTCGCTTGGCTGAAAGACAGAATCGCCTATTGGAAGTCACAAGGCAAAAAGGTCGGGCTTCTCGGCGGCGACCATAGCATCCCTCTCCCATACCACACATATTTCAATGAATTAGGTGAAGAATACGGCATCATACACGTCGATGCTCACAGCGACTTGAGAATAGAATTTGAAGGCTTCAAATACTCACACGCCTCCATCTTCTATAACACAATGAAATACGATAACGTCGAGAAACTCGTTCAAGTAGCCATCCGCGATTACTGCGACCAAGAAAAAGAAATCATAAACAATTCTGAAGGAAGAATGGTGGTATTCTACGACCGCGACAACCGCAGAAAGATGTACGAAGGAGCTACTTGGAAATCTATTTGCGACGATATCATCGCTCAGCTTCCAAACAAAGTTTACATCTCAATCGACATCGACGGCCTTGACCCTAAACTTTGTCCTAACACCGGAACACCAGTCCCAGGCGGCATGGAATACGAGGAAATGATGTATTTATTAAATAGAGTTAAAGAAAGCGGTAAAGAAATAATAGGCTTCGACCTCTGCGAAGTGTCACCAGGCGAAGACGAATGGGACGGCAACGTCGGAGCTAGAGTGCTTTATCATCTTTGCGGAATTATTTGAGTTACTGAGTTACTGAGTTGCTGAGGTTCTTAGCAACTTAGTAACTTAGCAACTTAGCAACTTAAAAAAAATCATGAGTCTTAATAGCTTTTTACAATTTTTCGTAACTAAGGAAACCAAGTTTTTCCCTATTTACATCAAGCAGTCGGAGTTGTTAATTCATGCAACGAAGACATTATTAGAAATGGTCAAAATCGACAACTACGAAGAACGTAAGTTGTTGGGCCGCCAAATAAAGAAAGACGAAACCGATGGTGACGAGCTGTTCAGAAATCTTTACAAGATGCTCAACATCACATTCATCACGCCTTTCGACAGAGAAGATGTAAACGAACTCGCCGCCAATATGGATGATTCATTAGACATAATCGACGACTGTTCTAAAAACATATTGATGTATCAGCCAAAACGTATCGACAGTCAGCTTATCGAGACAGCCAACTATCTTTACGAATGTGCGAATTTATTGTCTGACATCATCAAACAATTAGAATTCATTTCGTTGAATCATAACGACATCATTGAGAAATGCGATAAGATAAAGCATATAGAACACGTCATCGACAGCATTTATTCAGATTATATCAGCAATTTATTCAAGAACGAAACCGATTATATTGAATTGGTAAAGAATAAGAATATTGCCGAGACATTTGAAAGTGCGAGTGACGTCTTGAAAAACGTTGCTGATACAATAAGAACTATCGTCATCAAGAATTCGTGATATGTTAGTATTCATAATAGCTGCTTCATTGATATTAGCGTTGTTAATAACCTTCTTAAATGGTATGAACGACGCAGCCGACGCTGTTTCATGCATAATCACGACACGTGTCTTAACACCACTGAAAGCCGTTGCATGGGCTGCTTTCTGGGGTTTCATGGCGTATTTCCTATTCAATTCGCACGTCGCTGAAACCATGAGCCGAGGTCTTGTCGAGGCTCAATATATGAATCCTTATGTCGTTTTCTGCGCTCTAGTAGGAGCTACGTCTTGGATTGGCATTTGCACTTGGATAGGTCTCCCTATTTCATCATCACAAGCTTTGATAGGTGGCATCATTGGTCCAGTATTATTCAGCCTAGGCTCATCGGCATTGGTACTAGACGGCGTATTCTTAGTGTTGTTATTCATGATATTGACACCTATAATAGGAATGGTATTAGGATTTTTCCTTCAGTGTCTTATCATGCGACTTTGCAAAAACTTCAATAAAAAGAAATTAGACAAGGTTTTCAAGAAGTTGCAACTTGCCTCATCAGCTGCATTCAGCCTAGGTCACGGTGCCAACGACGCTCAAAAAACCATAGGACTCATATCTATCATGTTGTTCACATCATTACAATCGCCAGAGATAAGCGACGAATTCAAGAATATAATATCTTTATTCTTCGATGCAGAAAAAGGTTATCATGTACCACAAATCGTAGCTCTCATCTGTTATCTAATGATAGCATTAGGCACTTTAGTAGGCGGAAAAAACGTCATCAAAACCACTGGTACTGGCATTGTAAAAATCACTCCTGACAAAGGTTTCTGCGCCGAAACAGTTGGTGCCACAACAGTTATCGGCTGCTCATTATTCGGCATTCCTGTAAGCACATCTCATAGCATCGTCGGTTCTATCATAGGCGTAGGCCTTACCAACGGCGTGAAATCAATAAGCTGGGGAACTGCAAAGAGTATCTTATGGGCATGGGTATTGACTATACCTGCACCATTGCTCATCTCTGGAATACTATATTCCGTAATGAAATAAGAGATGCTGAGAACTATCTTAGACTCTTAGCATCTCAAAAAAAAAGACAGCCCAAAAGCTGTCTTTTCCACCACATTATTTTATTTGTTTTTTTATTATTCCATATTTGTGTAGACTGATTGTACGTCTTCGTCGTCTTCTACTTTTTCGAGGAATTTTTCGATTGCTTCAACGTCTTCTGCTGAGAATGCTACTGGGCTGTTAGCGAAACGTTGTAAGTTAGCTTTCTTAACACTGATGCCGAGTTTTTCCAATGCTGTCTGCATTGTACCGAATGCTGTCCAGTCTGACAATGCTACTACGCCTTCTTCTGTTGCTTCGATTTCTTCTAAGCCTGCGTCGATGAGTTCGAGTTCGATTTCTTCAACGTCCATGCCTTCTGGTAATTCGAGTTCGAAAACAGCCTTACGGCTGAACATGAATTCTAAAGAACCTGATGGAACTAAAGAACCACCACATTTGTTGAAGTAAGAACGTACGTTAGCGACTGTACGTGTTGTGTTATCTGTAGCGCATTCAACAACGACAAGAACGCCAGCAGGGCCTTTACCTTCGTAAACGATTTCAACCATATCGGCAGCGTCTTTCGCTGTAGCTCTTTTTATAGCAGCATCGATGTTGTCTTTAGGCATGTTTTCTGCCTTAGCATTGATGATAGCTTGACGCAATCTTGGGTTCATATCTGGATCTGCGCCGCCTTCTTTAGCTGCGATTGTGATCATCTTACTGAGTTTTGGGAACACTCTTGACATGTGACCCCATCTTTTCATCTTAGCCGCTTTGCGGTATTCAAATGCTCTTCCCATAGTATATCTTTCTTAATATTTATTTACATTATCGGACAATTAGATATGTCCCTACTTTTTTGCCGTGCAAATTTACAATTTTACTCCTAAAAGTAAAAATGTTTTTATGTGTTTTTTTGTTATTTTTTCGTCAACCAATTAGGAACAAATGACAAACGCCACTCCCAACTCCTAACTCCTAACTCCTAACTCCTAACTCTCAACACTCCAAAGCTCCCGTAAGGTCGCTGACGTTTTTAAAGCCATGGCGTTCGCAATATTCGACGATGCCTTGTGCAACTTTAATAGTGATTGTTGGGTCGATGAAGTTAGCTGTACCGATTTCTATTGCTGATGCTCCTGCGAGCAAGAACTCGATAGCGTCGGTTGCTGAAGAGATACCACCTAATCCTATTACTGGAATCTTCACTGCCTTAGCGACTTGCCATACCATTCTCAACGCGATTGGCTTGACGCAAGCTCCCGACAAGCCACCTGTCACTGTAGATAACTTTGGTCTTCTCTTTTCAGCGTCGATAGCCATTCCGAGAAGCGTGTTAATCAATGAAACAGAGTCTGCGCCTGATGCTTCAGCTGCCAATGCAAGGTCAGCGATGCTTGTCACGTTTGGAGAAAGTTTTACGATAAGGTGTTTGTCGTAGACTTTTCTCACTGCGCTAACGACTTGTTCGATGCCTGTAGTTGTGACGCCGAATGCCATGCCGCCTTGTTTCACGTTAGGACAAGACACGTTGAGTTCGATAGCAGGGATATTTTCTAAAGCGTTGACTTTTTCTGCCACTGCGCAATAGTCTTCTATCGTTGAACCCGAGACGTTGACAATCATATTTGTGTCGATGTCTTTTATTCTTGGATAAATTGTCTCAACGAAATAGTTGATACCTTTGTTTTGAAGTCCGACAGCGTTGAGCATTCCCGAAGGAGTCTCTGCCATACGAGGATATGGATTCCCTTCGCGATGATTCAATGTTGTTCCTTTGACGAGTATTCCGCCGAGTTTTGACAAGTCGATGAAGTCGGCATATTCTTCGCCATATCCGAAGGTGCCAGATGCTGTCATCACAGGATTCTTCAGTGTGAGACCTTTACCGAGTTGTATTATTTCGTTTACCATAACAATTTATTTATATTGATTACAGGACCTTCTTTACAAACACATACGTGGCCTTCTATGGTGTTTTCCACGCAGCAGAGACAAGCGCCGAGACCGCAAGCCATGAGGTTTTCCAACGACACTTCGCAGTCGATGTTATTTTCACGAGCCATCTTGGTCAAAGCCATCATCATTGGTTTTGGACCGCAGGTGTAAATCATGTCGAATTTCTTTTCCTTCCAGATAGAATGTTGTGTCACAAAACCTTCTTCGCCCAATGAGCCGTCGTTTGTTGTGATATAAACTTTTCCGACAGATTCAAAATCTTCAAGCATGATGAGGTCGCTCTTTGAACGGCCGCCGAGCAAAAACTGAGGCTCGATGCCTTTTTCTTTCAACATCTTACCGAGATAATAAAGAGGTGCGATGCCGATGCCGCCACCAACAAGGATAGCATTCTGATTTTTTTCAGGAATGGTAAATCCGTTGCCGAGAGGATATATTATATTTAAGGTGTCGTTGAGTTCTGTGTCAGCGATTTTGTTTGAGCCCTCGCCTACTCTTTGAACTAACAATGTTATAGTACGATTTTGATAGTCGACGTCGTGAATTGATATCGGACGACGGAGATAAGTGTGCTGTGCATCATCGACGCGAACCTGCACAAACTGACCAGCCTTGATTTCTTCGAGAGGTTCGTCAGACTGAAGCAAAAGGTATGTCGACTTTGCCCATTCTTTTTTCTCTATTAAACGGAAGTCTGTGATTTTCTTCATGGCTTATATACAAAAAAGGTCGTCAAATGACGACCTACGTTAATCTTTAGGTTATTTTGTTTCTTCTGTATTTTCTTCAACTGTGAAGTCTAAGAGACCTTTGTCGTTGAGGAGTTGATACCATTGGAATACTTTTTTCATATCAGATTGATAAACTGAATCTTCATCATATTCTGGAAGTACCAACATAAATTTTTCTTTAAGTTCTACTGGAGAAACTTTCTTAGGATCGAAACCGATGTTGTCACCTAATTTTTCGTGAATGCTCATGAAAACTTCTTTGAGAGGTTTGTCATCACCTGTTGTGTAGATGCTGATTTCTTCCAAAGAACTGATTTTATCGTTAGCGAAAGCTGGAGTGCGTTTGCCATCTAGCAATGATTCAACAACTAATTTTCCTGAGCCTTGGCCTGAAACCAAGAACAAACCTGGTTTGCCTGATATAGCTACAACTTTACTTAAATCCATTTCTAATCTTATTGGTTAAATAGTTAAATTTTCTTTTTTAAAATTATGATTGGCAAAGATAATAAAAAGTCTAAAGACTAAAGACTAAAGACTAAAGATTTTTTTGAAATAATGAAGAATGAAAAATTAAGAATGAAGAATTATAGTATTACACCAAAGCCGAAGCTTCAATTCTAACTTCTAATTCCTAATAGTCAGACGCGATAAATCTCGTCCCTACCAATCCCTCATACCCTCATACCCTCAATTCCTTAATTCCTTAATTCCTCAATTCCTCAATTCCTCAATTCCTAATTAAAAGACTGCAAATCCGTCAGTCTCTTATAGACTCCGTTCTTTGCAATGAGTTCGTCGTGTTTGCCTTGTTCGACGATATGTCCTTTTGCGAGGACTATGATTTCATCGGCATTCTGAATCGTTGAAAGACGATGTGCTATAACGACGGAAGTCCTGTTGCTCATAATCTTAGAAAGCGCATCTTGTACAAGTTTTTCTGATTCTGTATCGAGTGAAGATGTAGCTTCATCAAGTATTAATATAGGTGGGTTTTTCAACACAGCGCGTGCGATACTCAATCGCTGCCTTTGACCTCCAGAGAGGTTCATGCCTCTGTCGCCGATATATGTGTCGTAACCGTTTTCAAGCTGCATGATAAACTCGTGAGCATTAGCGACTTTTGCAGCTTCAATGACTTCTTCACGAGTCGCGTTTTGCATACCGAAAGCAATGTTATTATGAACAGTGTCGTTGAACAAAATGCTTTCCTGGCTAACGATTCCCATCAAAGAACGAAGGTCATCGATCTTATAATCGCGAATGTCAACGCCATCTATTGTTATCGCACCTTCGCATACATCATAGAAACGAGGCAACAAATCCACCATCGTCGATTTACCGCCGCCGCTCTCCCCTACCAAAGCGACCATCTTACCTTTTTCAATATTTAAGTTAATATTTTTTAAGACATCGTCTTTGCCGTAACGGAAAACCACATTATTATATATGATAGAATCTTTAAACTCATTTATACACAAAGCATTTTCTTTTTGAAGTATAACTTCATCTGCATCAAGGATTTCAAAGACACGTTCCGCCGATGCCATTCCTTTTTGCAAGTTATAAAATCCATTTGAGAATGATTTTGCAGGAGGGATAATCTGCGAGAAAACAACGATATAAGCTATGAAATTAGCCGCTGTTATCGTTGCATTACCAGATAAAATGAGCGTCGAACCGAACCAAAGCACGATAGAAATGACTACCGCTGAAAGCAATTCGCTCATCGGAGAACTGAGGTCTCTTTTTCTGTGAACAAATCTTAACAGTTTGGAATAACCTTCATTTTGTTCCTCAAACTTTTCATTAGTATAACTTATCGCATTGAAAGCCTTGATGATACGCAAACCAGAAATCGTCTCTTCAATATTAGCGATGATATTGGCAAGACGTGTCTGTCCTTCTTTTGAGTCTTTCTTCAACGACTTTCCGATCTTACCGATAACAATGCCGCCTATGGGCAAAACACATAAAACGAATAATGTAAGCTCCCAACTTACACCAAGCATATAAGCGAAATACGCGATAATGGTAATCGGCGATTTGATGAAAACATCTAAATAATTCATGATAGAGACTTCTATCTCCTGAAGGTCGGTGGTGATTCTCGCCATAATGTCGCCTTTCTTTTGCCTGCTGTAAAACGACAAAGGAAGAACGAGTATCTTATTATAAACCGCTGTCCTTAAGTCTTTTATAGAATTGACTCTAACGGCAGCCATATAATAACTCGCCATATATGTCGTGAGGTTTCTCAGGAAAAACGCAAACACCAGCATGGCGCAGATAAACAACAACGCCATTTTCTGACCTTTTGCAATGATAATCGCGCTGATATAATAATTCATCGTCTCGAGAAGCGCATCAGAACTCAAGGAAAATTCTGGCTTCACAGTAATCAGATTATCTGGATTAAACAAAAGATTCAGGAATGGGACAATCATTGAAAATGAGAACAATGAAAATATCGTTGACAAAACAACAAATACTATATTCATTGTAACGCTGCCCCAATATGGTTTAACGTAGCCAAGTATTCTATTGAACTTATTGATTTTCATCAGTATAAATTTAAGGGGAACTTTATAACAAAATTCCCCTATTCTTTCTTTTTATTTAAAAGTTAAAAACTGTAACCTGTATAATTTTCAGGAGTTATAACGTGCATTTCAGCCTTAACAGCATCGCTGACAGGAAGTTCGTCGATGAATCTGTCGATTGATTCGCGTGTCACTTTTTCGTTTGTACGTGTCAAGCCTTTCAACAATTCGTAAGCGCCTTCAACTTCTTCGCGGCGTAAGATTGTCTGGATAGCTTCAGCAACAACAGCGTAGTTGTTCAACAAGTCTTCTCTTAATTTTTCTTCGTTAAGGATAAGTTTGTCGAGACCTTTCAATAATGAAGCGATAGCAATCATTGTGTGAGCCAATGGCACACCGACGTTTCTTGTCACTGTTGAGTCAGTGAGGTCGCGTTGCATACGGCTGATAGGAAGTTTCGCGCTGAGGTGTTCGAAGATAGCGTTTGCCAATCCGAGGTTACCTTCTGCGTTTTCAAAGTCGATCGGGTTGACTTTATGAGGCATTGCTGAAGAACCGACTTCGCCAGCTTTGATTTTTTGTTTGAAATATTCCATTGAAACATATTGCCAAATGTCACGAGCGAGGTCAATTAAGATTGTGTTGATACGTTTCACTGCGTCGAAGTAAGCTGCCATGAAATCGTAGTGTTCAATCTGTGTTGTTGTTTGAAGTCTTGTAAGACCTAAATTATTGTTGATGTAATTGTTAGCGAAGTTTTTCCATTCTATCTGTGGATAAGCGATTTTATGAGCGTTCATGTTACCTGTAGCACCGCCGAATTTAGCACAGAAAGGAATGTTTTTCAAGTTGTTGATTTGGTTGTCAATACGTTCAACGAAGACATAAACTTCTTTACCGAGGTGTGTTGGACTTGCAGGTTGTCCGTGAGTGTGAGCCAACATTGGAACGTCTTTCCATTCTTCTGCCATTGCGAAGAGTTTATCTCTAAGTTCTTGCATAGCAGGCAAGTAAATGTTAGCGTTAGCATCTCTTAATGTGAGAGGCACAGCAACGTTATTGATATCTTGTGAAGTCAAGCCGAAGTGGATGAATTCTTTGAATCTCTTGAGGTCGAGTTCATCAAAACGACGTTTGAGGAAATATTCGACAGCTTTAACGTCGTGGTTTGTAACTTTTTCAATGTCTTTGATTTCTTCTGCGTTTTCTACTGTGAAGTTTTCGTAGAAAGAACGTAATGTTGGGAAATATTTATGGTCGAAATCAGCGAGTTGTGGAAGAGGAAGTTCGCACAAAGCGATAAAATATTCAACCTCTACTTTCACGCGATAACGAATCAATGCGAATTCTGAAAAATATTCATCAAGACCTGCTGCCTTGGAACGGTATCTGCCATCAACTGGAGATATTGCTGTAAGTGAATTTAATGTCATAACTCCTTATATTTTATGTAAAACGCAAAGATAAAAAATAATTAGGAATTAGGAGTTAGGAATTAGGAATTATTTTTTTAATGAAGAATGAAGAATGTAGAATGTAGAATGTAGAATGAAGAATTAGCATTATAGCCTGAAAGGCTTGAACACATATAACGTACGGCATCGCCGTATGAGCTTAAACAATACTGTTACTAAATAATTCTATTCTTTTTCCATTCATTTCTTCAATTTGATTCAAGTAAGATTCCATAACTTCATATTTCATTGTTGGTTTCCTTGAGAATATTGAAAGATATTTCATTTTTCTATCCGACAAAATAAATATTCCATTTTTATAATCGAACGTTAAAATCCTAAATGTTTTCTTGAAAAGTCCTTTTTTAATAATTATAAAATTGACATCATTTTTTGTTAAAATTTTTAAGGTTAATTTTTTTAAGACCTTACTTCTATCTCCTTTTACTCCGACATAAAGCAAATCAAGATAATTTTCGTAAGCAATTGAAATATAAAGGAATATTTCAACGAAATTCATTTCAAAAAAGTTGCGGGTACGGGCAATGTTATACCATTTCCCAGTCAATTGGGAATTAGCGATTGGTTTCATTGTTAAAGAAATTTTAAGTTAATAAAAATTATGAATATATAATTCTAACCCGCGGTTATATCAGAATTCAAATAAAAAAATGTTGATTTTAATTCAAGGAGATTACCTTGTCATTTGTCTTGCAAAAGTACGAAATGCGATATTGAAAAGTCAAGCGTTTTTGAAAGATTTTTTGTCATTTTAACAATTTTTAACATTTTTCTCTCAAAAATTAAGGATTTGTCTTAATTTTCATTAACAATCCACAAACACCTTATTTTAATATAAAATTTATGCTTTCAGCAATATATTTTTATCAATATTTTTATTATCTTCGCAGATTGCAAATTCATTTTTCAAAACGCTAATTATTAACACAAAAATACAATTATCATGAATTACGATGTTATAGTAATAGGCAGTGGTCCTGGCGGTTACGTCGCTGCTATCAGAGCTTCACAATTAGGTAAAAAAGTTGCTGTCGTTGAAAAATCAGAAATCGGCGGAACATGTTTGAATTGGGGTTGTATTCCAACAAAAGCCTTATTGAAGAGCGCGCAAGTTTACACATATATGAAACATGCCGAAAATTACGGCATCAACGTTGAAGGCGAAGTCAAAGCCGACATGGAAGCTGTTGTTCGTCGCAGCCGTGGCGTTGCAGATAACATGAGCAAAGGCGTTCAATATCTTTTCAAGAAAAACAATGTAGAACTCATCGCTGGTTTAGGTTCATTGACTGCCGACAAGAAAGTCAAGGTCGTTGATGCAGAAGGCGTTGAAACAGTATACGAAGCAGAACACATCATTCTCGCAACAGGCTGTAGAGTCCGTCAACTTCCAGCTCTTCCTATTGACGGTGAAAAAATCATCAGCTACCGTCAGGCTTTAGTTTTAGACAAACTTCCAGAAACAATGGTGGTTGTTGGTTCTGGAGCAATCGGTTCAGAATTCGCATTCTTCTTCACATCAATGGGCGTGAAAGTCACATTAGTAGAATTCATGCCAAACATCCTTCCTGTTGAAGACGAAGAAGTTTCAAAACAAGTAGAACGCTGCTTCAAGAAATTGAAGATGACTGTCATGACAGAGTCATCAGTTACCAACGTTGACACAACAGGCGAAAAATGCGTTTGTACAATCGAAACTAAAAAAGGACCTAAAGTCGTTGAGGCTGACATCGTTCTCTCAGCTGTCGGCGTACAGACCAACCTCGAAAACCTCGGTCTCGAAGAACTCGGCATCGCAACAGAAAGAGGCAAAGTCATCGTTGACGATTATTACAGAACAAACGTTGAAGGCGTTTACGCTATCGGCGACATCGTCCACGGACCAGCATTGGCACACAAGGCATCACACGAAGCTATCATCTGCGTTGAAAAACTCTGCGGCTTAGAACCAGAAAAATTGAATTACAACAACATCCCTGGCTGTACATACATCACTCCTGAAGTAGCATCAGTAGGTCTCACAGAAGCCAAAGCTATCGCTGCTGGTTATGAAGTGAAAGTTGGTAAATTCCCATTCACAGCATCTGGCAAGGCAACAGCATCTGGCAACAGAGACGGTTTCATCAAAGTCGTCTTCAACGCTGCTAACGACGAATGGCTCGGCTGCCATATGGTTGGCGACAACGTAACAGAAATGGTTGCTACCGCAGTCCTCGGCCGCGAGTTAGGCGCAAAAGGCCGCGACATCATCAACACTATCTTCCCTCACCCAACAATGTCGGAAGCTATGATGGAAGCAGCTGCTGCAGCACACGACGAAGTGGTACACCTTTGATTTGATTCAATTCATAATGCATAATTCATAATGCATAATTTATAATGAAAATCAATGTAGAGACGTGTCAATGAATCCTATACATATATACACATTGATGCGTCTCTCTTTAAAATTCAAAGCCAAAAATCATGGAGATAATTAAAACTTCTATAAAAGATTTATTGATAATAAAGCCCGACGTCTTCAAAGACGAAAGAGGTTATTTCTTTGAGACTTATAACAAAGAACGTTTTGCAAAAGAAGGTCTTACGATGGATTTCGTACAAGACAACGAGTCAAAGTCGAGCAAAGGCGTTCTGCGTGGTTTGCATTTCCAGAAGCCACCTTACGCGCAAGGCAAACTCGTCAGAGTGACAAAAGGTGCAGTAATGGATGTCGCCGTCGACTTACGCAAGGATTCACCTACTTACGGCAAGTGGGAATCTGTCGTTTTAACTGAAGAAAACAAGCTTCAGTTCTGGATTCCAGAAGGATTCGCTCACGGCTTCGTGACATTGGAGGACGACACGATTTTTGCTTATAAATGTACCAACGTATATAATAAGGAATCAGAAGGCAGCATTTTGTGGAACGACCCTGACATTAATATCAATTGGAATATCGAAGATCCAATACTATCTGAAAAAGATAAAATTTCTCCATTATTCAAAAATTTTGAAACACCTTTTATATAGACAAGCATACTAGAAATTAAAATATGAAAAATACAAGAACTCTTCTTTTAATAGCAGCGGCATCACTCGTTGCAATGATTATCATCACATTAGTAATGAGTATCATTGCCATAAGAACAGCTAACAAACGTCCTGTTTCTTTAGAACAAATCGTGATTCAAAGTCACGACATTGAGTTTTGCGACGACATTTATTTTGCTGACGAGAGAGTGCCGCTTGAAATGTTCAACATCAGAGAACGTTACGAAAAAGAGCTTTTGTCGAACACATATTTCCACAGCAACACCATGGTGTTACTAAAACGTTCAAAACGCTGGTTTCCAGTTATTGAACCCATTTTACAAAAATACGGAGTACCCGATGATTTCAAATATCTATGCATCATTGAAAGTTATTTAAGCAATGTCGTATCACCTGCTGGCGCTGCTGGTTTCTGGCAGTTTATGAAAAGCACTGCACAAGAATATGGACTGGAAGTAAACAAAGAAATAGACATGCGCTATAATGTTGAACTAGAGACAGAAGCTGCATGTAAATATTTCCTTAAAGCGTACGAAAGATTCGGCAGCTGGACATTAGTTGCAGCTGCTTATAATGCTGGCTCTTCAAGAGTATCAAAATTTATGAAAGAACAAGGCGTAACTTCTTATTACGATATGCTAATGGCAGAAGAGACAGAACGTTACGTATTTCGCATATTAGCCATCAAAACCATTTTCGAAAACCCTGAAAAATATGGCATTTATGTCAGCAACAGCTTGGCATACGAGCCTTACAAATATAAAACTGTGATTGTCAAAGAGAGCATCGACAACTTAGCTGAATTTGCAAAAGAACACGACATCACTTATAAATTGTTAAAAGTTTTTAACCCTTGGTTGAGAAGCAATACGTTAACAGTTAAGAAAGGAAAAGTTTACGAGATAAAAATTCCAAAGAAACCTTTCAATATGACACACGGACATATCATGAATTTAATTGGCGACGAACAATTCTTTGAAAACGACTCTTTAGTTAACGGCGAAATTTAAAAATGAAAGACATCGAAAGAAATAATATATCAGAAGAAGAATTCTTAGAGATTTACGGAGCTAAGGAAAACAATCTCAAAGATATAAGTCTAAAAATACCACGCGACAAACTCGTCGTGATAACAGGATTGAGTGGTAGCGGCAAATCATCATTAGCGTTTCAAACCATTTATGCAGAAGGCCAAAGACGCTACATGGAGTCGTTGTCGTCATACGCGCGTCAGTTCATTGGCAATATGGAACGCCCACAAGTCGATGATATAAAAGGATTGAGTCCTGTCATCTCCATCGAACAAAAATCCGTTAACAAGAACCCACGTTCGACAGTAGGAACAATAACTGAAATATATGATTACCTGCGACTTCTGTACGCAAGAGCTGCTGAACCATTTTCATATAACACTGGAGAAAAAATGGTTCGTTATTCTGAAGAACAGATTTGCGACACTATAACCAAGATTTATAAAAACAAGAAAATAAACATTTTAGCTCCAGTGGTAAGAGGACGTAAAGGTCATTACCGCGAGCTTTTTGAAAATATACGCCAACAAGGCTTTTTAAGAGTTCGTATCGACGGCGAAATAAAAGAGCTAAACTACGGAATGCAAGTCGACCGCTATAAAGTCCATGATATTGAAATCGTTATAGACAGGCTTTTAGTCGGCGAAGATAGAAGCAGAATCGCTAAAGCTATAGAACTTGCCTTCAAACATGGCAAAGGACTGCTTTTCATTTTGGAAGAAGGACAAACTGACATTCGTTATTTCAGTCGTCTGCTCATGTGCCCTACGACAGGACTCTCCTATCAAGACCCTGAGCCTAACACATTCTCTTTCAACTCACCATACGGTGCTTGTCCGAAATGCAACGGTCTCGGAGAAGTCACTGTCATTGATATGAACAAGATAATTCCCGATATGGAGAAAAGCATAAAAAAAGGCGGGCTCTCTCCTATAGGCGAATACAAGAACTCTTGGATTTTCAATCAGTTGGAGACATTAGGACTTCATTACGGATTCACCTTAGACACTCCATTGAAAGAACTTTCTGAAGAAGCATTGAATGCGATACTTTATGGCAGTAGCGAAGGATTCACCGTAACAAAAGAATTATACGGAACGATGTCGACATTCACTGCCACATTCGACGGCATCATCAATTTCATCATAGAACAAGACGACGAGAACGCCTCTCCTGCCATAAAACGCTGGGCATCAAGTTTCATGAATGAGACACAATGCCCTGAATGTCACGGCGCACGTCTTAAAAAAGAAGCTTTATATTTCAAGATAAACGACAAAAACATTTCAGAACTCGCTGAGATGAACATCGTAAACCTCGCAAAGTGGTTCGAGGAATTACCAAAATATCTTAACAAAAAACAAAAAGAAATCGCGACAGATGTCTTGGCAGAAATCAAGAAACGCATTGATTTTCTTTTGAATGTCGGCATTGATTATTTGAATTTAAATCGTCCCGCAAAAACACTTTCCGGAGGCGAGGCGCAACGCATACGACTTGCGACACAGATAGGTTCACTTCTAACAGGCATTCTTTATATCTTAGACGAACCAAGCATCGGGTTACATCAACGTGACAACCAACGACTTATAGAATCATTGAAAGAATTACGCGACATCGGCAATTCCATCATCGTCGTAGAACACGACAAAGACACTATGATGGCGGCCGATTATATCGTCGACATAGGTCCTGGAGCCGGAAAACACGGTGGCGAAGTAACTTTTGAAGGAACACCGAAAGAAGTCAAGAAAGGCAAAAGCCTCACCTGCGATTATCTCAATGGAAAGAAAGCTATTGAAGTTCCAAAGACAAGACGCAAGCCTCGTAAAGACGAATACATCATACTAAAAGGAGCCAAAGGGCACAACCTCAAAAACGTAACATTAAAATTACCTTTAGGCGTAATGACTTGCGTAACAGGCGTCTCAGGCTCTGGAAAATCGAGTTTGATTAATGAGACGCTCTACCCTATCTTGAGCAAACATTTCTATCGTTCTGTAAAAGAACCGCTTCCTTACGACTCAATCGAAGGTCTGGAGTTTATCGACAAAGTCATTGAAATAGACCAAGCACCTATTGGCAGAACGCCTAGGTCAAATCCAGCGACATATACAAAAGTCTTCGACGACATAAGAAAACTTTACGGCGAGTTGCCAGAGTCTAAAATCAGAGGCTACAAAGCTGGAAGATTCTCCTTCAACGTAAAAGGCGGACGATGTGAGACTTGCGGCGGAGCAGGACTACGCGTCATCGAAATGAATTTCTTGCCAGATGTACAAGTATTATGCGAGACATGCCAAGGGAAACGCTACAACAGAGAAACATTAGAAGTACGCTATAAAGGAAAATCCATCAACGATGTATTAAACCTCACAATAAGCGAAGCACTGACATTCTTTGAAAACATTCCAAGCATAACACAGAAGATAAAAACTTTAGAAGAAGTAGGATTGGGATATCTGACACTAGGACAAGCTTCAACGACATTATCAGGCGGCGAAGCACAACGCGTTAAACTAGCAGCCGAGCTTTCAAAAAAAGACACAGGTAAGACACTTTATATCTTAGACGAACCAACGACAGGACTTCATTTTGAAGACATAAAAGTTTTGATGGAAGTACTCAACAAATTGGTTGACAAAGGAAATACCGTTCTTATCATCGAACATAATTTAGATGTCATAAAACTCGCCGACCACATCATCGACGTCGGTCCTGATGGAGGCGACAAAGGCGGCACCATCATCGGCGAAGGAACACCGGAAAACATCGTCAAAAAAGGAAAAGGATTTACTGCAAAGTTTTTGAGTGAGGAGTTAGGAGTGAGGAGTTAGGAGTGAGGAGTTACCTCAATCGAATTTTATCTCCAATACTTAAGACAGTATTTTCATCCATATCATTCATTTTGAATATAGATTCAAGCTTAACTGCATAAAGTCGAGAGACATACGACAATGTCTCTCCCTTTTCTATCACATGATATTTATATTTTCTTGAAGCCTTATTTTTCTTTGGCTCTATATAAACGACCTCATCTTCTGTGAAGTTTCTGCGCTTACCTAAGTTATTATATTTTATCAACTGATAATCATATATTTCCATTTCATGGGCAAGACTATAAACATTATCAGTAGATTTAGCATAAATAAACTTAACTCCATTATTTTCACGAACATAACGTCCGTCAAAAAGTTTATCCACGACTTCAGACTCACTAAGTTTATATGGACTACGTATTTCAGAAACTGATTTTTTATCCTTGTCTTTATTTTTAGTCTTTGTGCCATGATTTTTATTATCAGCTTTTGACTTATCATCAAGCACTATTTTAGGACCCTTAAGAGCCTTTTGGTCATATTGCGTCAGGTCGTATGTTTCAATCAACCTAATCAACACGTTAGCATAAACAGGAAGCGTTGCATAGCCTGCTTGTTTGAGCCCCTTAGCCCAGCCTTCATAATCTGTGATTTTCAAATCGAATAAGAATGCATAACGCTGTCCGCTAACCAAAAAAAGCGAGTGATCTCTATAAGACTGAGCGGGGTCATCATATACGCGGAAGCATTCTCCCTTTTCATCATCATCGTGATAAGTTCTCTTGCCAGTCCAGCTTTTATGACATTTTATTCCGAAATGATTGTTTGATTTTTTTGCCAATTCACTCTTGCCATTTCCCGATTCAAGCAGTCCCTGAGCCAAAGTGATAGATGCAGGTATTTTATATTCTTGCATTTCCCGCATGGCAATCTTATGATACTTTTCGATATAATCTAAGCCGTCCTGAGATTTTGTTTGAGAATAAGCCATATCATGCCATAAAAAAACGGCCATTAACGAAATAAAATATGCCAAAAGCTTAATTCTCATAATTTTTCGGTAAAAATACAAAAATAACGCATTCACACATACTTTTATTTTTATCATAACGTTTTAACTAGTCTTTTTTAGAAATTATTTTTCGACATAATTAAGCATTTTTTCTTATCTTTGCTCGATTAATATATATATGTATGGATTATACTATTGTAAAGAAATACTTCCCTGAGATAACTGAAAATCAGCTACTACAATTTCAATCTTTACAAGCATTATACGAAGATTGGAATAGTAAGATCAACGTTATTTCACGCAAAGACATGGATAGTTTCTACGAGCACCATGTTTTACACTCCTTAGCTATCGCAAAATATTTCCAATTATTACCAGGCATGAAAGTGATGGACGTCGGCACTGGCGGCGGTTTCCCTGGTATCCCATTAGCAATAATGTTTCCACAGACCGACTTCTTATTGGTCGACAGTATTGGCAAGAAAATCAAAGTAGTTCAAGCCGTTGCAGAATCATTAGGACTTACTAACGTGAGAGCCATTCAAGAACGCGTTGAAAACGTAAAAGAAAAGTTCGATGTCATCACAAGTCGCGGCGTGACACGCTTGCCTGAGATTGCAGGCTGGGTCGGCAACAAGTTACGTATTCATAACGACATCGAGGCTGGCGGCATTTTATACCTTAAAGGTGGCGACATCGAACAAGAGTTACGTGAAGTCCCAAAGAACTGGAAACGCAAGTCGACAGCCATAAGCAAATGGTTTGCAGAGCCATTCTTTGTAGAAAAATATGTAGTACACTTATATTAAAATTAAAAAATCAACTTAAATAACAACTTATGAAAAAGCATTTATTATCATTATTGATGGTTGTAATGTTCAGCCTCAATAGCTTTGCACAACTTCCAATGGACCCTAACGTAAGATATGGCAAATTGGAAAACGGTATGACTTATTACATCCGTCACAATGAAAAACCAGACAACAGAGCAGACTTCTACATCGCACAGAAAGTCGGTTCAGTTCTCGAAGAAGAAAACCAACGCGGTCTCGCTCACTTCCTCGAACACATGGCATTCAACGGAACAACGAACCTCCCAGGAATGACATTGAGAAACTACCTCCAAAGCAGAGGCGTTAAATTCGGCGAAAACCTCAACGCTTACACAGCTATCGACGAAACAGTCTACATGGTGACAAACGTACAGACAGACCTACCAGGTTTAGTCGACACATGTCTCCTCATCCTCCACGACTGGTCAAGCTTCATCGCTCTTGAAGAAGAAGAAATCGACAACGAACGTGGCGTCATCCTCGAAGAAGAACGTACAACAGGCGGAGCTAACCGTCGCGCCCAAGAAACATTATTCCCAATAATGTATCCTAACAGCCCTTACGGAGCTCGTCTTCCAATCGGAACAAAAGAAGTCATCGCTAACTTCACATACCAAGAACTCCGCGACTACTACAACAAATGGTATCGTCCAGACCTCCAAGGTTTAATCATCGTTGGCGACATCGACGTCGACGCTATCGAAGCTCGCATCAAAGAAATGTTCGCAGACATTCCTGCTCCTGTAAACCCAGCAGAAAGAACACAATTCATGATTGAAGACAACGCTGAGCCTATCGTAGCTATCGCTTCTGACCCTGAATTAACATCAACAAGCTTACAAATATTCTACAAACACGACGTAACTCCAGACGAATACAAACAATCTCCAGACTATTGGATGTCACAATATGTTCTCAACTTGATTTCTCAAATGCAAATCAACAGATTACAAGAACTTACACAAAAACCTAATCATCCATTTATTCGCGGTTACAGCTACTTTGGCAATTATTATTTAGCACCAACAAAAGCAGCTTGGACAAGCTACGCTATGCCAAAAGACAATGCTAGCATCGAAGAAGCTATCACAGCTTTAGTAGTAGAAAACAAACGTATGCAACAACATGGCTTCACTGCTTCAGAATATGAAAGAGCTAAAGCAGATTTCATGAAGATAGTTGAAAGCGCATACAATGAAAGAAACAACACAGAAAACGAAACACACGTCGACGCTTGTTTACAACACTTCTTACACAATGAACCAATGATGGACATTGAAACAGAATATCAATTATATCAACAAGTTATCCCTAATCTCCCATTAGAAGCTATCAACCAGTTTGCAGCTCAACTCATCAGAGAAGACAACCTCGTCATCACATTGACAGCTCCTCAAAAAGAAGGCGAAACACTTCCAACAGAAGAAGAATTGTTAGCAATGTACAACAAAGCTTACGCTATGGAAGTTGAAGCATACGAAGAAGAAGTATTCGAAGGTCCAATGATCGCAAAACTTCCAAAAGCCGGTAAAGTAAAGAGCGAAACATTCAACGAAACATTCGGCACAACAGAATGGATTCTCAGCAACGGCATGAAAGTCATCTTCAAACAAACAACATTCAAAGATGATGAAATCAGAATGAGCGCATACAGCGAAGGTGGTTTGTCTGCACTTCCACAAGATGACCCATACACACTCCAAAAATTAAACGACATCATCACCTTAGGTGGCGTCGGCGAATTCAGCGCTATCGACCTTCCAAAAGTACTCGCTGGTAAAAAAGCTAGCGTTTATCCAAGTATCTACACATACTCAGAAGGCATGAACGGCTCTTGCTCACCTAAAGACTTGGAAACAATGTTACAACTCACATACTTATACTTCACAGCACCACGCGCTGACGAAGAAGTATTCCAATCAACAATGGAACGTACAAAAGCTATGTTGAAAAACATGGAGTTAAATCCTAACCTCACATTCTCAGACTCATTGACAAAGGTTTTATATAACAACCACCCATTACGTTTAAGAATGAATGTTGAAGACTATGATAAAGTTGACTATGCTAAAGCAATGGAAATGTACAAAGATCGTTTCGCAGATCCTAACAACTTCGTATTCACATTCGTAGGTAACATCGACGTTGAGACATTCAAGCCTCTCGTTGAACAATACTTAGCTTCTTTGAAGAAAAACAAACGTAAAGAAAACTGGAGCGATGTCGGTCTTGAAGTCGTAAACGGAGACTACTCAGCACATTACAGAAAAGAAATGCAAGACCCTAAGACTTCTGTCTATATGATTTACACAGGCGATATGGAATACAACCTCTATAACAATATTTATATGGGTGTTCTTTCAGACATTCTCGATATCGTTTACACAAAATCAATCCGTGAAGAACAAGGCGGAACATACGGCGTTGGCGTTATGGGTCAAATCAACAACAGACCTGTAGATGAATTCACATTCTTCATCGCTTTCGATACAAACGACGAAGTTTACGCAATATTGATGGACATAGCTAAAGCTGGTCTTAAAGACATGGCAGAAAATGGTCCAAGCCAAGAAAACCTTTCTAAGGTAATTGAAAACAAACTCAAGAAAAGAGTTGAACAACTTCAAGAAAACAGCTTCTGGACAAGCGTTATCGAATCAGAAAACAGAGACGGCATCGACTATGTAACAGAATACGAAAACATCATCAAAGGTGTTACTGTTGAATCAGTCGCTGATTTCGCAAAACAAATCCTCAACGGTGATTTGAAAGAAATCGTTCAACTTCCAGTGAAATAATTTTAGCTATCAGCTATCAGCGGTCAGCTATCAGTAAAATAGTACTGACAGCTGATAGCTGACGGCTGACCGCTTAATGACAATAATTTTTAAAACAAATATCATTATGACAGAAAAACTTCAAACATTACGCGATTCAGCAGCAATGCGCTGGATTGCCTTGTTGCTTTTAGCTTTCGCAATGTTCTGTTCATATGTATTTATGGACATTCTCTCTCCTATCAAAGACCTCATGCAATCAACAAGAGGTTGGGATTCATCAGCATTCGGAACAATGCAAGGTGCTGAAACATTCTTAAACGTATTCGTATTTTTCCTCATCTTTGCTGGTATCATACTTGACAAGATGGGCGTACGTTTTACAGCATTATTATCAGGCGCTGTCATGCTCGTCGGTGCTATCATCAAATGGTATGCAGTTGCTGACAGTTTCAAAGGCAGCGGTTTAGAAATATGGTTCACAAACAATCTTAACTACATCCCTGTTTTTGATGAATTAGGTGTTTCTCCATTCTACAGAGGCATGCCTGCATCAGCAAAAGTTGCTGCTGTTGGTTTCATGATCTTCGGTTGTGGCGTTGAAATGGCTGGTATCACCGTTTCACGCGGTATCGTTAAATGGTTCAAAGGTCGTGAAATGGCTTTGGCAATGGGTTCTGAAATGGCATTAGCACGTCTTGGCGTTGCTACATGTATGATTTTCTCACCTATGTTCGCTAACTTAGGCGACAAAGTTGACGTTTCTCGTTCAGTAGCTTTCGGCGTTGTATTGTTGATGATCGCTCTCATCATGTTCGTTGTTTACTTCTTCATGGATAAGAAATTAGATTCACAAACTGGCGAAGCAGAAGAAAAAGACGACCCATTCAAAATCAGCGATATTGGCAAGATTTTGTCAAGCTGGGGTTTCTGGTTGGTAGCACTTCTCTGTGTTCTCTATTATTCAGCAATCTTCCCATTCCAAAAATACGCTGTTAACATGTTACAATGTAACTTGACATTCACAGAACCAACAGAATTCTGGGCTTCTAACGCTGTTACAGTTATCCAATACGTAATCATGTTAATCGTTGCTGCAGGTTCATTCGCAAGCAACTTCTCAAAGAACAAAGGCATGAAATTCGGTTTAATGGCTCTCGCCATCGTTGCTTTAGTTGTTTATTGCTACATGGGTTACATGCGCGGTTCAGCAGCTTCTGTATTCGCTGTATTCCCATTGTTAGCTGTTGCTATCACACCTATCCTCGGCAACTACGTTGACCATAAAGGTAAAGCAGCTTCAATGTTGATGATTGGTTCTTTATTACTCATCATCTGCCACCTCACATTCGCTTTCGTATTACCTATGTTCAAAGGTCAAGCTGTTGGCGGCATCATCGTTGCTTACGTAACAATCTTGGTTTTAGGCGCATCATTCTCATTAGTTCCTGCAGCTTTATGGCCAAGCGTTCCAAAATTGGTTGACGCTAAAGTTATCGGTTCAGCATACGCTTTGATTTTCTGGATTCAAAACATCGGTTTATGGTTATTCCCATTATTAATCGGTAAGATTTTGGACAAGACAAATCCTGGCGTTACAGACCCTGTCGCTCTCAACTACACATGGGCATTGGTTATGTTAGCATGTTTAGGTATCGCTGCTCTTATCATCGGCGTTATCTTGAAGAGCGTTGACAAGAAAAACAACTTAGGTTTGGAATTACCAAATATCACAGAAGAATAAGACTACAAGTCTATAAGTCAACAAGACTACAAGTTATGAGACGTTACTAATATGTAGCGTCTCTTTTTTTGGTAATGTTGCCAAAAATAGTTGGTAATTGAGCGAAAAAAAGACAGGTAACGGGCATCCAAAACAGCCCAAGTTACCTGTCTTTTTTTCTATCCTCATTTTTAAAATACAAATACCACTTTAAATAGTTTTGATGGTGT
>JAZOSK010000054.1:0-1950 GCA_045657145.1 Bacteroidales bacterium | reverse complement strand
GTTGTTTCGTCATCGGTAGCAACCAGTTCATCATTTTCATAATGAACGGTGATATCATCGAGTTTCAAGGCAGTTAGAATAGCACAAAGGGTATCGACCTCTTTATTTGATGTTTCCACAGTATCAACCACTGTTTCAACTTGCTCGGGTTCAACTTCAACCTCGACTAAAAGATGATCGTTAAAAGGGTTTTCGGCTAACAGCTTCTCAAATTCTTCTTTTGAGTAGGTCTTGTTGAATAGCGGGAATTTAATATCATACAGAGTTACTTCCGTATCATCGAAAGCCAAAACCTCATACTCATCAATACCAAGATGAACTGTATCGCCTAAGTGATATCTATATTCCTTTGGCGGTTCGGGTGGCGGATTAAGCTCGTCATAGGTAGGCTCTAATGGTCGAGCAACATCACTCTTAAATAGTTCAAGAACCTTTTCACACCTTTCCGTTAGATGGGTGTTTTCGGCAATGATTTTGTTCATAGCTTCACGCATAACCGGTAGAACAAAATCTCCATTAGCGTGACTTGTATAAGTGTGTTTGTTTCCTATTCCAAATTGAGAAGAACAGTCCACTAAAACATAAGTGTTAAGTTTATCTTCGTTATTGCCAAGCTGCTCTTGGAAATCGTTATAATCTCTGATGATTTCGCGGAATTCCTTTGCGATTTCCCAGCGCTTACTTGTATCTTCGGTTTTCTTTAAGAAAGCAGGATATGCTTCTTTTTCTTTAGCACTTAAATACCTGTCCGCATCAATCAATTCCTTGATTCGCTTATTGACATAGCTCCAAGAGAGAACATTGCTTGTATCAGTTACATAGTGATCTTGAATAGCAATGCCTTTCGCATCGTGCTGCTCCCAATAGCCAGTACCGGGAATAGCATCACTACGACCGCCTTGACCGTATTCGTTTTTAAGGAAAGCGATATTCTTATCTGCGGTTTCATTTTTAGCAAACTGACGATAAATTCGTAATTTACCTTCGCTAAAACTACTACCGGCACCTAAAACATAGTCGATAGCTTCTTGTGGCAGATAAAGTTTCTTTTCACTTTGTGCTTTAATACGTTCAATTTGTTCTTGTTCTGACGGAAAGAGTGATTCATCCCAAGTATGCATTAAAATCATACCTTTGATATATCCTGCGATTCGCCACCAAGGTTCATAGCAATCTCTCTCACGAGAATCGTGACTGCCACGCCACAAATGAACTCGATTTTTATATGCCTTATAACCGGCAGTTACGCCATTAGACAATACAAATTCCTGCGGTTTATCATCAAAAAACTGCATAAGAAAATCGCCACGCTCTTTAGAGTCCGGATGGTCCCTAAAATACGTAGCGATTTCAACTCGATGTTCTTTTAGCGCTGGTGAATTTTTAATGAGTTCACACTTCTCATAATCTTGATGGAAATATTCGACACCTTCACTTGTAAAAGGGTCGCCTTCAATTAGCGGTAAATCAACTCTTTCAGTACGATTTCCTCCGCTGCCGAGCGAATGTTGTTCATCTTCTGAACCCACAACATTTGATCCTCCGCTTTGAGGGTTTCCGTTACTTGCTGAGCCTGTGCCATTTTCGTCATTAGACTCTCCATCATTTCGTTGGCTTCCTTGTCCACTTGCTCCAGATGCTCGTTCAGTTTTCCCGTCATAAACAGCTTCGTGAACTTTGCGCTCTTGTGTTCCCGAAGAAACGTGTGTCGCAACATTCCATATTTGCCCACCTTCGGGGACTCCGGTGCTTGAAAGTTCGGAATCAAGTAATCG
This sequence comes from Bacteroidales bacterium, assembly GCA_045657145.1. Classification (GTDB taxonomy): domain Bacteria; phylum Bacteroidota; class Bacteroidia; order Bacteroidales; family F082; genus Limimorpha. Next base: position 175 of record JAZOSK010000054.1, on the reverse strand, counting down.
CCCTCTTGTCTGTAAGTGATTTGGTTGGTCATTAGTATCGCTCCTTTCTTCGGATTTTTCTTCAACGATATTATCTACGATTTCATCTTTTTTATCAAATGTGCGATTTTGATTTTTTTCTTCTTTTTTTAAGCTTCGGACTGTTTTTTCAATTTCCATCAATACCATTGAGGAA
>JAZOSK010000053.1:0-17679 GCA_045657145.1 Bacteroidales bacterium | reverse complement strand
TTTGTAGAGACGCGTCAATGTATCCTGCAAAAATAAATAAACATTGACACGTCTCATTTTTTTGTGGGATTCGTATTTGTTTTTTGAGACGTGTCAATGCGTTTTATGGCATGTTGCATTGACGCGTCTCTACGGGAACGATTCTTTTTTTACACGTTGCGTTAGGGATTGGAGCGGCATCCTTTTGGAGCGAAGCGGAAAAAGATATAGCGGAAAGCCCGACGCGAAGCGGAACGCCCAAAGGAAGGAATTAAGGGTATGAGGAATTAAGGGTATGAGGAATTAAGGAACTAAGGAATTGAGGATTTGATGAAGTCATCTAGACTTTGAAATACGTGGATAAATAAAAAGACGTCGCTTATAAATCTATAAACGACGTCTTGATAACTTAGTAACTCAGTAACTTAAAAAATCGTCGGAGTGGCCCGACTCGAACGGGCGACCGCTTGCACCCCATGCAAGAATGCTAGCCGACTGCACCACACCCCGAAATTAAGTTGAAAGTTGAAAACTGAAATTTGAAAGTTAATTTTCCATTTTCAGTTTTCAATTTTCAATTTTCAATTTTCAATTTATCAATGTCCATAACTGCTGCCATCGAAGCAGTGCATGCAGATTTCGTCTTTTGAGACGCCGATAGCATCGCGGATGATGTCGATAGTATTGAACTTCAATGAGTCGACACCGATGTGTTTTCTTAACATCTCAACGAGATTTGCATATTGTTTTGTTGTATGGTCGCTGTAATATTCCAAGTTTTTGTAAGCGTCGCCTTCTAATTCCTTAATGCAACGGCGTGTAATTAACTCCATGTCTGTCTTTGAGTTAGAGAAGTTGAGGAAAGGACAGCCGTATAACAATGGAGGGCAGCTGATTCTGATGTGTACTTCCTTAGCACCGCATTCGTATAACATCTTGACGTTGTCGCGAAGCTGTGTTCCACGGACGATAGAGTCGTCGCAGAAAACGACTTTCTTGTCTTTTAATAATGAGGCGTTGGTAATGAGTTTCATCTTAGCCACATGTTCTCTTTCTTCTTGTGTTACAGGCATGAAGCTGCGTGACCATGTTGGAGTGTATTTCACCACACTTCTTACATAAGGAATCTGCTTACCATTAGAATAACCGATTGCCATACCGATGCCTGAGTCTGGGATTGGAGCTACGTAATCGACATCAACGTCGTCGATTTTACCCATTGCATAGCCGCCGTTATATCTCATATTTTCAACGAAGATGTCGTCGTAAGCAGCTGCTGGATAACCGTAATAAATCCACATGAAAGAACACATCTGGCATTTTTTATTAGGAGCCAACAATTGTGTATAGCCTTCTGGAGTTACCTTTACGATTTCACCTGGACCAATCCATCTGTCTGTCTTATAATCCATATTGACGTAGCTATGGCTTTCAGTAGCAAGCACATAACCGTCTTCGTCTTTACCTATAGCGATAGGAGTACGGCCGAAGCGGTCGCGGGCAGCGATGATGCCTTCAGGAGTGAGAATCAACATTGAGCAAGAGCCTTTGATTTTGTTGAAGACATTTTGAATGCCATCGACGAAGTCCTTGCCCTGAGTGATGAGAAGCGCGACCAATTCAGTAGGGTTGGTGTCGCCGCCGCTCAATTCAGCGAAATGCTGTTTGTTGTCGAGACATTCTTTTTCGAGTTCTTTCAAATTATTGATTCTAGCTACGGTAACGATAGCGAATCGACCGAGGTGAGAATTAACAATAATAGGTTGCGCGTCGGTATCGCTGATTACACCGATACCCATGTTACCATGGAACTTTGCGAGGTCAGAATCGAATTTTGTTCTGAAATACGCACCTTCGATGTTGTGAATCGAACGATAGAATTTGTTGTTATCAACTGTTGCTAAACCTGCACGTTTTGTGCCGAGATGTGAATGATAGTCAGTACCATAGAAAAGGTCAGAGATACATGTTCTCTTTGATACTACTCCGAAAAATCCGCCCATTATTGTTAATTTTTATTAAGATTTAATTTAGAGACAAAAATATATATTTTTTAAAAAAATCCATACAGAAATTTTATGTTTTTTGTCGTATATTTGCAAAACCAAGGTTAAATCGTAAATTATTTATAATCAATAAAATTTTCTATGAAAAAGTATTTATTAAGCATTTTTATGTTTTTAGCTGTATTCAGCACACAGTTAAAAGCTGACGAAGGTATGTGGTTACCTTACAACTTAAGCAATCAAAGTCTTTATGAGATGCAACAACTTGGTTGTGAACTCACAGCAGAACAGATTTTCAACCTCAACCAGCCAAGCGTTAAAGACGCTATCGTTCAATTCGCTAACGGCTGTACAGGCGAACTCATCTCTCCTAACGGATTGTTACTCACTAACCATCACTGCGGTCTTGGCTACGTTCAAGCTCTCGCATCTGTAGAACACGACTACCTCACAGACGGTTTCTGGGCTTTGGATATGAAAGAAGAACTTTCATGCGAAGGTCTTTATGTTTCATTCCTCGCTAATGTTGAAGACGTAACAGCTGCTGTTCTTGAAGGCGTCACAACAAAAGAAACACGCGAAGATATCATCGCTGAAAATATTGCAAAATTAAAAGAAGAACGTAAAGGCGACCGCGACGTAAGAATCGAAATCGTTCCTTTCTATAATGGCAACCAATACATTATGTTTGAATATGATGTATATCGCGACGTCCGCCTCACAGCTTGTCCTCCATGGGGAATCGGCAAATACGGCGCTGACACCGACAACTGGACATGGCCTCGTCACAAAGGCGACTTCTGTATTTTCAGAGTATATACTTCTCCTGACGGCAAACCAGCAGCTTACAGCGAAGAAAACGTCCCAATGAAATCTAAACATTACTTACCTATTAATATTAAAGGTGTAGAACAAGGCGACTACGCAATGATTATGGGTTATCCTGGCAGCACCGACCGTTATTCAACAAGCCGCACTATCAGCAACATTATCAATGAAGAAGGTCCAGCTATCATCGACTGCCGCACAACAAAACTCAACGAATATCGCAAACACATGGACGCTGACCAAGAAGTGTTCATCAAATATGCTTCAAAACAAGCTAGCGTTTCTAACTACTGGAAATATTTCATCGGTCAAGTGAAACAATTACAACGTAACCGCGTGTATGACAGACGTTACGCTCAAGAAGAACAATTCAGAGCTTGGGTTAACGCTGATGAAAATCGTAAAGCAGAATACGGCTCAATCTTCGAAGGCGTTGACGCAAAATGGGACGTGATGGACGACATCCAAAAACCAATGATTTATCTCCGCGAAGCTGGCTGGAATGGTGGCGAAGCTATTTCTTTCTCACGCAGATTCAAAGGCATCAACGATATGTTGAACAACAAGGCTTCTAAAGAAGATGTTGCTAAAACAGCTGAAGCATTAAGCGCAACAGTTCAACCTTTCTTCAAAGATTACGACATGGCTTTGGATAAAGACGTGACTATCGCTTTGTTGAACCTCATCTACAAAGACATCGACAGATACGTTCCTTCAATGATTACTGAAATCGGCGACAAAAACAACGGCGACTTCACAGCATGGGTTAATGAAGCTTTTGAAAAATCAGTTTTCGTAAGCCAAGAAAAAGTTGAAAACTGGCTCGCTAAACCTAAGAAATTAGACAAAGACCCTATCTTCGCTTTGACAATGAATATCATCGATGTTTATAACAACGTCATCATTCCTATGTATTTAGAAGCAGCTAACTCAGGCGACGAAGCTGAACGTCTTTACATTAAAGGTTTGATGGAAATGCAGACAGAACGTAACTTCTACCCAGACGCTAACTTCACAATGCGACTCACTTACGGTAGCGTTGAACCTTACAAAGGTGCTGATGCTGTCAACTACAACTACGTCACAACAATGGATGGCGTGATGGCAAAATATAAACCAAACAACTGGGAATTCGACATCCCACAAGACGTTAGAGACTTATATGAAGCAAGAGACTACGGTCGTTATGCTGATGAAAACGGTCAATTAATCGTTAACTTCATCACAACAAACGACATCACTGGCGGTAACTCAGGCAGCCCTGTCATCAACGGCAAAGGCGAACTCATCGGTCTCGCTTTCGACGGCAACTGGGAAGCAATGAGCGGCGACCTCTCATTCGAACAAAAGGTACAACGCACAATCTGTATGGACGCTCGTTACCTCTTATGGTGCATCGAGAAAGTCGGTAAAGCTCATAATATTATTGATGAGTTGACTATTATTGAATAAACTAAGGCTATTGGCTTTTGGTTATTGACCTAGGTAGAGACGTATCATAATTCGCAATTTGATGCGTCTCACTTTACATAACATTTAGCATTAAAAAAATCGTCCCTGACATTTCGGAGACGATTTTTTATCATTCAAGGATAAAGTATGTTGTCAATTGACAAAAAAACGATGCCTTCATCAAGACATCGTTTTTTATTTTAAAGTTCTAGAATTCTAAAGTTCTAGAGTTTTTATCAATTGTTTTCCATGAGGAATCTTTCAACTTCCATACCAGCTGTTGCGCCTGAACCAGCAGCGATGATAGCTTGACGGAACAATCTGTCTTGGCAGTCGCCTGCTGCGAAGATACCAGGAACGCTTGTTGCTGTTGATTTAGGTTTTGTGATGATGTAACCAGCTTCGTCCATTTCGAGTTTATCTCTGAAGATAGCTGTGTTAGGTGTGTTGCCGATTGCTTCGAAGAAACCGTCGATGTTGAGAGTGCGTTCTTCGTTTGTTACGCTATTGACGACAACTGCGCCTTGTAATGTTGCCATGAAGCCTTCTGATTCGCCGAATAATTCTTTTGTTTGTGTGTTCCAAAGGACTTCGATGTTAGGAGTGTTGAGAACTCTGTGTTGCATTGCTTTAGAAGCGCGGAGAACGTCACGACGTACGATCAAATAAACTTTGTTGCAGAGGTGTGAGAGGTATGTAGCGTCTTCGCAAGCTGTGTCGCCGCCGCCAACAACAGCAACGTCTCTGCCTTTGAAGAAGAAACCGTCGCATGTAGCGCAAGCTGAAACGCCGCCGCCTTTGAATTGGTCTTCGCCTTTAACGCCTAACCAACGTGCTGATGCGCCTGTAGCAACAACGATTGTGTCTGCTAACAACTCATCGCCCATGTCTGATTTTACTCTGAAAGGACGTGCTGTTGTGTCGACTTCAATGATAGAACCCATGCGGAATTCAACGCCGAAACGTTCAGCTTGTTGACGGATGTCTTGCATCATTTGTCCGCCGTGTACGCCTTGTGGGTAACCTGGGAAGTTCTCGATTTCTGTTGTCTGCATCAACTGACCGCCTGTGATAGGGCCTTCGTAGATGACAGTTTTGAGGTCAGCACGACATGTATAAATTGCTGTTGTGTATCCTGCAGGGCCTGAGCCGAGGATAAGACATTGTACTCTTTCTAAATTTTCGCTCATTGCTTTGTATTTTAATGTTAATATTTTTTCTATCTGCAAAAATAAACTTTTTCACGAAGACTTTTATATAAGAAGAAAATTATTTTTGGCTGTTGAACTCTGACTCTGAACTCTGACTCTGAACTCTGACTCTGACTCTGAACTCTGAACTCTGAACTCTGACAGCTGATAGCTGACCGCTTATCTGGGCGTTCCGGCTATCGCCGTCGGGCTTTCCGCTAATGTATAGACGCAAAATATTGCGTCTCTCCCAAAAGGATGCCGCTCCAATCCCTAACGCAGTCGGAGTTGAAAATTGAAAGTTGAAATTTGAAAACTGAAAATCAGTCAGCGTTTAATTTTAAAATGTAGACTGCATTCTGCGTTGCTTTGCGTCTTTGCGCGAGACGCCACAGGGGTGACGTCTCTACTAAAAACTTTTGAAATTGAGGAATTAAAATATTATAAGGGAAAAAGTGAATAATTATTAACTAAAACATTCTATATTTCTTCAAAAAGTTAAAAAAGATAAAGTTAGAAGATATTTTCTTTGCAAATAAAGAATATCGTTTGATTTTGTTTTTATAACTTTGCAGAAACCATCAAGCAAAATTTATTATGCCAACGATTTTTGAATATTTTGGATTTATTTTCAAATTTTACTCTAATGAACACGAGCCAATTCACGTTCATGTATTAAAAGGTGGAGCAGAAGTTGTATTTGAAATAATAATCAGTAATGCCGAAATTATTGAGATAAGACAACGTAATAATAAATCTCAATTGTCTGAAAATGATTTAAACATAGCATTATTATTTGTTGAAAAGTATGCTCCTGAAATTGTAGAGAAATGGATAGATTTCTTTGTTTTAAAGAAGAAAATAAAAAAGATAAACATCAAAAAGAAACTATAAATATGGAAAATCAGATTCAAATTATAGAAGTTGTCTGTAATGACAATCTAACTGTCGATATTTTATTTAATGATCAGACCCGTCAACAAATAGATATTGGTGAGTTTATCAGAAAACATCCTCACCCTCAATATAACAAATATCTGAAGATAGTTAATTTTAAAAAAGTCAGACTATTAGATGGCAATATAATTTGGGGCAACGATTTGGAATTTCATCTTGAAGATCTTTACAAAGGGAATATAATAGATTGATTTTTTTCTTCTTTTTTTAAAATAATCATAACATATTTTCATATCTTTGTAGATGTCTACAGACTCCATTCATCTTGGCGACTTGGCGACTCGGAGTCTTGGCGACTTAATTAAATAGTAACTTAATAACTCAAAAAAATATGGCAAAAAACAGACTCATAGGCGATTATCCTGTCATCGGAATACGCCCAACCATCGACGGCCGTCGTGGTGCTCTTAAAGTACGCGAATCTCTTGAAGATCAAACAATGAACATGGCTAAAGCTGCTGCTAAGCTTTTCACAGATAACTTGAAATATTCTAACGGCGAACCTGTTAAAGTCGTCATCGCTGACACTACAATAGGTCGCGTTGCTGAAGCAGCTGCCTGCGCCGACAAATTCAGAAAAGAAGGCGTCGACATCACTCTTACTGTCACTCCTTGCTGGTGCTACGGCGCTGAAACAATGGACATGGACCCAATGACAATCAAAGGCGTCTGGGGCTTCAACGGAACAGAACGTCCAGGTGCTGTTTATCTCGCCTCAGTGCTCGCAACACACGCTCAAAAAGGTCTCCCAGCTTTCGGCATCTATGGTCATGATGTACAAAACGCTGACGACACTACAATACCAGCTGACGTACAAGAGAAACTCTTACGCTTCGCTCGCGCTGCCGTCGCTGCTGCTTCAATGCGTGGCAAGTCATACCTCCAAATCGGTTCTATCTGTATGGGTATCGGTGGCTCAATCATCGACCCTAACTTCATCGAAGAATATCTCGGAATGCGCGTCGAGTCAGTCGACGAAGTGGAAATCATCCGCCGCATGACTAACGAAATCTACGATAAGAACGAATACGAAAAAGCTCTCGCTTGGACTAAAGAAAAATGTATCGAAGGTCTCGATAAAAACCCAGAATATCTTAAGAAGACAGCTGCTGAGAAAGAAGAGATGTGGGAATTCGTCGTTAAGATGATGGTTATCATCAAAGACATGATGAACGGCAACCCTAACCTCCCTGAAGGCTGCGAAGAAGAAATGGTAGGCCACAACGCCATCGCCGCTGGCTTCCAAGGCCAACGTCAATGGACCGACTTCTATCCTAACGGCGACTTCGCAGAGTCAATGCTTAACTCATCATTCGACTGGAACGGCGCACGCGAACCTTATATCCTCGCAACAGAAAACGACGTCCTCAACGGCATCGGCATGTTATTCATGAAACTGTTGACAAACCGTCCACAGATGTTCGCTGACGTCCGTACTTACTGGAGTCCTGAAGCAGTGAAAGGCGCAACAGGCTACGACCTCGAAGGCGTTGCTCAACAATCAGGCGGTATCATCCACCTCATCAACTCAGGCGCTTGCTGCGTCGACGCTTCTGGCGTTTGTAAAGACGAAAACGGCAATAACGTAATGAAACAATGGTGGGATGTAACAGAAGCCGACCAAGATGCAATGATGAACGCTACAGAATGGTGCTCTGCTGACTACGGCTACTTCCGTGGTGGCGGCTACTCATCACGTTTCGAGACAAAAGCAGAAATGCCTGTCACAATGATTCGCCTCAACCTCGTCAAAGGACTCGGACCTTGCATCCAAATAGCAGAAGGCTGGACAGTAAACCTCCCAGAAAAAGTTTCTGACACATTATGGAAACGCACCGACTACACATGGCCTTGCACATGGTTCGCACCACGCACAACAGGTAAAGGCGCATTCACAACAGCTTACGAAGTGATGAACAACTGGGGCGCAAACCACGGAGCTATCAGCTACGGTCACATCGGCGCCGACCTCATCACATTATGTTCAATGTTACGCATCCCTGTGTCAATGCACAACGTGCCAGAAGAAAAGATATTCCGTCCTTCAGTATGGAACGCTTTCGGCATGGATAAAGAAGGTCAAGACTTCAGAGCTTGCGCTAACTTCGGACCAATGTATAAATAATTAGTGTAGAGTGTAGAGTGTAGGGTGTAGGGTGTAGAGTGTAGGGTATAGGGTGTAGAGTTTAGAGTAGTTTTTAAACTAACTACTATCGACTACTCTCCACTCTAAACTCTCCACTCTCCACTCTAAACTCTCCACTCTAAACCCTAAACTCTCCACTCTAAACCCTAAACTAACAAATCATGAGTATCATAGACGAAAAACATTATACAGAATTTCTGAAACAGGCTCATCGTTATGGTGATTCAAAACTGACATTATGCAGCAGCGGCAATCTCTCATGGCGCATCGACGATAACCTCGCTCTTGTTTCAGGAACAGGCTCTTGGGTGCCTACTTTAAAAGAAGAAAACATCTCTCTCTGCAATATTGAGACTGGCGAATTCCTCAATGGCGTAAAGCCTTCCATGGAAAGCACCTTCCACCTCGGCATCATGCGCCAACGCCCTGAAGTCAATGTGGTGTTTCACTTCCAATCGGAATACGCCACAGCGATAGCTTGCATGAAAGAGAAACCAACAAACTTCAACGTCACTGCTGAGATTCCAATCCACGTCGGAAGAGAAATTCCTGTCATACCTTATTACAGACCAGGCTCTCCAGAATTAGCAAAGGCTGTTCTTGAAGCGATGAAAGACCATAACTCATGTCTCATGACAAACCATGGTCAGGTGGTATGCGGCAAAAACTTCGACGAGGTCTTTGAACGCGCCACATTCTTCGAGATGGCATGCAGGATAATAGTACAATCAGGCGGTAACTATTCAACCTTGACACAAGAAGAGATTGAAGATTTAGACGTTTACGTTTTAGGTAAGAAAAAATAATATGAAAAGATATATAGCAGCAGACTTCGGTGCTGGCAGCGGTCGTGTCATCGTAGGAACCGTAGAGACGCAAAATATTGCGTCTGGCAGCGGTCGTGTTATCGTTGGAACCGTAGAGACGCAAAATATTGCGTCTGTACAAAATATTGCGTCTATACAATTGGAAGAAATACATCGTTTTGAAAATAATCAAAAGATGATAGACGGTCATCTGAGATGGGATTTCAACGCTCTTTTCAATGAGTTGAAGACAGGTCTGAAGAAAGCCTTTGCCAAGTATGGCGACGAGATTGAAAGCATCGGCGTCGACACTTGGGGCGTCGACTTTGGGCTTTTGGATGAAGATGGAAAATTGATTTCCACACCAATATGTTATCGCGACGACAGAACCAAAGGAATGTTAGATTTAGCATTTCAAAAGTTGCCAAAGGAAGAATTTTTCCAACATGCTGCTAATCAGTTCATGGAAATAAACACAGCGTTTCAATTATTAAGCGCTGTTACAGCCTGCAAGGCTGATACAAATATGGCGTATGACAACGTCATACGAGCTAAAAAGCTATTATTCATGCCAGATTTGTTCAACTATTTCCTCACAGGAAAATGTTATAACGAATTCACCATTTCATCGACATCGCAGCTGATGAACTCGCTGACACATCAGTGGGACGATGTCATCTTTGAAAGATTAGGCTTGCCTAAACACTTGATGCAAGATATTATTTATCCAGGCACTGTGATAGGACGACTTCGTGATGAGCTCGCCGAAGAAGTCGGCGGCAATCTCAATGTCGTCGCTGTCGGCTCGCACGACACCGCGAGTGCCGTCGCCTCCATCAGTGACACATCCGACGACTGGGCGTTCATCAGCTCCGGCACATGGTCGCTAATGGGAACACCATCAAAAGAACCTATCATTTCAAAAGAAGCCCTCGAATCCGACTTCACCAACGAAGGCATGACCGACGGAAGGATACGCTTCCTTAAAAACATCACAGGTCTCTGGCTCATACAACAACTTGTCAAAGAGTGGGAGAGTGAAGGCTACAAATGCGACTATTCAGAGTTAGTGAAAGAAGCTGAGCTATCAGAATTTAACTCATCATTCGATGTCGACGACGCTCGTTTCATGAATCCAGATAAGATGTCGGAAGCGATTTTATCTTATCTCAAAGAAAATAATGAAGACATTCCTATCACAAAGGGCGATTTCATGAGATGTATCTGCATCTCGTTAGCAAAGAAATATGCAGAGGTGAAGGCACAGATGGAACGCTGCACCAACAAGAAGATAAATAAGATTTACATCGTTGGCGGCGGTTCAAGGAATCAGCTGCTGAACAAACTCGCTGCTGAACACACAGGATGCGAAGTCATCAGAGGCGAAGTGGAAGCCACCGCAATGGGAAATATCTTGGCGCAAATGTCAATTGACAATTAACAATAGTTGTATAACAATAGTTGTAGGGCTGTCATATTATGGCAGCTCCCAATGCGTTAGGGATTGGAACGGCATCTTCGGCATATTTGCCTAATTTTTTTTCTTGTTTTTTTTTACCGAAATCCTTAAATTTGCTATCTAATTTTGCGCTAACAAGGATTAACGGGCTCACTCCTTATACTAGCCCTAACTATTGAGCCTAGCTAAAAAAAACTATGAAAAAATTATCATTACTCCTAATCGCATTCTTGTGCCCTTTCATCATTTCTGCACAAGAGGTATTTCAAACAAATTTTCAAACCGAAGAAGAATTCCAACAATGGCTCGTCGTCGACAATAATGCCGATGAGAAAACGTGGCAATTCGATTCTTATGCAGACCCATCTCATGTGTTTTACAGTTATCACGCAACCAATGCTGCTGACGACTGGTTTATCTCTCCAGCGATAACATCGGCAGAAACTGGTACCTTGGCACTTAACTTCTCAGTACAAGGTAGTTCCTATGGCGAAAAAATCGAAGTGTTTTACGGCATGGAACAAACTGCAGAGGCAATGACTAACAGACTATCTGATGTCATTTATTTACCTACATTAGACATTACACATCACCTTTGTTTAATTAATGTAAACGCCAACGAACCTGTCTATGTAGGATTCCGTGCTTGTAGCGATTCCGACAAGTGGCGTCTATATCTCTGTGAGGTGAAAGCTCTGTTTACAAGCAATCCTGTCGATATACAAGCTGCTGAGTTCGTTGCTCCTGTGTCTGACTTCGGACTCGACCAAGAGACGGTTACTGTCAAAGTGAAAAATACTGGCGGTGTAGATGTAAACTCATTCGACATCTCTTTCTCTGTTGATGATGTTACAATCGCTACTGAGACAGTGAATCAGCCTCTTGCTGTTGGTGGCGAGATGGAATATACTTTCACAGCTAAAGCTAATCTGTCGGTGCCTCGTAAGACATTTGCATTGAAAGCATGGACAACGCATCCAGATGATATTAGCGTAGCTAATGATGCATGCGAAGTGATGGTGCTTCATAAAGCTCCAGCTACAGTGCCATACGTAATGGGATTCGAAGATGATGAATATACCGATGGTATCACAATGTTCAACTTAAATGAAGACGAAGGCAACTGGGATTTATATACAGATACATGGTACTCATTGGCGCATACAGGCGACTACTGCCTCGCATATAATTATGATATAAACAATAATGCTGACGACTGGGCAATACTTGAGCCTATCACAGTGGAAGAGCCTGGTTATTATATGCTGAGGTTCTGGTACTCAGGTGATGATTCTCATCTGGAGAAACTGGCAGTGTACTATGGCAATGAAGCTAAGCCAGAAAGCATGACGAACAAAATCGTGGAGTATGCACCTTTTGCTAGAGGAGAATACGAAGAATCAATCAATATATTATACTTTGACCAACCACAAAATATTCACATCGGATTCTATGCTTTCAGCAATAAAGACAAGAACTATATTTATGTTGATGATGTCGTTTTTGAAAAAGTCAATACAGAATCTATTGATTTGGCGGTACTCCCAATCACTAATCCACAGCAGTATGTTCACAAAGGAAGCAAGAAAGATGTAAGCTTTGCTGTTAGAAATATAGGTGTCACTGACGTGACATCAGCGCTTCGCGTTATGATAGATGAAGAGACTATTTATGAAGAAGAGATTGAGTTTAAATCTCAAGAGATAAAAGATATTGTGTTGGGAAGTGCTTTGAAAAATCTTGCTGCAGGAAAACATGAAATCTCTATAGAGGTCCTTTTTGATGCTGATGTAAATATAGAAAACAATAAGAAGACCTTTGAATTCCAAGTTCTTGAAAATCCTGTTATGTCATGGGATTTTGAAGACGGACAACACCCAGCTGATTTCACTTTCCGTGTTAAAGATGGAGGAACTGTGAATCCATCGGCAGGAGAAGAGTTTAACGAATACGGATGGGGAATATTTAATATCCCACAGCATGAGCTTTACGGAGAACATCTTTTAGCTGGAACATCGTGGCTCAATGGAACAGATAGGGCTGACCGCTGGTGTATATTGCCTCCGTTTACTCCTTCAGCAGAATCATATCTCGTATGGGATGTTGCCTCATTCAATCCTAATTTCCTAGAGAGTTATGCCGTGATGATTTCTACAAATGGCGATGATTCTTGGTATTATTTCACAGAAGAAGAAATCGTTTTTGAATCTGCAGAATTTAAAACTCGAGGCATCGACTTGAGTGAGTATAGCGGTCGGGATATTTATATTGCTTTCCGTCTCCGCTCTGAAAACTGCGAACATCTAATCCTTGATAATATAGAGTTTTATGGCGGTGCTGCTGTTGAGTTTTTAGACATAACAGCCACAGTTGACCCAGAAGAAGGTATGGTTGATACGTTAGATAGATTTACCGTGACATTTGAAAATGTAGAGTCTGTCGCCATTGATGAAGATTCATATAATATACCTTATATCGCATTGGTAAGAGAAAACAACTATTTGGAACAAATAGCCGCTGCTAGACTTGATAACGTTGATAGTCAAGCAAGACAGTTGAGTTTATATATCGAAGAAGATGAAATGACAGAGATTACAGATGATGGTAAATATGCCTTGGTAATCCCTCGTAAATATCTAGTGTTTAACGATGACCCACTGTTGCTCGTCTCCGCAAAAGAATTTGTGTTTTACTATGAAATTATAAAGTATATAGAAAGTCCGTCAAATTTGAAGGTAGATTCAATAAGTTCATCTTCAGTAACTCTCTCATGGGACGAAGTTGAAAACGCGATGTGGTATGAAATTTATAGCGCAGATACTTTAGTTGGAGGTGTAACAGGAACGAGCCTTACCATTACAGATTTAACTGCTGGAACAGAATACAGCTTCATAGTAGCAGCAGTACGTAATGAACAAGTAATGAAGTCGGAGGCAATAGTTGTTAAGACATTAGAAGCAGAACCAGAACAACCAGAACAACCAGGTGATTCTCTGGTGTTAGCAGCACCAGTAGTTGTAGTTGACACTGTGACAGAAACAACGGTTGTGTTGTTATGGAATGCCGTCGACAGTGCAACAAGCTATAATGTTTACATGGATTCTGTATTAGTGAAAAACGTAACAGACACCACATATACAGTCGATGGTTTAACAGCTGAAACAACATATAGCTTCACCGTTACAGCAGTTGCAGACACATTGGAATCAGCAGCTTCAAAAGTTGTAGAAGTAACAACATTGAAAGCAGAACAACCAGAAGAACCAGGTGAAGGTGTAGAAGAACTCGAAGCTTCATTCAGTATATATCCAAATCCTGTCAATGACAAACTTTATATTGAGACATTGACACAGACTCAGACACTGACTATAGAGATTTATGATGTTTATGGAAGAAGACAAGAGCTATCAGTTATCAGCTGTCAGCCATCAGCTATTGATGTTTCTAACTTAAACAGCGGCGTTTATTTCGTGAAAGTTATTACAGACGAAGGTGAAGTCGTGAAGAGGATTGTCAAGAACTAAGGCCGTTGGCAATTAAGAATTAAAAATTAAGAATTAAAAACACCGAGTTTCCAAGATTATATTCCTATGGAGACTCGGTGATTTTGTTTATAAAAAAAACTTTAGTCTTTTGTCATTAGCCTTTAGCCTTTTACTATCTTTGTGAAATATTAATTCATTAGCCTCAGCTCATAACTCATAGCTCAAGGCTCATAGCAACATTAAATTATGACAAAGACATTACAATCTAAACTCGTCGAGAAAAAGTATCTCTTGACATTCATTTTAATAACATCATTATTCGCCTTATGGGGCTTCGCCAACGACATCACCAATCCTATGGTCGCTGCGTTCCAGACGGTGATGGAACTGTCAGCCGCAAAGGCATCTCTCGTACAATTCGCATTCTATGGCGGCTATGCCACGATGGCGATACCAGCAGCTCTCTTCGCACGACGCTACAGCTATAAAAAAGGTATCTTGCTCGGTCTCATCCTTTACGCCATAGGCGCGTTTATGTTTATCCCAGCTGCTAACCGTCAGGAGTTCGGCTTCTTCTGCGTCTCGTTATATGTCCTTACCTTCGGACTCGCTTTCCTCGAAACAACAGCAAATCCTTACATATTATCATTAGGCAGCAAAGAGACATCGACACGCCGACTCAACCTGGCTCAGGCGTTTAACCCAATAGGTTCTCTCATGGGTATGTTCGTAGCATCAAGAATAGTGCTCGCTAAACTCGAATCGGATACTGCCGCAGTGCGTGAGGTGGGATTCTCTAACCTCGACGAAATGACAAAACTAGCAATACGCGAACACGACCTCGATATCATCCGTAATCCTTATGTCGCCCTCGGATGCGTGGTGCTGTTTGTCTTCGTCATCATCGCGATATTCGTGAAAAATCAAAATAATGAGACAAAAGAAAATGCTAACAACAAAGGCACTTTAAAACGTCTTTTCTCTAATAAGGTGTATCGTGAAGGTGTCATCACTCAGCTGTTCTATGTCGCTGCTCAAATCATGACATGGACTTTCATCATTCAATATGCTGACCGTCTAGGCATCGACAAGGCTACAGCGCAGCTTTATAACATCATCGCAATGGGAATGTTCTTGTGCGGTCGTTTCATCAGCACCTTCTTGATGAAATATGTCAACTCTCGTAAGTTGTTAATGTTCTTCGCTATCGGCGCAATGCTAGCTTCAGCTGGAACAATATTGATTGACGGTATTATGGGACTTTACTGCTTGATGGCTATCTCTGTCTTCATGTCGCTTATGTTCCCAACTATTTACGGCATCGCCTTGGAAAACGTAAGCCTCGAAGATAGCTCATTAGGTGCAGCCTTCTTGGTCATGGCTATCGTAGGCGGCGCATTGATGCCTCCGCTTCAAGGCATGATTATCGATATGGGTACAGTGGGAAGCCTCCCAGCAGTCAACTTCTCATTCATACTTCCATTCATCTGCTTCGCTGTGATATTCGT
Source organism: Bacteroidales bacterium (assembly GCA_045657145.1). Taxonomy (GTDB): domain Bacteria; phylum Bacteroidota; class Bacteroidia; order Bacteroidales; family F082; genus Limimorpha. Next base: position 1,863 of record JAZOSK010000053.1, on the reverse strand, counting down.
TTACGGATTGAGAACTTCTAAAAAACTCTAGATTTTAAGTTCTAGAGTTCTCCCCAGCGTTAGGGATTGGAGCGGCATCCTTTTGGGAGAGACGCAATATTTTGCGTCTATACATTAGCGGAAAGCCCGACGGCTTCGCCGGAACGCCCAAAATAAATTGAAAATAAAAAAAGACATCGTCAAAAAATGGCGATGTCTTTTTGTTTGGATGAATATTGATTAGAACATATAGAGGATGTCGTCAAGATATTCTTCTAATTCGTCTGCATCTATTCTTTCTTCTTCAAGCACATTTCCTTTTTTGTCGATGACCAAAAGTTTCTTGTCTTTGACGACGTAAGCTGTGCCGTCGATGAAGCTTTCAGCGTAGTCATATTCAAATGGGAGAACTTCTTCGCCTTTAGTGTTGATGAAACCGCATTTTGCTTTTAAGTCGTTGCCTTTAGCAGCAGGCATAACTCCTTCTTCAAATGTTTCTTCAAGTAATACCATATCCTTTTCTGGAATGAAAACGACTTCACCTTTAGTGTCGATGACGAATTCTTTGTCGTTTTTACCTACGATAGCAACGCCGTCGCTGAATGAGTATGCGTGATCGTAAGTTGGAGCGATGACGACTTCACCTTTAGTATTGATGTAACCCCATACGTCTTTATTGTCATTTTCAACATTTACAGCTGCCAATCCTTCGCTGAAAGATTGCATCTTAGCGTAAGTATTGAAGTCAATGACGATTTCACCTTTTTTGTTGATGAAAGCATATTCGTTAATCCATGATTTCTTTTCATTGCCTCTTATAACTAAGGCAAGGCCATCATTGAAGTGTCCTGCATCTTTGTATTGAGGTTCAACTGCTACCTTGCCTGTTTTGTCAAGGAAACCATACCAATAATTGTAGTTTTCGTCTTTTGTGTAGAATAAAAACATTCCATCAGAGCAATCGTAGATACGTTCGTGTGTACATGGAATGATTTCTTTACCTTTCATGTCGATAACGCCATACTCGCCGTCACTTTTAACGATGCAAGTTCCTTCTGAGAAGAAGTCGCTTACATGGTCATAGGTGCTGATGACTTTAGCATAAGTTTTCTTTGATAATACTTCTTCAATAGCTCCATTTTCATCGGCGCCGCATGAAGTCATGAATGTTGCTGCGAAAATAGCAACCAAAATAAAGTAAAAATTTTTGCGCATAATGTTAATGTATTAAGTTAAACATGGCGCAAAAATATATATTAAATAAATCCAAAAAATTGTCTTTTCTTGTCTTTTTCAGACCTCATCTTAGCGTTTTGGTGTCTTTTCTTTTTGGGCGTTCCGGCTATCGCCGTCGGGCTTTCCGCTAATGTATAGACGCAAAATATTGCGTCTCTCCCAAAAGGATGCCGCTTCAATCCCTAACGCATTGGGAGAACTCTAGAATTAAAGAACTCTAAAACTCTAAAACCCTAAAACTCTAGAATTTTAAAGTTCTAGAGTTCTAAAAAAGTCACGTAGTGACGAAAGAATATAGGCAGGCGGTTCCGTGCTTCGCACTCCATACCTGCCTGGGAACTGCCGTCCCTCCGGGACTTTTATAAACTCAGAATCTAAAACTTCAAATCCTCAAATCCTGAATTTTTAAATATTTACAAAAAGAGACGCCACAATGTGACGTCTCTACCAAAATATCTGTTAAAAATTCCCAAATTCCCAAAATCCCAAATTTTATCTTACCACGATTCTGCAGTTTCTTGTTTCATTGCCGTTCATGACTTTAAGCATGTAGACGCCAGCTGTCTCGATGCCGTCGATGTTGTCGACGTTGCTGTATTCTGCCACCTTGACGCCGATAGCGTTGTAGACCTCAACCTTGTCGTATGT
>JAZOSK010000052.1:0-1525 GCA_045657145.1 Bacteroidales bacterium | reverse complement strand
ATCATGATCCAACCGATTTTCTTAAAACTTGTTGGAAGTAGGTAATTTGTTTTCATAATGAATTAAATTTAAGATTTGACTTTGCAAATATATATATTAAAATCAAATAAACAATACAAAATGTAAAAAATATTTTACTTTATGACAATTTTATATGTCAATTGTATGGCAAAAACATTTCTTATGATATGAAGTGTTTATGTAGAGATTTAACTATCTTTGCAATAAGTAAAATTAAAATATGCCTCAACTGATTCCTATATTGACAATCAATGGTTCTGACGGCGCTGGCGTGGTCGGAGTTCAGGCTGATATTAGGACGATATCGGCTCTTGGCGGTTATGCGTTGGCAGCGATAACATCAGTGACGACCCAGAATGAAAACGGCGAGACTTCTATCAACGACTTGTCTTCAGAAATGATAATAGGGCAGGTGAGAGCTATTGTGAAGGAGTCGCATCCAAAAGTTGTTAAAATAGGTCTCGTTCGCGATGTGTCAACGATAAAGATGTTGAGGAATGAAATCGTCGCCTCGCAAAGTATTGTGCTTGTTCCTGGTATCTTTTCTTCTGAAGGAAAACAACTTGTTTCTGATGAAGTTATTTCAGCGATTAAAAAGCATCTTCTTCCAATGTCGACGCTGCTGATATTACGTAGTAATGAAGCGGAGAAAATGCTCGGCATAAAAATCAATACCGACGATGATATGATTGCAGCTGCGCACACATTTATTAATATGGGTGTAGAATCTGTGTTGCTGCGTGCTTCTAAACATAATGACGGTTTGCTTACGGCCTTGCTTTATGAAAATGGAAATCCGCATTTCTTTACTTCGCATAATACCGAAGGCTGGCAGAAACATGGAGTCGGGGGAGCTCTTTCTTCCGCGGTGGCTACTCGTCTCGCATTCGGTGATGATATTACGACAGCGATTGATAAAGCGCATGATTATATGCATAAGCAAGTCGTTTATGCCGTGTCAGAAAAAGTGCAACATTCAAGAAAGACTGTGGTTTACAATAAGTTCATGTCGCTTGTAAGTGAGAATTATCATAAATCTCATGACGTGTCTTTTTACGCTGATAAATTATGTGTGTCAACGCGTTATTTGTCGCAAGTGACTAATGATATAGTCGGAGTTGCTCCAAAGCAACTTATTTCTGATTATATAATAAAAGAAGCTAAAATACTTTTAGAATCGACGAATTACAGCGTTCAAGAAATCTCAGATAAACTTGGTTTTTCGTCACAATCCGCATTTTCTTCTTTCTTTTTTAAAAACGAAAAAGAAACACCTTCTGCTTATAGATTGAAATGATTTTATAAATATCAGAATAATATTTTAAAAAATCAGAATATATTTTTTCTTTGCATTTTGATATTATTTTTCTTTGCATCGTTTTTAAAATTAAGTCAAAATGAAAGAAAATAAAGAAGTAAATCGTAACCTTGCAGAATTATTAAAAGGTGGTGTTATAATGGATGTTACAAATCCAGAGCAGGCTCGTATTGCAGAAGCTGCTGG
>JAZOSK010000051.1:0-1969 GCA_045657145.1 Bacteroidales bacterium | reverse complement strand
TTTTTCCTCCATTAAAATTTTGCTCATCAACTAACACCTGCAAATAAGAAAATATCTCAGGAAAACGCTGCGCCTCATCAATAATCATCCCATCATCATGTTTCATCAAAAAAGACTTTGGATCTTGTTGAAATGCAGATAATGTCGCCATATCCTCAAAGTTATAATATGGCAAATCTGCAAAAAGTTTTCTGCATAATGTAGTCTTGCCCGACTGACGCGGTCCTGTAAGAGTCAACACTGAAAAATAATCAAAAGCACTCTGAATTGAAGACAATAATTCTCTATTTATCAAATGATTATTCATATATTGGACAAATTTAAAGTTGCGTTTTAATTTTGCAAAGATAATAAAAGACAACAGACAACGGACAACAGACAACAGTTTTTTTTTAATTCATAATTCATAATGCATAATGCATAATGGAGGGTTGAGTTACTTTACATTGAAAATTGCCAAAGGATGGCCTTTTTCTTTTATTTAACAACAATGTAACGTCGTCAAGGCAAATACATCTTTGAAATTCAAAAAAATTTATTATCTTTGCCAACCTAAAAAAAACTTTAGAATTTTAAAATTTTAGAATTCTAGAATATATTAACTTTTTAAAGTTTTAGAATTTTAAAGTTTTGATATTGAAGACGAACTAAATTTATTATTAATTAAAAATTTTAAAACATTATGACAGGCTTTCAAAATCTGTGGGTAAACAACAGACCTTTGGTAATCCTTTTTGCCATCCTTATTGTTGTTATCCCATTCTTAGTTTTCTATGTAAGAAAAGCTAAAGCTGAACATCCAAAAGGACTCATTGCTGCTGCTATCAGCAACATGGGCGAGCGTTTCGGTTACTACATCATGAACGCAGTATTACTCCTTTTCATCTGTTCAAAATTCGGCATCAGCGACGCAGCAGCAGGCTGGATTTACGCTGTATTCTATTTCTTAATTTACGTTCTCGGCTTGCCAGGCGGTATGATTGCTGACCGCATTCAAAATTACAAAGGCACTATCATGGCAGGTCTCCTCGTGATGGCTATAGGTTATGGCTTACTTTCAATACCTATCTTCAGCGCACAACCTGGCGTTAATATGGTATTAGTATTCACATGCTTCGCTTTGTTCCTCATCGCCTTCGGCAATGGTTTATTCAAAGGTAACTTACAAGCTATCGTTGGTCAGATGTACGACAACTTCGAAGCAGAAGAAGCTAAGAAAGGTCCAGAAGCTCTTAAAATAGCAAAAGACAAGAGAGACTCAGGTTTCCAAATTTTCTACGTATTTATCAACATCGGTGGCGTTATTGCTCCTTTCGTTGCTCCTTTATTAAGAAGCTGGTGGTTAAAGACAAAAGGTCTCGTTTACAACTCAGACCTTCCACGTTTATGCCACAATTTCTTGGAAAACAAAGCTTCAGAAACTGACATGGACAACTTGACAAAATTAGTTCAAGACGTACAAATCAACGCAACTGCTGTTCCTGCTGAACAATTAGGTGATTTCTGCAGCAACTACCTCAACATCTTCAACACTGGCGTTCACTTCTCATTCATCGCTTCCGTTGTAGCTATGTTATTGTCATTGACAATTTTCATCATCTCAAGAAATAAATTCCCAAATCCTGCAAAGAAAGAAAAGAAACAAGTTGTAGAATATACACAAGAAGAACTTGCAGCTAACGCAAAAGAAATCAGACAAAGATTATACGCTCTCTTCGCAGTATTAGGTATCGCAGCATTCTTCTGGTTCGCTTTCCACCAAAACGGACAATCACTCTCAGTTTTCGCTCGTGACTTCGTTTTGACAAACGCAATTCCACCAGAGATCTGGCAATGTATCAACCCATTCTTCGTCATCACATTGACTCCTATCATCATGTGGGCTTTCGCAGCATTAGCAAGAAAAGGTAGAGAAGTTTCAACTCCTCGTAAAATCGCTATCGGTATGTTAATCACAGCTACAGCTTAT
>JAZOSK010000050.1:0-5095 GCA_045657145.1 Bacteroidales bacterium | reverse complement strand
ACCTTGAGCAGCGATACTGTGAGCACGACGTGGACTGTCTTGGATGCAGAACACTTTTACGTTGAAGCCCATTTCACCGAATGATGCAGCAGCTGAAGCACCAGCCAAACCTGTACCGATAACGATGATGTCTAATTTTCTCTTGTTAGCAGGGTTCACCAAGTTTTGGTGAGCTTTATAATTTGTCCATTTTTCTGCCAATGGACCTGCAGGTATCTTAGAATTTAATTCTTTCATAATATTATCCTATTAACCAACAATTAACCAATAATATAATACTACAACAGCAAACATAGCAACGATGAGAGCAGCGATGATTTTGCCGATACATTCGATTCTGTTTTGCCATACATGGTTATTCCAACCGATTGATTGCATAACGCTTGCTACGCCGTGTGCGAGGTGGAACCATAAGAATGCCAACCATACTAAGTAGATGATTGAATAAACTGGGCATGAGAATGTGTTGACGATGTAGTGAACGCCATTTGTAACATTATCCATAACAGCTTCTTCAACGTGGATGCCTAATTTATGCAATACTTCAGGAAGTTGCATATTAGCCCAGAAGTTGAATAAGTGTAAACCTAAACCGATAAGAACGATAGCACCGATAACGAGCATGTTCTTTGAAGCCCATGAAACGCCTTCTTGTTTTTCAACAACAGCGTAACGTTGTTTACCGCGAGCTCTGTAGTTTTGTAATGACAATACGAAAGCATAGATAAGGTGGAACACCATGAGTAATGCCAAACCTGCAGTAGCTACTAAAGCATACCAGTTAGCTCCGAGGAATTCGCAAATCTTGTTGTAGCCTTCTGGCTTGATGATTGCGACAATGTTCATTGAAGCATGGAATAAAAGGAAGAACACCAAAGCTCCACCTGTAACAGCCATGATCAATTTCTTTGTAATTGATGAAAGACCTTTTGCCATAATATTTAATGTTTATGTTTTTTTAATTATTAAAGCATGATACCTGCTTTACCAATGATGATAAGCAATGTGAATGCTAAGATAAGACCAACAACGCCCATGATGACGCCCATTGTACGCATATGTTTTACTTCAACCATACCTGTACTGAAAGCGATAGCATTTGGAGGTGTAGATACTGGCAATATCATAGCGAGTGATGCTGCTAATGTAACGCCGAGGATAAGTGTCAAGATGCCGCCGAATGGTTCGAGTACGCTGCCCATACCTGTACCAACTGCTACCATAACAGGAATGATGAGAGCTGCTGTTGCTGTGTTGCTGATGATGTTTGAGAAGAACCAGCATAATAAACCAGCGCCGATGATAACTACTAATGGTGACCATTCTGCAAATGGGATAGCACCTACTAAGTGTGCTGCAAGACCTGACTTGTCTAATGCTGTACCGAGTGCGAAACCACCAGCTACCAACCAGATAACATCCCAATCGATTTCTTTAAGTTCTTTCTTACCAAACAAGCCTAATACGCAGAATATTGCGATAGGCACCATAGCAACTGTATTAGCATTGATACCTGTAACTTTATCTGTTAACCATAATAAGATTGTCAAACCGATTGTTACGTATGAAATGATAAGAGGAGCTCCTTTTGCTGTTTCGCCTTCTATCTTTAAATGAATTTCTTCGTTTTTGAATGGGAATATCTTAGTGAGAATGAACCATGCGAATATAAGCAAGAAAATTGCGAAAGGCATCATAATCATTGACCAATCGAAGAAACCGATGTTGAAACCTAAGCTTTCATTTAAGTATTTTAATGCGATAGCATTTGGAGGTGTACCAACAGGTGTACCCATACCGCCGATGTTAGCACCGATTGGAATAGCTAATACTAAAGCTGTTCTACCTTTGTCGTCAGCTGGGAGTTGACGTAAAACAGGAGCCATGAAAGTTAACATCATAGCAGCTGTTGCTGTGTTACTGATAAACATTGAGAAGACACCTGTTACGAGTAAGAAGCCCAAGAGAACAACTTTTGATTTTGTTCCAAATGGAGCTAACAATACTCTTGCGAGTTGAGCGTCGATACCCATTTTTGATGCCATGATAGCGATAACGAAACCGCCTAAGAAAAGCATGATTGTTGGATCAGCGAAAGAACCCATCACTGTTTTGTGTGAAAGTGCGATGCCTTTGAAAGCTTCTTTACCACCTTCTTGCAAAAGAATAATAGCCTGATCTGAACAGGTTAACAAAAGAACAACAATAATCAAAATTGATGTTGTCCATGAAGGGATAGCTTCTGTGAACCATAATATCAAAGCTAAAGCGAAGATAGCGATGACACGGTGTTCAACGACTGAAATCATTGGTAATCCCAATGTTGTTGTTGGAAGAATCCACAATACCAAAAAAGCTATTAATGCAATAGCAATTTTAATGATTTGACCTTTGTTGATTGATGAACTCATTTTGTTTGTTTTTTTTAAAATTGATTATTCCGTTTTGGTAGAGACGCAAAATATTGCGTCTCTACTACATATCATTATCCGCCGAAGACGCAAAATTTTGCGTCTCTACTGATTTTTTTATCCGCCGAAGTCGTCGAATGAAATCATTTCTTTTGGTACTCCGAGGCTGTCTAACATCTTCAAGACAGCTGCTGTCATCATTGGAGGTCCGCAGAGATAGTATTCAATTTCTTCTGGTTCGCTATGATTCTTAAGATAATTTTCTAACAATACTTCGTGGATGTTACCTACATAACCTGTCCAGTTGTCTTCTGGAAGCGGTGCAGAAAGAGCGATGTTGAATTTGAAGTTTGGATTTTCTTCTTCAATCTTTCTGAAGTCATCGATGTAGAAGAGTTCGCGTAATGAACGACCGCCGTACCAGTAAGATACTTTTCTGTCTGTATGTTTTGTAAGGAATAAATCTAAGATGTGTGAACGCATTGGAGCCATACCAGCACCACCACCGATGAAGATGATTTCGCGTTTTGTATCTTTGATGTGGAACTCACCGTAAGGACCGCTGATAGTGACTTTGTCGCCTGGTTTCAATGAGTAGATGTATGATGAACAAACACCTGGATTTACTTTCATGAAGCCGCCGTTAACTCTGTCGAATGGAGGTGTAGCGATACGAACGTTGAGCATGATGATGTTGTCTTCAGCTGGGTAACTAGCCATTGAATAAGCTCTGAACTGTGGTTCAGGGTTATGCATGACGAGGTCGAACATACCGAATTTTTCCCAGTCTGCTCTGTATTCTTCATCAACGTCGATGTCTTTGTAGTTGACGTCAATAGCAGGAACGTCGATTTGGATGTAACCTCCTGATAAGAACTTGAGGTGTTCGCCTTCTGGAAGTTTAACGACGAATTCCTTGATGAATGTAGCGACGTTTCTGTTGCTAACAACTTCACATTCCCATTTCTTGATACCGAAGATTTGTGGGTTAATGTGAATCTTCATGTCTTCGCGGACTTTAACTTGACAGCCTAATCTCCAGTTGTTTTGTTGTTCTTTTCTGCTGAAGAAGCCTGTTTCTGTTGGAAGGATAGTTCCGCCGCCTTCGAGAACTTGGCAACGGCACATACCGCAGCTACCACCACCACCACATGCTGATGGCAAGAAGATTTGTTCGTTAGCTAAAGTAGCAAGCAATGAGTTGCCTGGTTCTACTTCGATTTCTTTTTCATCGTTGATATTGATTTTAACTTTGCCTTGTGGAGCAAGTTTTTTTCTAACAAAAACTAATACTGTTACAGGAATCAAGACAACGACCAAAAATACTGCAATACTTAATAAAATAATAGATGTAGTACTCATTTCTTTTTCTTTTTAAACTGTAACATTAATTATTTGAAAGTGATACCGAGGAATGACATGAAGGCGATGCCCATCAAACCTGTAACGATGAATGCGATACCAGTGCCTTGTAATGACTTAGGAACGTGAGAATATCTAATCTTTTCTCTGATAGCTGCAATACCTACGATAGCGAGCAACCAGCCGAAGCCAGAACCTAAACCGTAAGAAAGTGACTGACCTACTGTTGTGAAGTCTCTTTCTTGCATGAAGAGACAGCCACCCATGATAGCACAGTTAACAGCGATAAGAGGCAAGAAAATACCTAATGATGAATACAATGCTGGAGTGAATTTCTCTACTACCATCTCAAGGATTTGAACTATAGCTGCGATGATAGCGATGAAGAGAATGAATGTCAAGAAGTCTAAGTTGACATCTGCGAACTTAGGGCTTAACCATGCCAATGCGCCTGCTGAGAGAACGTATTTGTCTAACAAATAGTTGATAGGCACTGTGATGGCGAGAACGAAAACGACTGCTACGCCGAGACCGAATGATGTCTTAACATTTTTAGACACTGCGAGATATGAGCACATTCCGAGGAAGTATGCAAATATCATATTGTCGATAAATATCGAACGAATGAAAATACCTAATGATTCCATTATTTCTTATCCTCCTCTGGTTTTTGTAGCCACATGATAATACCTACGATGATCAATGCCATTGGAGGGAGAATCATAAGACCGTTGTTCATATATCCGAAATTGTAAAGTCCTTCAGGGATGACTTGGAAACCGAGCAATGTTCCTGAACCGAAGAGTTCGCGGAAGAAAGCTACGATAACCAAAATGATACCATAACCGAGACCGTTGCCAATACCATCGAGCAATGATTCCCATGGACCGTTTGCCATAGCGAAAGCTTCAAGACGACCCATAACGATACAGTTGGTGATGATAAGACCGACGAATACTGAAAGCTGCTTGCTTACATCATAAACGAAAGCCTTTAAGAATTGGTCAACGAGGATAACTAAAGTTGCAATAACTATAAGTTGAACGATGATACGTATCTTTGAAGGAATACCTTTTCTTAATAAAGAGATAACAAGGTTTGACAAAGCGATAACCACTGTTACTGAAAGAGCCATTACCAATGCCGGTTTTAGCTTAGCTGTTACGGCGAGAGCAGAACAAATACCTAATATTAATACTGTGACAGGATTTGCCTTGCGTAATGGAGCTGTTAAAAGTTCTAAATTCTTACTCATTGTTTTTCAATATAAGGTAAATAAGATCCTAACACATTTTCAATCATATTATTAACTCCTTGTGAAG
>JAZOSK010000049.1:0-6170 GCA_045657145.1 Bacteroidales bacterium | reverse complement strand
AAGTTCATGAACTTTCGTAAACTCCATTTTTCGTTGCTTACTGGAGTGTGGTCCGTCAGTTTTTACTAAAGTTGAAATTTTGAGTGCTTCCACTACTCGCAAAGCTGCTAAAGTTGATTCATAACGTTGCGCTGCTCTTGTTGCTGTTTCGTCAATAGAGTTAAAAAGGAACTCTACTTTCTTTCCATTGAAAGCGCCGCATGGAACGCTTTTACCCCTAAGCGGATATAAGCGTTCCACTATGATAGCCCGACGAATATAAACGTCTTCCTTGCTGTCGCCTGTTGGCATATTGGTTTTGGAGGTTAGCATGGGTGATATTATTTTGAAGCCTTTTTCAAAGCTTGTTTCCATGTCATTTTCTTGTGTTTCTTTGAAGCAGCTTTAGCCGCCTTACATACGTTCTTCTTGCCTTTCTGACTAGCAATTTCAGCTTTGAGAAGACGTTGATATTCATTTTTGTTGGCTTTAAGAATCTTAGCGGCTTTCTTTGAATTTTCGCCTCTGTTATTGAATTTCATTTCAGTTTGCATAACTCTGATTTTTAAATTATTAATTATTAATTACTTCTTCCCAATTGCTGTCAATTCTTCTGTAGATGCCGTTCTTGAACTCCAGCATGATGTGACGGCTGTTGTCGCCACGCCATGAGACGTGAATCCATTGGCCGCCTTTCTCCCAGATCAGTTGGTCGAACTTGCCGTTTTCAACCAAAATTCTGAAAATCTTGCGGTTTTCTTCAACGCTGCCACCGGTGATGTCTGCCGCTTCACCTGTAAGGTGGTCAGACGTATCTTCTCCGCCGACCTCGGCGTTAAGACGTCTGGAACGATAGCCAGAATTGACACTAATAGGATTGCCGTACTTCTCTCTACATGGGTCCAAGACCACTACGATGAGATTTTCCATATTGCTTTTAGCCTCTTCGGAAGGCGTGTTGTCGATGCCGTTCTTCTTAGCGACTTCGCTCTGACATAATTCCTTTATACTGAAATATTTCATTTTCTTTCTCCTTTTGATGATTATGAATGCGACTAATGCGATGATGATTGCCGACATTGCTATGATTGCGTTACGTTTCATTTCGCCTTGTTTTTAAGTTCTCTCAAAACATCTTCGTGGTTCTTCAGCCATTCGGCGATTTCTGCTACCGTCTCCGGAACGCTGGCCGCTGGGTTCTTGGCCTTGGCATGGTTCTCTATGACCGATTTGCCTTCTATGAGTATGCAACATAATGTTGTAATTATACAGCAATACGGTATCGCATACCATGGGAAACACAAGCCCAGAATGTCGATGAAGATACCGAAGAAGACAACTGTAAGATAGCTTATCACCTTGTTGACAGTACGTCTAAATATGCGACTCTGGAGCTTCTCCTTGCATTTCTTGGCTGCCTGTACTCCTGTGAACAAGTCTATTACTACCGACAGCAGCACCAGGATGAAGCACAGGAACATGACCATGATCCCGTGCCCGACGTCTTGTGTTATGTTGAGGTGGAGGTTCATAGGCTTCAACTTTTAAACCATATTATAACATCATACAAAGCGTCTGTATGCAATGTGTCTGTACGATAAATGCAGTAGGCGAAATTTCCGATAGTTTCTTCTTCGCCTGTAAAACGCAAAGGTACTGGAAAACCTTCAGATGTTATCTGTAGATATCTGAAGCCAAGAAATAGTTCCGGACAATGACTAGCTACACATAGCGATTTTGGAATTTTGACATAAACGCTAGAACCCTCTGCTATTCCAATGTAGTTGAACGGAGACGTAGGTCCGTCAGGGTGTACTATTATGGAACCGAAATATACGGGCGGTACAGCTAGAACCGTACTTTTGTGAACTACAACAGGAGGAAGATTAAAGCTATCTATAAAATATATCGTTACAGTACATGTGTTTATGCCTTCTTTAAGAAGGGCACCATCTATTGTCGATACTATTTGCGGGTTAAGAAGCTCCTTGGTAATGGTACGCACTGATTGGCCACATTGCACCTCGATATATTTTATCTGATGAAGTATAGATTGATCAGCTATTTGCATAACAAACTGAGGCTGGGAATTTTCCGCTATAAGGCAAACCTTATCCAAAAACTTCAAATCGAAAATATTGTAAAAAAAATCCTTATTAAATATATCTGTCACTGGTATGGATATTATGTTTGTGCCAGATTCAGAATTAAAATACAAATCTATCAATCCTCCGTGATATTCCACATTTGAAAGGACTGAGAAATCCACGGAAGACAACAGATCTAAATTGCCTGTAAACGGATTATACTCTATTTTTTTCATATATATCTGTATTTTAATTTTTCCTTGTCATTCCAAGCGTTCTCGAATCCGCCTTCAGCACATTCGGTTATAATTGTCTTAGCTACGCCTTCCTTGCCAAGCATGGTTTCTATTCTTAATATCATCCAATCCTTAGAAAATGCTGTAGCATTTCTATTTCTGGTATAACCTTTATATATAGTGTTGCCGTCAGGTGAGATCTCTACCAGTGCCGCTGGCGACTGGAGGAATAATAGTCGTTCTATATTGTTGCCGAAATTCATATTACTTGTTTTTTAAAATCAATTTTCAATACTTAAAACCTGAAGCTGATGCCGTTCTTCTCAAAACGCTTGTGAATTTCGTCGCGTTCATCCTGCGACAGCAAGGCTGCAATAGCTCCTGAAAGTTCGTACACATGACTCTTTGTCTGCCAGCGCTTGCGGATTTCTCTCGTTCCGAATTTTTCTATAAGCTTCTTGATGTCGTCCTCGGTCCTGAGTCTTTCCATTATGCTGTAGACTCCGTCTTCATCCACTCCGGCATAACCTGCCCTAGTATCTGAAAGATAACTGTGGAGACTGTTGGCCATTGTCTGGTACTCCACATCGGAGAAGCTTAGATTCGAGTCGTTTATCGAAGCTTTTATCTGCTTCAGATATTCGTTATTCTTGTCTTCCTCCTTGGATTCCTTTATTTTTTTCTTTATGTAAAGAAACATTATTATCAGGAGCATCACGCCGCCTACCGTGTAGGCTATCTTCGTGACATCGACCTTGGAGGCTATTTTCATGACTGTGGTTGGATTCATAATTCTTTACTTTTTAGTTATAAATAAAATTACTGCTATAGCCAGCGCAACGACAAACAAAGTCGTTTTATCTGCAACTGGCTTGGCTATCCTTGTAAAGCTTTGGTCATTGGCTGCCGTCACGAAGTCGAGACGCTGCTGTCTGTCTCTGGCGTTACGGGAACGCGTCAGAAATATCGCGTCCGATATGCTGTTGCATACCTGTTCGTCAGTGATGTCAGTGAGCAGATGCACGCACTCGTGAACCCAGATATAATCTTTCATCAGCGGGGACAACGAGTCCCATTCGTTAGCGTTAAGCTCTATGACGTTTGTCTGATGGTTACATCTGGCGAGCCAATGACCTATGTCTGCGAATTGATATGTTATTTTTTGCTTTTCCATATCACAAGACCGATAACAATTACAAGAAGAACCGCGCCACCGATGATGAACAACATCTTGTTGTCCGAGCCTTCAGGAGCTTCCGAGCCTCCGCCGGTACCTGGTGCTTCAGGAATAGCCGTGGCTGTAGGTGCTGCTGTAGGTGCTGCTGTAGGTGCAGGTACTGCTGCAGGTGCAGGTGCTGAAATACCCATAGCTTCTTTAGCAGTGTTCACAGCGTTGTCTACTGTCCTCTTGACAGCTTCCTTAGTCTTATCGATGGCCGATTTTTCAGGATCTTCTACAGGTACGGAATGGTCGTTGGTGATGGCGATGATGTTATTATAGAAGGCTTCAGCCTCTGCCTTACCGTTCTTGCCGTCGAATTTAACTGTGAAGTCCTTTGCGCCGTCAAGGCCTTTCTTAACATCATAGTTGTTGCTGCCTAACAGGCTTACGTTCTGCCCCAATGTCGTGATGACCTTGTTGCCTGCGTTCTTGTTGGCACAAGTGATCTTGACTTTTTTCTTTTCGAGTTCAACGCTCTGGATATTGCTTTTCAATACTGTTTTGAAGTCTGTCATTTCTGTGTTAGTTTTAGGATTAATAATAGGATTAACCACATCCACCAGTATTTTCCGAAGTATTCTTCAACATACTGGAGCACGCCGAGCTTTGGAGCTGGCGGTATCGCCGTAGTGATGTCTGCGGCCGTCGTCTCCGTCTCCTTGTTAGAGACGGTAGAGACGAATTTTCCTGAGTTGTTTGTCATTTTCGGAATACTATTAAGAGTACGACCAAAAGCAACGCACCGCCGCCAATGCCTACATAAAGCATGGTGTTGTCTTTTTCTTTTTCTTCAGGAGCCTGCTGGATGATTGTTGTGTTTTCTACTGGCTTGCCCCAGATGCTTCGGGCTGTCTCGCCTAGAGTGTTGAGACCCTCATTCAAGTTGAAGCTATCCCAAAACTTATTTGATGTTGTAGATTTGAATCTGTCAGTTTTCATGTTTTTTCTGTTTTTGATTGTTATGAAAAAGGCGGCGTTTGTTTCGCCGCCAGTGGATTAGGTTCTCTTATTTCAAGAAGCTTATTCAGCTAATGTGAAATCAATTTGGAAGTGTGCATTTCCTGGAATATCCAAAAATGCAAGTGTTGTTTCGTCAAGTGATAAATTGCGTTCATCTTTTTCCAAATCTACATCGATGAAGTTCTGCAAGAAGTTAGCAGGATTGATGTAAGAAGACAGCTGTACGAAGTCTGAACCAGCCTTTGAACCGATTGATGATTGTGTCACCTCGATACATTGTTGGAAGATGTCGCGGGAAGGATTAGCAGATGTTGAAAGGTCTGTAATACGCATTTTGACGACTTTGAGACCTGAACTTTTTATATAGTTCAAGAAGTCGCGGTAACGTGTGGCTGGACTCTTTGGACTTACTTTGACTTTGTACTCAGCACCGCTTGAATCCTTTAGATTTTCTGACAAGCTGAAGTCGTCCGCTACTTGGTCACAGCTGTACCCTGCTGCTATAATTGCTGTAGGATCTGCATAGCTCAATAAACTTTTAACTGTAAATGGTGTAGACTGACCATATACCTGAGTGATTGTTGATGCAGTCATGAAGTGACCTGGAAATAAACAGAGTCTGTGTGATGCACTTTCTGTATTGTGAAAAATGAATGACGCTACAGGTCTAGTTGCTTTTTTGAAATTTGACATGTTTTTTCTATTTTTTTAGGTTAGTAATTCTGTTGATTATTCTCCGATGGCTTTTTCTGGTTTGTGGTTTTCGTAAAAGCTCCAAGCGACTAACGCGAATGTCAATAAGGCGACGATGCCCATGATTCTGTCTGATTTAAAAATTCTGTCCATTTTGTAAATTTTTGATTTGTTAATAAATTTTTCGGCAAAGCTACAGCGGCCGAAAATGACAGGTTCCAGTTTAGGACAGTTTAGGACAGATTATTCCCGATTTTTCCCGATTAGGACCGATTAGGACAGATTAGGACAGATTAGGACATAAAAAAAAGCAGCGAAGTACCCGACTTCGCCGCTTCAAAAAAAAAAATGTCCGTTCTAAAATTCTTTTTCCATGACATCCGAGTATTCCTCCCGGATGTCTTCAAGTATCGACAATGTAAACACCAATTTACGCATAATATTGTCCGAATAGCTTCCGTTTATGCACTTCATCACGTCGATGACTGTCTTGCGGAAGTCGTCTATAAGCTCGCCTGTAAGGATATTGTCCAAGGTTGGAAGCTGCTCTATGTTTATCGTCTTCATGCCTCGCCTCCTTCCTTGACAAATACATCTATCTCGCGTTTCATTGTCTCCAGTTCTCGGAGGACATGGGTCAGATTGTATAGAAGCAAAGTGTCGATTGCATCATCATCTTCAGCATCCTTAAGAATAGAGAGCATTGTTCGTGAAATGATATCTATACATAGTTCCAAATTGCTGTCGCCTTCTGTCTTGGTCTTGCAGTAATCATCTATGATAGTGATTTGGTCTGTTTTTATTGTTCTCATCTTGCGCCTCCTTTCTCAATAAGTTTTTTAGAGGCGTTCGCGAAATACCAGACTTTCATCTGACGTTCTGCGGCTATTGCTTCTCTTACTATAGATTTTAGATATCTGAAAAGAAATTTCTTCCTTTGGAGATTGTCTGGGAATATTTCATCATAAGCCCCGCTTTTGATATTCTTGATAA
>JAZOSK010000048.1:0-61869 GCA_045657145.1 Bacteroidales bacterium | reverse complement strand
TAATTATGGACAATATAATTTTAAAAATAGTAAAAGCAGAATATGTCGAAAATTATGTGTTAAGATTGACATTTAATAATGAAGAAGTCAGATTGATGGATTTTGCTCCGTTGATTGGAAAAGGTATTTGTCAAAAATTATATGATTTAGACTATTTTAAATCTTTTGCTTTAGATCATTTTACAGTTGACTGGAATAATGAAATAGGATTCGATCCAATGTTTCTATACGAAAGAAGTATTTTGATTAGCTGATTTTATTATGAACAAAAAGAAAAAGATAGTGGTGTTTACAGGTGCTGGTGTCAGCGCCGATAGTGGTATCGCGACATTCCGTGATGCTGACGGTCTTTGGGCTAATTATCGTATTGAAGAAGTGTGTACTCCCGAAGCATTGAGAAATAACAGAGAAAAAGTTGTAGAGTTCTACAATTTGCGTCGCAAGGAGTCATTGACTAAGAAACCTAATGCGGGTCATATCGCCATCGCTGAGATGGAACAGTGTGCTGATGTCTGCGTGATAACACAGAATGTCGATAACCTTCACGAACAGGCTGGTTCGACGCGAGTGGTGCATCTTCATGGCGAGTTGATGAAATTGCGTTCCGAACAAAATCCTGAACTTATATACGACATCAAAGGGTGGGAGCAGAGTCTTGATGAGCGCGCAGAAGATGGAGCCTTGCTGCGACCTCATATTGTGTTCTTCGGTGAGGACGTGCCGATGTTCGAATTCGCGAGCAGCATCGTTGAACAAGCAGATATTTTGATAGTCGTGGGAACGTCGTTGGCGGTTTATCCTGCCGCGTCATTGGTATATTATGTGCGTGATAGACAAGTGCCGATTTATTTGGTCGACCCAGGAATGCCTGATACCTCAATGATTCAAAATCCTCTGACTCACATCAAAGAACGTGGTGCGGTTGGTGTACCTTTATTGTTGAAAAAACTTCGTGAAGAATTGACTCGCTGACTTTAAAAAATACGTTAAAAATCTTTCATCTTTAGTCTTTTGTCTTTCGCCTTTTATTATCTTTGTAGAAAATCTAATATCATGAATAATTTCGTATATAACATTCCTACAAAGGTATATTTCGGTGAGAATCAGTTGTCTCACCTCGGTGAAGAGTTAAGCAAGTTCGGAACACGCGTCCTTATGACTTACGGCGGCGGTTCTATCAAGAAAAACGGTCTCTACGACAGAATTATGGAAGAGATGAAGAAGGCTGGTCTTGAAGTCTTTGAACTCTCTGGCATCGAGCCAAATCCTCGTATCGACTCTGTCAGAAAAGGTGCGCAAATCTGTAAGGAAAACAATATTGATGTCTTGCTTGCTGTCGGCGGCGGTTCTACAATCGACGCTACTAAAATCATGGCAGCTGCAGCTTGCGTAGAGCATGACGCTTGGGATTTCATGAACGAGAAGAAAGCTCCTATCAACAAAGCGCTGCCTATCGTTACAATATTAACTCTCTCAGCTACAGGCTCTGAGATGGACACAGCAGCTGTCATCAGCAATCCGGAAACCGACGATAAAATCGGTCGCCTTGACCCAAATCTTCTTCCAAAAGTTTCTTTCCTCGACCCATCATTGACATATTCCGTAAGTCAATATCAGACCGCTTGCGGCTCTGTCGATATCATGTCGCACATCATGGAGGTTTATTTCAATATGAACAAAGACCTTTTCATGCTCGACGCTTTCATGGAAGGTATGTTAAAGACTGTTGTGAAATTCGCTCCTGTTGCGATGGAAACTCCTGATAACTACGAAGCTCGCGCAAACCTGATGTGGACTTCCTCATGGGCTATCAACGGTTTTATCAATGGAGGCAAAGCTAAGGCTTGGAGTTGTCATCCAATGGAACATCAGCTTTCTGCTTATTACGACATCACTCACGGTCTCGGACTCGCAATCCTCACTCCCCGCTGGATGGAATATTGCCTCGACGAGACTAACGTTTCTAAATATGTGCAGTTCGCAGTGAATGTATTTGGCGTTGATGCTAATCAAGATGAAATGGCGATTGCAAAAGAAGGCATCCAAAGATTATACGATTTCTTCTTCAAGACATTAGGACTCAAGAGCACTTTAAGCGAACTCGGCATCGGAAGAGAACATTTCGAAGATATGGCAGAGAAAGCTTGCGGCGGTGCTGTTTTGAAAGGTTTTAAACCTCTGACAAAAGAAGATATTGTTAAGATTTATGAAATGTGTTTGTAATCAATAAGATAAAAATATGAAAAAGATAATCTTCGTATGCCTCGGCAATATATGTAGAAGTCCGATGGCGGAATTCGTGATGAAAGACATAGTGGAGAAAGCTGGTCTGTCGCATGAATTTGAAATCGCTTCGGCTGCTACATCGATTTATGAAATCGGCAATCCGGTTTATCCGCCAGCACGTCAGAAACTCGCTGAGCATGGAATCGATTGTAAGGGCAAGACTGCGCGTCAGATAACAAAAAAAGACTACGACTATTACGACTATATCGTAGCGATGGATCAAAGCAATATCCGTAATCTTAAAAATATGTTGAGTAATGACCCTCAAGGTAAAATATCTCTATTGATGGATTACACTTCTCGTCCAGCAGACGTGGCAGATCCTTGGTATACAGGCGATTTTCAGGCTACATGGGACGATGTTAGCGAAGGTTGCGAGGCTTTATTGAAATTTATAATGAAGAAATAATAATTAACACTATATTATGAAAAAGATTTTAACATTAGTTTTATTGACATTCGTTTCTTTGGCGTCATTTGCTCAAAGCGAATTCGGAGGTGTGATTTTAAAACAAGAGACACAACTTACAGCTCGTGCTAACGTAGATGAATTGATTTTGAAGGCTTCAGTTCAATATAAAGGTACTGAATCTGTTGCTTTGCAGGAAGTTAAACTTAATTTAGAAGGAACTACAAATATCTCTGATGTAGAGGAAGTCAGAGTTTATTCAACAGGTCTTAAAGATTATGCTAACGGCAGATTCATGGAGACAGCAACTTTGCTTGGCAGCTGCGTCCCTACAGAAGGTGATTTTGAATGTAAACTCGACGGTTCTTTGTCAAAAGGCATTAACTATTTGTGGTTGACAGTCAATGTTGCAGAAGACGCTGCTGAAGGTAACTTCGTTGATATGTCTTTGTTGTCAGTTACTACAGAAAATGAGACATTTGAGCTTAAATCTCCATCACCAACAGGTCGTCGCGAAATAATCTTGGCTCGCACAACATTGCTTCGTCCAGGCGATTATAACTCATCAAACTATCGTATCCCAGCGATTATCACAGCAAAAGACGGTTCTATCGTAGCTTTTACAGATAAACGTAAATATAACAACACTGACCTGCCAGAAGATATCGACATCATTTGCAATAGAAGTACCGACGGCGGTCGCACATGGAGCGAGCCAATAACAATCGCTCAAGGCACTGGAAGATTCCAAGGTTATGGCGACGCAGCTTTGGTTCATTCAAAAGATGAAAACGGTTTGTTGGCAGTGTTCGTTGGCGGTCAAGGATTATGGACTTCAACGCCATCTGTTCCTCAGAATTCTTATATGGTGAGAAGTAATGATAATGGTCAGACATGGACTGAGCCTGAAGTGATTACACATTTTATCTATGGTAAGGATTGTACAGATCCAACTCGTAAAAACTGGTACGCTTCGTTCTTCGGTTCAGGTAATGGATTGTTGACATCGACAGGCAGAATTATGTTCGTTGCAGCTATAAGAGAAAGCGGTAACAACAACACCTTATATAATTATGTAGTTTATTCTGATGACAATGGCGAGACATGGAACGTATCAGGTCGCGCTTCTGTCGGCGGTGATGAAGCTAAGGTTACAGAACTCGCTGACGGACGTATCTTAATGAGTATCAGACATGGCGGTAGCAGATGGTATAACATCTCTAGCGACGGCGGTTTGACTTGGCAATATAATCCTTCGACATGGTACGACATCGCAGCTCCTGCATGTAATGGCGATTTGATTCGTTACACTTCAGTAAACAATGGCGATGACAAAAACAGACTTCTTCACTCAGTGCCAGTTGGAACAGAAAGAAAAAATGTCACAGTATTCGTTAGTTATGACGAAGGTCAGACTTGGCCAACTTCACGTTGCATAGTGCCTTACAGCTCGGCATATTCTTCATTGTGTATTTTGCCAGACAATACAATTGGCATTTATGTTGAAGAAGATTTTTACACAGGAAAAGATAACTACAGCACTGTGTTCTACAACTTCAGCCTCGAATGGTTAACAAAAGGCGCAGATGGCTTTGAAGATGTCGTTTATGAAGTTGCAGTGACTGTAAATCCAGAGAACGCAGGTACTATAACAGGTGCAGGTTCTTTTGAAAAAGATGAAACGGTGACATTGGTTGCAACAGCAAACGAAGGTTATAAATTCCTCAATTGGATAGAAAATGATGAAGTCGTTTCAGAAGAAAGTGAATATTCTTTCACAATTACAAGCGACAGAGAATTGGTCGCTAACTTCGTTTCAACAGAAAGTGTTGATGAGCACTCAGCCAATACATTCAATGTTTTCCCAAGTCCAGCAAGTGTAAATGCTGAAATCAATCTCGGAATGACATACGATAGAGTGGAGGTTTATAATTCAGTCGGAGCAAAAGTTGCAGAATATGATGATACAGATGTTATCGAAGGTATTGAAACAGCAGGCATTTATGTTATCAAGGCTGTTAATGGTAATGATGTAAGAAATTGTAGAATAATTGTGAGATAATTTATTGCTAAGAGCATCACTCCATTACTTCATTACTTTATAACTTTATAACTAAATATCACATAATATTCAAAAGATTTAATCGTTATAGAGACGCATTTTTATAGATGTGTCTCTTTACTTAAAAAATATCATTATGAAAGTTAAAAGTTTAATTTATTGTTTGTTAGCATTTTGTATGCTTGCCTTGTCGTCATGTGGACCAGAAAATGATGATTATGTAGATAAGGTCGTTGGTGAATATAATATTAAGATAACTCCAAGTATTAGTGTTAAATATGGAAACAGTATCTTGCCAATAGCAACTGAAGTGATTGAAACAACGGCTGTTATTACAGAGAAAGATGACGCTGGTAATGTCACGATGCAAATCAATGGCGTCAATGGAGAGATTAGTGAGATGTTTTTTGAAGGATATTGCGATGGCTTAGGATTGAAATTGCAGGATTGTCATTATGATGGTGTTTTTTATTCGCCAGAATATGGAATGATATATTGTGATATAGAATTAAAGAATCCGACAGTATCAATCTATAATTCAAGGATGTTGAATTGGAAATCCACTTTTGCAACAGGAACATGTGGAATCAATATTTCAGGATTAGATGAAGCAAACTATGACGTAAGTGGAAGCATTCAATTTGAAGCCAAAGGAAAATAAAAAAACTGCGAGAAACTTCTCGCAGTTTTTTTATAGCCAATAGCCAATAGCCAAAAGCTAAAAGCCAATCACTTTCCTCTTTCAGCCATCAATATCTTGATTTCGCTTTCGTTGATTCCGACCATTGCTTCTCCGAGGTCTTCGCTTAACTCTGCCAAGACTTCAGGATTTTTATAGTTAGCAACGGCTTTCACGATGGCTGTAGCTCTTTTCATTGGGTCGCCGCTCTTGAAGATGCCGCTGCCCACGAACACGCCTTCAGCTCCGAGTTGCATCATCAAAGCAGCATCAGCTGGTGTTGCAACGCCGCCAGCAGCGAAGTTAGGAACAGGTAACTTGCCGTTATCGTGAACGTATTGTATCAATTCAAAAGGAACTCTCAATTCCTTTGCAACTTCATATAACTCATCATTGTTGAGAGAGACGACTCTTCTTATTTCAGATTGCATCATTCTCATATGGCGTACGGCTTGTACGATGTCGCCGGTGCCAGCTTCGCCCTTGGTTCTTATCATCATCGCGCCTTCGCTGATGCGGCGTAAAGCCTCGCCCAAGTCACGCGCACCGCACACAAAAGGAGCGTTGAATTGTCTCTTATTGACGTGGAAGACGTCGTCAGCAGGAGAGAGGACTTCGCTTTCGTCGATATAGTCGATGCCGATGGCTTCAAGGATTTGTGCTTCAACGAAATGACCGATGCGGCATTTTGCCATGACAGGAATTGACACAGCTTTTTGGATTTCTTTGATCATCTTAGGGTCGCTCATGCGTGATACACCGCCAGCAGCTCTGATGTCGGCAGGAACTCTTTCAAGAGCCATAACTGCCATTGCGCCAGCAGCTTCTGCGATACGAGCTTGTTCTGGATTTGTGACATCCATGATAACACCACCTTTTAATAACTCAGCAAGATTACGATTCTTTTCTATTCTTTCTTTCATTTTTAACAGATTTTAAAATTTTGCTGCAAAAGAATGAATTTAAAATAAGAAATGAATTTTTGTGTTCCGATTTTATAAAATTTAGTTCTGAAAATAAAAAACTAAGGCTGTTGGCTGTTAGCCGTTGAACTGGTGCCTGAGCTTGTCGAAGGCAATTTTGAGCCCTGAAGGGGCGAAACAGGTATAGGATAAGGCAACGCCTTATTAGTTAGGAGTTAGGAGTTAGGAGTTAGGAGTTGGGAGTTTTTTGAATTGAAAGTGGAAAGTTGAAAATGGAAAGTTAATTTTCAGTTTTCAAATTTCACTTTTCAATTTTTAATCGCCCCCAATGCGTTAGGGATTGGAGCGGCATCCTTTTGGGAGAGACGCAATATTTTGCGTCTATACATTAGCGGAAAGCCCGACGGCTTTGCCGGAACGCCCTAAAATCAATTCATAATGCATAATTCATAATGCATAATTGAAAGTTGGAAATTGAAAAGGTGCTGTCATATACAAAATTTGTTTCGCCCTTTCAGAGCTAAAGACTAATGTCAAATGTTAATACTTTTTAAGAAATAATTTATTATTTTTGCTCATCACTATCATGACATTTATGAACAAAACAGGAAAATATCAGCTTCTTTACGAACAAATCAAGGCATTATTAGATAAGGAAAAAAATGAAATCGCCAATATGGCTAATATTGCAGCGCTCATACACGAGACGTTCAAATTTTGGTGGACCGGTTTTTATCGTGTGATTGACAACGAACTAGTTTTAGGTCCGTTTCAAGGTCCAGTCGCTTGTACTAGAATAGCTTACGGCAAAGGAGTTTGCGGCACATCTTGGAAAGAAGCAAAGGCTGTTGTCGTAAAAGACGTTCATGAATTTCCAGGGCACATTGCATGCAGTAGTGCATCTCAGAGTGAAATTGTCGTACCAATATTTAAAGAAAATCAAGTCGTTGGAGTTTTAGACATCGACAGCGAGAAACTTGCCACATTTGATGAAATCGACAAAGAATGGCTTGAGAAGATTGTGGGATTATTGACATAAAAAAGCATCGCACTCTAAAAAAGTCAACAGTCAATGGTCAACAGTTAAAGCTCTTAGCTCTTAGTTCTAAATTCCACTGGCGAACATTTTTCTTTTCTTTTAAAGAAAATGGAAAACATTGTCTGTGAAGAGAATCCGAGTTTGTATGCGATTTCTTGTATGGAGAGATTGGTCGTTTCGATATATACTTTGGCTTCTTTTAAAAGATAATCGTCGATGACGTCTTTGGGACTGCAGTTCAGAAACATATTGGTTATCTGTGAGAGATAACGAGTGCTTACGCAGAGTTTGTCGGCGTAGAATGAAACCGAGTGTGATATGTTGTAATATTTTGCTAGTAACGATAAGAACTGGTTGTAAATTACAGTCTTGCGTGATTCTATCTCTTTGTTTGAAACGGCATAGACGACTTGCTTATGCATATAATCGTGAGCGTTTTCTATCGAGTTGATGATGTCGTCGCCATAGGCGAGGCGAGAGGCGATTGCTGACGAGAGCGCGCCGCCGATGCCGTGTTTCTGCCAACCCTCGGTATTGTGCGAGGTGAAGAAATGCGCCTTGTCGTTCTCATAAAGCAAAGTGGTGAGCAGTCCGTCGCTGTGTTTCGATGTTCTTAACAAGACAGATTCCGCGCCCATATCAATAAATGTACGAGCGACTTTTATCATATCGTCGTCGGTGTTGATTTTGATATTCAGCAATTTCTCAGCTTCCTTACTGCGTAGAATTAGAATTGAAGCAATCGGAATGAGATGCCGTTTCATTGCTTCGATGGCATCGTCGGGAATGAGTTGCTCGCCGTTTGATGAAAATATTCCTGGAGCTACGACGATGTTTTTCGCTCCAATGACTTCATTTCTAATTGCTTTTATAGTTTGAGCATCACGAATCAATCCAAGTTTTACGACTTTAGGATGCATGGAACTGACGATATTCCTGACTTGCGATATTATCAATTCTGAAGGAAGGTCGTTTAAGTCGATTGATGTTATTGCTGTCACGGCGTAAAGACCGAGAGATGTGATGGTTCTGATATCGGCTTGGATGCCAACATATCCAAGAGAATCTGAAGCATTGATGCTCAGCACTGGAATTATTTTGGATTTGTTTTCGATATCAGACATCTTTATCAATTTTCAACTTTCAGTTTTCAATTTTCAATTTTAAATGTTGTGTATAAAACAAAAAAAGAAGCGAATTTTCATTCACTTCTTTTCTGTGGGGGAGGGTGGACTCGAACCACCGAACTCATCCGAGGACAGATTTACAGTCTGTTGCAATTGCCACTATGCGACTCCCCCAATCTGTCATTAAGAACTTGCCTTAAAAAGACGCTGCAAAGATACAATTTATTTCTTATGTTCCAACAAAAAAATAAACTTTTTTAAAAATATTTTTTATCTGTTGATTGTCAATAAATAATACTACCTTTTGTGACTGACATTGTCTCGAAAAAGCCTACTGCAGTACCGCCTGGGTATATATTTGTGGCGACATTATACGGCATTCCCATCATCGGATTGGAGCCAAAACTGCTCATTATATCGTTTTTATATGTGACAAATTCAGGCGTTACGCTGTAAATGTATAAGGTGATTTTGTTGCCTTCTTCTACAAAAGGATAGTTTTCCCTGTCAGAAATATAGATGCTGTCATTTTCGATATAGTGCGTCGATGTCTTGAAAGTATGTACGCTTTGTTCACCGACCAAACTTACCATTTCAGTGCCGTTGAAATACATTCCCGACAAATGGTTTAATGATAAGATATTGCATCTTAAAAACGAATCATCTAAGGTAAGTGTGTCGTTGAATGTAATGTTTATAAGATAGTTGCTTTGATCATCAAGGGTTTGGAAATAAGGATATAAATTTGTAGAATAGACCTTGGCGTTTCCCATAAAGTTGCTAAAGAAAGGGTCTTCAATTTCTTTCACTACCATAGAGTCAATCTGACTTATATTTTCCCTCATCGTTGATTGTGAATAGTAGTTGTGCAATCCGTCTTCGTCGATGATGTTTACTGAAAGATAATATGTGCGTCCAACGATACCAGACACAGAATCAATGGTTTCGTAATAGCCTTTTCTTTCTGTTTCTCTAAAATATATGGTGTCAACGCCATCATGGATGAAAACTTCAGCACCAGAAATCATCTCGGCTTCTTCTTCGGAATAGAAATCAGTCGTCTTGCTGATGACAATCTGATGTTTCTTGTATTCATTTGTGAAATAAGCATTTATACCAACGAGATGTTTTCCGTTTTCAGTATCGATTTTAAAATCATCAATACAAGATGTCATCAGAAATGACATGGCTAATATTAGTATGTTAAGATATTTTTTCATGGCATTTAGAATTTGAAGTTATATGAGACAGAAGGAATGAATGAGAAAAGCGCGACGCTTTGAGTGCTGATGGTGTTACCTTCAGGTATGAATAAGACCGCCCATACGTTTTTACGTCCGTAAGCGTTGTAGACCGAGAAGTTCCATTCGCCTTGCCAGTTTTTCTTTTCCTTGCATTTTATCGTTGCCGACAAGTCGAGGCGATGATAATCAGGGTAGCGGCTGTTGTTTCTTCCGTCGTAGATGGCGTATGTTATTCCATCGACGGTATATTTCCCGCATGGATATGTGACAGGCTGTCCTGTGGTATAAACCCATGTTGCCGAAACATCAAAGCGTTTGTTGAAAGCATAATTTAAGACAATGCTGATGTTATGAGGCTTGTCGTAAGGCGATACATATTCTCTGTCAAAGTTGATTCCAGGAGTCTTTCTCATTGATTTACTGTAAGTGTATGAAATCCAGCCAGAGAAATCACCGAAGTTTTTTCTAGCTAAAAACTCGATGCCGTAAGCGTAGCCTTTGCCTTTTCTTACTTCGCCGTCGATATACAGATTGCCGATGAAAGAAGCATTATCGACGAAGTCAATTACGTTGTGCATTTTCTTGTAATAAACCTCCACAGAAGTCTCAATCTCATCGTTTAGGAAATTACGGAAGTAACCTAACGCAAACTGGTCACATTTCTGAGGCTCGATGTTAGGACTTGCAGGAAACCAGAGGTCGAAAGGAATGCCGCCTGTCGCATTTGTCGCGACTTGCGCATATTGAACCGTTCTAAGGTATGAAGCTTTTATTGAAGAAAACTCATTGATTTGATATATCGCGCCAAGGCGAGGCTCAAGGTTTATTTGCGTGTTAAAAATCTCGCCTTTGTCGTAATCAATCTGGTCGTAACATTCGTAATTGTCATCAAAGAGGAAGAGTGTTTCTTTGCCAATATTTTGAAACATCGAAAGACGTAGTCCGTAACGTATTGAAAACAAAGGTCCTAATTTGTGGTCGTTGGTGTAATAAAGAGCATATTCCAAACCTTTACGGACGACTTCACTCGCTGGGTCGACGCCGAGAAGATTAGCGATTGAGCCAGTCTCATCTTTCAGTTTACCCTGTCCGTATTGATGGAAAGTAGCTGCAGCACCGAAGCGTGACGTGATATTGTCATTCATCAGATAAGTGAAATCGTATTTTGCGGACACATCTTCAATTCCAGCTATGATATTGAATTGGTAAGGATCCATATCGATGCCGATATCGTATCTATAATTGGTGTAAAACAAAGATAAGTTGGAAGTTAGCTTGTCGTTGAAGATATGGTTCCATCGAGCAGTGACGTTTTTATTTCCGTATTTCATTGTCAGCAAATCTGTTACACCTAATACGTCGTCGCCGAGATATGTCGAGATGAAGACTCTGTTTTTATTGTTTATAGTATGCATTATCTTCGCATTGAAGTCATAGAAATGCAATGAGTTACCTCTTAGTCTTTTAATCAAGTTACAAGCTAAGACTCCGCCGTAAGTGATACGGCCGCCGATTAAGAATGCGCTTCTGCCTTTGTTGAAAGGCGTGCCTAATGTGAGGCGACTTGTCAGTGCGCCGATGCCACCTTGCATATTGAATTTGTGTGGAATTTCATCTAATGTGGTGATGTCCAGCACTGAAGAAAGACGGCTGTCGTACATCGCAGGGATGTCGCCTTTGTATAAAGTAGCGTCTTTTATCACGTCGTTGTTGAAAATAGAGAAGAAACCCAAGAAATGAGAAGCGTTATAAATAGGCACGTTGTCTAAAAGAATGAGATTCTGGTCGGGATTGCCGCCGCGCACACTGAATCCTGATGAGCCTTCTGATGCGGCATGGACGCCAGGCATAAGTTGGATAGTCTTGATGACATCGACTTCGCCCATCAGTGCGGGAATCTTCTTGATTCTCACCATGTCGATGGTCTGTACACTCATTTTTAATTCCCTGACATTAGCGTCTTTACGCTGACTGGAAATCACGACCTCGTCGAGCATTTTATTATCGACTTTAAGATTGATGTCCAATGTCTTGACAGAGTTATGAATGCTGACATGTCGCGTTTCAGTGATATAACCGACAAAAGAGAAAGATATGTCGTAAGAACCTTCTGGCAAAGAAAGTTCGTAATGACCGTCAATGTCAGTCGATGTTCCTTTTTTCAACGACTCGACAAAAACGGTGACGCCAGTCAGAGCCTCCTTGTTGCCAGCATCTTTGACAATGCCTTTAAGACCGGCATTTTGCTGAGCAAAGACAAGACTCGACGTGATAAGAAATAATAAAGTTAATATTCTATTTTTCATTTCTTGAATGATTAGAATGCAAAAGTAATGATAAATTTTGAAGAGGAGAAGTGGTTCTTAAGATTGAATGTAGAGACGTATCAAAATTCGCAGAATTTTGCTGCGTCTCTAAGAAATTCATCGTTTTTGAGACGCAGCAATGTGTGTTTATATGCAGGAAGCATTGATACGTCTCTACCGGTTTGTCCTTATTTCCCGTTAACTTGCCAAATAACTACATAAAAGTTAAAAATAGTTAAAATTGTAAAAGCGAAGATTTTTCTTTATACTTTTGTATCGAAACATTAAAAACACAAGATTTATGACAAAGAAAGAATCACTACAGCTTTTCGAGACAAAGAAAGTCCGCACCATCTGGGATGACGAACAAGAAAAATGGTATTTCGCAATTGTCGATGTAGTTGCTGTATTGACAGAACAGAACGATTATCAAACATCGAGAAATTATTGGAAAGTATTAAAAAATCGTTTAAAGAATGAGGGAAATGAAACGGTTACAAATTGTAACCAGTTCAAACTTCAAGCTGCTGATGGCAAGATGCGACTGACGGATGTCGCTGATACAGAGCAGTTGTTTCGTCTCATTCAGTCAATACCTTCGCATAAAGCAGAGCCTTTCAAGATATGGATGTCGCAAGTGGCAAGCAGCCGCCTTGAGCAGATGCAGGACCCGGAGCTTTCCATAGAACAGGCAATGGCTGATTACAAGCGTCTCGGCTATTCCGATTCATGGATTAACCAAAGATTGAAAAGTATAGAGATACGCAAGGAACTAACCGACGAATGGAATCGTACTGGTGTTATAAAGGCTTTAGTTAGGAGTTGCTTTAATTCCCTCAATTCCTTAGTTCCTCAATTCCTCAATTCCTTAATTCCTTAGTTTCTTAACACCAAAAACCGCTATCACAAAATACACTGCGCATTGAACCCATAGTGTAATCATTTCTGGAACGACATTACTCAAATCACCTCCCATGCAATCGAGTTTCACGAATGCTAAAGTCGCGGGTGCCGTCGGGATAATGTAATGGAATATCTTCCAATGCCACGGCATAAGCTCCAAAGGGTAGGAGATGCCTGTTAAAAACACCAGCGGAACCGACATAAACACTATGAAAAACAATGGCATATCGCCGTCGGTGTATAGAGGCGACAACGAAAGACAGAAAAACACACTAGCAAAAAGATACGGAATCATCATGATGATGATATCGAGAGAATCACCCAAATGCGGAAGGTCGAAAATCAAAGGCAATAAACCCAAGAAGAAAACAGAAAAGACACTATAAATCATCACATTAGTAAACGCCTTACCTAAAACTATTTTCACCGAATCCCCAAAACTTGTAGTCTTGTTGTCTCGTAGTCTTGTAGTCTTCTCCTCTCCACACCTCATCGCTACTGTAATCATAAGTGTCTGAAAGATAATGATAACCATGACAGGCGGAATGAGATATGTGCCGTAGCCTTCTGATGAATTATATAATGGCTCGTTCACGATATCGACTGCCTTGTCGTTCGCAAGAAACAGAACGTCAATCATATTGAGCGACTCTACCATCTCTGGAAGTAACTCGCTATTGATATCCAAAGAAGCAAAATTGACAGCCTCATATATATTTAGGTAATCCAGGAAAGAAAGCGTGGAACCATAAACCACACATTGAGCCTGATTGCCTTTCATGATTTCTTCTTTTAATTCACTCGGAATATAAAGAAAACCAACGATTTCCCTCTCGATAAGCATACGCTTCGCCTCATCGAAATTCATCGTCTTTGAAACGACCTTCACCTGCTGAGTAGCGTCAATATAATCAACGAAATGCCGACTCAAATCAGATTGCGACATATCAACGATGGCAATAGGAGCTTCTTTATAAACATTGGTGTTATACAATAAGTTATAAAGAAAACCATAACCGACATTACCCAAAATCAATACAATCAAAATCGGGATATTGGTACCAATCGCCCTGAATTCATTGGATATTATTTTGATGATTTCGTTCATAATTTTTAGTCAACAGTCAACAGACGACGGACAACAGTCATTCTTAATTCCTAACTCCTAATTCCTAACTCCTAACTGAAAATACTTGTGTTTCAAAATCACTGTTGCCAATATTATCAAAATGTTAAAAGACATTAAGACAAGGAGATGTTCCCAGTAATAGATAAAGGCGTGACTTTCATAGCGAAGGTAGTCGGTCATCACGACGAAGTGACGAATCGGGAAGAAGTACGATAGTTTTTCGAAGAACGGGTACATCGCGTTTACGGGGAAAGTCACGCCGGCAAAAGTGGCTCCCAACGAACCGAACATCGAGATGAAACTGATGATTATCGGTAAGTTGGGATATATAGAGAAAAGGAAAAGTGCAATGGAACATGTCGCGAGTATGAAAAGAACGCAGACCGCTATTATTGAAAATATGCTAGAACTTAAATCGAATTCCAATACGTTAAACATCAGTGCGTTAGCGAATATGGCCACCGACGAGAATATTATAACGTAAGGAAACATCTTGCCTAAAACCACGTTTATGAATTTTCTGTTTCCCGCTATGAGACAGTCTCTTATCGTTCCGTTTTTGTATTCAGTGCCGAAAGAATAAGCAATGTTAAGTAATATTAAGATTTGGAACAAAACCCAGAAATACGGGAATGTGAGATACGAGGTGTAATTCAACGACGGATTGTAGAGTGGGTGAGCGCTGATGCTTATCGGAGAGGCGATGCTTTCCACAGTCTTCTCGTCGATGCCGAGGAAATTGGCAGTCTCTTGTAATGGATTTACAGCTATGATTCTTAATACGTTAAGAAAACCTTGCAGCACTTCCGAGCCGACGCTTAAAAATGCATAATGATAACAAAGAGTGAGACTAGTGTTTTTGTTGGCGTTGACGTCAGATTCGAACTCATTCGGTATTATGAGATAACCGTAAATCTCCTTCGAGAGAAGAGCGTCGCGAGCCTCGGCGGTGTTAGCAACTACCTGTGTCACACGAATTTCTGGCACCGCCGAGCATAGCCGCGTGATGTTACGCGACATACGGCTGTCGTCCTCGTCCACGATGGCGACAGGAATGCTGTCAATCATCCCATTACCGAAAATCGTCGTCATGAAAAACAAAGCAAACAAAGGAAAAACCAATGCCGTGAAGAGATACAACGGCCTCGAAGTCAAGACCAAACACTCCCTCTTCACCACATTCCAAAAACCACCTTTCATAAATTCATAATTCATAATGCACAATTTTAGACTCACTTCGACAAGCTCAGTGACCAACTCCTAACTCCTAACTCCTAACTAATCAGACGCAGCAATTACATATTGTTAATTTTTAAGGTGTAATTGATACGTCTCTACATAACTCCTAACTCCTAATTCCTAACTCCTAACTAATCAGACGCAGCAATTACATATTGTTAATATTTAAGGTGTAATTGATACGTCTCTACATAACTCCTAACTCCTAATTCCTAACTCCTAACTAATCAGACGCAGCAATTACATATTGTTAATTTTTATTGTGTAATTGATACGTCTCTACCAGAACTCCTCAAATCCTTAAATCCTCAGTTCCTCAATTCCTCAATTCCTCAATTCCAACAAAGTCGTCATCCCCGCTCTCAACCCCTCCACCTTCGTCGCTGGAACAGCATGAATCTCAAAGGTTCTCATGTCATAACCACCAGTGTCTTTTGTCGCTTTCCATGTCGCGAAGCTGCCGAGAGGCGAGATGTAGTTGATGATGAACGGCACCTCCTTCATACCCAGAGCCGGGATGTAACACATTATCGTTTCGCCCATCTTGAAATGCGACAGCAAATCCTCGCGTACGTTCAGCACTAGATACGGATTGTCGATGTCGAGTATCGTCATGACGGAAGTGCCTATCGAGGTCAACTCGCCTTCGTTCAATGAGATAGAAGCCACTTCTCCGGATATAGGCGACGTGAGCTTAGCGTCGCTGAGCAATGCCTTCACGACCTCGCTGTTGTTCTGGGCAGCCACTGCCATCGCTCTTGCTGACTCCTTGTCCTCTTGCTGCGCGCCCTCGAGAGCGAGCTGATACTGATAATACGCCGCGCGCTCAGCTGCCAATGCCGACTTATAAATCGCCTCTGTCTCGTCTCTTCGCTGCAGGCTCACGATGGAATCCTCGTATAAAACCTTGATTCTCTCGTACGTCGTCTTCGCCAGTTTCAGGTCAGCCTTAGTGCCGTCCCACAACTCCTTCGTTATGGAAACCAGCTGCTTACGCGAACCAGCGTCGATTTTGTCACTCTGCAAAGACGCCGCATTCTCCAAAGCCTTCTGCGCCTCATATTCCGCGATGACCTCCTTCGAAACGATGTGAACTAAAGTGTCGCCCTTGCCAACACGCTCACCTTTTTTGACCCAAATACTCTCAACCCTTCCCGGCAACAAACCAGAAATATTGTACTCCTCAACCTCAATCTGACCCTGCAAAACGACCTCCTTATCTTTCATAAGAAAAATCCCAAGAATAGATAAAGTTAATATTATCAATAAGATAACCACAAACAAAACGAATAATATTTTATTAGAAACTTTCATCTTTTTTCGCATTGAGCCCTGAGCAATAAGCCACGAGCAGATTATTATTATTGTTAATTTTTATTTTTCATTTTTCATTTTTCATTCTCCATTCTTCATTCTCTATCATTAACTATCCCAAAATTTTAAATTTTCACTTTTCACTTTTCAATTGCTGAATGCTGACAGCTGAAAGCTAATTTGGGCGTTCCGGCTATCACCGTCGGGCTTTCCGCTAATGTATAGACGCAAAATATTGCGTCTCTCCAAGGATGCCGCTCCAATCTCTAACGCAGTCGGAGTTGAAAACTGAAAGTGGAAAATTGAAAATTAACTTTCAGTTTTCAGTTTTCAACTTTCAATTCTAAAAATCCAGTTTACTCGTTAAAAAAGATTCGAAATATTCCGGAATCCCACACAAACAACACAGATTCGCCAGAGCGATGTCATATTCGAAATAAGTCGTCAGCAAAAGCAAGTTCGTCTTGTTGACAAGGTTAAGAGCGTCAAGCACTTGCTGTGAGGTGCAGAGTCCCTCGGTGAAGGATTTCTTCCTTATGCGATATACTTCCTGCGCAAGTTCTAAAGATGACTGCAGCTCGCTCGCGTTGATGCACGCCTGTTTCAGATTCGCATGCCATTCATCCACAGCGACTTCCAAATCATTCTTCAACGAAAGCTGTGTCTCTGCCACAATCTCCGATTCTATTTTTGTAAGTTGGATATTACGTTCCCTCGCGAGACCGTCGAAGATGTCCCATACCAAATTCACGCCTCCGATAGTGTTGGGAACCAAATTCTTAGGAACCTGATACGAGGCTATAGTCTGCTTGCCATAAAGCGAAATCACAGGATAATAATTCGACTGACTCAATCGTAGATTCGCCTTCGCGATGTCATCGTGCAAATCAGCCTGTTGAAAGACGTAAGCATTCTCTTTCATCATATCCTTGAACCATTCCAACTGCGGATATTTCTCATTGATAAACAGTGGAGTAGAGGTGACTATTGGCTGTTGACTATTGGCCATTGGCTCTTGACCCTTACCCAAGGACTTATTGGTGCCTGAGCCTGTCGAAGGCCCTGTTGTCCGTTGACCCAATAAAACTAACAGAGCCTCTCTAAGAACTTCCGCTTGATTTTCAGCGTCTTTGAGATTTCTTTCGCTTTCATCAAGAGCGACTTTCACGATGAGGCGTTCCGCCTTGTCGAACATGCCGATAGCTTCCATCTTAAGAGCCTGCGAATAATGATTGTCCGTCATCTCGTGAGTCTCTTTCAAGACCTTAATCATTGACTCAGCGAGACTTAAAGAGAAATAAACATTAGCGAGTTCTAGATATTTAGCAGCGCCAACAGATTCTTTATTGATTTCCGATAAAGCCTCGTTGCTTTTAGCCAACTTATTGGCGTACAATCTTTTCGTGCCAGTAAAAATAGGATATAGAATTTCCAAGTCTATTGAGCCGAAGTCATCTTCAAATATTGGCACCTCGAAGGCAAGGTCGCCCAGTTCGTTAGAGATGAGGTTGAGAATCTCAGGCACGAGAGGCGTCTCCGCATATTTCTCCTTAAAAGGCTCAAGCAGAGAAGCATAATCCTGCGAGACGCCAATCCCATTCGACATCAGAGTATAATCCGCCGTCATTGTGATGGTAGGCAACCAGCTCGCATTTATCAGCTGCGACTGCCGTTTCGCCAGCAGCGTACTTTTCTCGGCAGCCTTTATCGTCGCATTATTCTCTAACATCATATCGACCGCCGTCCGAAAGTCAATGGCATTGTTCCCATCAAACTGACTGCCGACTGCAGACCGCTGATAGCTCGTATGTTGTCCGTTGACCGTTGTCTGTAGACTGATAAACAATATGAAAAAGTAAAAAGGTTTCATAGATCCAGATTTATTGACCTATAAACCGACAAGGAGAGAAAAGGTTCAAAGGGGGAGCCACATTAACAGGCAAACCGCAAAACTGCAGAACCTTCCTGTCACTATAAAATATTCAGAAATGATAGCGAAGTCACTTCCATATTTTGAGCAAAATGCCCTACCGGAATTCGGTAAAAACACTTTGTGGTTTTTGTAAAAAATCCACAAAGCAAATGAGGGACAATACTGACACTCTTTAAGCCGTAGCAAATGAATAAACAGCCTGATGATATGTATTAACCAAATCGTAAACAGCTTTTGTCTTATCGCCAAATAAAACTATAAAATCAACTCTCTTAAATGGCTCTTTGTTGATAAGGTCAGCCATTGCGACATCTCCATTTTGTCTTACATAGGAGATTATCATCTTGATAAACTCTTCTTGTTTTGGACTAAAATTATATTGTGCCAAAAATTGAGCGTGAATTTTATTCACAGCTTCATTTTCTATACCTACAATTTTGCGAACAAGTACACCTAAAGGCTCTCCTTGGAATGTGTGTTCGTAATCTTGTTTAGAGCCTAACACTTCCCACAAGATATGTTCAAGTTGCTTAATGTCTTCGGCATTAAGTTTCTCTACATTTCGTATTTTTTGAATAACAGGCAAATCTACATTTTCAGCAAGATAATCCTCCACTCTACGTTTGTAGTTTTTGAATTGAGGAATGAGCGGTGTTGTTCCCTGTTTTGTTATTACCACATCAGGAAAGTTTGTATCAATAATTGGAGTTGGACCGGTTGAAAGAAATTTCATCAAATCCCTTAACTCAGTTCTCACACGTTCCAACTTATCAATGGTAATTTCACTCCAAAATTCAGTTGTCAAAGCTTCTTTAATGAAAGGCTCTTTTACTTTGACTGCAGGAATGGTAGTCTTATCAAGGAGTTCTTCGCAAACATCGGTAACCTTTTGGATAGCTTTAGAATAATCGTTTTCGCCGATTATTTCTTCAAGCTCCATCTTGAAAAGCCACACATCAAAAAATTTAGCATTCTCTTCAATGTCAACAGCCGAGATAAGAGGAGTTATCGTCTTCTGAATTTCTTTGACATCAAAGATTGAAAGATAGTTCCATGTGTCTTCTTGAGAATACTTGTCAACAAATTTCAAATTGTATTTTACATTAACAAGATTGCGATTGAAATTTTTGACCAATTTGTGACATTCACTTCTCCACTTTTCATAATATGCTTTGTGGTCAGCATTTTCTTGATGTTCGGCTTTTTGCAATTCATAAATCATTTCGATTTTCAAATTGAAAATGCGTTGCGAAAGTGACACACCTGTTCCGAGTTTTCTACCGTCGGGGTGGATTGAGAAAAATTCAAAGTTGTCACAGAAGTCGAATATGTAAAAACCTTGTTTATCTTCGTGTCGTTCAACTGTTGCATCATCAGATTGCAATTTGAAAAACTCACGACTCGGAGAAGTAACATTCAAACCCTTACAAGTACGAGTTCCACGACCAATCATTTGCCAAAATTTAATAACAGAGAAAACGCGCTTGAAGAAAACGAGATTTACGATTTCAGGCACATCAATACCTGTGTCAAGCATATCTACCGAAACAGCTATGATAGGTTCTTTTTCAGGTACTTTGAAATCGTCAATTATAGTTTGAGCATAGTTCACACTATAATCTATAAGTTGGCAGAAAGTATCGCCCTTTTCGGGATAAAGAAACTTAAATCTGTCAACTATTCTTTGAGCGTGTTCATGCTTCGATGCAAATATGATTGTTTTGCCAAGACGCTCACCACTATTGACATATAAACCCTCAGTCATTAGCGTGTTAAGCACCAAGTCAATAGTGTCATTATTCATCACTTGCGACAAGAACGCCTCTTTATTGAGTTGAGAGGGGAAATTACCGTCTTCATCGGCAAATAGATGTTCATATTCTTCTTTCTGTTCGTCGGAAAGGTCTTCATACTTAAGTCCGTTCTTGAGCAAATTTGTAGTCTTATCCATTGGATAATAATTGACCAAATAATCTTCTGAGACAGCGGTTGCATAGTCATAAGCAAAGGTTGGCTCACCTTTCCCCATTTCAAAGAGTTCATAGGTTGAAGCGTCAACCTGTTCTCTCGGAGTGGCAGTAAGTCCAAGCATTAGGCTGTCAAAATAGTTGAATATCGCTTTATAACGATTGTACACTGAACGGTGGCACTCATCAACAATGATTAAATCAAAACGACCTATGCCAAATTTTTTATCATCACTATCTATCAAATTAAGCAGCGTTTTATAAGTTGACAAAATTATTTTAGCACTATAGTCTCGTTCATCATTCTTTTCTTCAGATAACGCACTTATTGAAGAACTTGGTAAATATGTTTTGAATGCAGTTGCTGCTTGACCGACAAGCGTTTTACGGTCGGCAAGGAACAGAACATTTTTAACCCAATTGGCACGCTGAAGCACATCAACTATTGAGATTGCACATCGGGTTTTACCCGTTCCAGTAGCCATAACCACAAGTGCCTTTCTGCGAAGATTATTAAAACAGTTAGCAACTGCTGTTGCTGCATTTTGGATAAAATATCGGTCGGAAATCTCAGGATTGATACGAGTATCTGTAATTTTTCTAAGGTCACGACGCACAATCAGAGAGTGCAATTCTTCTTTTGTATAATACCCAAATACTCGACGAGCAGGAGCACCTGTGCCGTCAACCATTTTTATCACATAGCCGTTGGTGTAAAAGATAACCGGGCGAATACCCCAAATGCGTTCAATGCAGTCGGCATAGAGTTTCGCTTGTTTACTTCCCTCATTTTCATCTTTGCAAGTGCGTTTAGCTTCAATAACAGCAAGAGGTCGGTTGTCATCATCAAAAAGTACATAGTCGGCAAAACCTACTTCCGAACTATTCGGCATTCCCTCAAGACGAGTTTCGATACAAGCTTCTCCCGGTTTAACGGCTCCTTCTGTATGACATATCTTCCAACCAGCTTCACGCAAAGCAGCATCGATGTATATACGACGAGTTTCTGCCTCAGTAAAGTCAATTGGGGCTTTAGCTGTTTTCCCACCAGAAACAGCAGAAGTATCAACCGCAGGAACACCTTCGCCTGTTACCTCAACTTTTGTTTTTTCAATTTCTTCGACAGTACTTGTCGGCTTAACCTCTGATTTAACATACACAGCACTGTCAAAGCGAGGATAATCGGCAGGGTCGCCGAAAAAACGCATTATTTCACGAGTCGCATAGTACAATGCTTCAAGCGATTTAATTGCTTCCGACTTATTTATACGCTCGCCATGAGTTGCATTGTTGCCGATTGAACGAACAAGATGAATGGCCGATAACTGAGTTTCGTCCATATACGCACTAAATTGTGCGTCTTGAATCAAGTCAAACAGCGATGCAATGCGACATTGACCATACTTCTTTTGGTAGAAAGTCTTTACCAAAGTTTCTAACGCCTTTCGTGCCGAAGTGGCAGAAATGGCAGGGTGTGAAACGGCAAAAGTTTCCGCCTCGCTTGCAAAATTTGCAAGGACACGAAAACCCGGTCTATGTTTCAAAAAATCGAAATTCATATAGTGAGGGGTTGAGAGTTATTGCCTGAAATAAAAATCCATTCTCGAATCAAGTAATTCCTGCAGATTGTTAATTTGCTTTGAAACAACATCTTTTGCTTGCTCAATTTTCTGAGCAAAATTAGCAAATTGTTCTTGTAATTCAAGAGGTGGAATAGAAATTTTCAATGGTGCTATATCTTTATTGTTAATTTGCGGAACTGCAGCTCCATTATATAATTTACCCATATCAATATTAACAAAAAATTGATACAAATAATCTAAATTTAATGTACTGTTTGGAGTTACTGCCATAGTATTAAGATCTACGCAAATTGTATTTTGGGTAATTCTTTTTTTATTGGTAGCAATAGCACCTCCTCTCTTGGGAAATATGATAGAATTTCCTGGAATAGCAAAGTTCTTGATAGATGATGACGAAACGTATGTTTTACTTGTTCTGATATACTTTTCGTTTTCAGGTAAGTTCATATCGGAAACTTTTATATACATGTAATCTCCGGATTCTAACTCAAGTTCTTTTTTAAATGTAGTTCCGGATTTAAGTGTACAGCATTCGCCAATTGTTGAAATTGGATAATTCTTACATTCAAACATTTCATAGAACTTTGAATTAACCAATTCATCAAGTTTCTCCAACTGCTGACGCTTGTTGTCAATCGCACTCTGTATTTTATCCAATTCAGACACAATGCGATTCTGCTCTTCAAGACTTCTTTCGACAAATACGCATTCTTTTAGATATTTGAAATGACGACTATATCCCTGACTCGTAATGGGGAAATTTAAGAGTGTATAATATACATACTTTGAGTCAAAATTAGAATTATTGACCTTAAGAAGTTTAACACCATCTGCCCCAATGAAACAAGGAACATCTACATATTTAATGGCTCGCGTGTGGTCTCCAAAAACTATGTACGGAAATTCGTTAGCAATTCCTATCGAATTATTGGTATAACCAGCAACAAAACTTTTACCTTGATCAAATATCTCATATTTACCTTCTTCAAGATATTCAGATGTAGGGATTTTTGTTGCTGTCTTTGTTACATCTTGACAGACATCTTTGAAACTAAATAAACTCATATACTTAAGAATTAAATGTGTTTATTTCGTCCATAATTTGCTTAAACTCAATCTCAAGGTCGTTAATCGACTTCAAGAGTTCATTTGTAGGAGTATAAGTTTTCTCTTCAATTTTGCGAAGTTGATACTTGTTGAACGAGAAAATATAATCGTTATCTACAAAGTCTTGCTTATCTACGAAGAACGATTTTTCGTAGCGAGAGCGGTTGGCTTCTTCTTCAAGATTGTTCCAACGAGCCACCACATCGGGGATATCGTTTTCTTCGATAGGCAGTCGCTTTTGGTCAAGCGATAATCCGTCGGCTTCCATATTATACAGCCATACTTTATCGGTTCCACCTGAATTAGTCTTAGTGAAAACAAGAATACCTGTTTGCACTCCTGAATATGGTTGGAACACGCCTGAAGGCAAATAAATAATCGCTTCGAGTTTTTGTTCTTCAACAAGCGTTTTGCGTAAGCGAGTATATGCTTTGTCGTTGGTGTTGTTTAGTACACCAACAGGGATAATAGAAACACAACGGCCACCGGCATTAAGCAAACGCAAGAAAAGCGAAAGGAAAAGCAGTTCGGTTTTCTTTGTTCCACCACTTATCTGATTAAGAGAGCGAGCCACCGTACTTGGGTCAAGACTTCCGGAAAATGGCGGATTTGCAAGGATAAGCGAATACTTGTTCGCTTCGTCATATTCCTCGGCAAGCGAGTTGTTGTAACGAATGGTAGGATTTTCCACACCGTGCAATGTCATATTCATACAGCCGATACGCAACATATCAGTATCGGTGTCGTAGCCTGTAAACATTGTGTCGTGGAAATGCTTGTTGTTGTCGCCATTCATCAACTCTTGCTCGAAGTGTTCCTGAATATATTTAGCACTTTCGGCAAGGAAGCCGGCACTACCCATTGCAGGGTCGATGATAGTGTCTTTCAATGTAGGTCGAGCAATTTCCACCATCATATCAATGATATGTCGAGGAGTGCGGAACTGACCATTATCACCACTGGTTGCCATTTTAGAAAGCAAATACTCATAACAGTCGCCCATCATATCTTTGTCGTTGAAACCAAGCGACTCATCGCTGAGACTTTCAACCATTTTAGAAAGGATATATGGATTGGCAACAGCAAATTGAGCGTCTTTCATAAAGTTGGCAAATGCAGTCTGACGGTCACCATGAAGTGATTTAATAAATGGGAATACATTATCACGCAAGTTCTCAAACATTGCACGGCTTTCAAACTCTTTGAACACCGACCAACGCAAATGGCTATAAGGAACATTGACGTTATTATCGGTGTCAACATAGTTGCCACTCTTGAAAGTAATAGTATTTTCATCAAGAGGGACATCAATACCGTAGGCTTTCATGTCGTTAACCTTGCGTTCCTGCTTAATCTGATTATCATCAAGCATTTTGATGAAAATAAGATAAGTCACTTGTTGGATATCAATCCAAGGGTTAGTCATTTGGTTGCTCCACATTGCGTCCCAAAGACGATCCAATTTATTTTTAATCTCACCTATAATCATAAGAGTGATAATGGTTTTACTTGTTAATACTTAGTTATCTATTGCAAAGATACAAATTATCTGTGCAGTCTTTCTGCATAGGATCTTTAATTCTAAATTTTGCAAAATAAGGATAGTTGTTCCTATTTTTTGTGGTATTATCTGTCACATCGAAGAGAGTTACTTTAAGACCTTTATATCTTTGGGCTGCTGTATAGGAAAGAATGCATTGTCCACAATGGAAATTGTTGTTTTCATCTTGTTCAACGACATATTCTTTGCCTTCATAATCTTCTGCTTTTTCATCAATCATTAAAGGCTGACAATGTAATAGATTTATCTCTTTATTATTATGCTCAGAAATATATTTGGCGAACCATGTTATAACCTCACACATTTGTAAAGCCAATCCAAAAATCAAATATTTTGATTGTGAAGATCTAAGTATGTTTTCTATTTTAATTGTATCCTCAGCATCAAGTTCAACGGTATGCGAATGAACGTTTCCAAAATCGAGAACCGAACGAATAATTGCCTCAATATATTCAGGTATAACTCGTTCTCCTGGTTCACCATATCTAACGCCAGCTTTCTCGGCATTCTTTCCTGCTAAATATATTGAGCATTGGTTAAGATTGACAATCCCATTCGGAATACATTGATCTGGAATTAAACCAACTTTGTGACATGCACGGAATAGATATTCAACTAACTGTCTCAATTGGTTATAATGGTGTATCGGCTTGAATGATGATTGCTTCTCTGTATAATGAAGAGGTAATAGGATATCCAATAAGATTGAATCTATATATTCAGAAATACCCAATGTTTCAATTGAAGTAAAAACATTACTGTATATTACTTTAATTTGCGATGATTCAGCATTGTGTATAGCAGAAAGGATATCTACCATTAATTTTTCATCATCTTTAAATTTTTCATAATAGTCTCCAACCATATCCTTAAAATCTTCGCTTGCAAGGAGATCGGGTTGTCCTGTTGATATAAAACGAGGGATATATCTTTTCATCGACAATTTATCAAGATGTGATATGGCTTTTCGTAATCCTTTCAATTTTGCGACTTCGTTTACATTCTCATCAAACATCTTGGCATCCAGAAGTACAGCGTCCCACTTATCAAGTTCTTCTTCCAATGCTTGCATACCATCTTTACGGGTGCGAAAAGGTAATAACTTTAGGTTGTACAATTCTTCGCACTCTTGTTTAAAAGTAGGCATTTTGTCCCACTCGTCATCTATCCACAATATGTTATACTTCTTGCTCATCATTTTGCTTTGCAATTGGTAAAAATATTCTTACTACTGTATTCACTTCATCCATGAATATATCGTAGTCTCCTTTATAGTGTTCAACTATAGACTTAACAATATATCCTCCTTTGCCTGTGCCGCCAGTTATACCCGCTTTTTCTCCACGTATTCCAAATCTTTTCTTGTCAACACCCATAGGAAGAGGTGTGCCGTTATTGATGAAGTCAATTTGGAACATTTCTCGTTTAGCATCTACGCTAAGAAAAATTTTCAACTCGTAAAAAGTCTCTGATGGATTTGTAAATCCATGTTTACGAGCATTCTCGATGATGTTACAAACCAAACGGTCAAAGTCCACAGGTGCTATATCAGTATATATAGGGGCGACATCTATATTCTTGTATGCTTCATATTTGAATGAAACGAGTCCATTCAAAATTGAAATTTCTTTTTCTGCTATTTGATTATTGATTACACCAGCCTCATTGAGAGCATTTTCATCTCTTTCGTAGGTAATCTCAAAACCAGAACTCTCCGAATCGTGCTTGTCCTTAAGTTCACAAAAATAATGGTTAAGATTGAAAGCAACAGGCTTACCGAATTGTTCTTCTTCGCTGAAAATATCTATCAAATCAGAAAGATGATTCAATGCTTCATGATATTTATCAAGTAAGTTAAACATCTTTTGCTGATATTCAGGCTCTGAATCATTATCTGATACGTATTTACGCATCATCCTTTCTACCGAACCAAGTTCTCTAAGATAAGGACGCATATCATGCTTGCGAGTACGGACTTCATTGATATACTCTGCTTTCATCATATCAATAACCTCTTGCAATCCCAATTCTTTCGCTTTTGCCAGTCGAGATTGTTGTAGAGCTTCTTTCACAATCAGTTCTTGATCCTCAACATTATATGATGGGAATCCGATATTAGTCTTTAGCAAGACCTCTCTGCTTATTCTTGGTATTACACCACTTGT
Organism: Bacteroidales bacterium; assembly: GCA_045657145.1. Classification (GTDB taxonomy): domain Bacteria; phylum Bacteroidota; class Bacteroidia; order Bacteroidales; family F082; genus Limimorpha. Next base: position 34,893 of record JAZOSK010000048.1, on the reverse strand, counting down.
AACATTATTTGCTCTTCTACCAAGTTCAAAACACAAATATTTAGGATTTACCCAATTATAGTCAGACTTTATTCTGTATGCTGTAATATTTGGATGTACAAATAATGGCATATCATGAGATGCAACACAGAATGTCGGTTTTATATCTCTTATCATTGAAAAGAGAATAACTGGCTCTGTGACTTTAGCTGCATGAGCCAAATTGTCCGATGTCTCAAAATAGTCAACAGAACGTACACAATCAAGTGCATCACCAGATAGTTCCGAAATTTTTGCAAGGTGACCGCTAGTCTCACTATATCTTCTTGTAGATGGACATGGCTCAATAACATCTCCAAGTTCAGTTACTACGTAACCATAAGGGAAAATCACCTCATCCAACGAACAGTAAAATTTAGGATATACTTTGTAGTCGTTTTTACGGATTTCATCTAATGAAACCATATAAACGCCTGCCTGATTGTTAATGCTGTAAAGCTTGTCAACAATTTTTTCGAGAGCTAGGATATTGTGACGGCCTTCAGATATATAGCAATCACTAGCATCTATGATTCGTACTGTTTCTGTATGCTCCTTATTCTTGTTTACTACAATTATTACAGTCTCAATCGAGGTGTTAGAGAATATATTCGTAGGTAAAAGAATAACTGTATCAAGTATATCTTCTTCTACAAGCTCTGATAACACCTGTCTGTTTGAACTATGACTGTTATAGCAGATAGATGCCGGGTATATACCTACACTCTTGTTTCGTGTAATACGAGAAGAATGGATTAGATAGTGAATATCTGCAGTTCTATATTCAGAATTGGGTATTCTTAGTCCAAAAGGTGGTGTAGAAACAACATAATCGTAAACACTATTTGGATTCTCTAATGTTGAGTCTGGAGTTCTTTTTTCTATGGTAGCATTTTCCGTACCATTGATTAGAATATACAGTTTTGAAACATACGCACTTAAATGAAAAAATTCTTGACCAATATAGGTACAATTGTCCCCGATGATACCTAAATATGAAGCAGTCCCTGCGTATGGATTATAAACGGTACCTTTTTGAGCATTCAAAAGTTTTCCAACGAGACAAGTGACTTCATCTGGTTGATAAAATAGTCCGCTTTGCATTCCGTAGGTCTTCTGTATCTTCTTGAGGATATAATCAAAAGCCCATAATGCTTTTTCTTTATACCATTCATCCGATAATGATATAAAGGTTTCTGCTATTTCCATCAAATATATTGGTTCCCACTGGCGACGGTTGAAAATGTTATTATGTACGTCGTTGTTTTGTTTCAAGTTACTGGAATCAATATCAAGACCATATACTAACTCGTCCAATGTACAATCTAGTGAAATTGGCTTGTCAGCCCAGATGAATCGTTTTAAAACACCTTCTTTTAACCATTGTTCTTTCTTTACTTGGCTATTAATGTCATCAATTGATAGTTTAGCCATTACATGCCAATATGCTTCATGACATGATTTACCCTTTGCGTATATCTCAATTTCAGTGTTGTCAACTAAATGAAGTGAACGTTCCTTGCCTAAATATAGCATGAGTAGTATCCAAAGTCTTTTCTCTGGATTCATGCCGAAGAATAAATCAACTGCATTATTAAACTTCTTTGTTTCCTCTGCGAATGTCATACTTTCCTTTGTCATCATTTTGCAATACTGTTTTGGGTTACACATCTATTTTACCGTTGCAAAGGTCTATATTATCTGTGCAATATTTCTGCATAGGAAAATATTTTTTCATGCATTCTGCAATTTTTTTTGCAATTTCATCTCTAAACCACGCCGGAGAGATAACTTCCACATCTGGACCAAATGAAAAAATCTGTTGTTCAAGTTCCAATGTACAGTATAGTCTTAAGGATATAGTGCAATCTTCTTCGTTTATGGTAACTTGAGATTTATGTATTGGTTTTGACGTCACATATTTGAATCGTTTCGGAGAAAATCTAAGAATTATATCTACCAATTCAGATTCAGTTGTATAAGGCACTGTAACCCCAACCACATTATCAAAATAAGTATTGAAGTCTATAGTCTCGTTTTTACGGAATACATGATTGCTGTTAACTATGTTCTGTATTCTGTCGAATGCAAGATTTTTAATGCGTTCTTCATCATTGTCAAGACCAAACAAATACCATCTACCGTTATATTGCTTCACAAAATAGGGGTGAAGTATGTGTTTATGGAAATTGCCATTTGCAGATATATAATCAATTTCTAATGGCTGATGGTTAATGGTTGCATCGATGATAATAGACAAGTATTCTATACCCTTGAGTTGTTCATTTTGACCAAATGCAACAAGATTCTCGGCATTACCCTTAACACCAAAACGAATTTCAAGGTTTGAAATAACTTCTTCCAACCATCCATTTGAAGGCAAGCCTCGATATTTGCTTAACATTTCTATGGTTGAACGAAGGTTTTGAACTTCAGCAACAGATAATTCATTCTTGTATATAGAAAAGTCCGTTTCAGAATATCTATAATAACATTGTTTGCCCTCATAAGGCAATGCGTCAAGATACACCCATTCTGGAAGCATCTTGCGTATAGCATTAATATCGCTACGCAATTGACGCGCCTTAATCATAGAGTCGCTTCCATTTACATCATACAATTGTTCGTTGACCTTTTCTAATAAGTCATCGAATGTATACTTACGACGATGATTGCTAAAGCATCTATCTAAGACCTGAAATCTAAACTCTGCATTCTTACTCTTAGGCATGACTATTCTTTTCTACTCTACGAGCAATGTTTTTATACTATTGACATCCTTCATCGACATTTTAGTAAACTTTTAATGCACCAAATATATAAAAAAAATTAACATATAATTATTAGTACTTTTTTTATTTTCTTTACGTTTAATGCTAATTTATTTTCATATACACACATCAACTATATGACCTATGGAAACAAATGATTCGTGTCAATTCGTGCCATTTTGTGGACAAAAAAGATACGTGTAAATCCGTGCGATACGTAGAAACAACCCCACAAAACTAAAATCCCTCAGCTCTTTGTAAGTGCTGAGGGATGTTTTTTCTGAACAAGAACTTTACACCGTCATTTTCTTCCGTTTCTTGCCGTATTCGTTATGTATGGCAAACATGGTGTATTTCTGCGCTAGCATCTCTTGGATGTCCTGTCGTCGGTAGTAAATCTTGTTACAATATACTTTTTATAATCATTTCAAAACTTTTCGCCACTGCATCTTCACTTGGAATCTCCGAAAAAGCGATGGCAGGTAGTTCCTTTAAATATGTTCCTTTCAAACTTGACCATATAGCAGGAAAATCAGATAGTAATGGAGATTGTTTTATATCCAAACAGCTCCAGCCATCTGGTTTGTCGAATGTTTTTCGGTCATGCTCTAATAATAAATTGAAATCATTCTTGAACTGTTCTGATTGCAAATAACTTGCGCATTCTTCATCTTGTCGGCATCAGGATTTTGTGCCATCAATTTAAGGGAACGAGTAATCCAATAATCTTTTTCGATATAAACAGGACGTATATCCAAATATTCAGATGCAGCAAATACGGCATCAGTAAACAATTTTTTATTTTCGTGCAGGTTCATAAATTCTCCAATTTTGTTTGTTCGGTAAAACTGATTCAGAAATAGGCAGATGATAATTAGTAACTCCATTTAAAGATTTGCGTATACTATCCAATGAATTACCATCATAACCAATATCCTCCAATATAGCTCCGCACAATGCCCTAACATAGTTGGTATATTTCAAGGAACATTTGACAAGCATTTCTTTTTGTTCATCATTCAAATCCTTTATAATCTCTTTCAATCTGATACAAGCCTCATTAGGAGTAGTTGCAGGGATTTCACGTATAAATCTTACTGCATCTAAAATCCTTAGAATTTCTATATTTTTCTTAGTTATCGTATTCTGCTGCATGATAAAAGATATAGTATATTTATCACGCTTTACGGCACGGCGGCTTTTGTTAGTTCCAATTTGAATATAAGAAGAAATTTGAGTGGTAAGTCCCAAAGCATTATAAGCAGAATATCCAGTTATATAGCCAATCAATTTGCCGTCACGTTCAATATAATCCTTAGCAATCTGATAAGCAGAAGGCTTCAATTCACCAAATTGAGTCTTTCGAGGTTTGTAGAATTTCCCTTTCGATAATTTGGAGATTTCACCAGTAGCTGCCATACGATTTAAAGCCTTGACCACGGCAGACTGATTTTGCGATTCCATTTCAAAATCAGAAGCCTTAAAGACATAATCGTCAGGAAAGACAACTATTTTTTTTCTTATTTCTTTTGATATGTTCATAATTATTTAGTAATCATCGTGCAAATATAATAAAATGTCCCGTTTATTACGCAAAAAACAGGACAAAATTAACTATTTTACCTTAATTAACCAAACATGCACATCCAAGAAAAGTTGCTAAGCAAAATCCGTGCGATAAGGAGCTAAGGATTTGAGGAGTTAAGTAAGATGGTAGAGACGCGTCAATGTTACCTAAAAAAATAAACACACATTGACACGTCTGATTTATTATGAATTGTTGTTTGAAGCTCGCGACTTGGAATTAGCAGCCCCCAATGCGTTAGGGATTGAAGCGGCATCCTTTGCGGAGCGTAGCGGAGCAAAGATAGAGCGGAAAGCCCGACGGCGATAGCCGGAACGCCAAAGAAATTGATAAAGTAATATAATTAAAAGATATAAAATATGTTGAAAATAATAAAAGTTTTGGGCATAACATGCCTTGTTATACTAGTGCTATTCCTGTGGCTTATATTCAGTCTTTCTGCACAGCCTTTCTGCACAGCCTTTGCATGTACTATTAACTACAACAGTTATATCTATGGTATTATATAGGATGCTTAAAAGAGAGAATTGTTGGTGTAGGATTGTTGTAGTTGGAATATTTATTATAGTTGGGCTTTGGTATGTGTTTCATAATGATATACCAGGGCCTATGAAATGGAGGATATCTGATAGACCTATTGATACGCCTTCTCAATGGTTAGGTTGCTATCGTTTTTATTGGTGCGGAGACGTTATTTATACAACCTCTCTTATAGGTGGTGTAATTTCTTTTGCTCTTATATTCATTGTGAGGTTAATTAGTAAAATTAGTAAATCAAAGCACAAATGTAAAAGTAGAGTTAATAATGAAATGAGCGATGATGCGAAAGAAAATATGAATTGTAATAGAGAAAAATGAATTCGCCCCTCTTTTTAGCGAAGCCGGAAACAACTCTTTTACAATGAGTCCAAGCTTATATGCATATCAAATATGGAAAACAAAACTCAGTCTTGATTAACGAAGGTAAATCTTCGCGATACGTGGAGTTAAATTTTTTATGCTAATCCGTGGAAAAAAATATTTCCCGACATCTCTTTTTCTCAAAAAAAATGCGTAGTTTTGAAAAGATGATTTCTCGATTTTATGTCGTTGAAAATCAGTCTCACGTTATCCATTATTTTTAAAAGTGTAGCTATGTTTTTGATATTCGATACAGAGACCACCGGTCTCCCGCTTGATAAGAATGCGCCCTTGACTAACTTCAACAACTGGCCGCGTATGGTGCAGCTGGCTTGGCAGATTCATGATGCTAACGGTAAGTTCGTCAAGGCTGAGAATCACATCATTAAGCCTGAGGGTTATATCATTCCTATCAACGCTTCGATGGTGCATGGCATCAGCACTGAACACGCTCTCAACGTGGGCGAGGACCTGAATCATGTTCTCGATATCTTCACAGAGACACTCAAAACTGTGAAATATGTCGTGGGTCATAATGTGGAATTCGACCTTAACGTGGTGGGCTGCGAATATCTCAGAACCAAAGGCGTCAACCCTCTGGAGCAGAAGCTTATGGTTGACACCTGCACTGAAAAGACTGCTAACTTCTGTAAACTCGGCGGCGGTCCTGGCCGTAAGTTCAAGAAACCTAAACTCGCTGAGATTCATCAGATTCTCTTCAACGAGGGCTTCGATATGGCGCACAACGCTTCTGCCGACGTGGAGGCTACAGCACGCGTCTTCCTCGAACTGATTCGTGTCAAAGTGTTGGATAACAATGATATAATAGAGGATAACTCTTTCTTCGATAACTTCTACGCTGCTAATCCTGATGTCATCAAACCTGCTGGCATCAAGGTGGTTTCTAATGTGGCAGAGACTGTTAAAACTGAAGTTAAAGAGACTACAAGACTACAAGACTACAAGACTACAAGTTATACTCCGAATCATTTTACGCATCTTCACGTCCACTCGCATTTCTCAATTCTGGACGGTATGTCGAAGGTGCCGGACCTTATCGATAAATGTACCAAAAACGGCATGTATTCCATGGCTCTTACCGATCATGGTAATATGTTTGGTATCAAGGAGTTTGCCGATTCTTCTAATAAATATAACGGTAAGATAAAGGATAAGATTAAGGAACAGGAGAAAATCCTTAAAGATGAGAAATCTACTGATGCTCAGAAAGATGACGCTGCTGTAGAGATTGACCTCCTCAAGAAAAAGATGTTCAAGCCTATCTTCGGCATGGAGGCTTACTGCGCTCCGGTGAGTATCGACAAACGTGACGGTCGCGCCGATAGGGGTTATCACCTTATATTACTGGCGAAAAACAAGCAGGGTTACAAGAGCTTATGTAAATTGTCTTCAATAGCTTATGTTGATGGTTATTACTACAATCCTCGTATCGACCATTCGCTTCTTGAACAGTATCACGAAGGTCTTATCGTGACTTCGGCTTGTCTTGGCGGCGAACTTCCTCAGAAGATTATGAACGGCGACATCGAAGGTGCTGAGAAGTCGTTGCATTGGTTCAAGAATCTCTTTGGCGATGATTTCTATATTGAGCTTCAACGTCATAAGACTGATAAACCTAATGCTGATAGAACTACTTTCGAACGTCAGCAGGAAGTGAATAGGGTGCTGATTGAATTAGCTAGAAAGACTAATACTAAAATCATTGCTACTAATGACGTTCACTTCGTTGAAGAAGAACATAGCGAGGCTCACGACCGTCTGATTTGTTTGAGCACGGGCCGTGACTTCGATGACCCTGACAGAATGCATTACACTAAGCAAGAGTGGCTTAAGAGTCCGCAGGAAATGGGCGAGGCTTTCGCTGACCTTCCTGAGGCTTTGGAAAATACTAAGGAAATCGTGGATAAGGTCGAGGCTTATTCCATCGACTCTGACCCGATCATGCCTGTCTTCGATATCCCAACGGACTTCGGTACAGAAGAACAATATCGTCAGAAGTTTACCGAAGAGGATTTATTCAACGAATTCACTCGCAACGAACTCGGAGAGGTTGTGATGAGTCAGGAAGAAGCTGAGAAGAAAATCAAGAAGTTAGGTGGCTACGACAGATTGTATCGTATCAAGCTAGAGGCTGACTATCTCGCTAAACTCGCATGGGAAGGTGCGGAACGTCGTTATGGCAAGGAACTCACTGATGAACAGAGAGAACGTATTATCTTTGAGCTTCATATCATGAAGACCATGGGGTTCCCTGGTTACTTCTTGATTGTTCAGGATTATATCCGCGGAGCTCGTGAGGAACTGGGCGTTTCCGTTGGTCCAGGTCGTGGTTCGGCTGCTGGTTCTGTGGTGGCTTATTGCTTGAAAATCACTGATGTCGACCCTCTGAAATATGACCTTCTTTTTGAACGTTTCCTTAACCCTGACCGTATCTCACTTCCCGATATCGACGTCGACTTCGATGATGACGGTCGTGGAAAAGTTCTGGATTGGGTAACAAATAAATATGGTAAGGAAAAGGTTGCTCATATCATCACATATGGCACTATGGCGACGAAATCGTCTATCGCTGACGTGGGTCGTGTGCAGAAGGTGCCTATTCCTAAAGTGAATGAAATCAAGGCTTTCGTCCCTGATAAATTCCCTGATAGCATCAAAGATGAAAAAGGAAAGACACCGAAGGTAAATCTCAAGAACTGTTTCAAATATGTTCCAGAGATGAAGGAATTGGTGGAAGGCAACGACGAAAATATCTCATCAATGTTGACTTACGCTCAGCAGCTGGAAGAGACTAACCGTCAGATTGGTATCCATGCTTGCGGCGTTATCATCGGTGCTTCGGATTTGACGAATTATGCGCCTCTTTGTACAATCAAGGATAAGGACACAAAAGAGGACGTTCTCGTTACTCAATATGACGGTCACGTTGTTGAGACTGTAGGTCTTATCAAGATGGACTTCTTGGGTCTCAAGACTTTGACACAGATTAAAGACGCTCTGGCTAACATTAAGAAAACCAGAGGTATTGATGTCGATATCGACAATATTCCAATCGACGACGAAGAGACATATAAATTATATAGTTCGGGTAACACCATCGGTACGTTCCAGTTCGAATCTCCTGGTATGCAGAAGTATCTTCGTGAACTGAAACCTACTGTCTTTGAAGATCTTATCGCTATGAATGCTTTGTATCGTCCAGGTCCTATGGATTACATCCCTACATTCATCGCGCGTAAGACTGGAAGAGAGCCAATCAGTTATCCGATTCCTATCATGGAGAAGTATCTCAAAGATACTTACGGCGTTACTGTTTATCAAGAGCAGGTCATGCTTCTGTCGCGTCAGCTCGCAAACTTCACTCGTGGTGAGTCTGACACATTGCGTAAGGCGATGGGTAAGAAGCTGATAGAAAAGATGAACGAACTGAAAGGTAAGTTCATGTCGCAAGGCGAGGCTAACGGCCATGACCCTAAGATATTGGAAAACATCTGGAAAGACTGGGAGAAATTCGCTTCTTACGCTTTCAACAAATCGCACGCTACTTGTTATTCATGGGTGGCTTATCAGACTGCATATCTCAAGGCGCATTATCCAGCTGAATTCATGGCTGCTGTGTTAAATAGCTGTATCAGAGATAGTAAGGAAGTCGTTTTCATGATTGAGGAATGTCGTCGCATGAAGATTGACGTGCTTGGACCTAATATCAACGAATCTGAATATAAGTTTACCGTTAATAAGAAAGGTCAGATTTGTTTCGGCATGGGTGCGGTGAAGTCTATTGGTGAAATAGTCATTCAATCTATCATTGATGAGAGAAATGCCAACGGTCCGTTCAAGGATTTCGCTGATTTCATTATGAGAGTCAATGGCAAAGGCGTCAATAGAAAAGCAATTGAGGCACTTGCTGGCGTCGGCGTTTTCGACAGCTTTGAAGGAATGCACAGAGCGATGTTCTATTATATTCCAGAAGGCGACAAGACGACTTTTGTGGAAAAAGCTATAAAATCGGTAGCTGCATATCTCGATAGAAAAAATAATGCTCAGTTTGACTTATTCGCTGATAGTGTGGAAGATAACGACGACACATTCGTAATTCCATATCCAGAATGTGAGCCTTGGTCTAAGGTCAAGGAACTAGAAATGGAGAAAGAACTTGTTGGCTTCTATATGAGTGCTCATCCTCTTGATATGTATAGAGATACGATAAAATATTTCGCCAATATTAAACTTGAAAATGTCAAGGCGGCGATAGAGACAAGTCGTGTCGATACTACATTTACGATGGCAGGATTGGTGGCTTCAGCAGAAAGATTTACATCAAAGACAGGAACTGAATACGGTAGGTATCGTATTGAGGACCAGAGCGGAAGCTTTGAGTTTATGCTCTTTAAAGAAAACTTTATGAAGATGAATCATCTCATGGTTCCTGGCACTCAGCTGCTCGTGACGGGTATGGTAAAAGAGAGATTCGTAAAAGTCAAAGAAGAGGATTTGGGTAAGGTCGACCCTAATGCTCCAAAACCTAAAGAGTTGAGAATTAGTAAAATTGAACTTCTTGATTCATTGATGGAAAATACATCTAGAGAGGTTAAGTTTACGGTATTTACTGATATGCTTGATAAGGAGAAGGCTACAGAGTTCGTGAGTATAATAAAGAACCATAAAGGAAAACAACGTTATTCCGTACATTTTGTTGACAGAGCTAACAATCTGTCGTGTATGTTGCATCCGTCAAAGGGTAATGTGAACGCAGCGGAAGTCTTTGAGCTCTTAAGAGATGCAGATTATGTGACATATGATTTGAAGAAGTGATGTGGTGATGTAGTAATGTAGTAATGTAGTAATGTAGTAATGAAGTAATGTAGTGTGTAATAGTTTTCCATTACTTCATTACTCCATTACTCCATTACTCCAACTAACTAAAAAAATCTTTAGCCTTTTGTCTTTTGTCTTTAGCCTTTTATTATATTTGCAAAAATTATTTCAGTATTAACTTTTAAATAAATTATAATTATGGCAAATCACATTACAGACGCTACTTTCGAAGTAGAAGTATTACAAAGCGAAGTTCCAGTTATGGTTGATTTCGGCGCAGCATGGTGCGGCCCTTGCAACATGATCGCTCCTTATATGGATCAATTAGCAGAAGAATATGCAGGCAAAGCTAAAGTTTTCAAAGCAGACATTGACGAATGCCAAAGCTTAGCAGCAAAATTCCGCATCATGAACGTTCCTACAGTTCTTTATTTCAAAGGCGGTCAAGTAGTTGACAAAAACGTTGGTGGCGCAGCAAAACAAGTTTTCGAAGACAAATTGAAGAAACTTATCTAATATAAATGCCAATAGATGTCAGCAATATTGCTCAGCTGGGAAGCCTTGAATTCTTAGCGCGGCAAATAGTGGAAGGCTTTATAACAGGTCTCCATAAAAGTCCGTTTCATGGCTTCTCAGTGGAGTTTGCTGAGCATCGTCTTTATAACCAAGGAGAACCAACCAGAAATATTGACTGGAAACTTTACGCAAGAACCGAAAAACTCTTTGTGAAACGCTACGAAGAAGAAACTAATCTTCGTTGTCATATCGTCATCGACAAGAGTTCAAGTATGTACTTCCCGGTACGAAACAAACTCGATTTCGAACATCCTAATAAATTATGGTATTCTGTTTATAGTAGCGCGGCTCTCATAGAACTGATGCGCCGTCAGCGTGATGCAGTCGGTATTTCAACTTTTGATTCGGATATAGAACTGCATACAGACGCGAAATTGTCAAGGACTCATATTAATATGGTGTATGCAGAACTGGAAAAGCTGATGACACCATACGATAAGTCGCAAAAGACTTCAACAAATGCCATACAGTCGCTGCACAAGATAGCAGAGATGACTCACAAAAGAAGCCTCGTGATTATCTTTAGCGATATGCTTGATAATCTTGATTCTATGGAAGATTTATTCGCTGCATTGAAACATCTTCGCTACAATAAACATGAAGTCGTTCTTTTCCACGTCTTCGACTCGCTTCATGAACAAAAACTGGAATATGAAAATCGTCCGCATCGTTTTGTCGATATGGAAACTAATGAAATATTAAAACTCAATCCGTGTGATGTTAAAAAATATTATGAAAAAATCATGACGGAGAGAAAGAATGAGTTGTTACAGCATTGTTATCAATATCAGATAGATTATGTCGAAGCTGATATAAATAAGAGTTATAATCAGATACTTACATCATATCTTATTAAGAGACAAAAGATGTTTTAAGCATATATTTTGTGCTTTAAATGTTAACGAATTTTAACTTTTTTATCCTTTTATTTTATTGTTTTTTTACCTACATTTGCGATATGTATTTGTAAAAAATAATATTATGACAGCAATTAACATCCTAAAAGAAAAAAAATATAAATGGAACTTCGTCAATGTAGGAGGTTCAGCTCGTGTAAGAATAAATTCTGGAGAAGACATCGCTCATCTTAATGAATTAGATCCAAAAATGTGGACGGTTCTTTCTTGTCCAACAACGGGTCTTGAAATAGATGATAAGAGCCTTAAATATATGGACTGTGATGGCGACGGAAAACTTCGTGTCAATGATGTTATCTGTGTGTCTCAATGGATTACTTCCGTCTTGAAGGATAAAGACCTTATATTAAAAGGTTCAGATTCTATTGATATAAATCAGATTAATACAGATGACGCCAACGGCAAGAAACTTTATTCTTCTGCAAAACAGATACTAGAGAACTTAGGTAAGGAAGGTACAGTCATTTCATTGGCAGATACAGCTGACATAACAGCTATTTTTGCGAAGACACGTTTCAATGGCGACGGTATCATAACAGAGGCTTCATCAGATGACGCAGAATTGAAGGCTACGATAGCAGCAGCTTTGGCAACAGTTGGCGGCGTTGCTGACAGAAGCGGCGCTCAAGGCATCGGCGCTGACCAAATAGAAGCTTTCTATAAAAACCTTAATGATTATGTGGCTTGGAACGACGCTGTCGTTGAAGCTCCTTATGGTGATAAGACAGACGTACTCATTGCAGCATATAACGCACTAGATGCTAAGGTAAAAGACTTCTTTATGCGTTCAAAACTCGCAGCCTTTTCTCCAAACAGTATGGCGTCTTTAGATATTCAGACTTCAAGAATTGATGCTATCAGCGCAGAAAACCTTTCAACTAAAAACGATGAAATCGCAGCTTATCCTTTAACACATATCACAGGAAAATCAGAGATTGACGTCAACGCTGCTATAAATCCAGCTTGGGACAAGAATTTCAGTATCGTTAAATCTGTTGCTATAGATTCTTCAAAGAGTGTTATTACAGAAGAAGACTGGAATGCGATAGGAGAGAAGTTCGCTGCTTATCAGGCTTGGAAAAACGCTAAAGCAGGAACAGCCGTTGAAGGTCTTGGATTAGACGCTGTTAAAAACTTCATCGCTCAGGATAAGAAAGCTGCTCTTCTTGATTTGGTGGCACAAGACGCCGCTCTTAAAGAAGAATCAGACAACATAGAAATGGTTGATAAATTCCTTCATATCTTCCGTGACTTCTATCAACTCCTCAAGAACTTCGTTACATTCAACGACTTCTATAATAAGGATAAAAATATAAAAGCTATCTTCCAATGCGGAACACTTATCGTTGACCAGAGAGCTTGTAAATTCTGTATGAAAGTCGCTGATACAGGTAAACATAGCGCAGCAGCAGGCGTAAGCGGTATGTACCTCGTATATTGCGATTGTACAACAAAGTCACAAGCTGGTAAATTACAGATAGTAGCTGCTGTTACTGTGGGCGATATCGGCGCATTGGCAGTTGGTAAAAATGGTATCTTCTACGATAACAATGGTTTGGAATGGGATGCCGTCATTACAAAGATTATTGATAATCCTATAAATATCTCACAGTCATTCTGGTCACCTTATCGCAGAATGTCGACAGCGATAGAAAATCTTATCAATAAGAGTGCTGCTGATAAAGACGCTAAGATGATGGCAAATGCTACAGCTAACATCAATGCAGCTCCAACAAAAACCGCCGAAGAAGCTAAAGCTGCAGTTGCAACACCTCCATTCGATATCGCAAAGTTTGCTGGTATATTTGCTGCAATAGGTATGGCACTCGGTATGATTGGTACAGCTTTGGCAAGTATCTTCAAAGGTTTGTTTGCTCTTACTTGGTGGCAGCTCATTATGTTGTTCGTTGGTATTATATTGCTTATATCAGGTCCAGCAATGGTGATGGCATGGATGAAATTACGTCGCAGAAACATAACTCCATTATTGAACGCTAACGGCTGGGCTGTTAATGCTAACTCAAAGATTAGCATTCCTTTCGGTGAAACATTGACTGAAATAGCTAAATATCCAAAAATGAAACTCGACGATCCATTTGCTAAAAAAGGTATGAAATCATGGCAAAAATGGAGCCTTACAGTATTGTTGATAATTGCTGTCGTCGCAGGCTTATGGTTGGGTAATATCTTGACACGTATAAGTCCTAAATTGAATTCTCCACTTCCAAGATATAATAAGATAGAAGTTGAAGAAGTGATAACTGATACATTGACAGTTGCTAATGATACTATTGTCGTTGAAGAAAATATTATAATAGAATAAATTTATTAACTCAAATAAAAAAACTATGAAAAAAATACTATTGTTATTAGTAGCGTTTTGTGTAGCAATGACTGCATACGCTCAAGAAGAAAAAACTATCAAGAGAAAAGTCGCTATTGGAAGATTTTCTAATGAAACACAATATGGAAAAGGTATTTTCTATGATAAGGATAATGATCCGATGGGAAAACAAGCTTTGGATATCCTTTCTTCAAAACTTGCTCAGTCTGGAAAGTTTATCTTATTGGAAAGAAGTGACTTAGACCTTTTAGTTCAAGAATCAGGAGAAAATATGCAGAAGATTGGTGCTGATTATATTATACTTGGTTCTATCACAGAATTCGGAAGAAAGAATGAAGGTCAGCAAAAGGTTTTCAGCAATACTAAAGTTCAAACTGTAGAAGCTGGCGTCAGCATTCGTATTGTTGACACTTACACTGGTTTGATTATCTATTCAGATGAAGCTAAGGGAATGGCAGAAACATCAACAAAAGAAGTTATGGGTATTGGTGGCCAAGCAGGTTTTGATGCAACATTAAGCGACAAAGCTATCTCAGCAGCTATTTCACAACTTGTTGAAAATGTGATTAACAAATGTACTGACAAACCTTGGAAGTCATACATACTTTCTGTAGAAGATGGTAATTATATTGTTTCAGGTGGCGCATCGCAAGGTTTGGCTGCTGGCGATACTTTTAATGTTTATTTGAAAGGTAAAACTGTTAAAAATCCACAAACAGGTATGGATGTAGAATTACCTGGTAAAAAGATAGGTGTTGTAACTGTAACAATGTCAATTGGAGATACTCCAGAAACAGAGATTTCATTCTGTACTTACGAAGGCGAAGAAATCAATTCAGAACAATTAGGCAATTATTACATTTTAAACGATTGATATAATTATGAAAAAGATATTATTAATAGCACTTTTAAGTGTGTTTATGGCAAGTTGTGGTGTTGGTTCTTATACTGTTACAACAGGCTTGGAAGATAAATCAAGCATATCATTTGTTACAGATAAAAAACAAGAAATTGTAGTAACAGTTGATGGTCAACAATACAATGTTGAGACAGTAAAATTGAAAGATTATCGTAATGACAGAAGTCTTAAAAGAACTGTTGAAAATACAATCGAAATTACTCCTGGACAACATGATGTTAGAGTTGCATTAGATGGTAATGTTATTTACACTCAGAAAATATTTGTCTCAGCTGGAGAAAATAAGGTCGTTGAATTATGAAGACTATAAGATTATTTACAATAGCATTATTTGTAGTATTGATATTTTCATCGTGTGCAACGACTTCCATGTATTATTGGGGACCAGTTTCAATGTCTGATGAAATCTCAAAATATGAAAAAACTGCGTATGATTATTATAAGTATCAGTCTCCAGAAAGTGTTTGTAACATGATAGAGACATATCAAGATATTATGATCAAATGCGAAGCGAATGAGAGGATGATACCTCCTGGAGTTTGTGCTGATTTTGGATATATTCTTTTAAATCCGGAAAATGTGACATATTTTGATAAATATGCGACTAAGTCGCAGAAAAGATTGATGGATGGTATTGTTTTTTCTGAATATGGAAAAGAATTGCTTGAAAAAGAAATCAGATTGTATCCAGAGTCACGACAATTCATAGAACCTATTATTAAACGTATGTCCAATGAAAACAAGGAGGATTGATATGAAAAGATATTGGTATTTATTGATAATAGGTATTATGATGTTGACACAGACATCGTGTACCGTTTCTATTTCTTCAAATCTTACAAGAGGTGAGGCATACGCAAAAATATATGAAGAGAAACCTGTTTCTATTTTGGTAATGCCTCCGGTAAATAATACTAGCAATGTTGAAGCAAAGGAGTTGCTTTATACTTCAATCAGCCGTAATATAGCAGAAGCTGGATATTATGTCATTTCTCCAGTCATGGCGATGGACGTATTCAAGAATGAAAGCGCGTACGATGCTGAATATTTTATCCATTCTTCACTTAGAAAGTTTAAGGAATATTTTGGCGCTGATGCAGTGGTGTTCGCAGTAATTGATAAGTGGGCTAAGGAAGGTTTTCAAATTCATACAGTTGTTAGTTATATTGTTAAGTCAACGACGACAAATGAGATATTGTTTGAAAGGTCTTGCGATGTGACATTGAACTTGATGAAAAACTCTGGTTATAACAACGGACTTGCTGGTGTTCTGGCAGACGTGATAGTATCTGCTATTGATGTCGCTACTACAGAACATATTGAAGCCGCACGTTATGCAAACCATTATGTATTCGATGATCTTCCTTATGGTAAATATAGCCCTTTATACTTACAAGATAAAGAGTTGTTTTCTAAAGACCAGCATGTTAAAGTATCTTTACGAAGATGATTTGTACGTAATTTTATTCTCTGATTTTTGATATAAAAACAAATTAGGAGTTAGAAAATCACTCCTAACTCCTAATTCCTAACTCCTAACTCCTAACTATTCCAACCCTCCGCCTAAAGCATGATACAATGTTATCACGCTTTGTATTTCGAGGTATTTATCGTTGGTCTCTGTTAGCTCAGCTTGTAACAGATTCTTCTGAGCGGTAAGGACTTCGATGTAAGTGGCTTGTCCATTTTTCATTAGAAGCTGAGTGTTGAAGACTGCGCTTTTTAAATACATAATCTGTAATTTGTCGCTATCCAATCTCTTGCGTGCTGTCTGCCACGATATCAAGGCGTTGTTAGCCTCGGTGCCTGCGTCTAACAGTGTCTGCTTGAAGTTGAGTAGCGCTTCTTGTCGTTGTGCCTCGCTTATCTTGACTCGCGCTTTGTTCTTTCCTTGATTGAAGATTGGCTGTACCAAACCTGCTACGGCATTGTAAATCCAGTCGCCAGGATTGCCGCTGATGCCAGCCCAGCCGCCACTTCCGCTTAAGGTGATGCTAGGGTAGAAGTAGGAACGCGCTACATTGGTGGCGTAAAATGCTTCGACTAACTTATATTCAGCTTGTCTTACGTCAGGACGGTTGACGAGACTCGATAATGGAAGTCCCATCAATAATGTGTCTGGAAATACTTGCTGCGACAATTCATTGCGTTCAAATTCTTGTGGCACGAGACCTAAAAGCGACGACAATGAATTCTCTTGTTCTATGATTTGTTTTTTTAATGTCAAGATAGAAGCTTCGACATTAACTTTATTGGCTTTTGCTTGTAAGACAGCAGCTTCGTTGGTTTTGCCAGCTCTTTTCAATGCTGACAAAGTCCTGATGTTTTCTTCCCATGTGTTGAGTGTTCTCTTGCTGATTTCTAATTGTTCATCAAGCATAAGAAGTGTGTAATATGAGTTGGCTATCGTTGCAACAAGTTGTGTCTGAATAGCTTGCTGGAATGCTTCTGTCGCTGCTAAAGATGCTTCAGAGCCTTTTTTTGTGTTATGCAATCTTCCGAAAACATCAATCTCCCACGAAGCGGTAGGAGTGAGGCTATAGTTGAATCCTTCGTTTTTTGCACCTGCTTGTGCTGAAAACGACACATTAGGATAAAAAGCTAGCTTTGATGTTTGTAATGTAGCTTCTGCTTGTTCTACTTTCAATCGTGCGATTTCTAAGTCGGTGTTGTTTTCCAATCCTATTTCAATTAAATCTTGAAGAAGCGTGTCGGCAAACAACTCTTTCCATGTTAATGAAGCTATTGATTCATAGTCGTCTGCAGTAGGAATTCTGTTGTATAAACTATCAACGAAATCTATTTCTGGACGCTCGTAGTCTTTATACAGAGCGCAGCTGTTCATCGAGACTATTATGAGTAATATTGTAGGAATTAATATCTTTTTCATGATTCTATTTCTTTGTTTCTTTGAGGCATTACTTTTTCTTCAATATTTCTAAAGATGATGAACAACACTGGTACCACGAAGAGCAATGCTATCGTTCCGATGAGCATTCCGCCCACTGTTCCCACACCGATTGAGATGTTGCCGTTAGCGCCTACACCGGTGGCGAACATCAATGGTAACATGCCGAATATCATAGTGAGTGATGTCATCAAGATAGCTCTCAACCTAGCCTTTGCTGCTGACATTGCTGCCATTGGTATCGACATGCCTTCTGCTCTTCTCGCTGAGGCATATTCTGTAATCAAGATGGCTGTCTTTGCTAACAAACCTATCAGCATCAAGAGGCCTATTTGAAGGTAGATGTTATTTTCCAATCCGAACATATTGGCGAACAAGAAACTTCCTGCGAGGCCGAATGGTATTGACAAAATAACGACGATAGGGATGAAGATGCTTTCATACAATGCACAAAGTATAAGGTATATGAAGACAATACATATCACGAAGATGATAGCTGTAGAGCTGCTTGAGTCGGCTTCTTCTCTCGACATGCCGCCGAATTCGTAACCATAGCCTGCAGGTAATAACTCAGCAGTTACTTCTCTCACTGCTTGAATTGCTTCACCTGAAGAGTAACCATTTGCAGCTTGTCCGTTGATTTGTATTGATGAGAAGAGGTTGAAACGTGATATAGCTTGTGGACCATAGACACGTGTTAATGTGACGTATTGCCCGATAGGAGACATCTCACCTTCTTTGTTACGCACGAACATATTGTTGAGTGATTCAGTGTCGAGACGGTATTCTGCCGATGCCTGAAGCATGACGCGGTAAAGCTTTGAGAATCTGTTCATATTAGAAGCGTAGCTTCCACCGATATAACCTGCCATCACGTTGAGAACCTCGCCTGGTGAGACGCCGTTGCGCTTGCATCTTGCTGCGTCGACTTCCAAAAGATATTGTGGATATTTGGTGTCGAATGATGTTGACGCTCTGCCTATCTCTGGTCTGTCGTTAAGTGCGTTGATGACATCGTTAGTGACTTTTTGCAAGTCTTCTAAGCTGCCGCCTTTTTGGTCTTGGATGTGAACCTCGAAGCCGCTACTTGCTCCGTAGCCTGGAATCATACCGCGAGTGAAGACGATAATCTTCGCCGATGTGATGTCGGCAGTCTTGGCATAAATATCTTCCATCACGAAGTCGATGTTGTCTTCTATTTCCTTACGTTGGTCCCAAGGTGTGAGACGTATGGTGAATCCGCCGCATGAAGGACCGACGCCACTCATCATACCATAACCTGTTGTGTAGGAATATGATTCTATCTGAGGAATCTCGTCTAAACGAGAGGCGATGAGTTCCATGACACGTACCGTCTCTCCTAAGTTGGTTCCAGGAGGTGTCTGGACGTCAACGTTTATTGAGCCCATGTCTTCTTTTGGAACGAGACCTGTCTTGGTGTTTTCAAGCATGTAGAAAAGTCCGCCTAAAGCAGCGATGACGAGTATCACCGAGAACCATTTGTTTTTAAACATAAAGAGAACTCCTCTTTTGTATCTGTTTATCAAGCCTTGGAAACCAGCGTCGAAGGCAACGTGGAATCGTGTCGAGAATGACATGCTGCCGTCTTCTCTGATGACGTAAGGCTGCATCAATAAAGCGCAGAGTGCAGGACTTAATGTGATTGAGTTGATGAGTGAGATACCGACAGCGACGGCCATGGTGAGACCGAATTGTGTGTAGAATGTACCTGTTGTTCCACCCATGAAACATACTGGTATAAACACCGCCATGAAGACGAATGTCGTAGCAATCAAGGCGTTGGAGATGCCTTGCATAGCATCTACTGTTGCTTTATATGGTGATTTGTAGCCTGCGTCGAATTTGGCTTGTACCGCCTCAACCACAACGATGGCGTTGTCAACGACAGTACCGATGACGAGCACCAAGGCGAAGAGTGTAATCATGTTGAGGCTGAATCCCGCTACCTTAAGGAATGCAAATGTTCCTACGAGGGAAACGATGATTGCGATGGCTGGGATGAAAGTTGAACGGAAGCTCTGCAAGAAGATGTAAACGATTAATATAACCAAGATAACGGCTAAGATGAGAGTCTCGATGACGTTGTCGATAGATGCGTCGAGGAAGTCTTTGGTACTCATCAAATCGACGATTTCAATGCCTCTTGGTAATGTCTTTCTGATTTCTTCTATTTCTTTGTCGATGGCGTCGATGATTTCATTGGCGTTAGAGCCTGAAGTCTGTGAAATCATCAAGGTGGTTCCTGGGTGTCCGTTAACTTGACCTATATAATCGTAGCTTCTAGAGCCTAGTTCTACAGTTCCTATATCTTTGAGTTTCAATAATGTTCCGTCGTTGTCGGCACGTATTATCATATTGGCGTAGTCTTCTTCTTTGTCGTAACGGCCTCTGTATTTCAAGGTGTAACGGAATGTGTTTTCTGAGTCAGCGCCGAGTGTACCAGTCGCTGCTTCTAAGTTTTGTTCTGCTAATACTGCTGAGATGTCGGAAGGTACTAAAGAATATTTCGCCATCTTGGCAGGGTCGAGCCAGATACGAAGTGAGTAGTCGGCTCCTCTTACGTCGACTTCACCTACACCTGCGATACGTGATAGTCTAGGCTCGATATTGATTTTTAGATAATTGCTTAAGAATCTCTCGTCGAAGGAGTCGTCTGGACTATATACGGCGAGGACTTTGATACGGCTGGTTTGTCTTTTCTTGACGCTGACGCCGCTTCTTGTTACTTCTGCAGGCAACAGACCTTGTGCCGATGCGATACGATTCTGAACGTTGACGGTCGCCATGTCGGCATTGGTACCTTGACGGAAATAAATCTGAATGCTGGCAGAACCGTTGTTGTTTGCAGATGATGTCATATACATCATGTCTTCTACGCCGTTTATGGCTTCTTCCAAAGGCACGACGACGCTGTTTTGTACTGTCTCTGCATTCGCGCCAGCGTAATTCGCTGAAACACTTACTGTAGGAGGTGCTATTTCAGGATATTGCTCGATAGGAAGACCGACGAGGCAGATGAGACCTAAGAGCACTATTATCACAGAGATGACGCCTGCGAAAATAGGACGGTTGATGAATGTCTTGATATTCATTATTCGCCTCCTTCTTCTTGATCGTTATCCGTTGTCTGCTGACTGTTAACCTCATCCTCTGTCTGAGTCAGTGTCTGAGTTTTAATAGTCGCTCCTTCGCGTACGAGTCCTGCGCCTTCAGCGATGATGACGTCGCCGACTTCGAGACCGCTTTCTACTATATAGTCGACGCCGTTGTTACGAGGCATCACAGTGATAGCAGCTGAATGTGCTTTGCCGTCTATGACTTTATATACGAACACTTTTTCTTGTAACTCGAATGTCGCGGTCTGAGGGATGATGATGCAGTCTTCGTGTGATGTTGGAATGATGACTGTTCCGCTGCCGCCGTCGCGTAGAAGGCGTTCCGGATTTGGAAATACAGCACGGAAACTGACGGCGCCTGTGCTGGCACTGATAGTGCCACTAACTGCATTGATCTTGCCTTTGTGCTTGTATGTCTTGCCGTTACTCATGACGAGTTCTACTGCAGGCATGTCTTTGATAGCTTCTTTCAAAGAACCATATTCTTGGATGAGGTCGAGCATCTGGTTTTCTGCCATAGAGAAATAAGCGAAAATCTTGCTGTCGTCGGAAACAGTTACCAAAGGTTGGCTGATATTACTATTTACCAATGCGCCCACACGATATGGAATCATAGAAGCGACGCCATTAACAGGCGATTTCACCATCGTATATGAGAGGTTGTTATATGCGCTGTTCATCTCGGCTTTCGCTAAGGCTAACTTGGCTTCTGCTTCAGCGAGGTTGTTTTGCGCAGTCATGAGCTCGAACTCAGAAACGACGTCTTGTTCAAGGAGCTCCTTGCTACTTTCAAGCACGAGCTGTGCTGTCGAGAGGTTGGCTTCAGCACTCATCACATTTGCTGATGCGATTTCATATGCTGCTTTATATGGAGTCTGGTCGATGACGAAAAGGGTAGAGTCCTTGCGGACAAAGTCGCCTTCGTTGATGCGGATGTCGGTAATCATGCCACTTACTTGTGGACGAACCTCGACGGTTTGGCAACCGTTGATAGTAGCAGCAAAACCGCTTTTCAAAACTTGATTGCTTTTTTCAACTGTCAAAGTCTTGTAAATAGTTTCTGCTTTTTTCTGTGGTACCACTTTCTCTTGACATGATGTCAACGATAAACCGATAATACTTGTAAATAATAACTTGCTAAAAATTCTTAACTTGCTCATTTTCATATATAAAATTGAATATATTAATTAACGACAAATTTAAGAAATATTTTACGAAGAATTTAAAAAAATATTGTGAAAAATCAAGCGTAAAACACAACTCCTAATTCCTGATTTAAAAGACGCTTCAATGTGTGTTTATGTTGTAGGAATCATTGAAACGTCTCTACCAAAAACTCCTAACTCCTAACTCCTCACTCCTAACTGAATTAATGTAATCTCCGGTTTCGTTCCAATCCTCGATTTCATCAGTGTCTCTCCTAAACCGATGTTGACATAAAGATATTGTTCGTTGTGTTTGAAAAGTCCTGCTACTTCATTGAAAATAAACGATGATGGCGACCAACCGAATAATGAGAACTGCATGGCATGAGTGTGACCTGATAACATCAAGTCGATTTCTGGTGTGTCTTTGACTTCTAATTCCCAATGTGTCGGGTCGTGACTTAATAAAATTTTGTAATCGCCAGAAGAATTTTTCATGGCTTTTTGAAGACTGCCGAAAGAAAGGAATGCTCTGTGCGTCGAGATGTTTTCTACTCCGATTAAAGATATTGTGTCGTTGCCGCGAATTAGATTTACGTTTTCGTCAAGAAGTAAGTTCCATCCCATTTTGAACTGTCTGTCTTTCAGTTCTTCGACATATTTCCATTGAACAGAATCTGGGAAGTTGCTGTATGCGCTGTAGTCGTGGTTGCCTAAAATAGAATAGACGCCGTCTTTGGCTTTTATCTTGGAAAGGATTGTGTCTAAACCGTCTAATTCCCATGGGCCATAAGAGACTAAGTCGCCAGTAAAAACTACAATATCTGCATCTTGCTCGTTGATTTCGTTAACGAATTTTTGCAATGTCTTTGCTCTGTTTTTAAAAGAATGAAGATGAAGGTCGGAAATCTGGACTATCTTATAATCATTGAAAGAAACTGGAATTTTATCGCTTTCTATTTCAATTTTATTGACTTGGCATTGATTTCTCTCAATGAAAAATCCGTAGCAGAATAGGATAGGAGCGAGGAACGTGAACCATAATGATTTCCTGAAAAACGATTTGAAGTTGGCACCGAAGATATGAGCTGTTCCAGAAATTATTAAAGTTATTAAACCGATGATAATCATCATAAATGCGATGATTATGAGGTTTGCTATTATTTCTATAAATGTTACCATGTGAATAATTTTAAATAGATTGTAAAAAAAAGATAACGACAAAATTAAGATTTATTTCGATATTGTTTTTTAAAAAAATATAAGTGTTTATTGCAAAAAGAAACTTTGGGGTGATTGTTATATCTTAATGAAAATTAATAGGAAAAGTTAAAAAATATTGAAATTTTGTGAAATTTTAAAAAAAAGTTATTCTTTTTCTTTGAAATCAAATTGTATTTGAAATTATTTGTATAATTTTGGTGTCATAATCAAAATTATATGAAACTTTGAAAATAAATTTATATGCCAGAAATTAGCAGATTTTATGGAATCTTTATATTGATGAATTTTTCAGATCATCAGCCTCCGCATTTTCATGCATGGTATGGAGATTATAAAATAATAGTCAATATAAAAGATGGTGTTGTTAAAGGCGAGATGCCAGGTAGAGCAGTTAAGTTGATATTGGAATGGTTGGAATTACATCGTGAAGATTTGATGGAAAATTGGTGTCGCTCGCAAAATGGAAAGATTCTTGAAAAAATTGAACCTTTAAAATAAATAATATGTTTTTGGAAGTAGTGAAAGCTGAGTATTTGAATGAATATAAAATCAAATTATGGTTTAATAATGATGTCGTTAAGATTGTTGATTTGTCATCATCATTAAATGGCGAAGCTTTTATTCCATTGAAAAATACAGATTATTTTAAAAGTTTCAGTATAAGATTTAATACAATAGAGTGGGAAAACGGAGCCGACTTTGCGCCAGAATATCTTTATGAAATAGGGGAGGTTGTTTGTTAACATGAACTTCAACGTTTTCGGAAATAAAAATGCCCCGACATTAATGCTGATTCCTGGATTGGGTGTATCATGCGAGATTTTCATTCCGCTTATCAATCTCCTTGAAAATGATTTCCATATCATCGCTGTTGAAGTCGATGGCTTTGTTCTTGAAAAATATACTCGTTTTACTTCCGTTGACGACCAAGCTGTTCAAATCATAAATTATGTTAAGAAAAATTACGAAGGACATATATATTGTGTTTACGGACTTTCATTGGGCGGAAAGATATTATCCCGAATTTTGGAACGTGATGAGATTGTTGTAAATCATGCTATTTTGGATGCAGCTCCTTTGTTGCCGCTGCCTTCTTGGCTCGTCGGTCCGCTTCGTTATTTACAATGTCTAAATGTCTGGACTTGCTTTCACTGGACTGGATTTTGGCGTTGGGTCTTCCATTCTCATTATTTCGATGTCTTGCTCGACGAATGTAAAAAGGTTTATCCTTATGGAGGAACAAAGGCTGTCTTGGATGGGTATAAATCTGTCTATACTAATAAGTTAAAATCTATTGACGGCAACGATATTCATTATTGGTATGGAACAAAAGAAGCTTTCGTGGCGAAACCGCAAGTAAAACATCTGAAAAGACTTTATCAGAATGTGAATGTTGAGGTGTTTAAAAAAAAGAATCACGGGCAACTTTTGATTGATTGTCCTGATGAAATAGCGAATAGAATCAGATTGATAGTTGGAAAATGATTTTGTTATGAAAAATAATTTGTTCTTACAAGCTTTGAAAAAGATTATTGCGGGTTTTGTAGCAATAGGAGTTTTATTGTTTTTGCCTGCTGGAACTTTGCATTATTGGAACGCCTGGTTGTTTGTAGCGGTTTTGTTCGTCCCGATGTTTTTCTTGGGGATAGTTATGTTGTTTAAATCTCCAAAACTTTTAGAGAAACGTCTCGATGCCAAAGAGAAAGTCAACGAGCAGAAATGGGTTGTCGCATTGTCGGGAATTATGTTTGTCGTAGCATTTGTCGTAGCAGGATTGAACTTCCGTTTTTCATGGCATTCCTTGCCTGATTATGTGATATGGATTGGAGCAAGTGTTTTTCTTCTTTCATATTTGATGTATGCTGAAGTCATGAGAGAGAATGCTTTTCTTTCTAGAACTATTGAAGTTCAAGAAAATCAGAAAGTAATCGACACAGGATTGTATGGTGTCGTTCGTCATCCGATGTATTCGGCTACGCTCATTATGTTTTTATCCATACCATTGATTTTAGGATCAATTATTTCATTTGCCGTAATGTTAGCATATATTCCAATAATAGCAGTCAGAATGAATAACGAAGAACAAGTCCTTGAAAAAGGATTAAAAGGATATAGGGAATACGAACAAAAAGTAAGATATAAAGTGATACCTTTTGTTTGGTAGTTTGGATTTCTGGAATAATTGTAGAGACGCGTCAATGTTTCCATAAAAATAGACACACATTGACACGTCTGAATATTTAGAAATTAAAAAGGACGCCACGATATGACTCCTTGTAATGTTTTAATCTTTCAGATATAATATTCTTTGCGTTACTCAGCGTCTCTGCGAGAGATTTTTCAGTTTTCAATTTTTAGTAAATATCGTTCAAATCAAAATAAAGTGAGCTTGTGATTTTATCTTCTTCTTGTTCTTTAAGATTTTTGAAATTGTTGTTTCTGTAAAATTCTATAGCATTGTTATATGCGTCAACAGTTAAAAATCTGCAGCCGGTTTTGTTGTTTTCAATAAAGAAATATTTTATGAAATCAAGCAACATAGACCCGATACCTTTACCTCGTAAAGAATTGTCAATTCCTAATCTGCAGATTTTCACAGCAGGATAACTTTTTATACGTTTTTCATTAACAAATCGAGTGCGTCTGAAACGATTGAATTCAGTCTTGTTGTTAAAGTCGGTTAGAGAAACGCGGTCGTTAGCAAGACTAAAATATCCGATGACATTTCCTGTTCCTTTGTCTTCAAATATATAAGTTACTGCTAATAAAGCTTTTCTATAATGATGTGCCTCGTTGATAATAAAGTCGTTCAGATCAGCATCGCCGCAATCGAACGACTTTATTGTTTCGTTGTCTTCTAATTTGCGGATTTCATAGCGCAAATTGTAGTCGTAAAAGATCATTGTTTTTATCCCTTGAAAATTTTTAATATCGCTTCGTAGTTAGCTCTGCCTCTTGCGTTTTCTTCAGGACTTACTTTGTGATCTTCATTCATTCTTTTTAAGAATCTTTCTGCGTCTTTTCCGTGTAAAATCGGAGTCTCTTTAATAGGTCTCGCCATAATAATTTAGTTTTAAGTTTTACACTGCAAAAATATATCATTAATCATTGAAAGTCAAGAAGTTTTTTCTTAAAAATTATTAAGAAATAATGTTAAAAAATTAGGAATAATTGTCAATATTTCCATAAAAATCACACATTGACAAGTCTGAATAATTAGGAATGAAAAAACCTCAGAAACATTTCCGAGGTTTTATTTTTAATTATGCATTATGCATTGTGAATTACGAATTGAATTAGGGCGTTCCACCCTCAAATCCTCAACTCCTCATACCCTCAATTCCCAACTCAATTCTCCTGATGTTTGTCTCTTAACAAATCGTTAACAGTCTTCACCGGGTTGAAAGTGATGACAGGAACTTCAACGAAGATGTTAATCCAGTCTGCCATTGCGCCGTTCCATAATCCTGGCAACTCCAACGCTTTGAGTTCTTTGCCGTCTTTTGATTTCTGTGAGATAAATCCTGTGTTATAATCAATGTAATCGTTCAAGTCGAATGGCTCGCCTCTGAAGTCGTATGTGGCGCATACCAAATCAACTGGGTTGAAGTGTGTTGCCGATTGGAATACAGCCTCTTGTTTCTCGTTCTTGTGGTCGATTTGTGATGATTCGACGATTTGCAATGAAACCTCGTCGCTGCTGTTTCTTGTCCAGTAAGGACCTCCGCCAGGCTCGCCTTCGTTTTTAACCATGCCGCAAATTCTCATTGGGCGGTTCATCTTGCTGTAAAGGAAGTCAATCTTCTCAATTTCGTTGTATGTCTTGTAGAAATTAGGAATGTCAATCATCAATTTTTCCTTTGCAAACTTCGCGATTTCGTCTATTTCATCGTTTGCCAGACATCCTTCGTCTAATAGGTTAAGGTATTCAAATTGTTGTTGTTGCAGTTTGAAAAGATAACCGCCAAGGACTTTTTTGTAATCGTAAGTCGTTGATTTTAACCTGTCAGGAACGACATTGTCAATGTTTTTAATAAATATGACTTCTTTTTTAAGGTCGTTGAGATTTTGTATCAATGCGCCGTGACCGCCTGGACGGAAGAGGAGACTGCCGTCATTGTTGCGGAAAGGCTCGTTGTTCATGTCGACAGCGATAGTGTCGGTCGATGGCTTTTGTACGGAATATGAAATGTCGTAACGGATGCCGTATTCTCTTTCGTAAATAGGAATCAGCTCTTCGACAGTTTTCTTGAATATGTCGAGATGTTCTTGTGACACAGTGAAATGCAGTTGCGCTATTTCTCCGTCTTCTGTGTATATTGTGCTATATTGTGTTGCTTCAACAAGATGTTCTTCGAGTGCTAAGCGTGATGATTCTTTGTATCTGTGGAATTTCAACAAGGCCTTTGGCAGTTTTCCGTAGCTGAGGCCTTCGTTTTCAAGGAGAAATTCTGCGATTTCGACAAGACGATTTTCGCTCATGAGAGTTTCTATATCTTTGCCGCATTCAGCAAGTTTGTTTTTTAAATCGTCATAGAAAGCGAAGTCTTTGATACTAAGGAAGAAATTCTCGATAGAATCGAATTTTACATTTTCTTTATTCAAGAAGTCTTCTGGGATTTCCTTGTCTTTGTATTCTTCAACAAAAGAATAAATATTTTTAAACATACGACTTGCAGCGCCTGATGCTGGGATGAATTTCAAGATGTCGTAATATTCTTTGTCTTCATCGAATTGTTTTATAAGTTCTTGAACTTCAGCATCTGTGAATTTTATTATGCCATTGCCAATCGTTGCAGGTGCGACCAAATCGCTGTATGGGAAGCCTGTCTTGAATTGGTTGATTTGTCTTTCAACTTGATCTGTCGAGATGTTTAATGTTTCGAGTTGTTGTTTATCCTTGTTTGTTAAAGCTGACATAAGCGTTTGTATTTGAACATCACAAAGATAGAAATTTATCTTAATTTTAAAAAACATTTTAAAAAAATATTTGTATATATTTGCAGAGGCTTTATGGCTAAAGTCTAATGGCTAAAGTCTAAAGACTAAAGACTAATGGCTAGTAATTTGGAGTTAGTAGTTGAACGCTAATTTGGGCGTTCCGGCAAAGCCGTCGGGCTTTCCGCTATATCTTTTTCCGCTACGCTCCAAAAGGATGCCGCTTCAATCCCTAACGCATTGGCGGCGATTAGACATCAGTGGTCGGTAGTTGAAAACTGAAGATTTAAAATGATTGAATAAAATTTATAACTTAAAAAATAAATAAAATGATTAACAAACAATTACAAGACGCTATCAATGCGCAGATTAATGCTGAATTATGGTCAGCTTATCTTTATTTGTCAATGGCAACAAATTTCCATGAAATGGGTTTGGGCGGCATCGCTAACTGGTTTGAAATTCAGTTCAAAGAAGAACAAGACCACGCTATGATTTTCTATAACTACTTGGTTTCTCGCGGCGGTCGCGTTGAACTTAAAGCTATCGACGCTGTCAAGACAAAATGGGAATCACCATTGGAAGCTTTTGAAGACACATTGCAACACGAACAAAAAGTCACTTCTTTAATCAACAATATCAATGCTTTGGCTGTTGAGTTGAAAGACTACGCAACACAAAACAGACTCGTTTGGTTCATCGACGAACAAGTTGAGGAAGAAGAAACTGCACAAAAGATGATTGACAGTCTCCGCATGATTAAAGACAATCCATACGCTGTTTATATGTTCGATAAAGAATTAGCAGCAAGAACATATACAACACCATCACCACTTGCTACAGCAGCTGAATAAGGAATTAAGGATTTGAGGACTTGAGGAATTAAGGATTTGAGAACTTGAGGAATTAAGGATTTCAGAAACTTAAAATAAAAAAGCATCGCAGAATATTCTGCGATGCTTTTTTTATGATTTAAGACTGTTAATTATCTTTGCGTTTCTTTGCGACTTTGCGAGAGGTTTTATAAGTCACCGAATCACCGAATCACCGAGAAACTTTGAGTCAATAAGTCAGTGTCAGAGTTCTTAGTTCATCAAAGACTTTTTCTCACAATAATCTTCTTCACTTCCAGACCGAGTGGTTCTAATGGATAGCATCTGTCGGCTTGGTCGAGTTTGAATGTTTGTTTGCCTGCTTTGAGGTTCATCTTTCCGACGTAGGAAGTCTGAATCATTGGGTCGACGCCTGGCAAAGTGTGAGCGATGATGTTATCGCCGCATTCAAATGAATATCTCTTGTCGAGGTTTTCTGGGATGTAAACGATGAATACGTCGTATGTTCCGTCTTCAGTGACTTCCATTTCCCATGAACGCCATGAGTCTGTCTGTGTGCTCATGTAACCTGTTCCGTCAATAGCAGCGTGTTTTGTGCCATTGGCTTCTGTCAATTCAAAGGTTTCGTTTTCAGATTTCACGATAGGGATTTCTCTGTGTCTTATCTCTATCTTATTCAATGTGTCTGGATGTTGGTTCAAGAAGTTGCCGATTTGTGTCAACACTTCTTTTTCGTAAGGGATGACGTTGCCGTCGCCGTCAGGACCGATGTTGAGCAAGAATACGCCGCCGTTGCTTACTGTGCTGAATAATCTTCCTAATTGAACATCAACTTGTTTGTCAACGTCAGGACGGTTGATCCATGATTTGTAGCCCCATGTTCCATAGAGAGATGCTGGGTTGTCCCAGAAGATATTTTCGTAACCAGCCACGTCGCCGTTGTCAGGCAATGTCATGTAGTCGCCTTGGTTGTTCATGATTCTTCCGTTGATGATACATTTTGGTTGAAGTGACTTCACTGTCTCGCGGAAACGTTTGCTTTGTTCTGGTGTTACGAGACCCATGTCGAACCATAAAGTGTTGATGTCGCCGTAGTTGGTGAGAAGTTCTGTCACTTGAGCTACGATATAATCTTCGAGTTCTGGAGTTACTATTTCGAGAGGAGAGTAAACTTGGTTTACATATTCGTGGCATTTTGTCGTTGGGTCTGGAGCGAGGCGTGGGATGCCGAGAGGGTAGTGCCAGTCAGGAAGTGAGTAGTAGAGACCGAATTTGATGCCGTGACGTTGACAAGCTTCCGACAGTTCTTTCACCACGTCGCGACCGAAAGGTGTGAAGTCGACGACGTTATAATCTGTCGTCTCGGTGTGGAACATACAGAAACCATCGTGATGTTTAGATGTCATGACGATATATTTCATTCCTGCGTTTTTGGCGAGAAGCACTATTTCGTCGGCGTTGAAGTCTTTAGGGTTGAATTCTCTGGCGACGGCTTCGTATTCTTCTGTTGTGATACGAGCGTGGTTCATGATTTGTTCGCCGTAGAAAGGAACCTTTTCGCCTTTCCACCATCCTGCGAGTTTTGAGTAGATACCGAAGTGGATGAACATTCCGAAGTGTTCCGAACGCCATTCTTCCAAGGCTTTCTGTGTTATTTCGTCAGTTTGTGGAGATGTGATTTCTGACTTTACATCAGCTGTTTGATTGTTGCATGATGTTAACAAAATCGTTGCAACGAGTAATAAATTAATAAGGTGTTTCATTATGGAAAATTTTATTGATTTCAATTTTTGCAAAGATAGGAAATTTAAGACTACAAGACCACAAGACTACAAGACTACAAGAATTTTTTAGTTAGGAGTTAGGAGTTAGGAGTTTTGGGATTATGAAATATTTTGCCATATAATTGAAGCGGAAATTGAAAATATCTATATTTTTGCAGACTCAAAAGCGGATGTAGCTCAGTTGGCAGAGCGAAAGCTTCCCAAGCTTTAGGTCGCGGGTTCGAACCCCGTTATCCGCTCTACTTCATTCCCAACTCCTAACTCCTAACTAATTAGAAACTCTATGTCCAAATAAAACAAAGCCTTTGCGAGAAATTTTCACTTTTTGAATTAGGAAAACTGCTGACGGCTGACTGCTGATCGCTGACTGCTAACTTTCAACTTTCAATTTTCAATTTTCAATTTTCAATTATTCATTGACTCCATATCCGAATAATGCAAAGTCATATTTTATCGGGTCGTCGGCATCTAATTCTCTGAGTTTCGATGTGATTTCTTCAACAGTAGTTCTGTCGTTGCTTTTTCTTTCGATGAGACCGAGTTCGCGTGATATTCTTCCGACGTGAACGTCAAGCGGTATCATCAAGTCTGAAGGCTTGATTTTATTCCATATTCCGAGGTCGACGATGCCGTCGTTTCTCACGAGCCATCTCAGAGCTAGGTGGAGTCTCTTGCAAGCAGAGCCTTTCTTCGGGTTGTCGCAGCAAGGATTGGAGATATGAACGCTGCTCGTTCCATCGTTGGCTTTTTGTATTCTGTCTCTGAAATTCTGAATTCCTTGCCACGCATCGTGATTTCCGTTTAAAGCGAAGATGTCTTCCAGACTCTGATGTTCTTCATAAATATCTTTCAATCCGTTACAATAATAAATAAGGTCGCGGTTGAAGAAGGTGCGATGGACGCATTTATCGGAATCGAGTTTTTTCCAGCCGTCAGACATCACGAAGTCGTAAGGAGAATTTCCCATTGTGTTGAGCAGTCTGTTGGCTGAGTTGAGAATCATGGAGCGTTTGCCCCAAGCGATAGTAGCGATGAGGAACGACACTATTTCGATGTCGTTTTTTTGTGAGTAACGACGAGGAAACTGAACAGGGTCATTGTCGATAAACTCATGTGTGTTGTATTTCAATACTAATTCGTCAAGATATTTTTTCATGTTTAGTATAAGAAGATATTCAATGAAATATTTTTTCTATTTTCCGATGCAGAGTTTTTTAACGTCCACTTAGAACTTTATAATTGCTTGACACATAGTATATTATAAAGTTTTACCGAAGGGCAAAAGTGTTTTCGGGGGGGACAGACAGGGGGCTGCATTTTTGCAAAGAAACCAATAAAATCTACAAAAACGCACTTTTTTTAGAATTTTTAGCATATTTGTATTTCGTTGTATGGTTAAACAGCCTTTAATTTGAAGTGAAACTGCACTTGTCATTGCTATTGATTTTAGTGGTTTAGTTTAGTCCAATGTATATATAGAATAGAAGTAAACTAAACTGCTTTTATCGGAACATTCGCCCTATCTGTTAAGGCCATGGCTTTTCAATGCTCTAACTTATGCTTTGTTCCTCTCATTTGTATTTGTTATATGTTTCTTTGTATCCGTCTACCTTTTAGATGGTGGTTTTCAAAAGTGCCAAATCATACTCTTTTTGCTTGTCAAAAGAAGATAAATCTCTGTCCTTTTCTTTTGTTCAGCAAAGATTATATTCGGGGGGGAAACGTGATTTTTATAGCCTAAATGGTAGGAAAAATGGATTACTCCCAGTTAATATAATTACAATGTCACATCAAATGGCGAACCTATCTCCTCTACTGATGTGGCAGTGGGAGGTAGTTGACATTCTATGTTATAAATAAAATCGTTGACCAGAGCACATAGTTGTTCAACATTTTCTTTTGTAATTACATGTTCTTTACCATCTTTGTCCTTACCATTACGGTGAACAATATCATGACGAATAAGCACCGCTTTATACAAATCTTTTATTACTCCAATATCAACATCCATGGAATCCATAAATATTTGCTTTATTTTCGGAAGATTATGATACATCAACTCACGTAATTCTCCTTTAACAATATCCTTAAGATGATCCATTCGATTGAAAATGTCATCAGTTGTAAAGGTCTGATTCCTGAACGGCCTATACGTTTCGGTGAATTTACGCAAATATCCGTCATTCTCTGTAACGTATTTTATCAATGTGTCAGAAAGGTATGCTTCCATACTGGTAATGAGATTTGCATATAGAAGTTTGTAAAGATAGAATTTCATATCTTCGTCTAAGCTGTCTATTTTTTCCATTACTTTGATTACATCTGCATGGGTCGCATCGAATAATTCTTTATCGTACCATACATCATCTTCTTCAGGATACTCTATATCTATATCCAGAACTTCTTCGTTGTCTAAATCTACTTCTAAAGTTCCACCGTAGAAACCATTATATAATTCTACATTGATGCAATGGTCGCAGTTAGAGCAATAGTCTTCATACCATTCAGATTCTATACTATCATGATGAGTCTCTGCAACATAGTTAGGTGTTGGTACTGAGAATGCATCTGATTCATTCTCTGTTCCGCACATTGGGCAACGCCACTTTATGGTGATATATTCAGCCAATGGATTGTATTCAAATTCAGCCATGTTAAAATTAAAATATTGGTGTAAACTCGTTTAAAAATTATTATATTCGTTCTCTATGCAAGTGATATAAAATAGCATAACTCATTATTACATAGTATATTGCATTTTTTTCTCCATTAATTCACCAAAACTCATTTTTTTTCTCTCTTTTTCTTTAATTTTTTTGCGTTTTGTGCTTTTTTAACACTAACACACTGCAAATATACCGTTTTTTAATTGAAAAATCGTCTCTACAAAAGAAAAAAACTAATACAGATATTTGTCATTGCAGCAGATTTATAACCGATGTCTGTCACTCTGAAGTGTTTTGATCTCCTGCGAAAATATAGGTTAAGTTTAGTTCTTGTATATATACTCAAGGAATTAAACTAAACCATATTTGATTACCCCATAATGCTTTTTGGTGGCTTTATGTTTACATGTGATTCATTAGGATGCAATCAGATGGATGAAAATTAGGATTCGAATCATAAAACAGTAAATATTTGAACAGAAAAAGAAGAATGAACTCTTTTATTATTCAAAATATTACTATATTTGCGACATGAATAGACAATTAAAGGAAATAGGAGCTATCCCAGTAACGACTTCAGTCATCGAATCGCTATATCCTGAGCTCAAGTCTGCAGATAAGAAGGTTGTTTGGCTTGAAAAGAATGGATATATTATAAGATTGAAGCGAGGACTCTATGTCGTCAATCCCGAACATTCGGGAAAGATGCTTTCAAGTGAACTGATTGCCAATCATCTTTATGCACCTTCATATATCTCTATGTCAACGGCATTAAGATATTATGGCTTAATTCCAGAGGCTGTGTATACGCATCAATCGATGACGGTAAAGCATTCTCGAAGTTTTCAAACTCCTATTGGTAATTACGATTACAAGTATATTTCCCGAGCTGCTTTCTCTGTTGGAGTAAGAAGTATTCATAAGGGCGAATATGCTTTCTTGATAGCATCGCCCGAAAAGGCTTTGTGTGATTTGATAGCAAATTCGTCCAAGGTCAATCTGCGTTTTCTGAAGGATGTTGAAAACTATCTCGAGCATGATGTCCGAATGGATATGGATGAGTTCTATAAATTTGATGCAACTATTTTTGAAGAGTATATAAAGGTAGGCAAGAAGGCCGATTCTATAGCAACCGTATTAAAGTTTCTAAGACGATGAAGAATGAAATTTACAATAGCATGTTGTCACGCTACGATCTGACGACAGAGCAGAATAAACGAAACGCTATTTTTGAAGTAAACCAACAGGTGATTCTTGCAGGTTTGTATAGTGGTGGATTCTTTGAATCTGCAGCATTTTATGGCGGTACATGTCTAAGAATCTTTCATGGGTTGCAACGCTTTAGTGAAGATATGGACTTTTCTCTGCTAGCACAGGATGATGCATTTG
>JAZOSK010000047.1:0-1424 GCA_045657145.1 Bacteroidales bacterium | reverse complement strand
GAACTTAAGGAAAGTATACAGAATAATGATGTCAGAGGAAGTATCCTTATTGCCACGGACAGCGAAATTATCTGGGCTTCCGGTTCGCGTTCTGTTGTTGTGAATGGTAATACCGTGACACCGCTTTCCACCTATGAGATCGGCTCGCTCACCAAGATGTTTACGGCAACCTTGGTGTTCAAGCTTATTGATGAGGGGAAGCTCACTCTCACGGATCGTGTTACGGCATATTTCCCGAAGTATTCCAAGGCAAACGAGATAACAATCTTTGATCTGCTGCATATGCGCTCGGGAATCGTGGATTTTGCAACCGATGCATCATTTTTTAATGACGACGAAGCATTAATTGACGCTTATGACAACGGCAAGATCACCGACGAAGTTTTTCTAAATCTGCTATATGAGCTTGATCTCGTATTTGAACCGGGTTCAAAAATGAAATACTGCAACACAAACTATGTGCTTCTCGCTATGATCATCGAAAAATTAACGGGAAAGAGCTATAAAGAGAACGTTCAGGAGCATATTTTCGAACCCCTTGGCATGCATTCCTCTTCTGCTACGACCTATGGAGACGTAACAAGTGCTCCTAAGGGAGAATACGGCTATATGAAGGAGTATCAAATCGCAAGAGGGGCGGGTGACATCCATTCAAACGTGCTGGATCTTTTAAAATTTAACCGTGCTTTCTTTAATGAAGAGATTGTCAGCCACAACGGCAAGTCATGCATGCTTGATTTCATTGATGACTACGGCTGCGGTTGGGTGCTGTTTGATCGCGATGCCGATTTGGTGATGCACGATGGCTCAACGAATTCTTACTATTGCCTAAACAATGTCTTCCATGCATCGGATGCAGGTGAAAGATGTTATTACTTCATGCTTACCTGCTGCGACGAAGATGATGAAGAAACCGACGACTCGGAAAACATAGTAGCGGATGCCAATGGTGAAGTAGAAGAATTTAATCAGTATCAGTTTATCTTCGATTTATGCAAAAAGCATATTTAATTAATGTAAACCAACGTGTATATTTTTGACAATAACCGCGTTGTTTATATAAAGTTGAGTTTATCAACAAGCCGAACAATAAGTAAATACAAAAGACAGGAAATATTATGTTTCCTGTCTTGTTTTTTATTACATCACCGCTATTTTTGATAATTTTTCCAATATGTTTATCATTTTTGGGTTATCTTTTAAGTGTCCAAAGTTCTCATTATTTAATTGACTTAACAGCATTCCGCATTCATTTTGTGTGTATGTTTTGACCTGGCAGTTGGGCTGATATTTACGTTTGTTCACCATAAACGATGTAAAAGTACCTTCTTCGAGAGTATCGTAGCAAATAGCGTTTTCGGCTGATTTTTCGATTGCAAGGAGCGCATTTTCATTATCGTTTATGGCAATATAACTGTTTGCCA
>JAZOSK010000046.1:0-4421 GCA_045657145.1 Bacteroidales bacterium | reverse complement strand
ACTCTGCGTCTTTGTGACTTTGCGTCTTAACCCATGTTAAAGCATTTTAAGAAAAGATGTTAACAAACCGTCTTAATTTGTAAAATATTGATAATGTTAATGATTATTAACTAAAAATATTTGGAAACCAATATTTAAGATATTAGTTTTGCAGTGTGAAACCTATAAATAGAATTCTATACCATTTTAAACTGGCGTAAAAAGAGAACTTAAAAATTCAAAGTTATGAAAGCAAAATTAACTAAGAAGGCAGTCTCCTTATTTGAAAACATCAAGAAAATCGATGAAGAGGGTAGAGAATATTGGTCATCAAGAGATTTGTGGAAAATATTAGAATATACAGAACATCGGCATTTCTTGCCTGTAATAGAAAAAGCTAAAATATCATGTGAAAATAGCGGTCATTTGGTTTTGGACCATTTCGAGGATATCCTCGAAATGGTCCCTATCGGCTCTAATACAGAACGTCAGATGAAATCTGTTAAATTATCACGTTATGCCTGTTACCTTACTGTACAAAATGCAGATCCGAGTAAGACTATAGTAGCTCAGGCTCAGACGTATTTCGCAATTCAAACCAGAATCGCGGAAGTCAAACAGATGGAAGAATACAATCGGCTTACATCAGAAGATGAGAAACGACTGTTTCTGCGAAACGAAGTGACAAAACATAATCTATTGCTTGCTGATGCTGCAAAAATGGCTGGAGTAATAAAGCCATACGATTATGCTGTATTTCAGAATTATGGATATAAAGGATTATACGGCGGCCTTGGCGCAAAGGAAATACATTTCCGTAAAGGCTTGAAGAAAAACCAAAAGATACTAGACCACATGGGAAGCACAGAATTGGCGGCGAATCTATTTCGTACTACTCAGACGGAAGAAAAATTAAGGAGAGAAAATATAAAAGGTAAGGCAAAAGCAAATCAAACGCATTATGATGTTGGGAAGAAAGTCCGGCAGACCATTGAAGATTTAGGCGGTACTATGCCTGAAGACTTGCCAACAGCAGAAAGTATTAAAACTATTGAAGCAAAACAACAAAAAGAAATAAAGTAGTAAGTCACCGAGACTACAAGTTTTAGTTAGGAGTAATGAAACTTTAAAAACACAAGATTTATGACAAAGAAAGAATCACTACAACTTTTCGAAACAAAGAAAGTCCGCACCATCTGGGATGACGAACAAGAAAAATGGTATTTCACAATTGTCGATGTGGTTGCTGTATTGACAGAACAGAACGATTATCAAACATCGAGAAAATATTGGAACAAACTAAAACAACGTCTAAAAGAAGAGGGAAATGAAACGGTGACAAATTGTCACCAGTTCAAACTTCAAGCTGCTGATGGCAAGATGCGACTGACGGATGTCGCAGATACAGAGCAGTTGTTTCGTCTCATTCAGTCAATTCCTTCACCTAAAGCTGAGCCTTTCAAGATATGGATGTCGCAAGTGGCAAGCAACCGTCTTGAACAGATGCAGGACCCAGAGCTTTCCATAGAACAGGCGATGGCTGATTACAAGCGTCTTGGCTATTCCGATTCATGGATTAACCAAAGATTGAAAAGCATAGAGATACGCAAGGAACTAACCGACGAATGGAACCGTACAGGAGTGATAGAAGGATATCAGTATGCTAGCTCGTGAACAACTAGAAGCAAAAATAGGGAAGACTATAATATCTTCGAAAAATGCCAAAGACTTCACTCAATTGCCAGAGAAGTGATAAAAGACTACAAGACTACAAGACCACAAGTTTTAGTTAGGAGTGAGGAGTGAGGAGTTAGGAGTTAGGAGTTAGGAATTAGGAGTGAATTTTAAATTCCTCAATTCCTTAAATCCTCAGTTCCTCAGTTCCTTAGTTCCTTAAATCCTATGAATACTAACAACAAAAAAACGTAGCATCTCTTCTGAAACACTACGTTTAATTATGTTATATTCCAACTTCTCAACGTCTGTTGTCCGTTGTCTGCTGTCTGTTGTCCTCAAAGAAATAAAACGATTTTGGAACATCGCTTTCGAATTTCATGTCTTCGCCTGTGACAGGATGTTTGAAGCATAACTTGTAGGCGTGAAGTCCCAGTCTGTTGATAGGGTCGCTGCCATCACCATATTTCAAGTCGCCGACGACAGGGCAGCCTAAATCCTGAAGGTGGACTCTAATCTGGTTCTTGCGTCCTGTCTCTAACTGTAACTCAACGAGTGAGTAGCCGTTTCCTGATTTCAATTTCTTATAATGTGTCACAGCGTATTTGCCGCCATTGTCTTCTTGACTTGAATGTGTCACATAATGACTGTCGTCTTTCAACCATGAAGCCATTGTACCTTGTGATTTTGGCAACTCTCCATGAACCAAAGCGACGTATCTTCTGTCGTAGACTCTTTCTTTCCAGTCTTCTTCAAATTTAAGAGCCACTTTCTTGCTCTTGGCGAAGATAAGCAAACCGGAAGTGAATTTGTCGAGACGATGGACAGTATGCGCATTGGCATGCTGATGTGTGTTGTCTAAATAATAATTAAGGATGCTTTTAACACTCTCGTCCTTAGGACTTGTGCTACTTGACAAAATGCCAGGTTTCTTGTCAACGATGATAATGTCGTTATCTTCAAAGACAATCTTAATCCAGAAGTTCTTGAATCTGTTGCCTTCGCTCGATCTCTTGATGCTGACGCGCATATTTGGTTTCAGCTGGAAGTCGTGTTGTGAAACGACTCTGTCATTGACATAAACTGAGTCGTAAGTCAGCAGTTTCTTCACTTTAGTGCGGCTGATGCCGTCCATCGCTTTCATCAGGAATTCCATCAATTCGCATTCTTCTCTGACGACAAAGTTGATCTCTTGGTTCTTCTTTTTATACTTATTATTATAATGTCTAGCCATCGTAAAAAATTTATGCAAAGGTAAGAAAAATATCATTTTGAAATAATTTAAAAAAAAGGTAAAACTATCACAAAATTGACTACATTTGCAGAAAAGCTAAGAGTTCACAACTCGTAGCTCGCAGCTCATAACAAAAAAATGAAAGGTAATTAATTCTTAAAAACATCAATATATGGAAATCAATCAGTTAAAAGATGTAGCATCACAAGTTAGACGTGATATCATCAGAATGGTTCATGCTTGTCAGTCAGGACACCCAGGCGGATCATTGGGAGCAACAGACATTGTAACAGCTCTTTATTTCGACCAAATGCAAATCAATCCTGAGAATTTCAGAATGGATGCAGCAGGTGAGGACGCTTTCTTCCTTTCAAACGGTCACATCAGCCCAATGCTTTATAGCATCTTGGCTCGTCGCGGCTATTTCCCTGTAGCAGAGTTGGCAACATTCCGTCGCCTCGGCACACGCCTTCAAGGTCACCCAACAACAGCTGAAGGTCTTCCAGGCATCAGAGTAGCCAGCGGTTCATTAGGACAAGGTCTCTCAGTTGCTATCGGTCTTGCAGAAGCTAAGAAACTCATGAAAGACGACCATATCGTTTACGTCTTGATGGGTGACGGCGAACAAGAAGAAGGTCAAATCTGGGAAGCTGCAATGTACGCTCCTGCAAAGAAAGTTGATAACATCATCGCTATCGTTGACTATAACAAGAAACAAATCGATGGCTCAACAGACGATGTTATGAACCTCGGCGACCTC
Organism: Bacteroidales bacterium; assembly: GCA_045657145.1. Classification (GTDB taxonomy): domain Bacteria; phylum Bacteroidota; class Bacteroidia; order Bacteroidales; family F082; genus Limimorpha. Next base: position 774 of record JAZOSK010000046.1, on the reverse strand, counting down.
AGAGCAAAATACGAATCATTCGGCTGGAAAGTCTGGGAATGCAACGGCAACAACATGGAAGAAGTCGTTGACACTTTGACAAAAATGCGCGAAAACGCACACAAAGGTCAGGCTCAAATACTCCTCGCACACACAGAAATGGGTATGGGCGTAGACTTCATGATGGGCACACACAAATGGCACGGCGTTGCTCCAAACGACGAGCAAGCTGCTAATGCTTTGTCACAACTCAAAGAGACTCTCGGCGATTATTGATTTATTAAACCTTAAAAACACATTATCATGGATTTCACAGTACAAAATTATAAAGATACAAGATCAGGTTTTGGCGAAGGTCTCTTAGAAGCAGCCAAACGTAATCCAAAAGTCGTTGGTCTCTGTGCTGACTTAATCGGCTCTCTCAAGATGGACGCATTCCAAAAGGAATTCCCAGAGAGATTCTTCCAAATCGGTATCGCAGAAGCTAATATGATTGGTATCGCAGCAGGTTTGAGCATCGGCGGCATGGTTCCTTTCACAGGTACTTTCGCTAACTTCTCAACAGCACGCGTTTACGACCAAATCCGTCAAGTCGTTTCTTATTCAAACAAGAACGTCAAGATTTGCGCTTCACACGCTGGTATCACATTAGGTGAAGACGGTGCAACACACCAAACTCTTGAAGACATCGGTATGATGAAGATGTTACCTAACATGACAGTCATCGTTCCTTGCGACTTCAACCAAACAAAAGCAGCTACATTGGCAGTAGCAGAACACGAAGGTCCAGTTTAC
>JAZOSK010000045.1:0-60124 GCA_045657145.1 Bacteroidales bacterium | reverse complement strand
CATCCTCGCTGACCGTGACCCTGTCACACGCGAAAACCGTTTCGGTGGCTTAGACCTTCTCCGTCTCTGCATCGCTCGCCGCGTTTATACAAACAACCACATGGATGTTATCGCAGCAGCTTTGAAGAACGTTTACGACCGCCGCAACGAAATCAAACACGGCGTACGTATCACATGGGAAACAGAACTCATGCGTCACTTCACAGTTCATTTAGAACCAATTAAATAATAGATATAATTAACTAAGGCTTTTGAGCTAAGAACTAAGAACTTTGGATTTTTTCAAGGTTCTTAGTTCTTTTCAGATACATTGGTTCAACTGCCTTAGTTCAATAGCCTTAGTTCAATATGTTAAACATCCTTTTCATTATCGCCCTCACATCGCCAGTGGCATTCGCTTCTACAGCTTTCAACGTTAATAATGAACAATTGACAATTAACAATTTGCAGTTTGGGAAGAAGCTGATGTATGCTCTTGTCCTCGCATTAGGACAAGGCGTGATGTATGTTCTCGGCGATTTGCTCGGCGGGACATTCATGCATCTTATGGCGAGACAATCGAAGTGGATAGTGCTTGCAATATGCATCATGATATTCTATAGGATGTTGATGAACACCTTGAAGATTAAAAACGGAGCCAACCTTTATTTTATTGAGACCAAGAAACAACTCTTATTGCTTTCAGTAGCAGTCGGCGTTAATTCATTCATCGCTGGACTCATGGCAGACTTTTATATGCCATTCCAAAATCTTACACCTTATTTATTAATGGCAGCAGCCTTTGTCTGGTCGATGATTGCAATGCTGACGCCATTCTCCAAAATGAAACTCACTTTCAACAGTCTTGTTAATCTCGTATCAGCCTTCGTGATATTTGCAAAAGGATTTTGGGGACTTTTTTAGGAACTGAGGAATTAAGGAACTAAGGAACTAAGGAACTGAGGAAAATCCTCATACCCTTAACTCCAAACTGATTATTTTTAGGACGCGGCAAGCCACGTCCCTGCTACAGACGTATTCGATATAATTAGGACGTATTCGATACGTCCCTACTAAAAAAACTTGTTGTCTTGTTGACTTGTTGTCTTATAGACTTTTTTATTATCTTTGTAGGCTAAATATTGTTTACAAAGTATGTTTCATTTAACGAAGATTTTTCATTTTGAAGCGGCTCATGCCTTGAAAGGCTATGATGGTCGTTGCCGTAATATTCACGGGCATTCATACGAGATGCGTGTCACAATAAAAGGCATGCCCATCATGGATGACGACAATCCTAAAAACGGAATGGTGATGGATTTCGGTGACTTGAAAAATATTGTTAATGAAGAGATTATAAACCACTACGACCATGCCTTCATCATAAATCATCAGATGCCTGAAGAGTTTATTGACGAAGTGAAACGTCATTACGACCGATTCATCATCGTGCCATTCCAGCCTACAACAGAGATGATGCTCCTCGATTTCTCGAAAAAAATTAAAAGCCGCCTTCCAGAGAATGTTAAACTCGTCAAGATTTTCCTTAAAGAAACAGAAGGCTCCTTTGCAGAATGGATAGAAGAATAATTAGTACTAATTAAAAATAATCATCATGAAAAAAACTTTACATTTATTATTAACATTAGCCTTGCTCGTCTGCAATATGGCCTTATATGCAGATGGCGAAACAGTGCAAGTGACATTAGGTACAGAAGCAAATGTCAATGATGCTACACCTTTTGTTACAAGATATAACTACTCATGGCTGGAGACTATTTATCCAGGAACAGAGATAGGTGGTGAATGTACAATCAATGCGATTTCTTACCATAACATAGTGGAAAATACACCATTAGAATATGTTTTGGAAGAATTGGAAATCTACATGGCTGTAACTGAAAAAATAGCATACGGCTCAGATATCGACTGGATTCCAGCAAGTTCTCTTATCAAAGTTTATAGCGGAAAAAACATTACAATCGGTGATACCCCATGGGAAAAGATAACTTTAGATGTTCCTTTCTACTTTAACGGTAAAGGTAACCTCGCTGTCGTTATCGCTAAAAAGAATGAAGATTACGAATCTAACTTCGCTAAATTGAAATGGTATTACACAAAAGATACCTATACATCAACACTTTATTATGCAAATGACGAAAATGTAAATATCGCTGAAACACCTCCAACAACAAATGACAAAGGCGATAGAATGACTTACAGAACTAACATTATGTTAGACGTCGTTTATGGTGAAATGTCAAGCCCTATCAGAATTTCTCCAAATCCAATAGATTTCGGTATGCGTCCTACAGGCGCTTGGACCCGCCCAGTCACAGTGGAAATGTCGACAGACTCATTGCAAGCAAATATCTTGTCAATGGAATCATCAAATAAATATTTCGTTCTGTCAAACTACAACACTCCTGCATGTGTAACTAAAGGAAATCCACTCTCAATAAGAATTAAGAACTCTGAAAGCAATGTAGTTGGAACAATGAAAGGTAAGCTTACCGTTGTTGACAACTATGGCGAAAACGTAGTTGATTTGAAAGCTGTTACATATTCTCCTTCTAGTCCAGACGTATGGGAAAAAGCTGCAGAAGTCACTTCATATCCTTATTCTAACACCCCTGATTTTGATAATATCTACAATAATTATTATTTGCCAGGTGAAACTCAAGATGGTCCTGATGCTGTATATAAACTCACTCTTACAGAACCAACAACATTGGCTGTTGGCGTTAATGGTGAAAACGCAAAGATGGCTTTGTATAATTCAAGCTTTAACGGCAAAGGCGGTCCTGACGTTGACAATTACTACGGAGCAGCAATAGACCCAGACCAACCATCAGAACCTGAATTTCCAGAAGTTGAAATGCCTACTGTACAAGGTAATGCTTTCTCATTCGACTTCAACAATGAAAACATGGAAGCATGGAGAACAATAGACGCCGATGGTGATAATTTCAACTGGAAGCGCATCACAAGTGGTGCTGGTGAAGGCGTTAAATGTATTGCTTCTTACTCTTATGATATAGCTGCAGGCGCAAGCCTTACACCTGATAACTACATCGTTACAGTAGGTTCTTACTCAATAGACAGAAATTCAGTACTCGAATTTGATATTAAAGCTACAGAAGAATACTTTACACATGAGACTTATGCTGTGGTAGTTTCTTTAGATGGTGTCAACTTTGAAACTATTGGAAAAGAAACATTTATGAATGCAGATTGGAATCATAAGACAATCTCTCTCTCTGAATATGCTGGCCAGAATGTCGTACTCGGTTTCCGTCATTTTGAAACAGGAACAAAATCATACGCAATATATGTCGACAATGTTGTCTTAAAACAAGGCCGTGGCGTAAGATATGCTAAATCAGAAAAATATACAGTGCCAGCTGGTACTTATTACCTCGCAGTATCTGCAACAGAACGTTTCTCTGTAAATATCAATGCTCTTACAGAAAAAGGCTTCAATCCTGTTACAGAAGTCGTTGCTAAAGAAGTCGATGATAATAACGTAAACCTCATCTGGAGCTACGACTTCATTGAAAATGGAGTAGAACTTAGCAAAAATAAATCTTTGTCAAATAAAAACAGAGAAGAAGAGGTAAAGAAAACTGTTTTGGGTTATAATGTTTACAGAAGAAATACCTTGAACGACAATGCACCAGAACTCCTTGCAGAAAAAGTAACAGACACAACATACACAGACGCTACATGGAATACAATGACAATGGGCCTTTATCAATGGGGCGTTGCTGTAATCTATGACGCTGGTGACGATACAGAATTAACAACTGAAATAGCTTATTCAAATGCTATTGGTAAAGACATGTTCACAAAATTAGATGTTGTAGTCGCAACAGAAAATGGAGCTTCTCCAGCAGGAACAAAAGTGTCTTTCTATAATGTTTATGAACCTTCTTTCAAATATGAAGTTACATTAGATGAAACTGGAAAATACAGCTGGGATTCATTCCGCAGAGGTACTTACAGATATTCAATGTCATTGGATGGATTTAAACAAGGCCCTAAAAATGAGTTGGTGGAAATATGGGATGAAACAAAACTTGAATATACATTCGAAGAAATGTTTATCCTCGGCGACGTCTTCGTGTCATCAACAGGCTGGGCAATGTGGACAGACGAAGCTGAATCTTATAAAGTTAAGTTAGATGGTGAAGAGGTCGCTGAAGTTACAACACCTTACTACCAATTCGATGAAAGTACTCTTTCAATAGGCCAAGAATATAAAACAACAATCGTTGGTACAAAAGAATTAGAATACACATGGACATACACTTCATGCGAAGGCTTGGTTCAAGCTAGCGACTTTGAAGCAGAAGCTGATGGTAAAGAAATCTCTCTCTATTGGACACTTCCTGTTCAAGGTACAAGCGCAAAACCTATAGAATTCAAATGCGATTTTGAAGATGAGAGCTTGAACGGATGGATTTCTATCGATGCTGATGGCGACGGATACGCATGGTCAAACTCATCTAAATATTCTCAAACAGAATGTGGTTACCAAAGCTTCTATAGCGCGATTTCTCATTCTTGTATGCAGACAACAGCATTAAACCCAGATAACTATCTGTCAACAGCTAAGAAATATCTCATCACAGAAAATTCAAAACTTCGCTTCGATGTAAGTGCTGAAAATAAAACATTCCCAGAAGAACATTACGGAGTAGCTATCTCAACAAAATCAAACTACAACGTAGCCGACTTCAAGACAATATGGGAAGAAACATTGCCAAAAAATGATAACTCTTCAACATTCCATGGCACATGGTATCACAAAACCATCGATTTGAGCGAATACGCAGGACAAGAAGTCTATATCGCATTCCGTCACTTTAACTGTACAGACCAATTCTGGATTAATATAGATAATGTAGAGTTGACAGTAGAAGAAACAAGAAAACCTAAAGGCGAATGGATTAGCTACGACAATGGCAAGAATGAAGATGCTTTGGGATTACAAGGCGGCGCATCATTCTACTGGGGTATTATGTTCCCTGCAGCTGATATGAAGAGATTCGCTGGACAATCATTGACAAAAGTTTCTATGTTCGACTATGCAGCTCATGAAGGTAGATTCATGATTTACTTAGGCGGCGATAAAGCTCCAGGCGCATTGGTTCATACTCAAGATTATAAAGGCACAGCATCTAAAGACTATGTCGAATATGAATTGACAACACCTGTCGATATCAGCGGAGAACAAAATGTATGGGTAGTATTCAATAACTACACTGGACAATATGTGGCTCCTAACTGCTTCGGACAAACAGACCCTAACGGACGTTGGTTCTCAAATAATGGCACCGACTGGACCGACATCTTGACATCTGCTGGATATAACCTTACATGGCAAATCTTGGCTTATATAGAAGAAGTGCCAATCCCTAATATGACAGACTTGGAAGTACTCGGCGCTATGTTGTATCGCGATGGTGAATTGCTTACAAAAGAACCTCTTACAGAAAATACATTCACAGAAATTCTTCAAGAATACGACAAATATGAATATTCATTGAGAGTGGTATATGGCGGCGAAGAAGAAACATTCTATGCTATGTCTTGCCCTCAAACTGTTACATTAGACCACGTTATGAAATGTAAAGCACCTAAAAACCTTAACGGATGGTCTGATTTGAGCGCTGACGGTAAATCTGGTACTAGCTTGGAATGGCCTTACACATTACACGGCTCTGAATGGTTGTACTACGATAACGGAATCAATGAAACAGCTCTCGGATACGTAGGCGCTTCTGTTCACTGGGGTATCATGTTCCCATCTGAAGACCTCGAATATTATAATGGAACATTAGTTACTAAAGTGTCATTGTTCGATTATGAAATGCATGAAGGTAATTTCAAAATTTATTACGGCGGCGATGAAGCTCCTGAATTATTAGTACATACACAACCTTATTCATGTAAAGGATTGAAAGAATTCGTTGAATTCGAGTTGACAGCTCCTATACCAATCGATGCTTCTTTGAATTTGTGGGTCGTATTCACTAATACTAACGGTAACTATGTCGCTCCTATAAGCAAGGACACTGGAAATAAAAACGGCCGCTGGATGTCAACAGATGGTCAAAGCTGGGCCGACATCGGAACAATGCCATCATTGGCAGGAACATTCATGGTACGTGCATTCGTTACAAGCAACCTTAGAAATGGCTCAGCTGTAACACTCGGCGAAGAACGTAATGATGACGCAACATTCTTACACTACAACGTCTATCGCGGTACATCATTAGACAATCTCGAAATTATCAGCAGCCCAACAGCTGGTTATTATTTCGATGAAGTTGAAGTTGGTACTTATTATTATCAAGTGAAAGCTGTTTACAAAGAAGGTGATGTCGAATGTGAATCAGATCCTGCAAACTCATATACAGATCCTGAAAAAGATTACATAGTCGTTGACGTGACAGCTATAGAAGAAAACGGCCTTAATGCTGTGTTGGCTTATCCTAACCCAACAAACGGCAACTTGAACATAAGTGCTGAAGGCTTGAAACGCATCACTATTATCAATACTTTAGGTCAGATAATGCATGATGAAGATGCTAACTCAGATAATGTAACCGTTGATATGTCAAGATTCGATGCTGGTATATATGTGCTTCGTATCGTAACAGATAACGGAATGACAACACGAAGAGTGTCTGTTATTAGATAAGGAACTAAGGAATTGAGGAACTAAGGAATTGAGGAATTGAGGAATTGAGGAACTGAGGAATTGAGAAACTGAGGAAATCTTCATACCCTCATACCTTTAGATCCTTAGATCCTCATACCCTTAAATCCAAAAAAATGTGGAGATTTTTCTCCACATTTTTTTTATCTTTGCATTATGGTATCAATACAAAATCTTAGCATGCAATTTACCGGTGAGGACCTCTTCACCGATATCAACTTTATGATTCGTGAGAAGGATAGGATAGGCCTCGTCGGAAAAAACGGCGCGGGTAAAACAACTCTCATCCGACTCCTCTGCGGCCTTGAACAGCCTTATAAAGGCGATGTGATAATGTCTGACAACGTCACTATCGGTTATCTTCCTCAAGAGAAAAACGTACATAGTACTAAGACAGTCCTTGACGAAGCAATGACGGCTTTTGAAGAATATTACGAGATAGAACGTCAGCTGGCTAAACTGCAAGATGAATTGTCAAATAGAGAAGATTACGAGAGTGCTTCGTATCAGCGTCTCTGCGAGAAAATGAGTCATCTCAACGAACGCCTCTCCATCATGGGAGGTCATTCCATAGAAGGTGAAGCTGAACAGATTCTCATAGGTCTTGGCTTCGACCATAACGACATGAATCGTCAGATGAACGAATTCAGTAATGGCTGGCAGATGCGCGTAGAACTCGCTAAGATACTCCTTCGTAAACCGAAACTTTTACTCCTCGACGAACCTACCAACCACCTCGATATTGAGTCAATACAATGGCTAGAAAGCTTCCTTAAAAATTATTACGGAGCCATATTTATGGTGTCGCACGATAGGGCATTCCTCGACCATATCACCATAAGAACGATAGAGATTTCATGCAGTAAGATTTACGATTATAAATGTTCTTATTCTGAATTTATAGAAAGAAGAGAAGAGCGTATCGATATTCAAAAGGCTGCCTATGACAACCAGCAGCGTGAGATAAAAGAAATCGAGGCGTTTATAGAGAGATTCAGATATAAAGCTACTAAAGCCAAGCAGGTGCAATCACGAGTGAAACAGCTTGAGAAGATGGACGTGGTACAAATCGACGACCAAGACAAGTCGGCGATGCATTTCAAGTTCCCGCCAGCACCGCATTCCGGTAAGGTGACACTCGAACTGAATAATGTCTCAAAGTCCTACGGAGAAAAAAATATCCTCAATAATATCAACCTTCTTATTCCAAGAGGCGAAAAAATCGCTTTCGTGGGTCGTAACGGCGAGGGTAAGTCTACCTTGTCTAAAATCATCGCTGGCGTCCTCGACTATGAAGGCGAGGTGAAACTCGGTCATGAGGTACAAATCGGTTATTATGCGCAGAACCAGCAAGACATGCTCGATCCAGAAAAAACTGTATTTGAAACCCTCGACGATGTGGCAACAGGCGATATGCGCGTGAAAGTGAAGTCGCTGCTCGGCGCTTTCCTCTTCAGCGGAGAGGCAATAGATAAAAAAGTCAAGGTGCTTTCAGGCGGGGAAAAAGCACGTCTGTCATTGGCAAAGATGCTGCTGTTCCCAACAAATCTACTCATACTCGACGAGCCTACCAATCACCTCGACATGCTGTCGAAAGATATATTGAAATCGGCACTCATACAATTCGACGGGACTTTGATAATCGTGTCACACGACCGTGACTTCCTTCAAGGTCTTACTAATAAAGTATATGAATTTAAAAAGCCTAATATTAAGGAATATATAGGCGACATCTACGATTTCCTCGAAGAGAAGAAACTGAAAGAACTCGACGACCTTAATAAGAAACAGAAATCGCAACCTGCAGAAAATAAAGTCTCTCAAAGCAAACTGGATTACGAACTGAAGAAACAGAACGATAGAGAGACAAAACGTATTGAACGTGAGATAAAAAAGATTGAAGAACAAATCGAGGCTTTGGAAAATGAAATAGCTGAGATGGATGCTATAATGTCATCACCTGATGAACATCCTAATGTAAACCTTGATAATGATTGGTATAATCGTTACGGCGAAAAGAAAGCGAAACTTCAAGATCTCATGGAACAATGGGAAGAGAAGTCGATGAATCTATATTAAATTGAAAGTTGACAACTGAAAACTGAAAATAAAAAAGCGAGTAGAATTATTTCCACTCGCTTTTGTTATATAACTTTCAACTTTCAATTTTAAACTTTCAGTTTGTTGTTGATTGGATTCGCATACATCTTAAGGAAGATGTTTTCCAGTTCATTCATGTCGCCGTCTTTTGCACAAGGTAATTTACTTAAGCCGGTTCTCATATAGTTGACGAAAAATTCCTTTTCTTCATTGCTGTAGAATTCGGCATATGTGTTGGCGTTGTTGAGTATATCATGAGCGATATAATTGTTTTTATACAATTTATAAGCTTGATATATTCTTTTGTCCATTATTTCTGTTAGTGTGGTGAACTTGATGTTTTTATCAAACTGGTCGCAGTATTCAAGTTCTTCTTTTGTGATACTTGGCGTTACGGTGATATTGATTTGTCCTTTTGGTTGCATAATGCCAGTGATGATGCTTCTTAGGTCTTCGCCTGGTTCTTTAACGTATTTTTGGAAGCTTGAAATATACAGCTCCATGGTTTTCAAGAAATCGCAAGGTTCATATTCGTAAGATATTGCGATAGGAGTGATGTTTATTTCTTCAAAGTTTTCCACGAAAGGTTTTTCGCTACCCAAGGAGAGCATTTTTAAAACGCCGAGTTCTGTCTTGTCGTCACCGTTTTTTGTTCTTCCGTTACGCTGAGCAATCCATACAGATTCTTTTTTGTCGTTTATCACATGACGCATATATTCTGAAGCTAGGACGGAATCTCTATATAAATCTTTTGCGTTGCTGCTGCGCATAATCTTGAACATCTTGTTGACGCCAGCGATGTCGATGACGAAATCGCCTTGTAACAAGTTGTTGCCAATTGCGACTTCAAAACATTCCATATTGTTGAGAGCAAAGACGTAGCATAAGATAGCGGCGTCGAGTGCGATGTCTCTATGGTTGCTTACGAACATATTACAGCTGTTTTTGCTGATATTTTCAATGCCGCTATATGTGAAATTCGTTGAGGTCTTTTTAAGTATGTTCTCTACAGCATCGCGCATAAAACCGTGTTGGAAGTCTCTCACGGTCTTATATTCCTTCATTTTATTTATATATTCTTCAGCATTGGTGTTGAGGAATACAGAATTGATGACAACAGGCAGATATTCATGACTTGTGATTCTTTTTATTGCTTCTGTAAATTCACTTTCATTATAAGGCCTGATACTATCAAATTTTTCCATAATTATTGTTTTAAATCTTTAATTGTAAAAATAAAAAGGCATTAAGGCTTGTATTCCTTCAGTTTTGCTAACCCTATCTAAAGCTTCGATGTATTTAGCTTTATCGCCTAATTTATTATTTAAAATTGTTTTAGTGTAATATTCTTGTTTATCTGTATTTAACAGACTTTCGAATATATCTTCTTGTTTAGGGAATTCTTTTATTGAATAAGATGCTAATCCTGCTTTTTCGGCTGCGTAAGCAATAGCTTGTTGCATATCGCCGAGTTTGTCAACCAAGCCGATTTCTATTGCGTCGTTGCCGCTCCACACTCTGCCTTGACCGATGCTATCGACGAATGTCTTGCGGAGATTTCTTGTTTCAGATACTAATGTGATAAAGTCGTCGTATGTTTCTGTGACGTGTTTCTGCATCATTTTCAATTGATAAGGTGACAATGGTTTTGTCAATGTTCCGAAGTCTGAGTTTTCGTTTGTTTTGACTTCGTCGAATGTAAGGCCGATTTTATCGTTCATAAATTCTTTAAGGTTAGGCACTGTTCCGAATACGCCGATGGAGCCTGTGAGAGTGTTAGGGTCGGCGAATATATAGTCGGCACTTGATGATATCCAGTAGCCTCCCGATGCGGCGTAGTTGCCCATTGAGACGATGACAGGTTTTTCTTTAGCTGCCAGTTCAACCTCGCGGCGAATCACTTCAGATGCCATCGCGCTGCCACCAGGCGAGTTGACTCTCATAACAATAGCCTTGACCTTTTTGTCGTTTCTCGCAGCTCTGATGGCTTTCGATAAACTTTCTCCTCCTATAGTGGTGTCGTCGCCTTCGCCATCAATGATTTGTCCTGAAGCATATACGATGCCTATCTTGTCTTCTCCAGAATATAATTCTGGACGAACTTTGGCGTATTGGGTGTTCTTAATGAGATTTAATTTCTTGCTTTCGTCAATGTTGAGATTTTGTTTTAACTTGGCAATGAGCTCGTCTTTGTAAAGAAGCCCGTCTATAAAATTGTTGTTCAATGCTGTTTCTGGTTCAAACATCAGTGTTAAGTCGTCTGCCATTTTATTTATGAGTTCGACTTCTATTCCACGAGATGCACTTATGTCATTGCATATTTTGTCCCAGATGGAATTGAGCAAGACTGCATTTTGTTCGCGATTAGCATCGCTCATCTTGTCAAGGAAATAAGGTTCGACGGCACTTTTGAATTTGTTGTTCTCTGGTCTGATAATTTGCATCTCAATGCCTAACTTATCGAAAAGATGTTTGTAGAACATGTTTTGAGATGCCATGCCATGTATGTCTATTATTCCGTCAGGGAACATATATATTTCATCAGAGACGCTTGCTAGATAATATGCGCTTTGTGAGTATGTCTCAGAGTAACTTACTATGAATTTTCCTGAATTTTTAAATTCATTTAATGCATTTCTTATCTCTTCAATGTTTGCTGATGATGTTCCTATTACAGAAAGTTCCAAGAATATCCCGGAGATATTAGGGTCTATCGCTGCTGCCTTGATGTTATTTATGATGTCGTTCATGCCAGCGTTGTCGCTTGTCTTAAAGCTTGAGCCAGTGAACACTAATCCCAAGTCGTTGGAATTGGTACGTTCTGGGATTTCATGATCGAGGGTCATGTATAAAATGCTCTGTGGCTTGACTTTTACTGCAGTCTCCGATGATGTGGCTATAGATGAAATGATACTTGTTAGTAATACGATAAATACTACAACTAATAATATTGCAGATCCTAAAAATGATGCAAGGAATGTTTTAAAAAATGATTTCATAAAAACTATCTTATTAGGCTTCAAAGATACAATTTTTTTTAAATTTGCGCAAAACAAAAGTGAATATGAAAGTACTTTCTTTGATTCTTTTAGGTACTAATTTAGGTGAGCGTGAATTATTGTTAGACAGGGCGATAGCTATGATAGGAGAGAGATGTGGAGTGTTGTTGTCTTCGTCTAAGATATATGAGACTGAGCCGTGGGGCTTTATTGCTGATAATAATTTCTTAAATCAGGTTGTTTTGATTGAAACAGAGCTTGAGCCACATGTTTTGCTAAAGGAATTGTTGTCGATAGAAGCGGCTCTGGGACGTCAAAGGAATGAAAACATAAAAGGATATTCATCACGTCCGATGGACTTAGATGTTTTATATTATGGTGATTTGATTATCAATGATGAAGACTTGATTTTGCCGCATCCTCGTTTGCATCTGCGTCGTTTCACATTATTGCCATTGTGTGATGTGGCTCCCGATTTTGAACATCCTGTATTTAAAAAAACAAATAAAAATCTTTTGGAAGAGTGTGAAGATGTTTCAGAAGTAACATTGTTAGTTAGGAGTTAGGTTTGTAATCTTATAAAATAGAAAGAGCTACTCGATTGAGTAGCTCTTTTAATATGAATAAGTTTTAGTTTATCTTATTTTACTGTTGTAATCACGATGCTAGCGCGACGTAATTGTGGTAACAATTGTTTTACTTGTGGGTTAGATTTCAAGATTTCTTGTAATGTTGCTTCTGGGTTTTCAGAATTTTTAAGTTGTTCGATGATGTCATCTTTACCTTCGATTTCTGAGTTTTCTAAAGAAGCGTAGAGACCTTCCCAGTCGGCGCCTTTATTTGTTATTTCTATACGTTCTGCGTCTATTTCACCGAGTTCGTTTTGGATAATCTTAGCAGCTTGTTCAGCGCGTTGACGAGCGAGGCGTTCGTTGAAGCCTTTGTCGCCTTCTGGTGAAGCATAGCCTTCAATGATAACTCTGTTAACAGCAGAACCATCGTTTACTTGATTTGAAGCACTGTTGATAGCACCCACATTTGTTTGTGTCTTAAGCTTTTGAGCTCCATTCTTAGGGAATGAGATGTCGCTGAAGTTGTTGTTGATAACTGTAGCTTGGCTTAATGTTCCGAATTTTTCATCTACCTTAGGTCTGTTTGCTTCGTATTCATCGATAGCATCTTTGATAGCTTGTTTGAGTTCTTCTGGTGTTACGCAAGCTGGTTTGCTTTCTTCTTCAGCAGCTTTTTGTTGTTCGAGGGCTCTTTGAATAGCTTCTTTAACTTCTTCTGGTGTTACGCATTCTTCAGGTTCGATACATGATTTGTTGAATTTATAACGTAAACCAATATTGAATGTTGAGTAAGCATCTAAGTTTTTGCCTGCAGCAACGCAATCTAATAAGTCGTTTTGTATGAAGTTTGAAGTTGCGTCAGCATACAAGTCTGTTCTATTTGTAACATTGTAAGCTAATTCGATACCAACTGGGAATGTTAAGCTAGCTTTTCTGTTGTTGATGCCGTTGCCTTTAATGTTATTATTGTTGTCATTGTTGTAGCCAATTTGTTTCATACCTTCATTATATACACTTGTAGTTGTTCTGTATTGTGTTTGACCGATACCCACGTGTGGATATAATTTGAAGCGTTTGTCTGTTGTCTTGTAAATCAAGCCTATTACATCAGCAGATACATTAAGAGAAAAGTTTAAGTAATCTCCGTCTGTGATAGCCCATGTATAGCTTTTTTCTTGTCCTGAGATGTTACCTTTACCGATTCTGCCATAGACTCTGTAGTAGTCGCCAAAGTTGTAACCTACACCTATATTAATATTGCTTTCTAATGAGCTGAAGTTAGCTTTGTTGTCGCCGAATAAGAATGAAGCACCGCCGTCAACTGCCATATACCAATAGTTGCAGCATTTTGCTTTAACTTTGATGAGTTTTTCTGGAGTTTCTTCCTCTGTTTCGTTTTGAACTCTCTTAACTTTTTTATCATTAACAGCATTGAATCTGTATGTTGTACCTAAATTGATTGTGTAGAACCAGTCATTTCTGTAGTCTCCATTTATACCTTCAAGTAAGTCGCTGTCTGTGTAATTTGTTGTTAAATCTAAGAATACTTTCCAGCTGTTATTTACGGCATAATTGAATTCTACTCCCAAAGGAATTGTTGCAACTACTTTTCTTCCTTGTAAGCCACTGCCATTACCTCCGTTTTGATGACCTATTTGGCTATAAATTTTACCTTCATTGTTGAGAGCGGTAAGTCTGTAATGAATTTGACCTAAACCGACATGTGGTACTGCGCTGAATTTTCTGTCAGCTTTATATCCGAAGATGATGTTCATCAAGTCAAATGTTAAATTGACATTTGCTTCGAAATAGTTTAATTTGTCGATAGTGATGTTGTCAAAACCGCCATTTAAGCTGCCATAACCTAAGTTAAGTTTAACGCCGAGCCATTTGTCAAATTGATAACCAATTCCTAAATGTCCGTTGTAACCCAATTTAAATTTGGTGTTCTCTCCATCTAAAATGCCTAATCCAAAATCTCCACTTAAGTAGATAAATCTTGAAAATTCGGTGTTGGTTGGAGTGCTGATTTCTGCTTCAATAACTTCACTATTACTTTCTTGTGAGTAGGCGGTCAATGAACCTACAACTAATGCTAAAAGTAATAAAACCTTTGAGAAATTCCACTTATTCATATTCTTTTAATTTATTGTTTCTTCGTTGATAAAATTATTTCTTTTTGTTCTTGTGTCTATTGTTCTTATAGTTGTTAAACAAATTATCACAAGGATTATGTGCTTTTCTGTATTTCTTAAGTTTGCATTGAGCTCTGAAGTTGAATGTTGTGAACCAGTCGTAATGGTAGCCGCTAGGAACTGCATCAAAACGATCCGAGTCAACCCAGTTGCTTACAATGTCTAAATGAAGCTTGATGTAATCATTGATTTTATAGCTGAAAAGTACACCCATTGGCACTGTTCCCGACACTAATCTGCCTCCGATGCCTCCGCCATAAGGTTTCCATCTGCCATCAATCAAGCCGTCAATTAAATGTGTGTTGTGTTCCGTATAGTTTTCGTAGCCGTAAGAAACTTCTTTGCCACTTTGGTAAACGACGCGTCCTCTTGTCTGTACTTGCCCAATGCCGATATGTGGTATCACGTCTATTTTCCTATCTCTGTTATAACCAAACAATATGTTGGTCAAATTGAGCATAATGTTAAAGTTGGCTTCTAGTGAGTTGACAAAGTGAGAAGTAATATTATAAAATTTGCCGCTGAATGTGGCGTATCCTATCCTTCCTTCAACACCGACAAATTCGTGAATCTGATATCCTAAACTAAGATTGCCTTGATATCCAACCTTGAAATTACGGGCATTATCGCCATTAAGAATGTTCGCACCGACGGTTGCTGTGAGATAAAAATAATCGCTAGGCTTTTTTTCATCCTCCAAATATGGTTTTACTCTGGTTACAGGCTGCCCATTAAGCTTGGTTTTAATGAGACCTCTTCCTTGTGCCCAAAAAGTTAAAGGGCTGAGTAATAATATAATAGCAATTATTTGCTTAATATTTAACATTATGGTGATATCTTTGTAACAAAAACTATATAAATGACTTGCAAAGTTAATAAAAAAATCTAATAATTCTTGCAAAAAAAAAGTATAAAAAATAAAAAAAAGCCGCATGTCGCGGCTTCGTTATTTTTGTTGGTTTTATTCGGTTAATGCAATGAAGTCGGGATTGTCGTGTAAGTATGCAAATTCCATGTCTTCTTTTGCCATTTTTTTGATTTTAGAGTCTTTCTTAATAGCCTTGCTGAGATGCTTTAAGCTCTTTTCTAAGTCGTTGGTTCTAGATGCGATAATGGCTTGTAGATAAAGTGTTTGTCCGTTTTCTTCTAAGCATTTTATTGTTTCTTCAGCAATGGTATATTTATTGTCTAATGTCTGTGCCAAAGCTACGTTGTAGTCGCAATTAGGATTGTCTTTTGTCATTAATTTTATAGCCTTGTCATAATGTCCTTTGTGGATGTGAATGACGCCGTCGTTATAGTTCGTGTTTAATCCTAATTCTTTGGCATGTTTGAACATGTTTTCTGCAATTTTGTAGTCGTTTTCAAATATTGCTATAACTCCTAAATTGTTATATGCTTCAGCTAACAAATCGTCGATTTCTATAGCTTGGTTGGTGAGTTGTTTTGCATGTTTGATGTTGCCTCTCTTGATGGCGACAGCGCCAGCATTGCAATATGGCTCTGCATTATTAGGGTATGTCTCAATGGCTGTGATGTATATCTTTTCCTTGTTGTTCAGTTCTTTTACTAAAGTCGCAGCATACATCATTTGTTCGCAACTTAACGATTTAGGGTTGCTGGTACAAGCCTTGGTGATTTGCTCGTCACTCATCGCTGGTGTGATGGTGTTGACCTTCACAATACTACGTCGTAATGCTGGCAAAATGCTTTTTTCAAACTCTGGATATTGCTTGATGTATTTGCTTAGTTGCGCAACTCTTTGTTCTGGAGTTTGTGATTTTAATGTCTTGATAATAATATCTTTATCCTTGATGGTGGATTTTTCGATGGCACTCATGAGTCCTTGCCAATCAGGTCCGTTGCCTTTGGTTATGAACTTTATGTCGTTAACGTTTTTATAACTCAACTTTGATTTGTCTTGCGCAGAAAGTGAAGCTAATCTTTTCTTCAAGAAATCTTCTGTTGTTTTTGCTCTCTTTTGTGCTAGAGTGGTGTTGTAAACAATTGCGCCTTCAGGAGATGCCCAGCCTGTGATTTCAATGTCTTGAATTTTCCAACCTTTTAATATATGTGAAGTTAGCTCATTTATCGCAGACTTGTTTTGTGTGGTTTTGTTTAATGGTACGCTCCAGTTGATGTTGTCTGAATTTACCATGAAGAAAATGTCACCGTTGTCGGTAGTCGTTTTGTCTTCCATAGATGGCTCTGCGTATGCTGTGTGCAACGCGTTTTTGTCGATTTTATGGGCTGTGTTGATGACGCCTTCTGCAACTAGAAACGCATTTGCCATGGCAAATTCAGCATTTTCCTTGATACTATGATTGTTAGGGTGTACTACTTCCTTGAATTTGTAAACGATAGGTTCGACAATTAATAGGGAGTTGTACATCTTGTCTTCGTAAGGAATAGTGATAGTGTAGGAATAAGACCCGCCGTGTTTTTTACTTACGACTACGCCTTCGCCATCGACTTTTTCCCCAATGAAATTCATTGGTGGTAATTCGGTTTCTCCATCTTCATAAATTAAAACCGGAGTGATGTTCATTACGGCTTTCTTATGAAAATATCGTGCAGGGAAATCGGCTTCGATGGTGACAGTCACCATATTGCCTTTGTTTTCTAGGATGTCTGGCGAAGCAGTGATGTACACTTTGTCAATGCGTTTCGCCATATTTTTTACATCATGGTTCTTAGCCTGAAAAACCATAGGTGTCATCATGATAATGACGACAAGTAACGTCTTGAATAGTGAATTTAATTTTTTCATCTTTTGTTGTTTTTAAGTTGATTTGTCTCAAAAACAAAGATGAAAGACCTTGGTTCAAAGGAATGAAATTTTTTATTGGTCAGCTATCAGCAGTCAGCTATCAGCAGTCAGTGTCAGAGTTCTTAGTTCAAAATCATTTCTTCCAAAGTGAATTGAAGAGGTGATACATCACGATGCCGCCACTAATTGACACGTTGAGAGAGTGTTTCGTTCCTTCTTGCGGAATCTCGACAGCTGCGTCGCAATATTGTAAGATGTCGTCGTCAACGCCATCGACTTCATTACCGAAGATGTATGCGCTTTTGTTTTCTGGAACGAAGTCGTTAAGCATCACGCTACCTTCGATTTGTTCTACTGCATTGATTTTATAATTGTTGTCTTTCAGATATTTACAAGCATCTTCCGTTGTTTCAAAATATCTCCATTTGACGCTTTCTTCTGCGCCTAATGCAGTCTTGTGTATCTCACGATGTGGAGGACATGCCGTTATGCCGCAAAGGAAAATCTCGCCGATTCTGAAGGCGTCGGCAGTGCGGAAAAATGAACCGATATTGCTCAACGAACGAACATTATCCAATACAATGATTACATCTAATTTCTCAACTTCTTGATATTCAGTTAAACTTAATCTGTTTAACTCGGGCATTGTCAATTTACGCATCGTGTTTTATTTTGTTGCAAAAATAATGTTTTATCGAAAAGAAAACGACAATAAAAATATTTATCTTTGTAGATTAAGAAAATAAAAATTAACAGAAGGTTTTATGGCAAAGACAGACAAAGAAAATCAAGAACTTGAAACCCCTTTGATGAAACAGTATTATTCTTTTAAGGCTAAGTATCCAGAAGCTTTATTGTTGTTCAGAGTGGGTGATTTTTATGAGACTTTCGGCGAAGATGCCATAAAAACTTCTGAAATACTCGGCATCGTTTTGACGAAACGCGGCAAGTCGGCTGCTACTGCCACGGAGCTCGCTGGATTCCCGCATCACGCTCTCGATACTTATCTCCCAAAACTTGTGAAAGCTGGTCAGAAAGTAGCAGTGTGTGAACAACTTGAGGATCCGAAACTGACAAAGAAAATCGTAAAGCGTGGCATCACCGAACTCGTGACGCCTGGCGTGACATACGACGACAACGTGCTCGTCCAAAAAGAAAATAACTTCCTCGCTTCAATTCATCTCGAAGAAAAAGAGTCGGGAATCGCTTTCCTCGACGTGTCGACAGGCGAGTTTTACCTCACACAAGGTAATAACGAATATATCGACAAACTGCTTCAGAGCTTCAATCCTTCTGAGGTGCTTTGCCAAAGAAATAAACGTAAGTCGTTCATTGAGAACTTCAGCGATAAATATTATCTCACGGTCTTCGACGACTGGGTGTTCACCGACGATTATGCTAACGATATACTGACTCGTCATTTCAATACTAATTCTCTAAAAGGCTTTGGCGTTGACGACTTCCCTAAAGGAATTGTCGCTGCTGGTGCCGCGATTCATTATCTTCATGAAACACAGCATGATAAAATTTCATATATAAGTTCTCTCTCTCGTATCGACCAAGGTCAGTTCGTGTGGCTCGACAAGTTTACCATAAGAAATCTGGAACTCTTGCATTCGTCTAATGCAGGCGCGAAGACTCTTATTGATGTTATAGACAAGACGGCTTCGCCAATGGGTAGCCGCTTGATGCGCCGCTGGCTTTCTCTTCCTTTGAAAAATAAGGAACAAATAACAGCACGCTACGACATCGTCGATTTTTTCGTAAACAATAGTGAATTGATATGCGCTTTCCAAGATGCTATACGTCAAATCGGTGACTTGGAACGTCTTATCTCAAAGGTTTCTTTGTTGCGCGTCAATCCTAGAGAGCTGCTTCAAGTGGCTCGCGCCCTCGACCAGATAGAATTGTTAAAGAATCTTTGCAAGGAAAGTGGAAATATTTGCATGCAGGCTTATGCCGAGCAGCTTAATGCCTGCGATATTATACGTCAAAAAATAAAACATGTCCTTAGTCCTGAGTCGCCAGCTTTGTTGTCAAAGGGTAATTTTATCAATGAAGGCGTTGATGAAGAACTCGATAATCTGCGTAACCTCTCGCGTTCTGGCAAAGAATATCTTACTGATATACAAAAAAGAGAAAGTGCTGCGACGGGAATCTCGTCTTTGAAAGTCGGATATAATAATGTGTTCGGTTATTATCTTGAAGTGACTAATCTTCATAAGGATAAGGTTCCTGCAGAATGGATTCGCAAGCAGACTTTAGCAAATGCTGAACGTTATATCACAGAAGAACTTAAGGAATATGAACAGAAGATTCTCGGTGCTGATGAAAAGATTCACGCAATAGAAGAACGTCTTTATTTTGAATTGTTGAATGCATGTTGTGAGTTCGTCGCACCAATTCAACTTGATGCTTCTGTGGTGTCTAAAATCGATTGCCTGGTGAGCTTCGCAACTGTAGCGTTGAAGAATAATTACGTTAAACCTGTTATTGATGATTCTTATGTCATTGATATTAAAGAAGGTCGCCATCCAGTCATCGAGCAGATGATGCCTGTGGGCGAACAGTATATATCCAACGACGTTTATCTAGACAGAGAAAAACAGCAGATAATCATCATCACTGGACCAAATATGTCGGGTAAGTCGGCCTTGTTGAGACAGACTGCATTGATAGTCTTGCTCGCACAAATAGGCTGCTTCGTCCCAGCTGCTGCAGCTCGCATAGGTCTCGTCGATAAGGTTTTTACTAGGGTAGGAGCTAGCGATAATATATCTTCTGGCGAGTCGACATTTATGGTAGAGATGAACGAGACGGCAAGCATCTTGAATAATATATCTAATCGCAGCTTGGTCCTCCTTGATGAAATAGGTAGAGGAACAAGCACTTACGACGGAATCAGCATCGCTTGGGCAATAACGGAATATCTCCACGAACATCCTCAATGCAAGGCGAAAGTCTTGTTCGCGACGCACTATCACGAACTCATCGAGATGGAAAATTCTTTCAAAAGGATAAAGAATTATCATGTCAGCGTGAAGGAAATGAACGACAAGGTTATATTCTTGAGAAAACTGAAGAAAGGTGGCAGCGCACATAGCTTCGGTATCCATGTCGCTGCGATGGCAGGCATGCCGCGTAAGGTTATCGACAGAGCTGATGCCTTGCTCGCGATGCTGGAGAAATCGCATTCGCATGAGAATCTGAACGAGGCGGTTAAAGAGACAAAAAACAGCTGCGATAATATGCAACTCAGCTTTATACAACTTGACGACCCTTTGTTGTTGCAAATCAAAGAAGATATCTTAAATACAAATATCGATACACTAACTCCTGTCGAGGCTCTGATGAAACTGAACGAGATTAAGAAGCTGCTGAGTAAAGTGTGATGTTGAATTAAAAATTGAAAACTGAAAGTTGAAAATTGAAAATTAGCTGACAGCTATCAGTATTCAGTATTCAGAAGTTAGCCTAATTTGTAATAAATTAAAATTCGTGTAGATACTTGTGATACGCGGAGACTGATAATTTGTCTCTGCGTTTCTCTGCGTCTCTGCGAGAGCTCCATTCCAAACTGAAAAAAATCTCTGCGTTTCTTTGCGTCTCTGCGAGAGCATAAAAAAAAGTCCCGATTTTCATCGGGACTCAGAGCGGAAAACGAGACTCGAACTCGCGACCCCGACCTTGGCAAGGTCGTGCTCTACCAACTGAGCTATTTCCGCATTATTTGTTAGAACGTCGTAAAGTAGTTTTTTGTACCTGAGGCCGGAATCGAACCGGCACGCCCGAAATGGGCACAGGATTTTAAGTCCGGCGCGTCTACCTATTCCGCCACTCAGGCACTTATCCTATCTTTACAAAAAGTCCCGACTTTTATCGGGATTTGAGCGGAAAACGAGACTCGAACTCGCGACCCCGACCTTGGCAAGGTCGTGCTCTACCAACTGAGCTATTTCCGCATTGTTGTTTAACGGTGCAAAGATACATAAAATATCATTCGGTGCAAGTGCTTTTGATTTTTTTTAAAATATTTTTTTTGTTATTTGAAAATCATATATTTATAATTAAAATGTTACGTAAAAAAACTTTATAAATGATGAAAAAATATGTTTTTGGACTTTTTGTCTTCAATAAAATATCACAAAATAGGGAGAATAGCTGTTTTTTTAAAATCGTTTTATTCTTTCTTTAGAGCTATATATATTGGGCATATTTTTAAATGAAAAAAGCGTTATGGCGAATAAATTACCATAACGCTAATTGTAAATTTTAAACTGTAAATTATTAGAAGTTGTATACAGCACGAACGCAGAACTTATTTGTTTTTTGAGGGTCGAGACATACTACGCTGTTGTGCATGAATGCTACAAGTTCGGCCATTTCTTCTGATGTTTCATTTGATGACCAATAATAATCTTCTCCAATAGGGTCGTCGAGTTTATCGTTGTATAATTTAATAAATTCTTTGTTGTAGGCATGGGTGCCATTGCTTACGGCATCCCACATCCAGTTCAATTCTCTTGATGAAGGCATAAACCATCCTTCTCCGTGTTCGACGCACCATTTCGCTGCTGGATATTTGTTTGCGCCTAGCTTGAGCATGTCTTCGGTGTTCCAATCACCGCGACCTGCAACGCAGTTTGCCCAAACGTTTTCTGTAGACCATTGCAGATAAGCTTCGTCCATCGACATTATATATCCGCTTTTTCCTTCTTCTGTAACATAGAATACAACGCCTTTAACTCCGTCTTCATCGTATAAGTCGCCTGGTGCATAGACGCGAGCTTCTTTCACAGTGATAGTAATGTCTTTTGATAAAGAATCGTTGTAAGTAGCGTTAAATACATATGTGCCTATCTCTGTTGATGAGAAAGTGTTACCTTCTAAGTTTTTATTTTCTGTGACATTGAAAATCGTAGATTCTTCTGTTACATTTACTCCGTCGAACAATACTGAGAATATGACTTCGTCGGTACCAGTGTTTTTGATTCTTTTTTTGCTGGCAATGAATCTTAAACCTGCAGGCTCGACTTCAATTACAACTTCGTTAGAAGAGATTCCGTTATATTTGGCTACGAATGTGTATGTTCCAACAGTTGTAGTGTGAAATTGATTGTCGGTCAATAAAGCATCGAGTTCGATATTTGACAAGAGATAGCCGCTTTCTAGTTTTTCGCCGTTGAGCTCGACTGTGAAAGTCACTACATCTTTGCCAGTAGCTACGATAGATGTTTTGTCAGCCTTTAATTCTAATTTAGACTCTTCATCTTCTTCGCCAGGTTTATTGTCTGGTGTTGTGAAATATAATTCTTTTACTGGTCCCCATTCGCCGTTGCTGTTTTTAGCAGCTGCTATTGCGACGCATTTCAATCCTGGGTCGATTTGGAAGTCGGTAGTGAGTTGTTCATATTGGAACCATCCGTCTGTTGGCATGAATGGGTCGCTGCATAATTCTTCTTGGATTTCATCCATGTCATTGAGGTAAGTGTCTTCAAGCATGACATCGAATCTGTAGGCGTTTGTTTGGTCGTTAGGTGTGAATGTGAAGAACTGTGATGGTTTCAATTCCAATTCATAAGTCTCTGGATTTATCCATTCTGCCATGACGTATTCGCCGAGTTTTATGTCGACTTCGGCTACGCCATCGCCGCCTAAGCCCTGTGTCCTGAATTTGAATACTTGGTAAGGAGCTCTTGTTCCATTGACGTCGCGTGCTTGTATGTAGACTTCGTATAAAGTTCCAGGTGTTTCATTGGTGTATTGTTGTAACTTATTGCCGCTGAAGTCATAACCCCAGTCTTCAATCATGTCGCCAATATTTTCCCAACCGTCCATTGCTTTAAACATAACGAATTGATATTCAGTAACGCCTTCTGAAGCGACAAAGACACTGTATTTTGAAGTCTCTGAATTAGGAGTGAGTTTGAGAGTGAAGTTGCAGAAGTTGTCTTCGTTCAATTCATTTTTAGTTACTTCAACTGCGACTTCAGGATTGCCAACTAGGTTCTCGGCGCGTGTCACAAATCTTGCTTTAACAACATCGCAAGGTAAATCGTATTCATCGAGGCCAACAGTGACAATAGCGTATTCTGTGTTATAATCAAGTGTTAAGTCTTTGATTTCAACGCCTTCAACGTCTTCGTAATAAGTTTCTGTAGTTTTTTCGCAAATGTATTTTGATAAATCATCGCTAGAAAGTGATAGTATGGAATAGTAATCCATACACATTAATTTAAATCCTTTGCAAGAAGGAGTGCGTGTGATGTCGAATTTTACATGAGTCGTAGAATAATCGATGATGTTGACATTTGCTGCTACTTTGCCTTCCACGTTTTTGAATGTCAAACTGTCGACATCGTCAATGACGTATCTGTCCATTATGCCGTTGCTGTTGTGTACAGTGAAATCGTTTCCAAAACCTAAGCCTCCGAAGCTTATGCTGTCGACTTTTTTCATATTATAGACAACAGCATTTTCTCCTTTTTGGTAAAGAAAAAGTCTGTTGCATTTCTGATTTTGAGCATTCAAACTTATGCTCGTTAGTATTATGGTTATGATGAGTAATAACTTTTTCATTGTTTGACGAATTTTAATGTTGTTGAATTAGTGTTGACGAAATAAACGCCAGGGTTGAGGCCTGAAACATCGATGCTTCCTCCGTTCCATTGTGAATGTTTGGCAACGAGCATTCCTGTTACGGAATAAATGAAAATATCTGAGCCATGCATCGAGTCGGCATTGTTAATCGTTAAATTATCTTTAACAGGATTAGGATAGATATTGGCATTTTTACTATCTGCATTTTCTATTATTGCAGTACCTTCTTCATTGAAGGTGATTTTTGTTATGTCTGAGTAGTAAAAATCACTGAAAGTATTATCGTTTTTGTTGATAACGATTTTTGATGATTTGAATTTAATTGTAGAGATGTTAGAAATGTCAACTCTGACAGGAGATAGGTCAGAATTACTTAAATAAATACTAAGTAACTCATCTGCTTTAGCATAGAAACTTGTCAATAATAACAAGCTGATGATTAAACAAAATCTTAACTTCATAAGTTTAAATGTTAAATGAGTAAATTATCAACAAAGGTAAATAAAATGTCTTAAATAGACAAGAAAAATATTATTAAACGAAATCATTTTTATAACTTTGCAAAATGAAATTTTAATACATAATTTATGAAAAATAAGATAGATATTTGGTATGAAATAAAGAGCCACATTGTTATTACATTGGCTATTGTTTTATCAGCTATAGGCTGGTGCGTTTTTCTCATTCCTAATCAGATGCTGGGCGGTGGTGTTACCGGTCTCTCGACTATAATCTATTGGTTGACAGGCATTCCTACAGGTGTCATGATTTTCGTGTTTAACGCTATTCTTATTGCAATATCATTTAAGTCGTTGGGAAGAAGGTTCGCAATCAGCACGATTTATTCGGTCGTTGTCACTTCTGTCGTATTCTATGTGATGCAAGAGTATTTAGTTGACATTATAAAAAATCATTATGGTTCAATCCCATTGAGTGGTGTAGAACATAGGTTTCTTGCAGCTTTGCTGGGCTCGGCATTGAATGGCGTTGCTTGTGGTATCATTTTCCTTGAAGGCAGCAGCACTGGCGGAACTGATGTCGTCGCGGTGATGATAAACAAATATCGCAACGTGACAATAGGTCGCCTCTCCTTATTTATTAATGTAGCGGTTATCACATGTTCATATTTCGTCTACAAAGACTTAGAACTTTTGATTTATAGTTATGTCGGTCTTATGGTTACGAGCTATACCGTCGACTTGACAATGAACGGCAGCAAGCAATCGGTGCAGATGTTTATCTTTACGTCAAAGCCTCATGAGATTGCCGATATGGTGGGAGAGGAGATTCACCGTGGCGTGACGATGATAAAGGGAACAGGTTGGTATTCTAAGAAAGAATCTGAAATCGTGATGGTTGTTGTGCGTAAGATAGAGTCGCAGCGTGTCATCAGAATCGTCAAGCAAATAGACCCAGCAGCATTCGTTTCTGTTAATACTGTTATGGGTGTTTATGGAAAAGGATTTGAGATGATGAAGAAATAGTTTTGGAACTAAGGAACTAAGGAACTAAGGAATTGAGGAACTAAGGAATTTTTATCCTCAGATCCTCAAATCCTCAGATCCATAAAAAAAGCGGTCAATCGACCGCTTTTTTTTATTTGCTTGTTAATTTTAATTGACTTTTTACTGGAGCTGTTCCCTTGCTGTTGTTTTTAGTAAGTTTACGTTCCTTTATTGTTTTTGATGCTGATTTGCTTGGCATGTCGGCTGGGGTTGTATGGCGTACTTCTGATATTGGTCCCCATTCGCCCTTGATGTTTTTAGCAGCTGCAATTACAACAAATTCTGTGTTAGGATTGATTTGATAGTCTGTGTTTACTTCTTCATAGAAAAACCAATTTGGCATTGGAACTGGAGGTTCTGAACATAGGTCTTGTTTTATGACTTCAGCATATGGGTCATACGCCTCAGCTAAGTATACACCAAATCTATAAGCGCTTGCCTGGTCATTAGGAGTGTATGTGACAAATTGTGATGGAAGCATTTCTCCTCCCCAGTCTGCTAATTCGTATTTTCCAATAGTTATTGTAACTTCAGCTGTGCCTTCGCCACCGAGTGATTCTGTTGTTACTTCAAAAATTTGATATGGAGCCATTTTGCCATCTTTATCCCATGCTTGGATGTAAACTTCATATACTGTGCCAGGAGCTAAATCTTTCCATTGTACTGTATCTACTTCTGTATATGGTAAGCCCCACATCTCAATCATTTGTCCGATGTTTGAGAAGCCGAACGCTGGAGCAAATGTTTCGTATTGTGATTGCATTTCGCCTTTTGCTCCTGCTACAACGCTGTATTTGCTGACGTCTTCATTAGGAGTGAATTTGACACTGAAATCAAATTTGTTGACTTCTACTATTTCTGTAGCGACTTCTGGTTTGCCTGAAATTGTTTCAGCTGGTGATGTGAATTCTACTTTCTTGACATCGCATAATACTCCGTAAACGTCAATGCCGACAGTCATAATAGTGTATTCAGTGCTTGGCAAAATCTCGATGCCTGTCATTTCTGCCTCAGTAAAGTCTTGATTATAAACGGCGTCTTCTTGTTCATCGATATATGTTGCGAGATATTCGTCTGACATATTAGCGATTTTAACAGTAGGCTCAAGTGCTATTTTATAGCTTGCACATGCTGGTGTGCGTGTTACTGCAACAGTTAATTTTTCCAAATCATAGTCTATCAACTCGATACTTGCTGCTACTTCACCTTCAACATTAGCAAAAGTGAGGCTATCGACATTGTTTAAAATAAAGCCTTTAGTGCCTGTGTTGCTATGTAATAATAATCTGTTGATTCCTGTATTTTGTGCATATAAACCGCAGCTGAGTAATAATGCTGCTATAACTAATAATATCTTTTTCATTGTTTTATGAATTTTAAGGTTGTGGAATTGATATTGATAAAGTAGATGCCTGGATTGAGGCTTGAAACATTGATGCTTTCGCCGTTCCAATTGATTTGTTTTGAAACAAGTGTTCCTGTGAGTGTGTAGATGTATAAATCGGAGCCGTGCATTGTCTCGTCACAGCTTATGCTCAGATTGTCTTTTACAGGATTAGGGAAGAGGGCTAATGTTACATCAGAGTCCATTTCTTCGATAGATTCGGTGTTGAGTTCTTCGTTAAATGTTATTTTTAGAACATCAGAATAATCGAAGTTTTGAATAACAGCATATTGTTTGTTTTTAATGCTTAGTTGGCTTGTTTCAAACACAATGCTTGAAACATCAGTAATGGCTATTTGTGCAGGTTCTTCGGAGCTGTTCAAGTGGATGGTTATGAGTCCATCGCCTTCAGCTCTCACTCCAACTGCAGCTAACAATAGCATCAGAGTTATTAGATAGTTTTTAAAATTCATAATAAAAGCGTTTAAATGTGAATAATGAGTTGTTAATATAAAAAAAGCGACCGTAAAAAATACGATCGCATTTTTTAAATATTATTTAATACCCAAAGCTTTCTTGATGTGTTTTGGAAGAGCGTCTTTGTGAACAACGATGTTCATAGTTTTGTAACGTACGAAAGCTTCTGAAGCGTATAAAGAACCTTCGTATTTACCATAGTTGCCCCATGAGTTCTTTACGATGAAGTAGTTGTTGCCGAGTTGGTCTTTTGCTTTACCGTAGATAATCATGCCGTGGTCGTCTGTTGTTTCGTAGTTGTCGTAAGCAACTTGACGGTCTTCTTGTGATACCCAACGTTGTGGTGTTGGTTGTGAGAGAGCTTCTTTTGCTCTGTCAGCTGCACTCATACCAATCCAGCGTGCCATGTCGGTGCCAGAGTCGTTGCTGCCTGTTGTAGCTTCAAGGTCAGGAAGAACAGCGATACCTGCGTTTTCGCCTCTTAACCAGCCTTTTTCACTTACGTCTGAACCCCAAGCGATTGTGTAACCGTTGTCGATAGCGTTGTTCATGACTTCCATGAATTCGTCGATTGGGAGGTTGTAAGCTGTGCTCCATCTCCAGTTGTCTTGTACTTCGATGATGAATTTTTCGTAGAATGGTTGGTGTGAGAATGATGCTAAGTTTACATAGTCATCTGGGTTGAAACCTGTTGATTCTGCGAATGATTTTGGAGTATATTCTTTACCTTCATAAACGAATGTTTCTGGACGTTCGCCGATGTAAGCATTCAAGATACCTGCCATAGCATTTCTCCAAAGTGGAGTGCCGTCTGGACTTGTTTGTAATGTTTTGTTTGTGATGATACCTTCAACGAATGGGTCGCAAACGCTTGAGAATTCTGAGAAGTTTGATAATGTTTCACCGTGCATAACACCTGCTGGCAATTCTGCGTCTGGAACTAAACCGTAATTTTTGATACCATAAAGTACATCGTAGAATGAACCGCCTTGTGAGAAAGAGATGTCACCGTGTGTGCGTACTGTTGCTTGAGCGCGATCCATGTATGTGTTCCATACGATGAACATTTCTGAGAAGTCGTATTCGCCTTTGCCCATACGTAATAATTCAGCTTCAACGAATGATAATGATGAATAGCACCAGCATGTACCTGCTGCGTATTGGTTCTTAACTGATGTGACAGGAAGTCTTACTTCTTCTGAGAAGATCCAGCCTTCTGCTTTTGGAGTTTCTTCTGCTTCTTGTGCGTTAGCTAAGCATGGCATAACGAATGCTAATGCTGTTGCTGCTAAGAATTTTCTAAAGTTCATAGTGTTAATTTAATTTAAGTTAATAATAATTTATAATTCTAATTTTGTTTTGATATCTGATGATAATGCTTCTTTGTTGACAGTGAAGAACATAGTGTGGAGACGTACGAATGGCTCTGAACAATACCAGTAGCCTTCATATCCGTAGTTTGATGTCCATGAGTTTTTCACCTTATAATATTTGTTGCCGTTTTGGTCGTGGGCGATGCCGACGATGAGCATGCTGTGGTCGTCGGTTGTCTGTCCGTTTTCGTATGCTTCTTGATGCATCTCTTCTGTGACTTCAACTTCTGGCATCACGCTTTCAAATTTATATAATGAAGCGAGTATTTCATCGTCGCTCATCTTCTTATATTTCTTTGCATCTGATTGTCTGATTTTTTCAACGTCTGATTCGAGGACAACGCCAACGCCTGCGTTACGGCTGAAGCCTTTGTCGCTCACGTCTTGTGCCCAACCTACAGTGTAGCCATTATTCAATGCGTTGTCGAGTTCGTTCATCAACTCATCGAGTGGCATATTGTAAGTCAAGGTGTTTGTCCAGTTGTCTTGGATTGGCATGATGTAAGGCTTGTAGTTCTCGTGGTTTGTGAATGCGCCAATCTGAACGTAATCTTCAATGTTGAGAGGATATTTTTCTGCGAATGACTTAGCGTCGTATTCTGTTCCTTCGAAAGTGAATGTCGCAGGAACTTCTCCGAGATAAACGTTCAAGATTTCTTGTACCATCTCGTCCCAAACCTTGCTGATTTTACCGTTATGTTGTTTGTTGACGATTTTGCCGTATTCAGCGAGGACAGTGTGTAACTCACCGTGGTTGTGAGTCTTGTCGCCTAAAACGAGTCCTTCGTATGCTTCATTAGGCATCATGCCGTTTTCGTTGATGGCGTATAAAACGTCGAATACTTCGCCGCCAGGACTGAAGTTGCAGGTTCCTTGCATGCGGATATATTTTTCGAATTTGTTGGCGTAAGCCCAACGTACGAGATACATTTCTGAAAGGTCGAGCTCGGTGTTGTATTTTCTCATTATTTCAGCTTCAACCATACCTAAGCCAGCGAAACACCAGCATGTTCCTGATTTAGCTTGGTTCTTTACTGAAGTGTGAGGCACGACGACATCGTCAGTGAATTGATATGCGTTTGATTGTGCAAAAAGCATTGAACCGATACCGAGTGTCAATGCGAGGGATAAAACGAGTTTTTTCATGTTTTCTTTTTTTGTGCTGTGGGCTTAGAGCAGTGAGCTATGAGCATTTTGTTGTTAATTGCTCATAGCCCATAGCTCAAGGCTCATTGCTTAATAAATCTTTTTACAGTTTCTCCGTTTGCAGTCTTAACCTTAACGAAATAAACTCCGCTGTTGAAGTCAGAAATATTAATATCTAATTGTAAATTATTCATTGTACATTGTTCATTATAAACATTAACGCCAATGATGTTATAGATATTTACTTCTGTTATTTCTTCGTTTGCTTCGATTGATAAATTGTCTGTTGCTGGGTTAGGGAAGATGTTGAGGTAGCTTGTGTTTTCTGCGAGAGATTCGCTGTTTGTTGTAGCACAAGCTTCTTTAGAAGGATCTGATTCTGAGTTAGCACCCATTGCTGTTACTGTGTAGCAGTATTCTTTGCCAGCTTCTAAGTTTTCAACTAAATATGTTGTTCCTGTGATATTAGCTATTTCTTCATCTCCGTAATATACGAAGTAGCTGCTTGCGTTTGTAACAGCATCCCATGTAAGTTCTATTGAAGATGAGCTTTTTGCTGTTGCTGTGAGGTTTTCTGGAGCTTTCACTGCGCTTACATCTTCGATTATTTCTTCGTTGAGGATTACGCCTACCTCTTCTGAACGTTCTGATGCATTGCCTAATTCAGCATCGCAAATACTTATGATAGAGAAGAACATTTCACCGTCTACGTCTGAACCAATAACGAATTCTGTTGTTGTAACATTGCCCATCCACATTCCTTCTGGATAGTGTTGAGTCGCAATGTAAACTGCATATCCGTCAACATTTTCAACAGCATCCCATTTACAGGTGATTTTATATTTCTTGCCGTAGTTTGGATCGTTCAAAGCAACATTAACTTTGACGTTTTGAGGGATAGGGCAAGTGTAGAATGTTGTTGCACATACTTCTTCTGATTTTTCGTATTCAATTCCGCTTAAAACGGTTGCTACACTGAAACAATATTCTGTTTCTGGTGTTAAACCATTTATTATGCATGTTGAATCTGCTATATTAGTAAGGAGTGTATCTTCTAGATAAACGTTATAAGTCAATGTGCTTTCGTTTCCTACAAATGACCATATCAATTTAATTTTAGTGTCGTCAATAGCTATTGCTTCTACGTTTTCTGGTGCATTGGTTAATGATTCTTGTGCAAATGATGTCGCTGAAACTAGTAGTGCGAATAATAAAAGTAATGATTTTTTCATAAGCTAAATTTATTAACGATTAGTGGTTCAAAGATAAGAAAAAAAGTGATACGATTTAAGGTTCTTTTAAAAAAATGGGAATTGAGGATTTGAGGAACTGAGGAATTGAGGATTTGAGGAATTGAGGAATAAAACTCTTATACCCTTAATTCCTTATACCCTTAATTCCTCATACCCTTAGTTCCTCAGTTCCTCATACCCTTAGTTCCTTATAATCCTCTTAACTATATCTCCTTCTTCAGTTCTGACTTTAACGAAATAAATTCCAGACTTCAAATTCTCAACATCAATGACTGATGGCTGACAGCTGATAGCTGATAGCTGTTGGCGTCTTCCGTAAATATCATAAATCTCAATAGTCATTGTCTGAGTCATTGTCTGAGTTTCAATATAAAGTCTGTCGCTAACCGGATTTGGATAGATCTCGAATCTGTTTTCGTAATTTGAAATTACGTTTGTTGTATCGTTTTCATCGTTGTCGTCATCTTCTATTTCGAAAGAAGTGTTAATGACGCTTACTGATTTTTTATTGTCATATAAAGCTACGACTTCAACGATATATAAATCGCTTTCTTTTACAACTGTATGAGACAAGTCTGTAGTGTTATTCGCAACTAATTCATTGTTTACATATACATTATATCCAGTAGGATTGTTTTTTTCTGGTGCTTCCCATGTGATTTGCAAGTTATTGTCGGCTTCAGCCACTTCAAGATTTCTTGCAGGATAAGGGTGTTCTGTGTATTCGTATAAGAAGCTGCTGTTGAACACTTCGCCTGAAACTAAATTTTGAACCCATACTGCCACTTCGAGGTCGTTCATTTCTTCTACGTTAGTGGTGTCCATATTGTAAGTGAATTCGAAACGTTGGTATTCACCTGATTCTATTTCAGTGTCGTTGCCGTTTGCGTTGTCGAGCATCTTCATCATGATGTGATGGAATTCTGTTTCTCCATTTGTTCCTACGTTGCCGGTTGTTGTCTTTTCATTGACAGAAATGAATGTCTTTACGTCTTTCAAATTGACATACGACATCACATCTGCTGCGACATTGATAGTCTTTCCTTCAACATTGAAAGCACCTTTGATGTCGACGAAAGCTGCTTCGTTGTAGCTGTTGTCTAATTGATATTGTGACACTGCTGTTGAGCCTAAGTTGAAACCGTCTAATACTACGCGAGGAGCTGCGTTAACGATGTAATAATCTTTTCTTACCTGACATTCAGCTGTGTTGTAAGGGTCGCCTGGAGCAGGGAAGTTGAGAGGATATTTGACGTAAGTGAATTTACTTGCATTATTGTCTATCAATGCTTGCATTTGATTGTCGACGCTTACGCAGTAAGAGCATGTAGAACTTGAGAAATGTTCTATCATTGGTAATCTTTGTGTTGAACCTAAGGCAATATTGATTTTTTTTATCAAAGTGTCGTTGGCATGGTCGTCGTCTTCTTTATCATTGACAGAAGTTATATTGACGAGTAAATCAGATTTTCCTGGTTTAAAATATATTCCTTGTTCGAATGTGAATTGTTGTTTTTCTAAACTAGCTAATTCTGTTTCAAACTTTTGTTTATAAGATTGTCCGTCCACATTATATTCAGCTTCGAAGGAAGTGATTTTTTCAATACCTGAATTTTGAACAGAGAAAACAATGTCGGTATTGCCGCTTTTGATATTGTTAGGGAGGTCGATAGAAGCTAGTTTAGCGTTGTTTGC
Source organism: Bacteroidales bacterium (assembly GCA_045657145.1). GTDB lineage: Bacteria > Bacteroidota > Bacteroidia > Bacteroidales > F082 > Limimorpha. The sequence goes on along the minus strand of JAZOSK010000045.1, from coordinate 27,349 downwards.
TTCTATTGTCATGACTTCGATGTCGTCGAAATAAATGGCATTGATATTTCCTGAAGTGCCTTTGAAGAAGATACATATTGTGACATTGTCTTTGCCCATATCGTCATTGGAAATGACTTTGCTGATGTCGTGTCTGCCATCAACGGTGAAACTTTGTTCGTAACAAGTGTTCCATCTCATTCCGTTGCTTGAAGATGTGGCGATACCTATCGTTGAAGGGTATGTGGAGTAGATGTCGACATAATGTTTGAAAGAAACCATTATGCTGTCGATGCCAGTGAGGTCGAGGCTTGGGAATGTGAGCTTGGTGAATCCGTTAGCGAAATAAGGAGCGTAGTCCATTTTCATTTCATAGGCGTCGCCGCCACAGAAACTAGTTTCCGATAGCGACCAGTTTTGTGTGTTGCCGCCTGTTATCTTCCAGCCTTCAGGCATCTCCGCAGAGTCGAAAGACTCTCTCAATAATGTGCCTTTGTTTTGTGCAAATATCGTTACTGATAATAATAATGCTAATGTTAGAAGTAATGTCTTTTTCATAATTTTATTTTTTTGCTGTGAGCAATGAGCAATGAAGAATGAAGAATGTAGAATTTTCAACTTTCAACTTTCAATTTTCAATTGCTCATAGCTCATTGCTTAATAATTCTCTTAACTATATTACCTTTTTCAGTATTTATCTTAACGAAATAAATTCCAGATTTTAAATCAGCTACATCAATAACTGATGGCTGATGGCTGACAGATGATAGCTGTTGGCGTCTTCCATAAACATCATAAATCTCAATAGTCAGTGTTTGAGTCTGAGTCTCAATATAAAGTTTGTCATTAACTGGATTAGGATATATCTCTACTTTGCTGTCAATTTCATCTATCATATCTGCTGTTGCAGTGACGCATACTTCTTTTGTAAATGCTGATTTGTTGTTGCCGAATAAGGCTCTTACTTGGTAGCATAATTCTTCGCCTTTCAAGAAGTCGCCGTCGGTATATGATGTTGAATCTACCTTGGCGAGGAATTTATTGTTACGATAAACCTCATAAGCTGTTGCTTTTTCTACAGCGTCCCAAGATACAACGATATTTGATGTGTTGTCGGTAGCAGTGAGGTTTTGTGGAACGTCGAATTCTGAAGAGTAAATTTCAACAGATCCAACAGATGTCATGTCGTTTTCATATAAAGCCACTACTTCCACAATGCAGAAGTCAGACTTATCTATGCTGAATGATGTTTCTTTGGTGTTGCTTAATATCAATTCATTATTTATATACAAGTTATATCCAGTAGGTTCAGCATTTTCTGGTTTGCTCCATGTTATCTTAAGTCTGTTGCCTTCTGTTATCTGGAGGTTTTCAACAGGATAAGGGTGGTTTGTATATTCATATAAATAATGGCTGTTGATGATTTCTTTAGTGAAAGGGTCTTGAACCCAGACAGCTACTTCGAGGTCGTTGGCTTCTTCCATGAAGGTAGAGTCCATAGGATAGGTAAATTCGAAGCGTTTATAGTCGCCTGCATTTATTGTTGTCTCGATGCCGTGTCCGCCGTCTAACATCTTCATCATGATGTGATGCCATTCTTCTTCACCAGTTCCGCCGTATTCTACGTTGTTTTCTGTCGTTGTCTTTTCATTTACAGCGATGAAAGTTCTGAGATTGTTGAGGTTGATATATGAAGCTACGTCGGCTGTCACGGTGATGACATTATTTTCATCCATATTGAAGGCTCCTCTTATTTCAGCGAAGGCTGGCACGTCGTATCTGTTGAGCAAGCTTGTTTTTGTGACTGGCTGAGGTGTGTTGCCTTTAAGTTGAAATTCTGAGTCGAGGAACACGCGTGGTGCTGAAGCGACTTGATAGTAGTCGTGTCTGATGCCACATTCTTCTGTGTAATAAGGGTCGCCGACGCCAGGGAAGTTGAGAACATATTTAGTATATGTGTATTTTCCTGGGTTTTCTTCTGTCAGCTTATGCATGAGTGTGTTAATCAAGACGCAAGGCGCACATGTAGAACTTGAGAAGTGTTCTATCATTGGGATTCTTTGTTTCTCTGCAAGTGAAGCGTCGAATGTCTTTGTCAATGAATTGTCGTCGAGATTGTCTTCTTCATTATTCACACTTACAATATTAACTTTGATGTTATATGTTCCAGGAAGTATGTTTTTCTTGTCAAAGAATGTGAATGTCTCTGTTCCAAAGGCAGGGATTGAAGTTGAGAATGTCTCTGTCACTGTTTCATAACCGTCTAGTTCATAACTTGCTACGAATGACTGTATGTTGTAGTTGCCCATGTTTTGCACGCTGAATTTGATGTCGAGCGGACCAGAGCCTATTCTTTCGTAGACGTCGATGCTGTTAAGTCTTACCTCTGAATTAGACTGAGCTTTGATTTTGATATTGTCGAAGCAAAATTCTGTGAAGTTGTATGACGAACCCTCAAAGAAGATGCAAAATAAGACATTATCTTTTCTCATGTCGGCTGTCGCTATTCTTTCTTCGATGTCATATTTTCCAGGGATGTTATATTCTTGTGACCAGCCTTCGTTCCATGTCGCGCCATTATCTGATGATGTGGCGACACCTATTTTTGCTTTGAAGTTCTGGTCGTAGTTGTTGAAATAATGGTTCATCGTGAATGTCACGCCTTCAATGTCAGTGAGGTCGACGGCTTTGGTGACGAGGCGCGTTGTTCCTTCAAACTGAGGATTCCAGAATAGCTTTGCTTCGTTGGCGTCGCCGCCAGCATTGTTAGTGCTGCTTATCGACCAGTTTTTTTCTGCATCTCCCATGATGCTCCAGCCCTCTGGCATCTCTGCAGAGTCGAATTTCTCATTTATCAACTGCGCAAAAATGGTAGTTGAAAATAATAATGCAATTGTAAGTAGTAATGTCTTTTTCATAATTTTTATTTTAGCTGTCAGCGGTCAGTTTTCAGTTTTCAATTTTCAATTTTCAATTATTTCTGATAGCTGACAGCTGATAGCTAATTAATTCTTAATAATTCTCTTAACTATATTTCCTTTTTCAGTATTAATCTTAACGAAATAAATTCCAGATTTCAAATCAGAGACATCAATAACTGATGGCTGACCGCTGATAGCTGATAGCTGTTGGCGTCTTCCAAAAACATCATAAACGACAACTTCCTTGACTTCCTCTTCGGTGACGATATATAATTTGTCGTTAACTGGATTTGGATAGATGTTGAAATTGATATTTGTTTCATCGATGCTTGCTGCTGTAAAAAATACTACGCAAGATTCTGAGTGTTCAGATTCTTTAGAGTCGCAGGTAGATGTTATTGTATAGACGTAAGTTCCGCTTTTATCGAAGCCTGTTACGAATGTTGTTTCTTCAGTGTTGTCGAGTTTTTCACCGTTAACATAAACTGTGTATGTTTCAGCTTCATCTACAGCGTCCCATGTGAGTGTTACTTTATGTTTATAGTCGAAGTCTTGTACGAAAGGTTCGAAGACGTAATTAACATTGACAGGAGCGTTGCATCCGACGATGATTCGGTCTACTGCGCCAATAGAAACGACATTGTTTTCATATAAGGCGACGACTTCAACGCCGTAGAATCCGTCAGCGTTTTCAATAGTATATGATAATTCTGTTGTGTTTTCTAAAGCTAATTCATTGTTTACATATAAGTTATATCCCAATGGATTTCCTTTTTCTGGGGCTTCCCAGCTTATTTTAAGATTTTCGGCATTTGTAAGTTGAAGGTTTTGTACAGGATAAGGATGTTCGCAGTATTCATATAAATATCTGCTGTTGTATATTTCTTTTGTTTCAATGTCTTGTATCCATAGTGTTACTTCGAGGTCTTCCATTTCTTCAACGAAAGTCTTGTTCATATCGTGAGAAAATTCGAAGCGTTGGTATTCGCCAGTCTTGAAACTTGTAGTGCTGCCGTCAGCGTCAGGGAACATTTTCATCATGACGTGGTGGAACTCACTGAGTCCGTTAGTGCCTGTGTTTCCTTTAGTTATTTTTTCGTTTACAGTGATATGTACTTTCACATTGTCGATGTCGATATAAGACATGATGTCTGCTACTACATTGATGTTATTTCCTTCGATATTGAAAGAACCTTTTATGTCGATGAATGCTGGTGTGTTATATATTTCGTCTAATTCTTCTTGAGTGACAGCTTTGTTGCTACGGCCGATGCCGTTATAAGCTAAGAAAGGAACACTGCCGACATTATAGAAAGACTTTCTTTTGCCGCCTTCTTCATTGTAATAAGGGTCGCCAGGAGATGGCCAGTTCATGACGTATTTTGTATAGACGTATTTGCCTGGGTTGTTGTCGCGCAAGGCTTGCATTGTATGTTCTAACGGAACGCATGAACTGCATGTAGAACTTGAGAAGTGTTCAAACACAGGTAATCTTTGAACCTTGCTCATAGCAACACGTATATTTTTACGAACTATATTATTTACTTTGTTTTGGTCTTCTTGTCCGTTAACAGAAGTGATTTCTATTTGGCTGTTGTAATTGTCGTGTGTGAGTTTGATGCTTTTCTCAAATGAGAATTGTGCTGTCTCATATTGTGCCAATTGTGTTTCAAATGTTTCGGTTATTGTATCGCCGTTGATGCAGAATTGTGCATCGAAAGATGTTATTGTTTCGGAGCCTGCGTTTTGCATTGAGAAAAGTATTTCGTTATCTCCTGCAGGAATGATGTCGCCCATGTCGATGCTTTGTACCTTGGCGTCGATAGCTTCTAATCTTGATATTTCCAAGTCGTCGAAATACCAGCAGTTGATATTGTTGGAATTACCTTGGAAGTAGATGCAGAATATGACATTCTCTTTTCCCATGTCAGGAGTCTTGATGGTTTGCATGACGTTGTATTGTCCGACTTCTGAATATGTTTGTGTCCAAGCAACGTTCCAGTTCTTGCCATCATTAGAAGATGTGGCGATGCCAATAGCTGCTGAATATGTTTTTTTGTCGAAGAAATGTCTGAACGATACAGATGCTGATGACATATCACTTAAGTCGACAGGTGTTGTTATGATGCGAGATACACCTACAGCTTTAGGGTTGCTGTTGAATTTTAATTCGTTGGCTTCACCACCAGCTCTGTTAGTATTTGAAATCGACCAGTTGTCGGTGGAATTGTCTGATGTCGTCCAGCCAAGTGGCGCATGCATTGAATCGAAAGTCTCTCTTAAAATGACAGATTCGTTCTGCGCAAATATCGTTACCGATAATAATAATGCTAATGTAAGTAGTAATGTCTTTTTCATAATTTTATTTTTTTGCTGTGAGCAATGAGCAATGAGCAATGAAGAATGAAGAATGTAGAATGAAGAATGTGGAATTTTCAATTTTCAATTTTCAATTTTCAATTTTCAATTGCTCATAGCTTAATAATTCTTTTTACAATATTTCCTTCGTTTGTATTTATCTTAATGAAATAAATTCCAGACTTTAAATCAGCTACATCGATAACTGATGGCTGACCGCTGATAGCTGACAGCTGTTGGCGTCTTCCATAAATATCATAAACGACAACATCCTCGACTTCATCTTCAGTGACGATATACAATTTGTCGTTAACCGGGTTAGGGTAGATGTTTAATGAGATTGTGTTTTCGCTGATAGATTCAGTGTTAAGTTCTACAACGATATTGTCGATGACACCAACTGATGTTTTGCCGTTTTCATAAACAGCAGCTACTTTGACGAAAGTCAAGCCATTTGCTTCCTTAGTTGAATATGATAACTCCTTATGATTTTCTGCTATTAAACTATCGTTGATATAGATATTATAGCCGACAGGATTGCTTTGTTGTGGAGCTTCCCATGTTATTAATAATGTGTTGTCGGTGTCAGCGAGTTTCAAGTTTTGTACAGAATAAGGGTGTTCTGTGTATTCGTATAAATAGTTGCTGTTATATATTACATGTGTGTTGTAGTCTTGAATCCATACTGCGACTTCGAGGTCGTTGAGTTCTTCAACGAAAGTTGTGTCCATAGCGTAAGTGAATTCAAAATGTTGCAATTCTCCAGCCCTGAAATCTAATTCAGTGCCTTCTACGTCAGGCAACATCTTCATCAAGACGTGATGAAATTCCAACTGACCATTATATCCTGTATTTCCTGTAGTTGTCTTTTCATTTACAGAAATGAACATTCTTTTGTTGTCAAGGTCCATATAAGGCATAACATCAAGATTGACCTTGATAGTGCTATCTGTTTCATTCACGTTGAATGCGCCTTTGAGTTCTATGTAAGCTGGTTCGTTATAGCTTTTTTCAAAGTCTTCTTCAGAGATAAAAGTCTTGAATGATATTTCACTATTGTACTTGTTGCCGTTGAAGAACACTGTTGGAGCAGCATTTACGTTATAATAGAAAGCCATCTTTGCTTTGCTTTCTAAAGTTTTGTAAGGGTCATCGTAAGGATATGTGTAGAATGGATATTTTGTATAAGTATATTTGTCATGATATTTTTCTGTAAGAACAGCCAAACGGTTGTCAGCATCTGGACATGCTGTGCAATTTGAACTTGAGAAATGTTCAATCATAGGTTTTCTTTGTACTGAACTCAATGCGACAATAACATCTGTTGATAATGTGTTGTCGATGGTGATGTCTTCTTTATCGTTGACACTTAATATTGATACTGTCAGTTTATGATTTCCAGGAGTGATGTCGATTCCTTGTTGGAAAGAGAATTGTTTTGTTTCTAATGAAGCTACGTTGCATTCAAATGTTTCTACTACAGCGTCGTTGTCGTCTATTTGATAGCTGGCAGTAAATGAAGTGATGTCTTCTTCTCCTGTATTTTTTGCAGTAAAAACAAAATGGTTGTCTTTAGTTCCTAATATTTCAGGAACGTTTAAGGTTATAAGACCGAGGTTGAGATCGTCTAAGGTATAAATGTCGATGTCGTCGAAATACCATCCGTTGATGTTGCCAGATCTTCCTTCGAAGAAAATGCAGAACTTGACATTTTCTTTTCCCATATCTGGTGTAGAGAAGATTTTGACAAAATCATGTTTGCCTTGGTTACTATTTGAATAATAGTTTTCCCAAGCTAGATTCCATGTTGCGCCATCATCTGATGTTGTTGCGACGCCCATTTTATGGTCACCGGAATTATTGTCTAAGAAAGCCTTGAATGACATGACCATATTAGTGACATTAGTGAGGTTGAGAGCTGGTGATACCAAGCGTGCCACGCCTTCGAATGATGGTTTCCAGTAGAGCTTTATTTCGTTAGGCTCGCCACCTGCTTGATTTGTCTTCCATATCGACCAGTGCTCAGGAGTACAATCACCAACAATACTCCAATCTGCTGGGAATTCTTCAGAATCGAAATGCTCGCTGATGTAGGAGATTCTGTTCTGTGCAAAAATCGTTACTGATAACAATAATGCTAATGTAAGTAGTAATGTCTTTTTCATAATTTTTATTTTTTTGCTGTGAGCAATGAGCAATGAGCAATGAAGAATGTAGAATGAAGAATGTAGAATGTAGAATTTTCAACTTTCAATTTTCAATTTTCAATTGCTCATAGCCCATAGCTCATTTCTTAATAATTCTTTTTACTATATTTCCTTCGTTTGTATTTATCTTAACGAAATAAATTCCAGACTTTAAATCATATACATCAATAACTGATGGCTGACCGCTGATAGCTGATAGCTGTTGGCATCTTCCGTAAATGTCATAAACTACAACATCTTCTATCTCAGTTTCTGCTTCGATATAGAGTCTGTCGTTTGTTGGGTTAGGGTAGATGTTGATGTCATGTGTAAGAATATCATTGACATTTTCTTCAGCAGCGACAATCTTCACTAATCCTATTGATGTCATGTCATTTTCATATACAGCCCTGACTTCAACGTATTGGCATTTGTTTTCTGATGTATATTCAAGTGATGTTATTTTTTCTGCTACTAATTCATTATTGAAATAGACATTATATCCGACAGGATTTCCTGTTTCTGGTTTGTTCCATTTCACTGTTAATGAATTATTGTTTGTCGATGTGTTGACATCTTTTACAGGGTAGCAGTGGCTTGTGTTTTCGTAAGCGAAATGGCTGTTGTAAATTTCTTTTGTCTCGTTGTTTTGTATCCAGAGTGCCACTTCCAAATCGTTGATGTCTTCCATATGAGTTGTTGACATGTCGTAAGATAATTCCAAGCGTTTGTATTCACCTACTTTGGTGTTGAGTTCTATTCCTTGGTCGCCGCTTAGCATTTTCATCATGACGTGATGAAATTCTGTTTCGCCGTTGCCTCCAAGGCTGTCAGGTATTGCATTCCCAGTTGTTGTCTTTTCATTGACAGAGACATAAGCTTTTATGTCTTTTGTATCGAAATAAGTCATGAAGTCGGCGATGACATTTATTGTGTTGCCCTCGATAGTGTAAGAGCCTCTTACATTGGCGATGGCTGGCTGTTCATAATAATTGTTGAATGTCTCTGTATTGATGACATTTTTGTCGATCATCATTCCGTCGAAGTGCATTTGAGGAACGCTGAGCACGTTGTAATAAGACATTTTTGTACCTACTTCATTTGTATAGTATGGGTCGCCTTTGCCAGGTCCGTTTACAGTATATTTTGTGTAAGTATATTTTCCTTTGTTATTGTCAGTGAGTTCTAACATAGTTTGGTTCACGCTGACGCAAGGGGCGCAAGTAGAACTGGAGAAATGTTCTATCATAAGAGTTTTTTGTGTTCCGTATAAAGCTATGCTTATCTCTTTTGTCAAGCTGTTTGTAGTTTTAAGCTCGTCGTCGTTGATTCTGAATATCTCTATTTCGATATTATAATCTTCGCCGAAGTTGAAGTAATATGGGTCTTCAAATGTGAATTGTTTTGTGTCGTTATAATTCATCTCTGTATAGAAAGACTCAGAGAATACTTCCTCGCCGTTGATGATGCATCTGGTTTCGAATGATGATATTGTTGTTTCTCCGATATTCTTTACAGTGAAGCTGATTGGATTTTCACCTTGAATGATATATTTTGGGACATCGATGCTTGTTGTTTCTATGCCGACGTTTTCTACTGTATATACTTTAAAGTTATCGAAGTATATTCCAGAAATGACATAGGAATTACCTTCGAAATAAAGGCAGAATTTGACATCAGCCTTTCCCATATCAGGTCCGCTGATGTTGCAAAGGATATTGTATTTGTCGGTCTTTGTGTATTCTTCAGACCATACGCTGTTCCATGTCGCGCCGTTGTCGGAGGAAGTAGCGACGCCTATTTTAGCTTTGGTGTTTCCATACAAGGAGACGTATGTGTCTAACGATAACATGACACTGCTCACTCTTGTCAAGTCGACGGCAGGAGAGACGAAACGAGCTATGCCATTGAACTGCGGGCTCCAAGATAGCTGCAACTCGTTGACGTTGCCTCCAGCACTGAAACTAGGAGATATGTACCAGTTGTTTACACCATTACCAGCCTTAGTCCAGCCTTCAGGAAATTCGCTTCCACTGAAATCTTCGTTGATGAAATATATATTGCCTTGTCCCACGACTATCATGGAAAACAATATACACAATGTAAGTAGTAATGTCTTTTTCATAATTTTAATTTTAGCTGTCAGCAATGAGCAATGAAGAATGAAGAATGAAGAATGAAGAATGAAGAATGAAGAATGAAGAATGTAGAATTTTCAACTTTCAACTTTCAATTTTCAATTTTCAATTGCTCATAGCTCATAGCTCATTTCTTAATAATTCTTTTAACTATATTTCCTTTTTCTGTATTTATCTTAACGAAATAAATTCCAGATTTTAAATCATATACATCAATAACTGATGGCTGACCGCTGATAGCTGATAGTTGTTGGCATCTTCCGTAAATGTCATAAACTACAACATCTTCTATCTCAGTTTCAGCTTCGATATAGAGTCTGTCGTTTGTTGGGTTAGGATATACATTACAGTTTATTGTAGTGTTTTCTTCAATGTTATCTTCCCATGATTTCAAAATGACTTTAGCTGTTCTTACAGATGTCATTCCGTTTTCATAAAGAGCCACAACTTCAGCGATATGTGCCTTGTCGTAAGTCATAGTATTTGCAAGGCTTCCATTATCGGAATAACTTAAAGTCTCAGCATTTGTCTCGGCTACTAATTTTCCATCAACGTAGACATTATATCCGATAGGACTTCCTTGTTTAGGAGCTTCCCAATTTATTGCGAGTGTTGATGTGTTGCTGAAGAGTATATCTGCTCTCATATTTTGAACTGGATAGCAGTGGTCGGTATATTCGTAAGCGAAGCGGCTATTGTATATTTCTTTAGTTTCGTAGTCTTGTAACCAAAGAGCTACTTCGAGGTCGTTGATGTCTTCCATGAAAGAGTTCTTCATATCGTAAGAGAAGTTGAGGCGTGTACATTCACCAGCTTTGATGTTGATGATGTTACCATCTGAGTTTTCTAACATTTTCATTGTGATATGATGGAATTCTTTTTCGCCGTTGCCTCCATGGTCGTCAGGTCTTGCATTTTCTGTCGTGGTCTTTTCGTTGACGGATATGTAAGCTCTTACATTATTCATTGTTATGTAAGACATGAAATCGGCTGTGAGATTTATAGTATTTCCATCAACGGTGAAAGCACCTCTTATGTCGACATATGTCGGTGTTCCGTAAGCTTCGTTGAGGGCTTCTGATGTCACGATTTCGTATTTGCGTAAGTTGCCGTCGAGATAGAACTCAGGAGCGTTTTGTACTTTGTAGTAATCTACTCTTGTCTTACATTCGTTAGTTGCGTAAGGGTCTCCAAGTCCAGGCCATTTGACAGGATATTTGACGTAAGTGTATTTCCCTGAATTGTCTTTTTCTACTTGAAGCATCATGATGTTAGCATTAACACATGGCGGGCATGTAGAACTTGAGAAATGTTCTATCATAGGAATCTTTGATGCGTAACCCATGCCAACAGCTATGTTTTTTTCTAAGATGTTGTTGTCTCCGTTACTGTCGTCTTGTCCATTGATAGATAATATTTCTACCTTTAGTTGATACTCTCCTGGATTGATGTAAATGTTTTCAGAGAAGGTAAATTGTTTGAAATCTAATGTTTCAATGTTGGTATTGAATGTCTCGGTGAATACCTTATTATTAATAGTGTATTTAGCCTCAAATGATGTGATAGGTGTTGTGCCTATGTTTTGTACAGTGAAAGAGACTTCGTGTTCGCCGTAGTTGCTCATTTTTGGTAAGTCGATACTTGCTACTCCCAAATCTGTTTCTTCTTGTGATGATATTACGAAGTCGTCGAAATACCAGCCGTTAAGCGTGAATGAAGAACCTTTGAAGAACATGCAGAAATATACTTTCTCGTTGCCTAAGTCAGGAGTGTTGACAATTTCAAAGACTTCATACTTTCCTGAAGTTTCATATTGTTGTTCCCAGGCCACATTCCAATTAATGGTGTCGAGCGATGTCGCAATGCCAAGTGTGTAAGCATTGATTTGACTGTCGAGGCAGTGCTTGAAGCTGATGACTACTTTTTTAGCGTCTTTTACGTTTAAGGCTGGTGTTATGACACGAGATGTCTCGTTGTAAAGAGGAGGCATGAAGTAGAATTGTAACTCATTAGCCTCACCACCTGCATAGTCTGAATTTGATATTTTCCAGTTGTCTTTTCCTACGGCAGATCTGCTCCATCCTTCAGGAAAACCGCCATTGTCAAAACTTTCATTCAAATAAGCATGGCTTTGTGAAAATGCCATCGCTGTGAATAATAATGCAATTGTAAGTAGTAATGTCTTTTTCATAATTTTCTTTTTTGCTGTCAGCAATGAGCCGTGAGCAATGAAGAATGAAGAATGAAGAATGTAGAATTTTCAACTTTCAATTTTCAATTTTCAATTGCTCATAGCCCATAGCTCATTGCTTAATGATTCTTTTTACAATATTTCCTTCGTTTGTATTTATCTTAATGAAATAAATTCCAGATTTCAAAACAGCTACATCAATAACTGATGGCTGACCGCTGATAGCTGATAGCTGTTGGCGTCTTCCAAAAATGTCATAAACCTCTATGGACTGAGTCTGTGTCTGAGTCTCAATATAAAGCTTGTCGTTGACAGGGTTTGGATAGATGTTGCATTGTAAGTCATTGTGTTCTACAATGTTTTCTCCATGAAGATATTTCTTCGCAACGCCAACAGATGTCATGTTGTTTTCATATAATGCCACTACTTCTACGAAAAATAAATTGTCGTCAGATGTGGTGCTATATGATAATTCTGTTGTGTTTTCCAATACTAATTCATTATTGACGAATACATTATATCCTATAGGAGTGCTTTTTTCTGGAGCTTCCCATGTCACATTTTTTTTGTCGCCGTTTACCTCGAGCTTCAAGTTTTGGATAGGGTAGAAGTGTTTTGTATAGGCATAAGCGAAATTGCTATTGTAAATTTCTTTTGTCTCGTAGTTTTGTAACCATAAAGCCACTTCGAGGTCGCCAATGTCTTCCATGAAAGTTTCGGTGACATTCAATACGCATTCCATATGATAATGTTCGCCGGCTTTGATGCTGATGTTTCTGCCTTCAGCATTATCCGACATTGTCAAAGAGATATGGTGGAATTCTGTCTCTCCGTTTTCGGATACATTTTTTGTCGTGGTCTTTTCATTGATAGAGACGTAAGCTCTTACATTATTAATATCTACATACGACATGAAGTCTGCCACTATCGTTACGGAGTCGTAGCCGATGTCGAAGGTGCCTTTGATGTTTACGTAAGCAGGCTTGTCATATTGAGCTTTGAAGTTTTGTTCTTTGATAGCTCCGAAGCCTTGGTCTTTGCCATCGAGGAATAGATGTGGAGCTGATGTGACGCCATAGTAAGTGGTTCTTACATTTGCGTGTTCTGTGTTATATGGGTCGCCAGGAGCTGGGAACGACAATGGGTATTTTACGTAAGTGTATTTGTCTGGATGATTAGCTGTCAAGGCTTCCATGTTGATATTTACATCTTTACAAGGCTTGCATGTAGAACTTGAGAAATGTTCTATCATTGGGATTCTTTGTGTTACTCCCATTGTTACAGCGAAGTCTTTGTTTAAAGAATTGTTGCTTTCGTCATCATCTTTAGTATCGTTGACTTTTGAAATTGATATAGGAATGTTATAATTACCAGGGTTTAAGATGAATGATTCTTTTAATGTAAATTGTTTGGTTTCAAATGGAGCTAGTTCTGTCTCGAATGTCTGAGCTGCCAAGACGCCTCCATTATCTATATTTTTTGATTCAACGACAAATGAGGTGATAGTTTCTTTGCCAATGTTTTGTATTGTAAAATTCACTTCTGTCTCACCAGCTTCTACTATTTCAGGAATGTCGATGCTGAGTATTCTGAGGTCGATGTTTTTTTGAACGAATATTTCAATGTCGTCGAAATGCCAGCTGTATAAATTGTAAGAATAACCCTCGAAAAAGAGACAGAATTTCACATTTTCTTTTCCCATGTCAGGAGTGCTGACGACTTCATTGACGATGTAATTGCCTGTCTGTGAATATGTCTTCGACCATGCTTCGTTCCATGTGACTCCGTTGTCGGATGTGGTGGCAATACCTATTTTGCTGGATTCTGCAAAATTGTCGAGATAATGTTTAAACGAAATGGCGACGTTTTCAACATCTTTGAGGTTCACCGATTTCATTACCAAACGTGAAATATCGTTGAAGCCTGGGTCGAAGTATAGCATAAGCTCGTTACATTCGGAACCAGCTTTGTTGGTTTGCGATATTCTCCAGTTGCTGCTTCCAGGACCGAAGACAAGCCATCCGCTAGGTATCTTAGTCGAATCAAAAGTCTCTCTTACTAGAAAAGACTTCTCTTGTGCAAATATCGTTGCCGATAATAATAACGCTAATGTGAGAAGTAATGTCTTTTTCATAATTTTAAATTTAGCTGTCAGCAATGAGCAATGAAGAATGTAGAATGTAGAATGAAGAATGTAGAATTTTCAACTTTCAACTTTCAATTTTCAATTGCTCATAGCCCATAGCTCATAGCTCATTTCTTAATAATTCTTTTTACGATATTTCCTTCGTTTGTATTTATCTTAACGAAATAAATTCCAGATTTCAAATCAGCTACATCAATAACTGATGGCTGACCGCTGATAACTGATAGCTGTTGGCGTCTTCCGTAAATGTCATAAACGACAACATCTTCTATCTCATTTTCTGTCTCAATATAAAGTCTGTCGTTTGTTGGGTTAGGGTAGATGTTGATATCTTGATAATCTTTTATTTCCTTAATATTTACCACATCGTTGATTTCACCTATCAAGCTTACGGAACTTCTGTGGCCAGAATAGATAGCCACGATTTCAATATAGTGTGTGCGTCCGTCATATACGTTCAATGCAGAGGCATGGTCGATGAATGTCAATTCTTTGAAGTCAGTTTTGATGCATTTTCCATCGATATAGATATAATAACTGTCAGGAGTATTGCCTTCTGGGGCGTCCCAAGTGAGTTTCAGTTTTGGGTCTTCGTCAATAGTTGTGACGTTTAAGTTTCGTGCAGGATAGACGTGGTCGCTGTATTCGTAAGCGAAGCGGCTGTTGTAAATCTCTTTTGTTGCTGAATTTTGTATCCAGATTGCTACTTCTAGGTCGTTGAGTTCTTCCATATTTGTTTCTGACATGTCGTGAGTGAACTCAAAACGTTGAGATTTACCTGCTTCTAACTTTAATTTAGTGCCAGCTGATGATGGTAACATCTTCATCATGATATGATGGAATTCAGTCTCGCCGTTGCTGCCAATATTTTTTGTTGTTGTCTTTTCATTGACAGTGATACAAAGCATTGCATTATTGATATTAGCGTATGGTAAGACGTCGGCAATTACTGTGATGGTGTTGTCGGCTTCGTTGACTTTGAAGCTGCCTCTTATGTCGATGAATGATGTTGTGTTATAGCTTTTGTCTAGTTTTTCTTGTGGAAGAGGAGCTTCCGCTTTTTTGCCGTCAAGGAAAATCATAGGGACGTTATTGACGTTATAATAAGATCTTCTTGTTCCGCATTCTGAGGTGTAATAAGGGTCGCCGGTACCTGGTCCAGGCATAGGATATTTGACATATGTGTATTTGTCAGGGTTGTTCATGGTGAGTGTGTCCATGTCTTGATTGGTGAAAACACATGGGTAGCATGTTGAACTTGAGAAATGTTCTATCATAGGAAATCTTTGACATGTTCCTAGTTGCACTTCAATATTTTTGACATTTATATTGTTATCTGCATATTGGTCGTTGTTGCCGTTGACAGATGTTATCTCTACGTTTAACTTATATTTGCCTATGTTCACAAACAATGGAGTTTTAAATGTGAATTGTTCTGTGGCGTAAGTCTCTATGTTTGTTTCAAATGTTTCTTCAACGAATTCAATTTCGTCTTCAATCTGATATTTCGCTGTGAAAGAAGTAATGGTGCTTTTACCTAAGTTTCTTACAGTGAAAGCAATATCATTATAGCCGTTTCCTAGTTTGCTGTCAGTGTCGATGCTTAAAGCTTCAGCATCTAATTCTTCTTGTTTGAAAATCAAGATGTCATCGAATTGCCATGAGTTTATGTCGTCTGTTGTTCCTTCAAAATAAATACAGACCAAGACATTTTCTTTTCCCATGTCTGCAGTTTCTATGACTTCATTAACGACATATCTTCCTGATTTATCATAAGATTGCTTCCAGCCTGAGTTCCATGTTGTGCCATTGTCAGATGATGTGGCTACTCCTATGGTGCATGTGTTTGAGTAATAGTCGAGGTAATGTTTGAATGATATTACGATAGATGGAATGCCTGTTAAATTGATGGCTTTCATCGCTACGCGTGTGGTTCCGTTGAAGACTGGGTCCCAGAATAAGTCGAGTTCATTAGGAGTGCCGCCAGCTTTGTCTGTAGCCGTCACACTCCAGTTTTTGTTGCCGCCGCCAAATATTGACCAGCCTTCTGGCAATGCTTTCTTTTCAAATGATTCATAAAGAAGAGTTGATCTGTTCTGTGCAAATATCGAAACAGATAATAATAATGCTAATGTAAGTAGTAGTGTCTTTTTCATAATTTTATTTTTTGCTGTCAGCTATGAGCAATGAAGAATGAGCAATGAAGAATGAAGAATGAAGAATGTAGAATTTTCAACTTTCAATTTTCAATTTTCAATTTTCAATTGCTCATAGCCCATAGCTCATAGCTCATTTCTTAATAATTCGTTTTACTATATTTCCTTCCTTTGTATTTATCTTAATGAAATAAATTCCAGATTTCAAAACAGCTACATCAATAACTGATGGCTGACCGCTGATAGCTGATAGCTGTTGGCGTCTTCCATAGATGTCATAAACAACGATTTCTTCTATCTCAGTTTCTGTCTCGATATAAAGTCTGTCGTTTGTTGGATTAGGATATATGTTTAATGATGATTCTAATTCTTCTAAACTTTCGCCTAATGTCTTGACGCATACTTCGTTAGAATGTTCTGTTTCTTTTCCTTCAATGATAGCAGTTATAGTGTAGCAGTATTCTGTATTGTATTTCAAGCCTTTGTCGATGTATGTCTCATCAATAACATTATTGACAAATTCTCCATCGCGATATACGTTATAACCTTCAGCATCTGTCACCATATCCCATTTTAAACTTATTGAAGATGTGCTTGTTGGGGTTGCTGTCAAGTTGTTAGGTGTGATAGTAGGATTTTCTGGGTCTTCTTCGTTTTCGTCATCATCATCATCGTCATCGTCTTCCACATCACCGAACGATTTTGCTACACCTACAGATGTCATTTCATGTTTATACACAGCGATGACTTCTGCGGTGAAATTCTCTTCTGTGGTGTCGAGTTTATATGACAATTTTGTTTCATTTTCAGAAACGAGTTTGCCATTGATATATACCTTGTAATACATAGGTGAGCCTAATTCTGGTGCTTCCCATGTCAATGTATCTTTGTTTTGGCTTAATGTCAGATTTTGGATAGGGTAGCAGTGATCAGTATAAGCGTAAGCAAAATTGCTGTTATAAATCTCTTTTGTATCAGGATTTTGTAACCATAAAGCTACTTCAAGGTCGCTTAGTTCTTCGACGTTTGTCAGTGACATGTCGTGGCTGAATTCAAGACGTTGATATTCGCCAGCTTTGATGCTAATAGGATTTCCTGTTTTTGACTTTAACATCTTCATCAAGACATGATGGAACTCTGTTTCTCCGTTAGAACCTACATTTTGTGTTGTGGTCTTTTCGTTGACAACGATGTAAGCCACTACGTCTTTCAGTGTTACATAAGACATGAAATCAGCTGTGACGTAGATTTTGTCGTCTTCCATTGTAAAGGCGCCTCTGATGTTTGCGTAAGAAGGAGTGTTGTATCTTTCGTCTAACAATTCCTGTGAGATGTAGTTGCTGCCATTGCTTCTTCCGTCTAGGAAAATATTAGGAACGCCAGTGACTCCGTATTCTTGTACTTTGTGAGTTACTTCGTAATTATTGTAAGGGTCGCCTGATGTAGAGTATTTTGTGTAGGTGAACTTGCCTTCGTTGTTTTGTGTAAGTCTGTGCATTTGTTCATTGACTGGCACGCAAGGTCCGCATGTAGAGCTAGAGAAATGCTCAATCATAGGGATTCTTTGAGCTTGGTTGAAGGCGACGCTGATGTTTTTCTGGATAGAGTTGTTGCTTGTATTTTGGTCGTTTTCACCATTAACAGATATTATTTCTACAGAAACAGTGTAAGGTTTGTTTCTTGCGATTGCGTTGAAGATTTTGTCTTTATAAGTCACTTGAACAGTCTCTGACTTTTTGATATTTTGTTCGAAAGTAGCAGTAGCTGCTTCGTCCCAGCTGCTAACATTAATCCTAGCTTCAAACGATTCAATGTCTTTAAGTCCGATGTTTTCAACGCTGAATGAAATCTCGTTTTCTCCTGTTACGAGCATACTTGGCATATTGATGTCGATGGCTTTTAGGTCTAATGCGGCTTGCTTGTAAATCATCAAATCGTCAAAGAACCAGTTGTCCATGTTTTGTGACACGCCTTCGTAGAATAAGCTGAATATTACGTTGCTTTTGCCCATATCTGGAGTCGTGAATCTAACTTTGACATCGTAAACGCCTGTTATTGTGTATTCTTGTGACCAACCGATGTTCCATGTAGCTCCTTCGTCTGATGAAGTGGCGATGCCTATTGTATTTATGTACTCGTTATCTTTATAATTGTCGAAGAAATGTTTGAACGACACTGTTATTGTGTCGATTCCACTTAGGTCGAAAGGTGTTGTGATAAGACGAGTACAGCCTTCGAATTTAGGGTCCCATGCAAGCTTCAGCTCGTTGCCGTCGCCGCCTGAATATGTAGTCAATGATACCTTCCAGTTGCTCGCGCCTATCTCTGATGTCGTCCAGCCACTAGGTAGTTCCGAACTGTTGAAAGATTCATCAACAAATGTTTGGGAAAACAAAACCGTTGAAAATAATAATGCAATTGTAAGTAGTAAGGTCTTTTTCATAATTTTAATTTTAGCTGTCAGCAATGAGCAATGAAGAATGTAGAATGTAGAATGTAGAATGTAGAATGAAGAATGTAGAATTTTCAACTTTCAACTTTCAACTTTCAATTTTCAATTGCTCATAGCCCATAGCTCATAGCTCATTTCTTAATAATTCTCTTAACTATATTTCCTTCGTTTGTATTTATCTTAATGAAATAAATTCCAGACTTCAAATCAGCTACATCAATAACTGATGGCTGACCGCTGATTGCTGATAGCTGTTGGCGTCTTCCGTAGATGTCATAAACAACGATTTCTTCTATCTTAGTTTCTGTCTCGATATAAAGTCTGTCGTTTGTTGGGTTAGGGTAGATGTTGACTGATGAAGTGAGTTCTGAGATATATTCGTTGTCTTCATCTTCTTCGTCTTCTGTATCATCTTTGAAGCCAGCTGTCAATGTTGCACTGTTGTGGACTTCTTTTGAGTCATAGCTTTGGACCCATACTGCAACTTCGAGGTCTTCCATTTCTTCAACATTTGTTGAACTCATATCGTAAACGAATTCATATTGTTGTTTTTGACCAACGTAGAGACTTGTGTCGATGCCTTCGCTGCCTGTCAACATGCACATCAAAACGTGGTGGAATTCTTTTAAACCGTTGCCTCCAAGGCTGTCAGGTCTTGTGTTTTCAAATGTAGTCTTTTCGTTGACTGTCATAAATACCTTTACGTTGGTGATGTCGATGTAAGGAGTGATGTTGGCTTTCACTGTTATGTTTTTGTCTTCTATTTCAAAACCTCCGACTATTTTAATGTATGAAGGAACTGCATAGCGGTTGTCGAAGTGTGACTGTTTAGGCTCTTTAGTTGTTGTTGTTCCGTCGAAAATTATTGTAGGAACGCCTATAACTCCGTAGTATGCACCTCTTACGTTACATTCTTCGATATAGTAAGGGTCGCCGAAACCAGGGTAATTCCAAGGATATTTTACGTAAGTGTATTTGCCTTCGTTGTCGTGTGTAAGCTCTAATAATGTGGTATCAGCTGTGACACAGTTGATACATGTAGAACTTGAGAAGTGTTCAATCAGAGGTGTTCTTGCAACAGTCTTGATGAAAGTTCTGATTTGCTTTGTGATGCTGTTGTTCGCTGTATTTGCATCTTCTTTACCATTGACACTGTTTATGTTGACTTTAATCTCATGAGTTCCAGGAATGAGTTCAACACTTTCCTTGAATGTGACTTTTTGTTTTTGTTTAGGAGCGATAGCGATATTGAATGTCTCTGTTACTATGTCATGACCTTCAACTTCGTAGCTGGCTTCGAAAGATGTGATTTCATCATTGCTGGTATTGTCTGCTGTGAAGCTGATTTCGATGTCTCCAGATTTGATGACGTTGTTTACATCAATACTCGATAATTGGATGTCAGTGCCTTTGTCGCTTAATGTGAAGATGCTGATGTTGTCGAAATACCATTTGTTGAATCTGGTTGTGTTTCCTTCAAAGAATAGGCAGAACAATACGTTTGCTTTGCCTAAGTCGTCAGTCTTAATGATTTCGTTGATTTCATATAATCCTGATGATGATGCATCTGCGTAAGCCTTGCTCCATGCGTTGTTCCATGTCTCTCCATTGTCGGAAGATGTAGCGATGCCGATGGTGCAGCCAAGAGGTGAATCGTTTTCCAGATAATGTTTGAAAGAAAGACCTAGTTCTTTGACATCTGTCAAATCAGCTGAACCCATAACAAGGTGAATGCCTGCTGTTATTGAAGGTTTGCACATGAAATACAATTCGTTAGGATCTCCACCCGCATTGTTGGTAGTGCTTATCTCGAAGTTGTTTGCACCTTCGCCTGTGAAATACCAGCCCTCTGGCATCTCCGCAGAATCAAAAGTTTCGTTGATTATGAATGAACTGTTTTGAGCGAAAATTGTTACAGATAACAATAATGCAAATGCTAAAAATAAATTTTTCTTCATCTCTTTAATATAATTAAAATATAAAATAGTTTCAACCTACAAAGATAGGTATTTATCATAATTGTAGTAGCTTTTTTTTCTTAAAAATATTCAACAATTAGTATAATATTTTACTTTTTTTTATTTTTGCAAAACTAACATAAAAATTGTAAAAATAATGTTCAAACCTACAGAATATCAGATTAAATCGGTGGCAACAGGTAACGTATGTGACGACAGTGGTTGGTTGCTTGATTTTAAGGGTGAAGAAAAACCAAGTCTTATTCGTGCTATTTATGCTAAAAAACAACTTGAAGTCAAAGAAGAAAACAACGGACTTTATTGCTATGCTGATTGGCTTCCGATAAAACGTCAGTTGAGATGTGACGCGAAACCAATAACTTATAAAAGCGTGAGATTGGCTGAAAAGTTGGGATTGAGTAATTTATATATTACGTTCAATGGTTATTATCCAGAGATTGGCGCGAATATGCGTACATGTTCTTTCAAGGAAACGGAGGCGTATTCTATCTGTGCGCGTCTTTCTGAAGAGAAAAAAGACGAGGTCATCGTAGTGTCGTCGGCTGGTAACACGGCGCGTGCTTTTGCTCAGGTCTGTTCTGATAACAACATAAAATTATTATTGACAATTCCAGAAGACAACCTCGATGCGTTGTGGTTTGGGAAGCCATTGAATCCTTGTGTTAAGGTGTTGGCAACCAAGTCGGGCAGCGATTATTTTGATGCTATAAATCTCGGTAATATAGTTTGTGAAGTTGATGGTTTCTTTGCTGAAGGCGGCGCGAAAAACATAGCGCGTCGTGATGGAATGGCAACGACGATGTTGTCGGCAGTGACTTTCATCGGCAGTATTCCAGAATATTATTTTCAAGCTGTAGGCAGCGGAACGGGTGCTATTGCAGCATGGGAAGCTAATTTGAGATTCATCGAAGACGGCCGCTTCGGCAATAACAAGGCTAAGATTTATGTCTCACAGAACGCTCCGTTTTTGCCTATGTATGAGGCTTGGAAACACGACTCTCGCGAGATGCTCGCTTACGACAACGACCAGGCACGTCAAGATGCTAACACCGTGATTGCTAAGGTGCTCACAAATCGTAAACCTCCTTATTCCATCGCTGGAGGTTTATACGACGCCATGAAAGACACCGATGGTGATTTCTTCGCAGTGACAAACCAAGAAGCTACAGCCGCCGGCAAATTATTCGAGGCGTTGGAAGGCATCGACATCAATCCGGCGGCTGCAGTCGCTACGGCCTCATTGATACAAGCTGTCGAAAATAACCAGGTGGAAAAAGACGCCGTCATCATGCTCAACATAACAGGCGGAGGAGAAAAACGCTTCAAAGAAAATAAAGAAATATTCTACCTTAAACCAACAAAAGTATTTGATATTAACGCAAGTAAGGAAGAGATTCACGAATTCTTGAGAACTTTAGAATTTTAAAAATAATTTCGTCCACGAATAAACACGAATCGAACGCTAATAATTCGTGCTGATTAGTGCAGATTAGTGGATGTGAAATGAATTTGTGGAAAAAAAAGAGGCGTCACTTCTGTGGCGTCTCTTCTTATTGTCTTATAGTCTTGTAGACTTGTAGTCTTATTTCTCAATGAAAGCGATTGTCTCACCTTTTTCAACGAGTTTGCCTTGTGGAGCAACAGCTTCGACAATCTTACCTGGCCATAATGCTACGACTGGTTCTTGACCGTAAGGTGCTTGGATTTGTGCGATGATGTCGCCTTCTTTGTAAACTGTACCAGGAGCTGGTGTTGTTGACTTGTCGTTGAAGTCGATGTCCCATAAGATTCTTCCGCCAACAGGAGCCACTACTGGTTCTGCGTTTGGATGACGTAATGCTCTTAAATCTGGAATCTTAACTTCGCCGCCAGCTTTTTCAAACTTAGCTTTCATCTTTTCTTCTAATTCTTGGTTGAAACGACGTTTAGCTTCGCCTGATTTATATTCGCGGTATTGTTTTTCGTGCATTGCAAATTCGAAGAGCTCTTCTTCGTCTGGACCTAATTCCCAGCCGTTTTCTTCCATTTCTTTGCGGAAACGTGGAAGTTCATCTGGGTAGTTGTCTTGTGGGTTACCTTCGAAGAATTCTAAGCCTTTCTTCTTAGCGAGGTCGATGATTTCTTGGTCTAATTTACCTGGGAGTTGACCAGCTTTACCTAAAATCATGCCCCATGCAGCAGGGTCGATAGAGTTTTCGTAACGAGCGTCGCCTTTGCTTAATGAATAGAGGTTCATCAAAGCGATGTTCTTTGTGTATTGGCTGAATGGAGTTACCAATGGAGGGTAACCGAGTTTAGGCCAGATATTTTGTACTTCGTCGAAGAGTTGAACGAGGAGTTCGTCTTCTGTGAGTTCTTTTTCACCTTTATTTTTGAGGTTCATGTTGATAGCAGCGTGAACGCCTTTGAGGTCAGCCATGAGAGAACCCATCATACCACCTGGGAGACCGCAGCCTAACATCAATGAGTTGAGGTAACGGTTACGAGGGTCGATCCAGTAGCCTAAGAAGTCGTCGATGAAGCTTTGTGTCATCGCGCGAGCTTCCATATATGCGTTCATGTCGATGTCTTTTACTAAGAAACCAGCGTCTTTCAACATAGCTTGTACTGAGATAACGTCTGGGTGAACCATACCCCATGAAAGTGGTTCCATAGCAACGTCGATGTAGTCAACACCAGCGTGAGCAACTTCTAACATAGAAGCCATTGAGAGACCTGGGCCTGAGTGACCGTGATATTGAACCTTGATTTCTGGGTGTTGTTTCTTGATAGCAGCGACGACTTTGCCCAATGAGAATGGACGGCCGATACCTGCCATGTCTTTCAAAGCGATTTCCTTAGCACCAGCTTGGATGAGCTTTTCAGCCATGTCGATATAATATTCAGCTGTGTGAACTGGTGAGTAAGTGATACTCATAGCAGCTTGTGAAATCATGCCAGCTTCGTTAGCCCATTGGATTGAAGGGATGATGTTGCGAACGTCGTTCAAGCCACAGAAGATACGTGTGATGTCGACGCCTTGAGCTTTCTTCACTTTGTACATGAGTTGACGAACGTCAGCTGGAACTGGGTTCATACGCAAAGCGTTGAGAGCGCGGTCGAGCATATGACATTCGATGCCGCCTTTGTGTAATGCTGCTGTGAAAGCACGTACTGAATGGTTAGGATTTTCGCCGTATAATAAGTTAACTTGTTCTGCAGCACCACCATTAGACTCGACGCGGTCGAAGCAACCCATCTTGATGATGATAGGAGCGATTTGTTCTAATTGGTCTTTGCGTGGAACGTATTTACCGGAACTTTGCCACATGTCACGGTAAACTAAACTGAATTTTATTTCCTTTTTCATTTTATGTTTTTGTTAAAATTTCACAAAATTAATAGCTTACAAAAATAATATTTTTTTTTGAATTAGGAGTTAGGAGTTAGGAGTTAGGAATTATTTTTTTTTGATGTTCAATTTCTAACTTCTGATTAAAAAAATCTGTTGTCCGTTGTCCGTTGACTATTGTCTTTTAATACACTAACAACCCGACTATTGCTCCTAATCCAATTATTGCAAACGGTCCGACTTTCTTGAAATATAAAGCGATGAACGCCACTATGCATATCACGAAGCTTTTCCAGTCGATGAAGTTTTCTGGTGTGGCGAGTGTGACGGCCGCAGTTCCTATAAGTCCGATAACCGCTGGCTTTAATCCTGACATCACGCCTCTGAAGATAGGATGGTTCTTCCATGCTTCATAAACTTTGCATAACAGAAGAACGATTATAAATGAAGGTAATACTACCGCGAAAGTCGCTGTGAATGAACCGAGAATGCTCATGAATTCTGAGGCTCCTGATTTCAATAACACCTCATATCCGACGTATGTGGCGGAGTTGATGCCGATAGGTCCTGGCGTCATCTGTGAGATGGCGACGATGTCGGTGAATGTGGTCTCGTCAATCCAGCCGTGAACGGTAACGACTTCATTCTGTATGAGAGGAAGCATGGAATAGCCACCTCCGATGGTGAACATGCCTATTAGGAAAAATGTCAAGAATAACTCAAGATATATCATGATGTTCTTTGTTTTTATACCAACTGATGAAAGCTGCAATCACTATGACGCATATCAGTATGTAAATAGGTGAGACACTTAAAAAACAGACTAAAGTCATTGATAGAACAACGACAGCCCATGACCACCATTTCATTTTTGTGGCTTTTATCATGTCAATGACAGGGACGCCGATGAGCGCTACTACCACAGGTCTGATGCCTTTGAACGCCTTGATGACGTATTCGTTATCCTTGAAATTGGTGAAGAATATCGCTACTAATAAGATAATGAGGAAAGGAGGAAGGCAACTGGCAATAGTCGCTACTACGCTTCCTTTGGTGCCTCTTAACTTATGTCCCGTCAGGATGGAAATGTTGACGGCAAACAATCCAGGCGCGGTTTGCGCTAAGGTGATGATGTCGATAAAGTCCTCGTCGTTGAGCCACTTACGACTGACGAGCTCCGACTTGATAGCCGCAATCATCGGAATGCCTCCACCAATAGTGAAGGCCCCGATCTTTGCGAATATCCAAAATATCTGCCACAGACTTACCATGTTTTTTTATTTTTTTACTAAGGCTGTTGAACTAAGGCTGTTGAACTAGTTCTTAGTTCTTAGCTCTTAGTTCTTAGCTCATCTCAACATTCCTTCGTGGCAGCTTCTAATCTCTTCATGATTGAGAAGATGACGATGGCTGATAACAAACATAATACTACGAGTACGCCCCATACCATCCATAATGGCATGCCTGTGCCCCAAATCTTTGCGATGACGCTGGTTAAATAGTTGCCTATTGCTGTGACGCAGAACCAGCAGCCCATCATCATGCCTTTGTATTTTGGAGGAGCTACTTTCGTTACGAATGAAATGCCGATTGGACTTAATAATAACTCGGCGAATGTCAATACTAAATATGTGCTGATGAGCCAGTTAGGTGATACTAATGTGTTGCTTACGCCGCCTGCTGCTTTCAATTCTGCTGGACTCATGAGATGTAATGACGCCATTGCCATAACTGTGAAACCTAATGCTGCCACAACCATACCCATACCGATTTTCTTTGGTGATGAAGGTTCCTTGTCTCTCTTTGCCAAAGCTCCGAACACTGCCATTGATACAGGTGTCAAGGCGACGACGAAGAATGGGTTGAATTGTTGGAATTCTTGAGGTAAGATGCTGATTGTTGATGGCATGCCGAGGTATAATGCTGCTGCACCAGCCCATAATAATAAGGTGATGACGCCGCTGATGATTCTGTTCTTTATTGTCTCAGATTGGAATGTTGAGAATAAGGTGTAGACAGAGATAGCAATTAATGTCAATGCCCAGATGTTGAAACCTATTCTTGAGAATCCTGAGGCTGTGTTTGCAGTGTAGTCGCGGGCGAAGAAGGTGAGGCACAAACCGCTTTGTTGGAACGACATCCAGAAGAAGATGACGACAGCGAATACCATGAATAAGGCTGTCATGCGAGTGCGTGTCTGCTCTGGAGTTAGTTCAACGACTTTAACTGTGGTGTTGCCCATTTCCTTAGCTTGTTTGGTGTTGACGTCAGCATGTTTGAACCAGTTACGGCAGCAGATATAAATAGCCATTGAGAGTACCAATGAGATACATGCTACGCCGAAACCATAGTTATATGCTGTTGATAATGAGTCGATGTAATTTTGTGCGAAGACGGCTAAGTCGCCAGTATTGCCTTGTTGTGCTGCGAGAGCCTCGAATGACTGTAAGGCATCGGCTGAGATTGTTCCATCGAGATATTGATGAGCGAGTGATGGAATTTGTGGGACGTATGTGAAGCCAGCTTTGCCGAGGAAGAGGTCGGTGACTTTTGTCGCTGTCATAGGAGCGAACATAGAACCGATGTTGATAGCCATGTAGAAAAGGCTGAAGCCGTTGTCGCGGAAAGGACTGTATTTCGCCTCGTCGTATAAGTTGCCGACCATGACTTGAAGGTTGCCTTTGAAGAGACCTGTTCCTATCGCGATGAGAGCGAGTGCCGAGAACATGGTGACTTTAGCTGTCGCGCCCATCATTGGGACTGCGAGGAGAAGGTAACCGAGGAACATGACCACGATACCTGCTCTTACCATTTTGCCGTAGCCGAAACGGTCGGCGAGGATACCGCCGATGAGAGGCATGAAGTAAACGAAGCCGAGGAATGCGCCGTAGATTTGACCTGATTGAGCCTCGTTGAAACCGAATTTAGCTTGCAAGAAAAGCACGAAGATAGCAAGCATGGTGTAATAACCGAAACGTTCGCCAGTGTTGGCTAATGCGAGGGCGTAAAGCCCTTTTGGATGACCTTTAAACATGATTTTTTTTCTTTTCGTAAATTTTTTGCAAAAATAAGAAAAAAAAGACCACAAGACCACAAGACCACAAGTCAACAAGTCAACAAGACTGCAAGTTTTTTTTAGTTAGGAGTTAGGAGTTAGGAGTGTTCCAAATCCCTTAGTTCCTTAGTTCCTCAAATCCTTAGTTCCTTAAATCCTCAAATCCTCAGTTCCTAAAAAAAGAAGCGCCACTTTTAACAGCAGCGCTTCAACTTATAGTCTTACAAAAACTCCCAGAAATTATCTTTGCTTATGACTTTAAATTCTACGTTTGAATAATTGTTCTCGAAAGACAATGGTAATTTAGTTTTTTTTCTAGGATTTAATTTGAATTCGTATGCGAACAATTGTCCGTCTTTTTCTTCAATTAAGTCAATTTCTTGTTGTTGTTTGGTTCTCCAGAAAAACAATTGTGAATAGTCATTGCAATATGCATTACGTTTTATGCGTTCGCTTA
>JAZOSK010000044.1:0-3827 GCA_045657145.1 Bacteroidales bacterium | reverse complement strand
ATTCTTGCTTCTTCATCATTATTTCATAACTTTTTTATAATGACCTAAATACATCAATATGAAAAATGCTGTCCATAAAACAGCGCCGAATGGGAATCCTCCACCGACTTTGCTTACTACAAAGATTGATGTCGCGATGAGCATCAGTATTTGTGAAATAGCATATACATGGAATCCTTTCTTCTGCAAACGCCACATCATAAGCACACCGATGAATGATGCAACGAATAAAAGCATCTCGATGAAATAATAGCCTCTGCCAACAGAAAATGCCAATGATGTTGCATCCACCATTGTCTCCCAGCTATCACCCATCTGTTCCACCATATCTGCGAACATGCCTTCTCCATTTTTCATCTGCTCTAATAAAGCAACAAATGAATCATAGAAGGCAAAAGAAATGAAATTGGCAATGCCATTATAAACTGCATTGATGAAAGAGAGAATACATAAAACCGTTAACATTTCCGGTCTTCTCTCAGGCTCTTCCTGTCCTAAATTGTAATCTTCTTGATATTCCATATTATTATTAATTTAAAGTGTAGAGTGTAGAGTGTAGAGTGTAGAGTGTAAAGTTTAAAGCAGTTGATAGTGTACACATCTAACTACTCTAAACTCTACTCTCTCAACTTTACACTATTAAATATTAACTTCGTATTGTTGTAAGAAGTTCACTGACTTGGCTATTTCTGTGTACATAACTTTGTCAGTCTTAACAAATTCAACGTGTTTGCGATATTCTGCTACGAATGCTTCAATTGCTTCTGATGACTTCAAAGGTCTTCTGAAGTCTAAAGCTTGTGCTGCGTTGAACAACTCGATAGCGAGAACTCTTTCCAAGTTGTCAGCTACGCGCAATGCTTTTGTTGCTGCATTAGCACCCATACTTACGTGGTCTTCTTGTCCTTGTGATGATTCGATGCTATCTACTGATGCTGGAGCGCATAATTGTTTGCTTTGGCTTACGATTGAAGCTGCTGCGTATTGTGGAATCATGAAACCTGAGTTGAGGCCTGGTTCTGCTACCAAGAATGAAGGAAGTTCGCGTTTGCCACCGATGAGTTGGTAGACTCTTCTTTCACTGATGTTGCCGAGTTCTGCCATTGCTATTGCCAAGAAATCTAATGTGATAGCGAGAGGCTGACCGTGGAAGTTACCTGCTGAGATGACTAAGTCTTCGTCTGGGAAAATTGTTGGGTTGTCGGTAACAGCATTGATTTCATTCATGAATACTGAAGCAACATATTTGATAGCATCTTTTGATGCGCCGTGTACTTGTGGGATGCAACGGAATGAATAAGGGTCTTGTACGTGTTTCTTTTCGCGTGCAATCAATTCGCTGCCTTTTAACAAGTTACGGAATCTCTCAGCTGTCTTGATTTGTCCTTCGTGATGACGAATTTGATGTACTTGGTCAAAGAATGGTTCGATACGACCGTCGAAAGCGTCTAATGAAACAGCACCGATGAGGTCGGCGAGATATGAGAGACGGAAAGCCTTGAGCAATACATAAGTGCCGTATGAGCTCATGAACTGTGTACCATTGAGAAGTGCCAAACCTTCTTTTGATTGAAGTGTGATAGCTTCCCAACCGAATTCTTTCATAACTACTTCAGCAGGAACGATTTCGCCTTTGTAATGTACTTCACCTAAACCGAGTAAAGGTAACATCAAGTTTGCCAATGGAGCCAAGTCGCCTGATGCGCCGAGTGAGCCTTGGTTGTAAACTACTGGAAGCACGTCGTTGTTGAAGAAGTCGATGAGACGTTGAACTGTAATGACTTGAACGCCAGAGTTACCGTATGACAAGCTTTGAACCTTTAATAAAATCATGATGCGGATGATTTCTTTTGGAACAAATTCACCAGTACCGCAAGCGTGTGACATCACGAGGTTCTTTTGAAGTGTGCTGAGGTCTTCCTTAGAGATGCTGTGGTTGCACAATGAACCGAAACCTGTTGTGATACCATAGATTGGAGTTGTCTGTGTCTCCATTTTCTTGTCTAAGTAGTCGCGGCATTTTTGGATACGATTCTTAGCGTCTTCTGACAAAGCGAGTTTGTAACCTTTTGTGATAATCTCATTAACTCTTTCAAATGTTAATGTTTCTGCTGAAATATAATGTGTGTTCATATGTAAAATTTTATTTAATTATTTCGATTAAATTTTCTGCTGCTACTTTTTCTTGACGTCCTTCTTTCATGAATTTGACGGTGAATGTCTTGTTATTCATCTCGTCTTCGCCAGCCATAACGACGACTGGAATTCCGCGTTGGTCGGCGTATTTCATTTGTTTCTGAAGTTTTGCTGCGTCAGGATAAATCTCTGCGTTGACGCCGTTTCTTCTAAGTTGTTGAAGATAAGGGAGGCAGTAACGTTCTTCTTTTGGTCCGAAGTTAAGGAAGATGACTTCTGTGATGTCGCCGTTCTTTTCTGGGAAGAGGTTTAACTCTGTGAGGACGTCGTATATTCTGTCGGCGCCGAAGCTGATGCCGACGCCAGAGACGCCTTGAAGTCCGAAGATGCCTGTGAGGTTATCGTAGCGACCGCCGCCTGAGATGCTGCCCATCGCCACGTCTTTTGCCTTGACTTCAAATATTGCGCCTGTATAATAATTCAATCCACGAGCAAGAGTGAGGTCGAGTTCATATTCGATGCCGACGTTCATATCGTCGATGTAGTCGAATAATGTCTCGAGTTCTTCGATGCCCTTCTCTCCTACTTCGATGCCGCTCATCAATGACTTAAGCTGAGCGAATTTCTCGCGAGCGTCGCCTTTCATGAAGAGAATTGGCTGTAATTTTTCTATCGCTGTTTCGTCGAGACCTTTTTGTGCGAGTTCTGCATTGACAGCATCGATGCCGATCTTATCGAGTTTGTCGATAGCGACGGTGATGTCGACGAGAGCGTCAGGCTTGCCGATGTATTCTGCAATGCCAGCGAGGACTTTTCTATTGTTTATCTTTAAGACTACGTTAATCTTCAATGCGTTGAAAACCTCATCGACTATCTGTACGAGTTCAGCTTCGTTGAGTATTGAGTTGCTTCCGACGATGTCGACGTCGCATTGATAGAACTCACGGTAGCGACCTTTCTGAGGACGGTCGGCGCGCCATACAGGCTGAATCTGATAGCGGCGGAACGGGAATGCTATCTGGTCGCGGTATTGCACCACGAAACGAGCGAATGGCACGGTAAGGTCATAACGGAGACCTTTTTCGCAAATCTTGCCTGCGATTTTCTCTGATTGAAGAGCTTCGCCATTCTGTTGCACGCCCGACATGAAGTCGCCAGAGTTGAGTATTCTGAATAAAAGTTTGTCACCTTCTTCTCCGTATTTGCCGAGGAGAGTTGAGAGATTCTCCATAGAAGGAGTCTCAATAGGTTGAAAACCAAAACGTTTAAAAACGCCTTTTATAGTATCGAAAATATAATTACGACGAACCATGACATCTGGCAAGAAGTCACGAGTTCCTTTCGGTATTGAAGGTTTCTGAGCCATTTGTTAATTTTTATTAAAACGTACAAAGATAATAAAAAAAGACTACAAGTCAACAAGTCTACAAGACTACAAGTTTTTTTAGTTAGGAGTTAGGAGTTAGGAATTAGGAGTTGAGGAATTGAGGAATTGAGCCCTGAAAGGGCGAGACAAATATAGGGTAAGGCAACGCCTTATTGGTTAGGAATTAGGAGTTAGGAGTTTTTTGAATTGAAAGTTGAAAACTGAAAACTGAAAGTTAATTTTCAATTTTCCACTTTCAGTTTTCAACTCCGACTGCGTTAGGGATTGGAGCGGCATCCTTTTGGGAGAGACGCAATATTTTGCG
>JAZOSK010000043.1:0-1928 GCA_045657145.1 Bacteroidales bacterium | reverse complement strand
TTTCCTCCTTCTTCTCCGGCGATTTTCTTCTCTTCTCCGGCGATTTTCTTCTCGTTTTCCGGCTGTTCGACGGCGTTGACACTGTGGTGGACATCGAAAACCACATCCAATCCTTCGCCGCTTCTTCCTTCTTCGTCTTCTCCGTTTCACTTTATCCATTTCTCCTTTTTCTTCTCATTCAACTTCAAACTGTCAGCGCGAAAACGGTTTCAAACTGACAGTGTCGGCTTCAAACGTTTTCCTCTCGTGATTCGAACTCCACATTTACAAATTCAGCCAGTTTAAAAACAATATCAGAAGCAACTGTCAAATGGAAAACGATGGAGCCATAATCGGTAAGTTTCTGTCTTCATTTGTAGTTTTTATTGTTCAACATTACATCCACTTTGTTAGCTATGTTTGATTTTGGTTGAAATCGGTTAAAACATTCAATTTTGTGAACTGTCAATAGAAAATGTTTTTCTATGAAGTGTCAACAAAAATGGTTTTTTATCTGTTGCATATTATTAAGTCATTTCAGTGTTGACAGTTGAGTGAGTAGTTCATTTGTAGTTTATTTTGTACATTGCACAATGTAATGCTCTGACATCAAAGGTCATACTAAAAAAAGTGTCAACTGTCAACACTGTTAATACTGAAATGATTTATTAAATTGTCAACTGTTTCAAAATTCAATGGCTCAAAACACTGAAATGACTTAACAAAGTAGCTATCCATTACTGTCAACATAAAAGGTTTTAGTTTAATTTTTTTGGACTAAATATCTATCTGATGACACTTATATATATGTTGCAGTTGTTCCACAAGTTCTCCCAGAAGAACAAGATACTTCCGGGGTTGCAGATCGTGAAATAATACCCCATGCTTCGGTTAGTATTCGAATAACACCCTGAACTGTCAGTAGTACTTATGTGTCTATGTGTTGCTAGGTGTTGACACTCATTTGTTTTTGGTTAACAATTGCAGGACTTCTGTTATTTCAACTCTCCAGAAATTAAGTTTCTTGGAAGGTTTAATTATCACAGTAACTTTGACATATTTAATGTCATCAAGAAGGAGTTAACCGAAGAGGACTGGACTGTCCTTTCTAAGGGATGCTTTGACATGATCATTAAGCAAGCAGATTACATGCCCTTCTATCATCAATTGGCGTGGCAAATGTGTTTGCACGAGATACAAACAGAGAAGACGCTAGAGATGTGGTTCAAAGTAGATGGCCGGATTCTCCGTTTTGGTTTACTTGAATTTGCTTGTGTAACCGGTTTAAACTGTGAAGACAATGGCTTTGACCTTAGCCCTCCTGATAAAGTGTCAGTGAAGTCTTTTCTTGGTGTTTCACCATGCAGTGTCGATCAACTAGAAGCCATCTTTCTCAAAGAACCAAAAGAATCCAAGAAAAAAATTATTATGGCAAAGCTGTTGAACTTGGAGATGGTGCTCTTCCCAAGACGGACCAACAGGTATAGAAATGTAAAGGAAGAACATGTGTCACTAGCATGTGATTTAGAAAAATTTGAGGGTCATCCTTGGGGCAGGCTTGTCTATGAAGAGACAATTGACTCTTTGATGAAAGTAGCCCGAGCAAACCGTGCGGTACGCACTTCAGACAGGCCTGGATTCAGTCTCTCTGGGTATACTTTAGGTTTCCAGGTATGTTCCTTTCAATCTAATAGTACTTACAGAGTGTCAACTGTTAACACTGAAATGATTTATTAAAGTGTCAACTGTTTCAACGTTCAATGGTTCAAAACACTGAAATGACACACTTGCATTTATAAGTTTTCTGTATATTGCAGATGTGGATGCTAGAGGCTGTACCTAAAATTGCTGAAACTTGTAAAGTAGGATTCGAATTTAAACCAGAAGATCCGTTCTCCTTCCGCTGGGTTGCTGACGATCAAAGTTTTTGTATGAGATACCCTGATGCT
>JAZOSK010000042.1:0-3207 GCA_045657145.1 Bacteroidales bacterium | reverse complement strand
ATTGTTAAAATAATTTTTCACTAAACCACATAGCGAATTATGCGAATAATCAGATTTTGAAATCAGAGGATAATATCTGTTTGCCTTGCAGAAAGTCTCGTGAGCCACGAAACCTTTTTTCTCTAATATTCTTACTATTGTGAGCACTGTGTTGTAAGCCGGTTTCGGTTCCGGAAAGTTAGCCATTATCTCATTTGCGAAGCCCTGCTCTATTTTCCATAGCACCTGCATTACCTGTTCTTCTGCCTTTGTGAGTTCTTTTATATTTTCCATAATTCTATTTTTTAAAGTTAACGATGCAAATATATACTTTATTTTATAAATTCACAACTGATTTTTTAGTTATATAACAAAAAAAATAATGTCATACAAAATATATCACTTTAACTAAAGTAAAATCAGGAGTTTAAGTTTTATATCTTATATGACATTAATTTACGTTATTTTTAAAATCACTGATTTTGTCTTACTATAACGCTACCGCTACCTTGATGAGTTGCAAGGACAAGAATCTCAGCAATCTGTACATGTTCTGGAGCATTGGCTGCATAAACAGCAACATCAGCTATGTCGTCGCCTGTCAAAGGTTTGATGCCTTTATAAACATTGGCAGCACGTTCTGTGTCACCGTGGAAACGAGTATTGCTGAAATTTGTTTCAACCAAACCTGGCTTAAGGTTTGTAACACGTATCGCTGTATTAGCGACATCTATACGAAGACCGTCTGTAATTGTCTTTACAGCTGCTTTTGTAGCGCAGTAAACATTTCCGTTAGCGTAAGCTGCGTCGCCAGCCACCGAGCCGATATTGATGACGTGGCCTCTATCGCGTTGAACCATGCCAGGAACCACGAGGCGTGTCATAGTAAGCAAACCTTTAATATTTGTATCCACCATAGTATCCCAGTCGTCATAACTGCCTTCGTATTCTGGTTCGAGGCCGAGTGCGAGACCGGCGTTGTTAACCAAAACGTCTATATCTTTCCATTCAGCAGGCAGATTCTCAATACATTGTGTTGCTTTCTCGCGGTCACGCACATCGAAAACCAAGGTTAGAACCTGAGTGCCTTTAGCTGTCAGTTCGTTGCTGATCTCGTCGAGAAGTTCTTTTTTACGTCCTGTGAGAATGAGACGGTCGCCATTAGCGGCAAATTTTCTTGCACAGCCGAGACCGATGCCGCTCGTTGCGCCTGTAATCAATACTATCTTGTTCATTATCGTCGATGTTTTTGAATTTTTCTTTACATCCACAAAGATAAAATTAATAGTTAAATATACGATTACAAGATATATATTTTTTTATCAGACCTACTACTTGTAATCTTTTGTCTTTCGACATTAGTCATTAGCCATCGAATCTGGGCGTTCCGGCTACGCCGTCGGGCTTTCCGCTATATCTTTGCTCGCTTCGACACTGCCTCGCTTCCAACATCCGACTCCGCCTCCAATATCCGTCTCCGATTCCAACATCCGTCTCCGCTCGCAAAGGATGCCGCTTCAATCCCTAACGCAGAGAGGCTGCTTATTTCAATTAATTCTTCTTCAAATAATCAATAGGATTCAGGTAAAACATCTTCTGCCATCCAAGCGGAGCTCTATCTATTCTCCAAGGATACAGAATCAAAGTGCCAATTCCATAATGCAGATGAGCTGGAGTTGTAGCAGCGTTTCCTGTATTGCCGACAGTTCCAATCTCTGTATTTTGCGTCACAAAAGCAAAGCGTTTGGTTTTTATTTCATCTAAATGAGCGTAATAATGAAGTCGCCACTTTGGACCTAATATCAAAACAAATTTACCGCCTTTACCATATTCTGTTGTAATAAGAACTATGCCTTTTGTCGCAGAATGAACGCTGGTTCCTTTCTTCGCAAAGACATCAATCCCTTTGTGAACGATGGAAGTCCCCCAGCCTCCGTGCCAGAAAGTCTCGTGATTATAGCTGTTATTATCAGCGCCCACGACAGGCATCTTTAAGTTTTGAGGAATGAGGAGACCGATAACAATTATCGCTACGATAATCAATAACATCCTTAATAAAATCTTCTTAATCATATATAAATATTAGAGTTTAAACATATTTCTTTATCAATTTCTTTACACCCCAATCTATAAAGAAGATAAGCAAGTACAAGACAACGAAGATGATAATATTTACCACATAATATTCTGTCCAACCTTTGCTATAGCAAGGCATATTCGTTGGTATATCAAGATGTTCACCTAATCTCCAAAGGTCGTTTTTGCAGAGTTGAAATGCTGTGTCACAACTGATTTTTCCGTATCTGTTATACATCCATGCGCCAAACCAAACAAACGGAACATTATAAACAACACTCATTATTAGCACCAGCAATCTAGGTTTAGAAAAACCTTGACTCATCTTCTTTGCAGCGACATAAACAACAGACAATGTTGACAACATCAGCACCGCATATTGCAAGTAAAGATTTATATAGACACATGCTTCTGTGTATGTCCATCCAAACATCTTAGATAGCCATGTTATAAAAGTGCAGCACGCACCAAAGATTATTGTAATTATGTAAAAGAAAATGTTAGACACGAATTGTTTTTGAAATATAACTATTGAAGTTTGAATATATTGTTTGGAGATAAAAAATATTACAATTATTCATTTTGCCACAAAAATAATGTAACTTTGTGGCAAAATTTAGATTTATGGGTGCTAATAGTTCTTATAAGGCAATGTATGACTTTGTTGAAAAAGCAAACGACGGAACGATTTTTATTCCTGATGATTTTGTGATATTCGGCACTCCGGACGCAATTCGTTCTGGATTGACACGCTTATGTCGCAACAACAAATTACATCGCTTTGCCAAAGGTATTTATTATGTACCCAAATATGACAAATGGGATGGTTCACTCCTTGAACCGCCATTGGATGTCATTGCACAAAAGATTGCCCAAAGAGATAATGCTCGTATCATACCAACTGGCGCATACGCTCTTAATAAAATTGGACTATCAACACAAGTCCCAGCGAATATTATATATATTACAGATGGTTCTGCTCGGCAAATTAAATTTGGCGATGGCAAAAGCATAACATTTCGCCACAGCAACGACCTTGGAAACTTCGCCTTTCAATCTAAACTAATGCAATTAGTCATACTTTCCATGAGGGAGATAGGCGAAACATCTATAACAGAAGAACAAATTACCAAAATTAAAAAAATGATAACC
>JAZOSK010000041.1:0-12844 GCA_045657145.1 Bacteroidales bacterium | reverse complement strand
GGAAGAGTCAGTAACACCTTGATTACCGAACCCTTTACTTTCTGATTTTTCGTAATCATACTAATTCTTTTTTTGGTTAATAAAAAACTGAAATTATTAGCTATCGTGCTAAAGTCGTCAGCCGTGCACTGCTGTAACAATAACATCATATAGTTCGATTTTTCGTCTTCATTCTTAATCGCTTCGCTGTCGGCAATGAATTCATGATTGTTCTTCAACTCGTTATTAATCATTCTAATGAAAGGATTGAACCATTGGAAGGCAATCATTATCTCCATAAGAATGACATCAACGGAATGATGGTTCTTCACATGACTCATCTCGTGTTTTATAATCATTTCATCGAGATTGTCTTTCGGAATGTAAATGTTTTTTAAGAATGAGAAAGGAACGTGACTTTCATTTGTATATATGAAATTAACATTATCAATTTTCTCAATCTTCTTCCCTGCTTTAATCTTATAAATTTTAAAGATATTATAAACGAATTTCATCAGGAAGAAAACCACACCTATTATATATAAATATGAAATTATATCTGTGATGGATAATGTTTTTATCTCAACTGGAGCTTCTATCATCGCGTCGCTGTAGAATATCACATCCATTTCCTGTTTAAAGGAAGTCATTTCTTGAAACTGCTGACCTTCAATGTTTATTCTGATAAAAGGTAGCGCGAAAGCAAAAAGAGAGATTGTGAGCAAGATGATTCTGTTGAGCTGGAATCTGTTGCTGTTGCGGAATAATAGTTTGTAAGCGAAATACAAAACCATTGTCGCTACAAATGTCAGTATCAAATTCGTTACCATAGTTATTTCTTTAAAGCTTTATCAATCATGTTTTTAAGTTCTTCCAATTGCTCTATCGTGAAGCTTCCCTTCTGTGTGAAAGCCGACACTAATTCGCTGTATGAATTGTTAAAATAATTTTTGACTAATCCGCTGAGCGAGTTATGCGAATAATCAGATTTTGAAATGAGAGGATAATATCTGTTTGCCTTGCAGAATGTTTCGTGCGACACGAATCCTTTTTTCTCTAATATTCTAACTATCGTAAGCACTGTGTTGTAAGCAGGTTTCGGTTCTGGAAAATTAGCCATTATCTCATTCGCAAATCCGCTTTCAATCTTCCAAAGCACTTGCATCACTTGTTCTTCTGCCTTTGTGAGTTCTTTTATATTTTCCATAGAATTATATTTTTTAGAATTAACGATACAAATGTATAATATATTTTATAATTATGCAACTAAATTTTTAGTTATAAATAAAAATATTTTTTTCTCGCAGAGACGCAAAGGAACGCAAAGACATTTTAATTGAAAATTGAAAACTGAAAATGGAAAGTTAATTTTCAATTTTCAATTTTCCGTTTTCCGTTTTCAACTCCCAATTCTTGAGACGCAGCAATTACATATTGTTTATTTTATGGTGTAATTGATACGTCTCTACAATTATGAATTATGCATTATGAATTATGAATTGTTTTAGGGCGTTCCGGCTATCGCCGTCGGGCTTTTCGCAAATGTATAGACGCAAAATATTGCGTCTCTCCCTAAAGGATGCCGCTTCAATCCCTAACGCATTGGGTGCTACTGACTCCGAGTCGCTACTCCTAATTGATAAGGCGTTGCCTTATCCTATATTTGTTTCGCCCTTTCAGGGCTTTAAATTCTCTCGCAAAAACGCAAAGACATTTTAATTGAAAATTGAAAACTGAAAATGGAAAGTTAATTTTCAATTTTCCGTTTTCCGTTTTCAACTCCCAATTCTTGAGACGCAGCAATTACATATTGTTTATTTTTATGGTGTAATTGATACGTCTCTACAATTATGAATTATGCATTATGAATTATGAATTAATCCTAAGGTCTTGTCCTCTCCTCCAATGCAATAATCAGATCTCTATACTTCGCAGCTTCCATAAAGTCAAGGTTCTTGACTGCTTTTTCCATTTCTTTCTTGGCCTCGAGAATCGCCTTCTTGATGTCTTTTTCTGACTTATAATTAATAGGTGTCTCTTCCGCGACTGACTTAACATTGTCGTCGAAGATTGGATAATCCTTGCCTTGTTTTGCAAGTGTCTTGCTCATTGAAGTATCGATAGCCTTGATAATTGTCTTCGGCGTTATACCATGTTCGATGTTATAAGCCATCTGTATCTCTCTTCTACGCGCAGTCTCATCGATGGTCTTACGCATTGAATCTGTGATTTTGTCGGCATACATAATGACTAGACTATCGGCATTACGAGCGGCGCGTCCTGCGGTCTGCGTCAAGGAGCGTTCTGATCTCAAGAAACCTTCTTTGTCGGCATCCATAATCGCAACAAGCTGAACTTCAGGTAAATCCAAACCTTCACGTAGTAAGTTGACTCCGACCAAGACGTCGAAGATACCGCTTCTCAAACCTGTCATTATCTCTATTCTTTCTAATGTGTCGACATCAGAATGTATGTATCTTGTATTGATATTCAAGTTATTAAGATAACGTGTCAGTTCTTCAGCCATTCGTTTTGTAAGCGTTGTCACTAAGACCCTTTGTCCGCCTTCCACTACCCTATGGATTTCGTTTATCAAGTCATCGACTTGGTTTTTGCAAGGTCGCACTTCAATTATTGGGTCTAACAATCCTGTTGGACGGATGAGTTGTTCCACATAAATGCCTTCTGTCTTTTGTAATTCGTAATCCGCAGGTGTTGCGCTGACATAAACCGTCTGTCCTGTAAGTGATTCAAACTCATCGAATTTAAGAGGCCTATTATCCAATGCTGATGGCAGACGGAATCCGTATTCTACCAAAGTCTGCTTTCTTGACCTATCGCCGCCATACATTGCACGAATCTGAGGGACAGTGACGTGGCTCTCATCGATAATGGTGATGAAGTCATCTGGGAAATAGTCAATCAGACAGAAAGGTCGTGTTCCAGGCTCGCGACCGTCGAAGTAACGTGAGTAATTCTCAATGCCGCTGCAATATCCGAGTTCTCTAATCATCTCAATATCATAGCAAACACGGTCTTCGAGGCGTTTTGCTTCTTCAAATTTTCCAATCTCTTTGTAATATTCAACTTGCTTGAACATATCGAGTTGGATGTCGTTGGTAGCTGATTTTATCTTGTCTTTCGATGTGACAAAGATATTAGCTGGGAATAATGTCAGACTAGAAAGCGCTTCAATACGAGTGCCGTTGACTGGATCAAACGATTCGATTTCCTCGATTTCGTCGTCCCAAAATATGATTCTATAGGCTATATCTGAATAAGCAGGGAAAACATCGACAGTGTCGCCCTTGACTCTAAATTTACCGTGCGTGAATTCAATGTCGTTGCGACTATACAGAGAATCAGAGAGATGTCTTAATAAATCATCTCTGAGAATCTGTTTTCCTACTTCTATATAAATTACGTTCTTTCCGAAGTCGTCAGGATTACCAATACCGTAAATACATGAAACAGAAGACACTACGATAATATCTCTACGACCTGAAAGTAATGATGTAGTTGCGCTGAGACGTAGTTTCTCTATCTCATCATTTATCGAAAGGTCTTTCTCGATATATGTATTTGTCTGAGGTATAAAGGCTTCCGGCTGATAGTAGTCGTAATAAGAAACGAAATATTCGACTGCGTTTTCAGGGAAGAACTGTTTGAATTCGCTGTAAAGCTGCGCTGCAAGAGTCTTGTTGTGACTGAGTATCAAGGCGGGACGATTCACTTCTTTAAGCATATTCGCTATTGTGAATGTCTTTCCAGAACCCGTTACACCCAAAAGTGTCTGATACCGCTCGCCATTAAGTATTCCTTGTTTAAGCTGCTCTATGGCTCGCGGCTGGTCGCCAGTTGGCCTGAAATTCGATGCTAACTTGAAATTCATTGCTCCTCTCCTAACTCTTCAGCTTCTTTAATGTTAAAACTTATTAACAATGGATAATGATCTGATGTCGTTTGCTTAATTCTATTATAATCAACGATTTCAATATTATCATTATACCAGAAATAATCTATTCTTAATAAAGGAAGTCGTCCGCAATATGTCTTGCCGATTCCTTTTGAAGCGGTGATGAATGCGTCTTTCAAACCTGCATTTAACATCTGATTGTATGTGTACGACATTGGAGTGTCGTTGAAATCGCCGCAAATAATAAGCGGCACATCGTCTTTTGGAAGTTTCTCGATTAAAAGTTCCGTAGTCTTTGTCCTTAATTTAAATCCTCTTGTCAACTTGGAAATCACAGACTTGCCATAAGTTTCCTTATCTTTGACAATGTTTTTCGTATCGTTGATATATTCAATTTCTTCTTTTGAAATTCCGAAAGAGTTGAAATGACAATTAACTAGACAAAAAGATTTTTCTTTATTTATCTTAATTTTTTTAATGTCAATATATTTGCTTAATTTCTCATCGTTAAATGTATTGATATTTTCCATCGGATATTTGGAAAAATAACTATTGCCATTAATTATATTAACGCTATGGTATTTGTAACCAATTGTTTTGGAAAATTCTAAGGCTTTGTTATTGGGCCATTTCCCCGATTCCTGCAGACATAAAATATCAGGATTTTGTTCTTTCACAAGTTTTACTAAAGATTTTTTAACATCAGAAACACTGCGTTCTTTGACTTTAAAATCTCTGAAAACACCTACATTATATGTCATCACTGTGATGGTGTCAACTTCATTTTTACTTTCTCCAAAGGAATATGATTTGATAATTCCAGGGATTGAGAATAACAAAGCGACTATTGGAATTAGCAGCGTTCTTCTTGATTTTAAAAATATTAAGATGATGAGAATTATGATATTGGTAAAAAATATCATCCAGAAAGCAAGTCCGAAGAATGCTGTCCAAACGAATGTTGAAGGATTGATTAGCGGACATACAGAACACAGGAAAGATGACAATAATGCCACTATTCCGCAGATTCCTATTGTCGCCTTTCCAAAGCCTTGTAAAAATGTA
This sequence comes from Bacteroidales bacterium, assembly GCA_045657145.1. Lineage (GTDB taxonomy): Bacteria > Bacteroidota > Bacteroidia > Bacteroidales > F082 > Limimorpha. Next base: position 7,884 of record JAZOSK010000041.1, on the reverse strand, counting down.
TTTCTTCTCGCCTTCTTCTCCGCCATCACTTCTTGCTTTGTCTGAATAAAAATTCCTTTTCCTTATCGCTTAAACTTGAATATCCGTTTTTGGCTATCTTTTCAAGTATTCTATCAACATCTTCTTGTTCCTGAGCACGTTCCGCATTATATTGCTCATCGGTCTTTGGTCTTTTATGATAATTTTCAGAGTTCACAGTCTTGACTCTGATTTTAGCTTTTTTCTTAAAAATTTTATAGATGTCGAAGTCGCTTTTCAACATGAAGGCGTATAAGAATCCCCATAATGCGCCTCCAAGATGTGCGATGTGACCGCCTGAGTTTCCTTTTGTTATGCTTAAAAAGTCGATGACAACGAATACGATAGCGACCCATTTCATCTTAACCTGTCCTAATAAAAAAAGATTTAAAGTGTAATCAGGACGATAAGTAGCTGCTGCTATTAAAATCGACAATACTGATGCGGAGGAGCCTAATGCGAAAGCGTGACCTTTCATGTCTTCAAATACAGGAAACGCGTTGAAAGCCAATATAAAAAACAAAGCTCCGAACAATCCGCCGAAGATGTATGTCAATAATAATTGCTTTTCAGAGAAATATTGAAGGAAGATTTTGCCGCCGTAATAAAGCATTAACATATTGAAAAACAAGTGACCGAACTGTTCTTGGAGGAACATGTATGTGAACACACTCCAAGGTTTTTCTGCTAATGCTGAAATGTCAGATGGCACAGCGAATAACTTCGTTACGAAAGAGATGTCGCTGATGTTAAAAAGCCATGTAAATACGCTTATAAACAAGCATATAAGCCAAATCACAATATTTATTAACATAAGACGAGATAGCATATTCTTTTGCAAGAAAAAGCTCTTTAAAACGTCTAATATGTTATTTTGAAAAGGTCGCATATTATTAATAAAGGTTTCCTTTCTTTTTCCAATAAAGAATCAAAATCAAGCCGAACAACATGCCGCCGAGGTGTGCGAAATGCGCAACATTATCGACTGCGCTGAAGCCTGCGAAAAGTTCTATTATACCATAAAGCAATACGAACCACTTGGCTTTGATAGGAATCGCAAAATATATGTACAATGTTGAATTTGGAAACATCATACCGAATGCAAGCAGGATTCCATATACAGCACCAGAAGCACCTACTGTTGTCAACAGATTGAGATACTGACTCATAGGTATGATATGTCCGCCCATATTGACATTCGCGTAGCCTTGTAATGTTGTTGCATATTGAATGTATTGCACCAATTCTTGAACGAGTCCCGCACCTATTCCGCATGCGAAGTAGAAAAGCAAGAATCTATTTGGTCCCCAGATGTTTTCAAGAGTGTTACCGAACATCCAAAGCGCGAACATGTTAAAGAACAAATGACCGAAGTCGCCGTGCATAAACATGTAAGTGACAAGCTGATATGGCTGAAAGTCAGAAGCTCCGATATAATGTAAGCCTAAATAATCTTTAAGGTCGATGCGAAGAACGACATCGGCTGCTATTGTCGCTAAGAAAAATAAGACGTTAATTATCAAAAGGTTTTTTACTACTGTTGGTAAAACAGCAAAACCGCTTGGTCTGAAATCACTCATATTAGTTTAGTCGTGTTTTTAATTCATTAACATTCAATATCGTATAAATTTTCTTGCCATCTGGAGAAACTTCAGCTACAGCGCATGCAAAGAGACGGTCGATAAGATCCTGCATTTCAATAGGATTCAACGACTGACCCGATTTTATTGCCAATTGCGATGCCAACGAACGTGCAAGATTGAGTTTCTTATCTAACTTCAAATCAACGATATTTGTTTTATACATATCCAAAATCTTTTCGAGAAGAGCGACAGCGTCGTTGTTTTTGCTGTCGGCAGGCGTTCCATTAATGATGAATGTCGTTGCACTCATTTGCTGGATTCTGAAGCCAATCTTCTCTAAATCAGGCATTATCTCTTTCAATAACGAAGCGTCATTGGGTCCTAATGTGATATGTTGTGGGAATAATTCCTGTTGCGATGCCGACGACTCGATATTGTTTTCCATCTCACGGAGATACTTTTCATAAAGCACTCTCATGTGTGCAAGATGTTGGTCTACAATAAGAAGTCCCGATTTCATAGTTGTAACGATATATGATTGTTGCAACTGAATATAAAGGTTTTTGTTATCAACTACAGTCGCTACATTTACATCGTCAAAGTTGCTGATTTTATTGATGTTACTTGAGACAGTGTCGTTATTATCCTCGTATAATATCTTCCAATTTCCTGAAGAATGACGCGTTTGAGGCTGCGGCTTGAAAGGGTTAAAACTCGGATTGAAATCAATTTTTGGTTCTATGACAGGACGATCCATTCTGCTTGCCTCGCCTAAATCAAAACCTAAATCTGGAGTCACATCGAAGTCTAACATAGGTGCTAAGTTATTCTGCCCTATCGCTTTACGTACTGCCGAGTGAAGTATAGCATAGACTAGCTTAACATCTTGAAAATTGACTTCTGTCTTTGTTGGATGTATGTTGATGTCTATTTCCTTTGGATCTATCTCGATATCAATAAAATAACCAGGGAAACAATCTTTTGGAATGAGTTCCTGATAAGCGTTTTCTATCGCATGATGAAGATATGCATGTTTTATAAAACGCTTATTTACAAAGAAATACTGCTCACCTCTTGTCTTTCTTAAAAATTCAGGTTTTACGATGAAACCGTTTATTGTGGCTGTTTCAGTCTCTTGTTGTACAGGAAGTATTTTTTTGTCGTAATCTTTTCCGCAAAGTCCTACTATTCTTTGTTTTAGGTTCCCTTTTGGCAAATGATAAATCTCTTTTTCGTTATGGGAAAGAGAGAAAGCCACTTCTGGATTCATCATCGCGACGCGGAAGAATTCGTCAGTAATGTGTCGCATCTCGACTTCATTAGATTTCAAGAAGTTACGACGAGCTGGTATATTAAAAAACAAGTTTTTAACTGTGAAATTGGTTCCGACAGACATTGGTTTTGGTTGTTGTTCCTTAACAACAGAGCCTTCGATGTGTATTTTAGTTCCCAATTCGTCATCGGCGCGACGAGTCATCAGTTCGACTTGAGCCACAGCAGCTATACTAGCAAGAGCCTCGCCTCTGAAGCCCATCGTCTTGATTAAGAACAAGTCTTCAGCTTTTTTTATCTTTGAAGTGGCATGACGCTCAAAACAAAGACGCGCGTCAGTTTCAGACATTCCGCAGCCGTTGTCAATGACAGTAATCGAGGTTCTGCCTGCGTCTTTAATGTATAAGTCAATCTGTGTTGCACCAGCGTCTAATGCGTTTTCCATCAACTCTTTAACGACAGAAGCAGGACGTTGAATAACCTCGCCTGCCGCAATCTGATTGGCTACTGAATCGGGTAATAATTTGATTATATCGAAGGACATAAATTGTTGATTTTTATTTTCCTAAACTAAGAAACATTTCAATGAAGTTTTCAATTACAGGCGTTCCGAAGATAAGATACACCAAAAGAACTATCGAGCCGATAAACACGACATTGCGTATTCCTTTGAAACCAAACTGCCTCTTTTCTTCCATTTCTTCAGGAGCATATCCGAATCCTCTTCTGATTCTCATTCTGCGTTTTTCATCCTCAGAAAGCTTGGAATCTAATCCCATTGCAGCTTTTTTCTTTTCAAGAGCTTCTTTTGCAGGATCATAGTAACGAGGTGTGTAATTGAAAGTCCTTGGTTTAGGCATATTAAAAAAGTTAAATCCCATCTCTAAAAATTTTATTTGTTAAGCGTACAAAGATAATTATTTTTTCTGAGTTTTTGGTCTGTGTAAAATGCCTTTTTTACTATCTTTGACGAGATTTTTTTTGAATTAAGTGCATAGGAAAATGTTATTATGAAAAAACTTATAGTCGTTTTATTTTCAATAATTTACATAATGAGTTCGTGCGATACGATTTCTAAGGAAACGAAATCGGACGAGAAAATGAACGATACCTTAAATATAGTTTCTTATGCCGAAAACTTCAAAATTTATCCAATTGAATCTGGCTATAAACTTATCATAAAAGATTTAACTTCTGAAAATGAATTTTATCTTTTTAACGATACGGTCTCCATTCCTAATGATTTGACAGACAAAACGATAATACGAACTCCTGTAAAGTCTGTCGTTGCATTCTCTTCAACACAATGGTCTGTATTTCAAAAGCTTGATGAAATCGATAAAGTCAAAGGTATTTTGGAGAGTAATTATACGACCAACAATGAGATTTTAAGACTTGTTGCAGAAGGAAAAATCATTGACGCAGGAATGTCGACAAATGTTAATACCGAGAAAATCATTCATTTACAACCAGAATTGATTTTATACACGCCCTATCCTACCGTCGATTATTCCCATTTGAAAGAGTTGAGTGGCGCAACGATGCTTTCTTTCCCCGATTATCTTGAAAGTCACCCGCTTGGACGCGCTGAATGGATGAAAGTCGTCGGACTTTTATGTGGAAAAGAAGATGTCACAAATCAATGGTTCGATGATGTCGTAAGACGTTATGAATCTTTGTCTTACAAATGTTCTCTCATTGAAGACAAACCAACAATATTTTCCGACTTACCTTTTGAAAATCAATGGTATGTGCCAGGAGGAAATAGTTATATCGCAAAGATATTTTCTGACGCTGGCGGCAATTACATCTGGAAAGACAACGAGTCGACGGGAAGTCTTCACATTGACGCAGAAAGCGTTCTTTTAAAAGCACAAAAGGCTGATTTCTGGAGAATTATCAACTCGTCAGATATTCCATTCACTTACGAAAGATTGAAAAACGAAAATGAATTATATCCACTTTTCAAGGCATTTAAAGAAAAACAACTGTTGGTTTGCAACGTGCGAGAAAGCGGATATTTTGAGAAATCACAATACGAACCAGATGTCTTATTAGCGGATTTTATCTATCATTTTCATCCAGAATTATTAACAGAAGAATGGGAAAATTACGTTCCAACATACTTCAAGCTATTACTTAAATAATGACTCGTAATAAAATAAATATCAGTGTTTTAATTGCAATAATACTTTTAGGAATATTATTGTTTTTCCTTAATCTATTTGTAGGGTCAGTCACGATTCCATTTATTGACTTATTCAAGGTATTTTTCGGAGAAGAAGCGAATTCAACTATATCGACAATCGTCTTTGAATACAGGCTTCCCCAAGCCGTGACAGCACTTTTCGCAGGAGCCGCTTTGTCTGTTGCGGGACTTTTGATGCAGACATTATTTAGAAATCCCCTCGCCGACCCCTCGATGCTTGGAATCAGTAGCGGCGCAGGATTAGGAGTCGCGATAACAATCTTATTTACAGGTATTTTGGGCGGAAGCGCACTCTCTACTTTCGGATTATGGTCGAATATTGGAGTGAGCATCGCAGCGTTTTTAGGAGCCACATTGGTTTTGATGCTGATACTTGGTTTTAGTAGCCGAGTTAAAAATATGACAACTTTGATAATCATAGGTTTAATGGTTTCATATCTCGCAGGTTCGTTGACAGACATAATGAAATTCTTTAGCATGAAAGAAGACATCCACGCTTTCGTGATCTGGGGAATGGGTTCGTTTTCTGCAGTTGGAAATGCCAAATTAGCATTCTTCTCAATAAGCATAATTCTTGGACTTTTCGCCAGTTTGTTTATGTCTAAAAACTTGAACATTATGCTTTTAGGAGATTTATATGCCGAGAACTTAGGACTTAACGTAAAGAGAAACAATCTGTTTGTCATACTCGTTTCTGGTTATTTAACAGCGATAGTGACAGCATATTGCGGACCGATTGCGTTTTTAGGATTAGCGATTCCACATTTGACAAGATTCATTTTCAAAACCAGCGACCACAGAATATTAGTACCTGCCGTTATGTTAATAGGAATGATTGTCAGTTTGTTATGTAATTTAGTAGCGAGAATGCCAGGTTTTGAAGGCAACCTTCCAATAAACGCAGTGACAGCATTCATTGGCGCGCCTATCGTAATCTGGGTTATTTTAAGAAAAAGATAAATGTTTGATTTTTAGTGATATAAAAATGGAAGTTTTAAAAACTAAAGATTTACATATTGGATATAAAGACAAAGCCATCTTGCCTCCTATCAACGTAAGTTTGGAAGAAGGAAGTCTGATTGCTTTAATCGGGCCAAATGGTGCGGGAAAATCGACGCTTTTCAAGACGCTGACTGCGCATATCAAAGCGATTGGCGGAAGCGTGGAATTGATGGGAAAAGAGCTTTCTGAATATTCCGCCAAAGAGAAAGCCATGTTGATTGGATTGGTTCTTACCGAGCGACCTGACGATATGTTTTTAAAGGTATATGATGTGGTCGCGAGTGGTCGCTGCCCGTATACAAATTTCTTCGGTAAGATAGAAAAGGAAGACGAAAATATAATTCAAGAATCACTTGATATAGTTGGTATAAATCAATTGAAAGACAGATATTTCAATACACTAAGTGATGGGGAAAAACAAAAGGTGATGATAGCAAAGACATTGGCGCAAAACACCCCTATTATATTTATGGACGAGCCTACTGCTTTCATCGATTATCCAAGCAAAATTGAGCTGTTTTCTTTGATGAAAATGCTGACAAAAGAACGTAACAAGACCATCATTTTCAGTTCCCACGACCTTGAATTATTGTTACGTTACACCGACGACATCTGGCTTATTTCAAAAGGAAAACAGCTGATTTCAGCGAAGAAAGACGATTTGATTGGAAACGATATTTTGAAAGAATATTTTAACTTAAAAGAAGACATTAAAATCTGATGGAAAACTATATTTTTGAACTAAAGATGAAAGTCCGCGACTACGAATGCGACGGACAAGGAATTGTAAACAACGCTAATTATCAGCATTATACAGAACATACACGTCATGAATTCATCGAATCTAGAGGTGTGAAATTCGCTGACTTACACAAACAAGGCATCGACCCTGTCGTAGCTCGTATCTCATTGACATACAAGACTCCATTAAGAGGCGGCGATGAGTTTTACAGCCGACTCAACGTAAAGAAAGAAGGCATCAGATATGTTTTTTATCAAGACATTTACAGAGCATCTGACGAGAAACTTTGCGTTAAGGCAGTCGTTGAATGTGTCTGTGTCATTAACGGAAGATTAGGAACACACGAGATGTTCGATGCAATGTGCTGATATTTAATACCTCATTGATGAAGATTATATTGGTATTTTTAGGTGTATTGTCTGTAATCTTAGGTGTTATCGGGATTTTTGTTCCGATATTGCCGACGACGCCGCTATTGCTTCTTGCGGCATGGTGTTTCTTCAGAAGCTCCAAGACTTTATACGAGAAGCTCATCAACAGCAAACATTTAGGTACTTATATAAAAAACTTCAGAGAGAATAAGATTATCCCTCTGAAGACTAAAGTTTATATCATTACGATGTTGTGGGCCAGCTTGATTTACTGCATTTTCTTTGTCGCAAGCGGAATGCTCTGGCTGCAAATCCTACTCTCCGTAATACTCATCGGAGTGACGATGCATATACTTTCTTATAAAAGCTAAACAAGGACCACTTCAATGAAGTAGTCCTTGTTTAAAATAGCGAATATTAAAATTCTTAATTCTTGCTTAAACTCAAAAACACTGTAAATGTCTCGAATGTTTCCATGAATTCTTGTTCGAGCTCTGCTATTTGAGCTTCGTTGAGTTTGAGTCCTTTGGTTTCATTTTTTTAATTTTATAATTCAAATTTTTCACCTCTTTTCATACGTTCGCGGAATTCTGCGGCTGCAGTGTACATGACGTCGCTGCTGGAATTGATAGCAGTCTCAACAGAATCTTGAACAACACCAATGATAAATCCTACTCCAACGACCTG
>JAZOSK010000040.1:0-13859 GCA_045657145.1 Bacteroidales bacterium | reverse complement strand
CATTTGGAAACCTGTTGTGTCGGCTGTATTGACATATACTTCGTAGCCTTTTGCGCCTTCAACAGCGTCCCATGCCATGGTGATTTCATATTTGTACTTAAAACCAGGAACGTCTTGTCTGATTGTAGCTCTGAGGTTTGTAGGAGCTGCAAGTGTTGTTGTTTCTTCGTCTTCACCTGGTTCATCTGGAAGAGCGACATCCAATGTCTTTGCACATGCTGGTTCCGACTTCTCTGATTCCATTGTATCGTTAGCAGCTGTCACTGTGAAGCAGTAATTTGTGTTAGCTTCAAAGCCTCTCATTTCACAGAAAAGGCTTGTAACATCACCAACGGCTTTATCATCTTCATAAATGTAATATTTTGTTGCGCCTTCAACAGCTTCCCATGTCAATACTATTGTTGAATCGTTTGATGCTGTTGCTGTCACCACTGGAGCTGCGAGTGTTGTTGTTTCTTCGTCTTCACCTGGTTCATCTGGTGTTGTTCCTTCGCCATCGAATGTGAGTTTGAGGATATTTTTCTTTTCTTCGCAGAATTGTTGTCCGAATCCTGTAAGATTATCTCCACCTGGCATGTTATCATCATCATTGATAAATATTGAGCGTGGTGCATTATCTATAAATATGTCGAAAGAAGTTGCCTCTGGTCCTTCTCCTGTACAATCTTGAACACACAACAATATGTTTCTGCCAGTATATGCAAATGGTTTGTCTAATGTAATCTCCATCTCTGTCGCTGTTGCGAAGCTACCATCAAAAACGAGGTCAGCATCTGTGACTTCAATCCAATCTTCATTTGATGAGAAACTGCTCTTTGTCACGTTTTGCATATAAATCTTAACGTCTCTTGTAATAGATGTTTCACCCTTTGAGAAAAATGCAATTTTCAATATATTTCCTGCTTCATGATTTATCTCATTTCTTGTATAGATCTGCTGTGAATAAGAATATTTCCACCAAGTATGGAGCGGAATACGAGCATCAATAGTAGTGCTATCACTAGTAATTGTAACAGTTTCTTGCGCATTGACGGAAAACATTCCGAGCAAACACATCATCGTTAAAAGTAAAAGTCTTTTCATAATAGTAAAATTTTATGTTAATAAATCTCTATGCTTAATGAATTACAAATTTAATAATTTACAATTAACAATTTACAATTAAGGGTGATTTTTTAAGTAGGGACGTATCGAATACGTCCTAAGACACCGAGACACCGAGTCTAAGAGTTAGGAGTTAGGAGTTAGGAGTTTTTGAGGTTCTGAGATTCTGAGATTCTGAGGTTCTGAGATTCTGAGATTCTGGAGTTCTAAAAAAAAAAGAGAGACGCAGCAAAATTCTACGAATTTTGATACGTCTCTACCTCGGCTCAAAAGCCAAAAGCCAATGGCCTTAGTTCAAAAGCCTTAGTTCTTAGCTCTTAGTTCTTAGCTCTTAGTTCTTAATAATTCTCTTAACAACTTCTCCATTTTCTGTAACGACCTTTACGAAGTAAACGCCGCTGTTCAAACCACAAACATCAACAGCTGATGGCTGATAGCTGACAGCTGATAGCTCTTGGCGTCTTCCGTAAATATCGTAAACGACAACTTCCTTGACTATTTCTTCTGTTTCGATATAAAGTTTGTCGCTGACTGGGTTTGGATAGATATTGAATGATGAAGTAAATTCATCTATACCATCTGTTGCAGTCTTTACACATACTTGTTCTGAAGCTTTTGATTCGCCGTTTTCGTTAACAGCTGTCACTGTGAAGCAGTATTCTGTGTCAGCATTCAAGCCTGTAACAGTGTATGTTGTTTCTGTCACTGTTGCGATAACGACAGTGTCGCTATAAACGTTGTAGCTTGTTGCTGTCATAACTGGATTCCATGTCAAGACGATTGTTGTGTCGCTTGTTGCTTCTGCTTTTACTTTTGGTGCTGATGGAACCATTGGTTCTGGAACTGATGGTTCTTCACCTTCTTTCAATGTCTTTACACATACTTGTTCTGAAGCTTTTGATTCACCGTTTTCGTTAACAGATGTCACTGTGAAGCAATATTCTGATTCTGCTGTTAAGTTTTCAACTACATATTTTGTTTCTGTTACATTTGCGACTAATGTGTCTGCGCTGTAAACGTTGTAGCTTGTTGCTTCTTCAACAGTTGCCCATGTCAATGCTATTGTTGTTGAACTTGTTGCCATTGCTGTTACTACTGGAGCTGCTGGAAGAACAAGTTGTGACAATCTGAAGTTGTCGGCTGCCAAGAAGTACAAGTCTGAACTGTTGTAGTGACGGATACCGACGAGAACACCTTTACCTGCGTATGTTGCAAGAGAGACTGATGTGTTTGTCCAGTTCGCATGTTCAATTGTTTCTTCAAATACTATTGTCCAATCTTTACCATTTTCTGAAACGATAACTGCATAGTGTTCACCTAAGTCAGCCACGCCTGTACCTGATTTTGCATTAAATGTAACCACAGATGTTTCAGTGATTCTGTAAGGACGTTTTGTATAGATGTAGTTATCTGGATTGCCAATAACATCTGAGTATGATTTTAGGATATACTCGCCAGGATTATTTTTATCTTCAGACACACTCCAGTTATTGCCATCGTCATCAGCATCGAGGAGCATGAAGTCTTCCAATGATTGGTCATTGAAGTCATAGAAGAATTCTGTTGCCAAGTTTTCGTCGTTGAAGTCGATAGCTTCTGTGTTACCGCAAGCTTTTACTTTTTCTGTCTCTTGTGCGTTGCGTACTGCTGTAACTTCGAAGCAATATTCTGTTGAAGGATTTAAGCCTTCAAATATGTAAGCTGTTTCTGTTGTTGAAATTGTATTTTCACCTACATAGATGTTATAGCTTTGTGCGTATTCAACAGCGTCCCATGAGAGTTTTACTGAGAATGCATCTACTGCTGTAACGGCTACGTTTGCTGGAGCTGCAATAACATGGTCGTTTGTTGTTGCACATGCTGGTTCTGTCTTGAATGACTCGACGCCTTTGTTAACTGCTGTCACTGTGAAGCAATAAGTTGTATTAGCTTCTAAGTCTTCAACTGTGTATGTAGTAACATTAGCTTCTACTGTCTTTAACAATTCTTCACCTTTGTAGATGTTGTATCCTTCAATATTTTCCACTGTTCCCCATTCCAAAGCTATTGATGTCTCGTTGATTGTTGTAGCTTTCAATGTGTCTGGAGTTGCTGGAGGAGCTACTTCGAGAGTAACGCTGACTGTGAATTGGTCTTCAGCTGCTGCTACTAAATAATATTTACCAGCTGGATAAGAAACCTTGATTTGTGGTTGTGCATTCTCACCGCGTGTCATAACGCTGCCATCTGTGAGACGTAAGTCATCTATAGCAACATAATATAGACCTTCACAATTGTGGTGTCTGAAACCGATATATAATGCTTTTCCTGCGTATGCGCTTAAGTCGACTTCTATTGTTCTCACTGTTGCAGCATTTGAAGGAAGTGTTTCTGAATAAACAACGTCAAAATATTCACCGTCTTCTGAAACTATAACTGAATAATTATCTGGGCTATCATTAACGCCTTCAACTGTATAAGACAACTTAGATGATGCTGTAATACTATACAAATCCTTTGTAATCATGTAGTTGTCTGGCTTCAATACTCCTGAGAAGTATGAATATGACATTGCATAATGATTTTCTGTACCATGTTTAGTGCCAATTTCCCATGTACGGCCGTCATTATCGTCATCTTTCAAAGTGAAAGCTTCTAAACTTTTATCTTGGAAATCGAAGAAGAATGTTTTTTCTGCTTTTACTACAGGCAATATACCTTTATTATTATTTCTTTCTTTTGGACCGCCTTCGCCGTCGAAGTCTTCGCTATAAATAGCTGCAACTGCATTTGTACCTGTCACATTAACTACAACTGTGTTTTCTTCTTCTAATTCAAATGAATATACAGCGTCTGGTGTTTGACCTTTATTAACTTCTTTTGGTAAGTTATAGTCGTCTTTCAAGTTTGCGAAATCTGGTGTAGATTCGAAAGCATCATCAGTGAATGTGATTTCTTGTGCAAGTTCGTAAACGTCTGATGCAACAGGTGTGTAAGCTGTTGCTGTTACAGGAATTATAACATCTTCAACTCCATCAGCTTTAACGGTGATAGCTGCTGTTTGTTCGCCAGCTTGAGCTGTTCCGTTATGACCAACAGTAATTACAACAGGATTTGTTGTTATGTCATAGCTCAATGTAAAGAATTCATTGTCGCATGTAATTGATGTTATTGTTGTTGCTAAAGACTTAACTTCTACCTTTGCTGTTACTATATCTTCTGACCAATAGTTTCCTAATGCAACTATTCCTAAATCAAGTGATTTTGGATTTACAACAAGGCTTTTTTCTAATTCACCTTCTGGTGTTCCCATTCCAAATCTGATTTGATTAACATAATCTTTTGCAGTACCAGTTGTCAAAGCCAACATGTCTATTGCATTTGAATTATTGGATGACAAAGTTCTGCCTGTAGCTTCATACCTATAGAAGTAATGGTAACCAGCATTACCTAAGCCAACACCTGTCTTATCATATACTGTAAGTACAATATTTCCTCCATTGTATTTATATGGATTATCCAAGGTAATGGTGTACCATGTATCCAATAAACCTTCTATTTCAACTTCACCGTCGAAAACCTTGTCTGCTTCACTTAAAGCAACGTAATTGTTTCCTTCAAAAACGCTAAGTTCTGTAGATGTAATGTAAACCTCATATTGTCTTTTTGTAGCATCTCTTCCTCTGTCTCCTAATTTAAATGCCACATTATAGATGTTCTTTCCTATATTACCAGCAAGATCTTCCGCTGTGTAGATTTGTTGCGACATTGAATATTTTGAATAATCATATACTGGGACATAGTATGATGCACTAGCACTTGGATTTTTGTCTGCACCAATTTCAACTAATTCAAAGTCGTCTGGTAATTTTACCCATGTTTTTGCACATGCTGCTTCTGATGCTTCTGAAACTAATTCATGTTCTTCATTGATAGCTTTTACAGTGTAGCAATATTGTGTTTCTGTTTCTAAGCCTTCAACTGTATAGTTTGTTTCTGTAACTGTAGCAAGCAAAACATCATCTGCATAAACTTCATAGCTTGTTGCATTGAGCACAGATGCCCATGACAATGCTATTGATGAAGAGCTAACAGGATTAGCTTTTACAACTGGAGCTTCTATTGAAGTTATCTCTCCTGATGAGATTGTAAGTTCAATAACATTCTTGAAATCTTTAAGCTCAGGTGAACCACCTACTAAATTATTTGGACCTATCTGAAAATCATCTGTGTTTACTCGCAATGTACGTTTTTTACCATCTGACTCTGCCTTTGTATCAGAAGATGTCATAAAAGAACTTGCAAAGCCTGTACAATCTTGAACACACAATAACATATTACCACCTGTGTACTCAAATGGTGTTGTTAAAACTAATTCCAGTTTTGAGGACATATTCACAGATCCTTCATAAACAAGATCTGAATCTGAAACAATAATCCAATCTCCTGTTGATTCAAAATAATCCTTTGTTGTGTTTTGCATGTAAACCTTAATACTTCTTGTATAATTCTTCAAGTCGTTATTGAATGCAACTTTCACAATTGTTCCTGCATCATGACCTATTTGTTCAGCTGTGTAAATCTGCTGTGAATAAGAGTATTTATACCATGTATTGAACGGAATAGTAGCATCCGTACCGGTCTTTTCACCAACAGTAATTGTTTCTTGTGCATTAACGGCAAATATACCGAGTACGCACATCATTGTTAAAAGTAAAAATTTTCTCATAATATTAATTTTTAAGTTTGAAATTCTCTATGCTAATTGCCCGTGGCAAAGGTAATAATTTACAATTTATAATTGACAATTAAGGGTGATTTTTTTAAGACCACAAGTAAGGAGTAGGGACGTATCGAATACGTCCATCGAATACGTCCTAAAACACCGAGTCTAGGAGTGAGGCGTGATTGGTAGAGACGTTTCAATGTTTCCTAAAATATAAACACACATTGAAGCGTCTATGCTTTGAGTTGCTGAGTTCAAAAAAAAAGAGCTGCCTTTTACAGCAGCTCTTTAACTTTAGACTTTAGGCTTCAGCCCTAATTATGCATTATGCATTATGAATTATGAATTATTTCTTAATGAAGCGTTGTACTGCTTCACCGTTGTCTGTTCTAACTTTGATGAAGTAAACTCCACTTGCAAAGTCTGAGACGTTGATTGTGTTATTAACATCTACTTCACTGTAAATAGCAACACCTGTGATTGTGTAAACTATTACTTCTTCAACATTAGCTTCTGTTGCGATGAATACTCTGTCGCTTGCTGGATTTGGATAGATGCTGAATGTTACAGCGTTTTCTGAGATGCCATCAGATAATGTCTTTACACATACTTGTTCTGACTTGATTGTGCCGAATGGGCTAACAGCTTCAACTACAAAGCAGTATTCTGTTTCTGCTTCCAAGCCTTCAACTACGTATTCTGTTGCATAGTAAACTTCTGCAACTAATGTGTCTTTACTATAGATGTTATAGCTGTCTGCACCTTCAAATTCTGTCCATGTCAACTTGATTGTTGTGTCGCTTGTTGCTTCTGCTGTAACAACTGGTGCTACTGGCTCTTCAAGTGTTACACATACTTCGTTTGATGATACTGATGAACCAACTGCGTTGTGTGCTTTAACTACGAAGCAGTATTCTTCACCATATTCTAAACCTGTTACTTCAAAGCTGTCGCCTTCTATGTTTTCTGCAACAGGTTCACTGTCTTGGTAAACTGTGAATGTTTCTGCATCTGCAAAGGCTGTCCATGTCAAGATAAGTGCTGTGTCAAATGCGTTTGCTTCAACTACCAATACTGGTGCTACTGGTTCAAGAGCTACTTCTGGGCTGTAGTTGTAAATCTTAACTTCATGTGAGTGTTCTACTACTTCATCGAGTTCTTCATTATAGTAGCTGTAGTATGATAATTCTTTTGCAATGATATTGACAAATGATGGTTTTGCAGGATTCATTGCTGCAATGTGTGGATATTCAAAACTGTAAACATCTTCTGCTTTGATTGTTGCATCGCAATAGTAACTTACTACTGAATATAATGTTTCTGTTTCGCCTTCAACTGAATAAACTTCTTGTAATACACAGTTGCCTTTTTCATCATATTTATAAACTGCTTTTTCTGCAAGATAGAAATCATTTGTTTCCCAATCAACAAAGTAGTATTCTACTTTAGCTAAATTACCGTTTTCATATGTATATGTTTCTTTTGTATCAACATCCCAACCTCTTGTTTCTTCACCACCTTCTTCTTCACCTTCTTCACCTTCTTCACCTTCTTCGCCTTCTTCACCTTCTTCTTCACCACCTGCATAATAAACAACTTTTTCTGAAACTAAACCTTCTGCATTGTATGCAAATTCTGTTTTTGATTCTTCTGAAGCTATTCTTACAAGTTGACCTTCTGCATTGTATTCAAATGCGTTAGCTGTTGTAACTACACCAAAGTAGCCCATTTGTGCTGTTTCTGTGTATGTTGTCAACACGCCATTTTCATCATATGCATAAGCAATGTTTGAAATAGTATCTGCTACCATGTTGCCTTCTTCATTTTCATATTCTTCTGTACATGTAACAGCGCCTGCAAGTTGTCCTTCTGCATTGTATTCCAATGTTGTAATGAGACCTGTTTCGTCAATTGAAACAACTTTATTTGTATTTACTTCATCATATGCGTAAACTGTTGCTGAATATGATGTTGCTGTGCTTTCCAAACGATATTCTTTTGGTCTTTCTGGAATTACTTCACCTTCTTCTGTGAATGTGAGGAGAATTTGGTTTCTTGTCCAGTTAGCATTTATTGGAGAAATAGCCTTGCCTGTTGTTGGACGTTCTGTTGGACAGATTTGTAAAGATGAGATAGCTGTTGATTCTGTGTTGTAAACATAGAATGGATAGTAGTTAGCCTTTCCGTTTTCTACGCTTAAACAGTAGATTGTAACGATGATGTTACCACCTTTATATTCAAATGGATAATCGAATTCGAATGTTGTCCAGTCGCCATTTACTAAAGCTGTCTTGCCTGCATAGTACAAGTCTTTAGCTTCTACAACTTGTGATGATGCTTGTTCTGTAACATTTTCTTGTAAAACTTCTAAGTCTGTATTTTGTACATAGATTTCAAATTCAACAACAACATCGTCTTGTTCTGCTGCAGTTTCATAATCTGCTGCCTTAGGACCAGCGAATTTCAAAGCGTAGCTCTTGATGTAACCAGCTTCTTTAGCGATTTCTTCTGCTGTGTAGAGTTGTTGTGAAACACCGTAGGATGTGCTTTGTGTGTATTCGTTGAAGCCTATGTTGCATAATTCAAATGGAATGTGTGTTGCTAAATCATCACCTTCACCGATAGCTACCATGTTTTCTGGCAATACTACTTTAGCTGCTTTTGTCTTAACGACAACTGCTTCTGGTTTATTTGATTCACCGTGTTCGTTAGCTGCTGTAACAACAAAGCTGTATTCTGTTTCTGGTGTTAAACCTGTTGCTGTGTATGTTGTTTCTGTTACGCTAACTGCTTCTGTTGCTTCACCAACGTAAACATTGTAGCTTGTTGCTTTTTCTACAGCGTCCCATGCTAATGTGATTTCTGTGTCTGTTACTTTTGTTGCTGCTGCAACTGGAGCAAGTGGAGTTAATGCTTCTGTTGTAACTTTTACAAGGTTTGAAGCTGCTGACTCGCCACCTTCGTTAACTGCTGTAACTGTGAATGTGTATTCTGTTGCTGGTGTTAAACCTGTTGCTGTGTATGTTGTTTCTGTTACGCTAACAGCTGCTGCTTCACCAACGTAAACATTGTAGCTTGTTGCGCCATCAACTGCTGCCCATGACAATTCAACTGTTGTTTCTGTTACTGCACCTGCTGCAATTACTGGAGCAACTGGTTTTGCTACAGTTGCAAATGTATAGTGGTATGTTGCTGCTGTTACTTCACCTTTTGTTGGTTCTGTTTCTACCCAGTTTCCATTTTCATCTTGTTCCCAACCTGTTTCATATCTATATGTTTCTGTATTAGCAACGATGTTTGTGCTAACAGGTTTTACTTCATGTGGGAATGAGAAAGTGTAAATATCTGCTGACAATTTTGTTAAGTCGTAGATGTAGTCTGTAATTTCACCAGTCTGGTTTTTCGATGAAACACAGTTGCCTGCTGCATCGTATGTGTATTCTACATATTCATTATTTGAAACATAATCCAATGCATATTGGTCATAATAGAATAATTCTTCCTTGACAAGATTATCATTATCATATGTATAAATACGTTTGTATGGACCATAATTATTCCAACCCCAAACCCATACATCTTGATTCCAATCTTCTCTCCATGATTGGCTTGTGTAATTAACTTCTATCACCTGACCTTTATCATTATAAACTAATGTGTATTCATTATTAGAAATATAACCTTCTTCAGGTGAATCATAGTTTCTCCATTCTTTTTCTACATAAGACACCAACTTACCTTCTGTATCATATGTATATTCCACTGTATACCATGTTGGAGCATAAGTTTCAGTTTTATTAATGCCAACTTCATCATAATAAGATCCTTTTTCTGTACTTACGAGTTGGCCATCTGCGTTATAAGTCAAGAATGTTATATCTTGCCATTTATTTTCCTCATTATATACGCCATGTCTTACTTCAACAACCTTATTTGAAGTTTCAGATTCGTAGACATAAGTGACGTTTTTTGACTCGTTAGCATATGTTATGCTAGACAAGCGATTTTGTGCATTTACTGTGCTGAAAAGCCCGAGTGTGCACGCAATTACAAAAAGTAAAAGTTTTTTCATAACGTTAAAATTTAAGTTAATAATTATAATTTTTAATTTAATCAATGAAATTTAAAATTCAATCACACAAAAGTAGATTTTATTTTTTGAAAAAACAATAGCAAAAAAAAAGTTTTTTTTTAAGACCATAAGTTAGGAGTAGGGAGTGTGGAGTTAGGAGTGTGGAGTTAGGAGTTAGGAGTTAGGAGTTAGGAGTTAGGAGTTGAGGTTCTTAGTTCTTAGTTCTTAGTTCTTAGTTCTTAGTTCAAAAAAAAATTAACATCATTTCTTAATATTTCACTTGTTTTATGTTAAAAATTGTTAAAAGCGAAAAATTTCCTTTACAAAGCCTTGACAAAAAAATGATAGAGCTATAGCTTTGCAAACGAGAACAAAAAAAATAATAATTTATGAATCAGAACGTAAAAAACAATGGTGATGTCATCATCTACCAGTCGGAAGATGGTGCCACTAAAATCAACGTCAACCTTCAAGACGATACAGTGTGGCTGTCGCAACAGCAATTGATGGAATTGTATCATACATCAAGGACTAATGTTGTTGAACATATCAGAAATATTTACAATGAAGGAGAATTAGAGGAAAATCAAACCTGTCGGAATTTCCGACAAGTTCGAATTGAAGGTAACAGAGAGGTTAATCGAAGTATTCCGTATTACAATCTTGACATGATAATCTCACTGGGATATCGTATAAAGTCATCGGTCGCTACAAGATTCCGCATCTGGGCTACGCAACGTCTGAAAGAATACATGATAAAAGGCTTTGTCATGGATGATGAACGTCTGAAAGGTCAAAGATGTTTCTATAGCAAAGAATTATCTAAACGAAAAAGAGCTGATGATATTGAAGAATCTTGTTTCAGGCTATTTCGACTTGGCAGAGATAAACGCTATGGAGCATAAGCCGATGTATATGAAGGATTATATCAGAATGCTGGATAATCTTTTGAGGACAGGCGACCGTAAGGTTCTGTCAGGTGCAGGGACGATGAGTAACGACAAAGCTGTTGAAAAGGCAGTTGCAGAATACAGAAAATATCAAGTCAACACCTTGTCACCAGTAGAAGAGGCATATCTTAAAACCATTAAAGAAACTTTAGATATAATAGAATCGTGAGGTTTTTTAGTTAGGAGTGTGGAGTTAGGAGTGTGGAGTTAGGAGTAGGGACGTATCGAATACGTCCTAAGACACCGAGTCTAGGAGTTAGGAGTTATTTTGCTATGGGCCTTGGGCAATGTGTGATGAGCAATGAATAATTCCTTTGCGGCTTTGCGTCTTTGCGTGAGGTTTTTAGTTAGGAGTGTGGAGTTAGGAGTGTGGAGTTGTAGGGACGTATCGAATACGTCCTAAAAATGGTCAATGGTCAACAGCCAAAAGCCAACAGCCTTAGTTCTTAGTTCAAAAAAAAAATCGCCACGAGATTTTTCGTGGCGATTCTTTTGAACTGAAGCTTTGGCTTTTGAACTAAGATCCAAAGTTCAATGGCCTTAGTTCAATAGCCTTAGTCATCTATTATTTCTTGATAAAGCGTTGTACAGCTTCACCGTTTTCTGTTCTGACTTTCATGATGTAAACACCATTTGCAAAGTCTGTAACATCGATTGTGTTGTTGTTGAAGTCAACTTCACTGTAAACCATAACACCTGTTACTGTGTAGATTGTTACAGCTTCGATTGTAGCTTCTGTTTCGATAACGAGTTTATCGCTTACTGGGTTAGGATAGATGTTGAATGCTGCTGCATTTTCTTCTATACCTTCGCCATAGTTTACACAAGCTCTTTCTGAAAGTTCTGACTCACCAGCCAAGTTTGCAGCTGTTACAAAGAAGCAGTATTCACCCTTTTCTGGGAGTTGCATTTTAATTGGAAGGTCATCCATTTGTGCTACTCCGAGGAGTTGGTTTTCACCTGGTTTAACTTCAACGTAAACATTGTAGTATACTGCGCCTTCTACTTCTTCCCATGATAAAACAACTTTATCTTCTTCAAGTGTTGCATTCAATACTGGAGCTGCTGGAATTACCATGCCTTCTGGTACTACAACTTCTGCACATGCTTCTGCATGTTCTGATTCGCCTATTTCATTAACAGCTGTTATTGTGAAGCAGTATTCTCCTATAGTAGGAACTTGGATTTGTACGATTGTGTCTGTAAATTCATCTTTCTTTTCACCGTTGTAGTACAATCTGTATGAAGTTGCACCTTCAACTGCTTGCCAGCTGATTTGGATAGTGTCATATGAAACTTCTACTGTTACTACTGGAGCTGCTGGAGCTGTTGGGCCTACTGGAGCTGCTGCATTTGTCTTAGCTTTTGCTTCATTTGATGCTTCTGATTCACCATCTGCATTAACTGCCTTAACTACGAATGTGTATTCTGTGTCAGCTGTTAAGCCTTCAACTGTGTATGTTGTTCCTGTTACATTAGCAACTAATGTATCTGCGCTGTAGATGTTGTAGCTTGTTGCGCCATCAACTGCTGCCCATGTCAATACGATTGTTGTGTCGCTTGTTGCTTCTGCTGCAACTACTGGAGCTGCTGGAACAACTGGTGTTGGTGCTGGAGCATTTGTCTTAGCTTTTGCTTCATTTGATGCTTCTGATTCACCATCTGCATTAACTGCCTTAACTACGAATGTGTATTCTGTGTCTGCTGTTAAGCCTTTAACTGTGTATGTTGTTTCTGTTACGTTAGCAACCAATGTATCTGCGCTGTAGATGTTGTAGCTTGTTGCGCCATCAACTGCTGCCCATGTCAATACGATTGTTGTTTCGCCTGTTGCTTCTGCTGCAACTACTGGAGCTGCTGGAACAACTGGTGTTGGAGCTGGAGCTAATGTTGTAGCTTTTGCTACATTTGAAGCTTCTGATTCACCAGCTTCGTTAACTGCTTTAACTACGAATGTGTATTCTGTTTCTGCTGTTAAGCCTGTTGCTGTGTATGTTGTTTCTGTTACGCTAACTGCTTCTGTTGATTCACCAACGTAAACATTGTAGCTTGTTGCGCCATCAACTGCTGCCCATGTTAATTCAACTGTTGTCTCTGTTACTGTTCCAACTTCAACTACTGGAGCTGCTGGAACAACTGGAGCTGGTTCTATTGTTAACATCACGACTGGTTTCTTATCACTTAAACCATAATCTTTTATAACTACAGAATTTGCTTCACTGTAGCAATTCCATTGATTTGAACCACTTGTATTTGATGTAGATACTACAACTAACAAGTTCTTTTCAGCGCTATAGTTGAATGAATTGTCCAATACGAATGTTTCCCATGCGCTATCGCAAAGTGTAACACCTGTACCTGAATAGACTAATGTAAGGTCAGTAGCTGGTGTAAAGTCTTCTGGATTTGCAAATTCTGTTTTTTCAACTTCTGCAAAATAAATTTTAATATCAGCTGTTGTTTGAGCGCCCATATTGTATGAGAATGCTATTTGTTCAATCATACCAGCTTTACCGATTTCTTCAGCTCTGTAGATAGCTTCGAACCATCTATCTGCACTTTGTAAAATTGTCAAGAATGGAGAATAGAACTTAGTTGTTGCTTGACCTACTAAGACTTGGTTTTCTGGCAATGATTCTGTTGATTTGCAAACTGGTTGTGACAATTCAGATTCTAAACCATTTGCAACAGCTTTAACTGCGAAGCAGTATTCTTTACCCATTTCAAGGCCATCGATTGTAACAGTAGTTGTAGGAGTATATTCTGATGTTGACATAAATTCTTCGCCGTCTTTGTAAACGACATATTTAGCTGCGCCATCAACTGCTTCCCATGTTACGATGATAGAATTGAAACCATTAGCTGTAGCAACAACATTTGTTGGAGTTGCTGGAGCAACTGGAGCTGCCAATGTTGTAGCTGTTACAACGTTTGAAGCTTCTGAGTAGCCAACTTCATTGATAGCCTTAACTACGAATGTGTATTCTGTTTCTGCTGTTAAGCCTTCAACTGTGTATGTTGTGAGAGA
>JAZOSK010000039.1:0-64172 GCA_045657145.1 Bacteroidales bacterium | reverse complement strand
GCCAAACAACCTCCCTCTTTCTCTTCACCGTCGTTCCCGTTGTTTTGCGAGTGCAAAGGTACTACTTTTTCCTTTCCGCACAACACTTTTTTAAACTTTTTTCAATTATTTTTTATTTATTTTTTATCTCGCTGATTATTATATGTTTATAAGTATATTTAGTGTTTGTTTTAGTGTTG
The DNA here is from genome assembly GCA_045657145.1 of Bacteroidales bacterium. Lineage (GTDB taxonomy): Bacteria > Bacteroidota > Bacteroidia > Bacteroidales > F082 > Limimorpha. The sequence continues at coordinate 63,993 of JAZOSK010000039.1, read as the reverse complement.
TTTTACCGTTTTTTATCTTCTTAAAAAGCTTTTTTGACAGGTTTTAGACAGTCTTCTTTAGGTAAAATATCACAAAATTATATAAGATTATAAAAAACGATACGTTTTTATGCATTTTTTTTACTTGCAATTTCTTGCTTTTTTTTACTTTGTGAGTCTACAATAAAATTATGAAACTGTGTGAATACCCCAAAAACTATTAAAATTATATACCTTATTAATTAATATGGTGAGTTATGGATGTTATAAAAGGGGAAGGGTGGTTTTATTTCTTGTCTGCTTCCCACAGTATTGCTAATGTATAACTTCTAAATATAAAGTTTAGTTTGAAGATTCTTCTTCAAAAAGGGAAAAGAAAAGTTCCTTGTTTGTAATTTCGTACTTAAGAAGGTTTAACAAAGTAAAATTTATAATGATTCTTTCCGCCTCTTTTTTGCTTATTTCGGCTTTTTGAACGAATTCTTTTACTGTTATTGTTTTGTTTTCGTTCAAATATTTTAAAATAAACATTTCTTCATCAGTGAAAGTTACCTTAACGTTATGTTTGTTGTTTTGGTATTTCCAAATTTTTAAAAGAATACTATCTGGAATAATATTTTGATCGTTTACTCTTGTATATACCTTGTAGATATTATTGTGATCAGGAGCTTTGTGTTTGTTTTTACTTCTAGGAACTATTATTTCTAAAATATTCTTACCATTGACAACCCATTCTTTGGCATGATATTTAACAGTTGGATTGCAATACATTTCTGCAGCTGTTTGGATCATGTGTTTTTCTTCTTCGCTACGAATGCCTGAAATTGCACCATTGTCTTTGACGCCGATTAGTAAACGTCCACCATCAGTGTTAGCGAATGCGACCAAAGTTCTAGCAATTTTTTTGCTGTCGGAAATTTCAAATTTAAAATCCAGCATTTGGTGTTCGCCTTCTGCTATTAAGTTTTTTATATATGTGGACATATTCTTATATTTTGGTTTGCAAAAATACTAAAAAGTGGATATTGTTTAAAATAAAATAAGCAACACTAGTTTTAGGATGCTAGAGTTGCTTATATATTAATAAGGTGTAGTGTAATTTTTAAAAGACAGTTTGCTTTCTGTTTAAAAATCCTATAGGTATATCTTTGCTGTATAATATTAAGTTATTGTTATTCAATAAGTAATAATCTGATATGTCTAGCATATATATTATTTCTCTTTCTAGAGCATTAATTGGACAATTTTCGTCTTTTATCAAAATTTTGTCAAATGATATTTTTTGATTCTGTTCAAATTTGCATTCTCCGATGTAAGTGTTGCATCCAGAATTTATGAATACGTACGAAGAGTCTATAGAAAAAATCAAATATGGTATAGTTTCGTATACATAGTTGTTGAGGTTATGGTCATTAACAGAAATGAATTCCCATATGTCGGTTGGTGTTTGAAATTGGGATAGTGAGTCGTTTAAATTTGTGATTGTGTCGCTGGTGATTGTAATTTCTTCACTTAATAAAATAGCATTAGGTTTATTGTTGGAATTTTCACAACGTATAAGTTGTAACAACAATATTGCAGCGATGATGATTTTAAATAAATTTTTCATTTTTTATTGTTTTAAAAATTTGAATATATAACATATGGTGAAAGGAAAAGTTTGATAGGGTGGAGGAATGAAAAACGTTTTTAAGCCGTTTTAAGCGACTTATTTTTTGGAGTGATAAATTAGTTGCACGCAGACAAAAAAGTGGCGTAAAATCAAATTTTATTTATTTAAATAAGTGTTTTACAAAAATAAAACAAAAGGTTACAAAAATAAAATGAACAATATAAAATTTAAATAATCAATAAAATACACAAATGTAAAATTAAATATTAGTAGTAGGGTGTTTTTGAAAAATGTAAATTTTGTAAAAAAACAATAAAAATTAACATAATCTATTTTATTATAATATTTTAACTAAAAAAACTTTAACAAATACTTTAAAAAAAGCTTATTTTTTAATATTTTTTTTGAATATCGTTTATAGATTGTAAATATATGTAAAATAATATATTAACTTGTTTAAATAAAGTGTTAATTAAAGTAAAATTATAGTTAATTATTTTTTACAAAAATAAAGTAACATAAAGTCACATTTGTAATAAAATAATTGTTACTTTTGTAAAAAATATAAGTGTAAAAAGTGAATTTTTAGAGAGGGTATATCCTTATCGTTGCATATTAAAATAGGTTAAAAAATGGAATTGATAAAAAATAGGTTGGCGCATATAATAAGGGCGAAGAATTTAACAGCGACACAGTTTGCAGAAATGATGCAGATACAGCCTTCGAATGTTTCGCATCTATTAAGTGGAAGAAATAAGCCAAGTTTAGACTTTTTAATCAAGCTTAAAGATGTTTTTCCAGAATATAGTTTCGATTGGATTATTTTAGGCAAAAAGCCTATAACAATAAGTGATCGACAACAAGTATTGAAAGAAGATACTTTTAACACTATAGATTTGTCTCAAAATATTGAAAACAATACTTTTGATGGATTATTAAATATGGTAGAAGATAATATTGCTACAAGTGAACTTATGGAAGATAAAATGTATAGTGTACAATCAAATCAACCTAAAAAGGTTAAGCAAATTATCTATATATATGAGGATCATACTTTTGAAATGTATGAACTTAAGAAATAATTATTTTTATCTTATATTATTAATAATGTATACATAAAGTCGATTTTTTTTCTATCTTTGTTTACTAAAATGTAAGTTCGCAGATATGTCTAAAGAATTGATTTTTAAGTCTATAGTTAATTGTCTAACTAGATATAAGAGAATAGTCATTATTTCACATGTAAATCCAGATGGAGATGCCCTTGGGTCATCTTTGGGATTGTGTTTATTTGCAAGAAAGTTTGGTGCAGAAGTAAGGGTAATTGTTCCTAATGATTTTCCTTCTTATTTAGCGTGGATGCCTGCTATTCAAGACGTTTTAATATATGATAAGAATATAGATGAAGCGAATAAGCTCATGTCTGAGGCAGATTTGTTTTTCTTTCTAGATTTTAATACGCCATCTCGTACTGGCGTAATGTATAATGATTTATGTCATTATAATAAAACACCAAAAGTATTGATAGATCATCATATAGGAGCTGATTCTTCTCAGTTTGAAGTGTGTCTGTCAGAAACTGAAATATCTAGTACCTCAGAAATGGTGGCTGAATTGATTAAATATCAAGGTTTTGATACATATTTAGATAATGATATTGCTACAAATATCATTGTTGGAATGATTACTGATACTGGAACTTTTTCACACTCTATATTTAAAAATACATTTACTATTTTTGGTGAGATTTTATCCTCAACAAGCATAAATTATAAGAAAATACATCAAAATATATATGATACCTCAACAGAAAGCAGGTTGCGACTATTAGGTTTTCTGATAAATGATAGAATGACAATTCTGAATGAATATAATACAGCTATTATATATGCATCAAAAACTGATTTAGAAAGATTTAATTATCAAGTTGGTGATACTGAGGGAGTTGTTAATTATCCATTATCAATAGCGAATATAAAAATGTCAGTATTATTAACAGAAAAGCAAGGTGTAATAAGGTTGTCGTTCAGGTCAAAAGATGATTTCTCCGTTAATGATTTATCGAGAAAACATTTTAATGGAGGTGGGCATATGAATGCAGCTGGTGGAACTTTGAATTGTTCGCTGGAGGAAGCTGTAGAAAGATTAAAATCAGTTTTACCAGAATACAAAGAGGCTTTGAATAAATGAAATCAGTCATGAAAATAGTATGTTTTTTGGAATTATTACTAGTTTTGGTAGTAATGATTTCTTGTTCAATAGAAACATATTATACAAAAAAGATAGATGCTGATAATGAAATATTGTCATATGTAAATGAAAATCAGTATGATGTCTTGGCTGATTCGACTGGATTAGTTTGTATACCTCTTCTTAAAGGTGATGGACAATATCCTGCAAATGGAGATGTAGTAGCATTTCATTATGTTGGATATTATTTAGATGGAAGAGTGTTTGATTCATCTTATGATAGAAAGTATCCCTTGATTGTAGAATTAGGTAATAATCAGATTATTAAGGGATTGGAATGTGCAGTTATGAATATGGATAAAGGTTCTAAGGCTAAAGTTATAATACCTTTTTATTTGGCATATGATGATATGGAAAATGCACCAGTGCCGCCATATTCAAATCTTGTTTTTGAGATATATTTGTTAGATATTGACACAAAATGAATAAAACTATTTTAAATATAATTTTATCAATGTTTCTGTTGTTAGGATTGTCTTGTAATAATAAAACAGAAAGAGAAAGACAAGATTCAGGTAATCAGAGTGTTGATAAAAAAGAAATAGCAGAATCTTTGGAAAAGGCTAATCGATACATGCTTATACAAGAAGCTGAGATGATAGATGATTATATAGAACGTCATAATTTAAATGTTTTACAGACAGGAACAGGATTAAGGTATCAGATTGTCAATCAAGGAGATGGAGAACTGATAAAGAAAGGTGACATTGTTAGTTTGGAATATGAATTACGTTTGTTAAGTGGAGATTTAATATATTCTTCTAAAACAGATGGAATTAAAACATTTTTAGTTGGAAGAGGTGGAGTGGAAAGTGGTTTAGAGGAAGCAATATTGAAGTTGAGAAAAAATTCGGTTGCTATTTTGATTCTACCAGCACATTTATCGTATGGATTGCTAGGTGACGGTAATAAAATTCCAGCTAGGTCAACTTTGATTTATAGATTGAAAGTCGTAGATAAACATTGATAAATAATATAATTATTGATATTTAGTAATATTTAAAAAATAACAGTTATGAAAAGATTATTTTTATTAGCATTAGTTCTATGTGTATGTTTTACATCATGTAAGAATGAACAAAACCCAATTCCAGGTTATGAAAAGTCTCAAACTGGTTTGTACTATAAGTTTTATGAGGAAAATCAAGGTGATACACCTGAATTGATGGAACTTCTAGATGTTGTATTATCATGTAAGGTGAATGATACAACTACTATAATTCCAGAAAATAGAATGATTCTTCAAATGATGGAGTCAATGTTTGCTGGAGATATATTTGAAGGTATTAAAATGATGCATAGAGGAGATTCTGCCTCATTTGTAGTGCGCATAGACTCAACATTTTATACATTATTCCGTTCTCCAATGCCATCGGAGTTTTCTTTGAATGATGTAATGAGATTTAATATTCGACTTAATGACTTTTATCCTGAATCAGAGTTGACATCAAAACAAATAGAGTATATGAAAAATACGTTTGTAGAAGAAAATTTGGCTGCAGAAAAAGAGTTGAATGAATATTTAAAAGATAATGGCATAAATCCTATTACGACATCAACAGGTTTGAATTATGTTAAAACAAAAGATGGTAATGGTGAAAAACCTCAAGTAGGAACATTGGTTAAAGTTCATTATACTGGTAAATTGTTGGATGGAACTATTTTTGACTCTTCTGTTACTAGAAATGAACCATTCCAATTTGTCTTAGGAATAGGTCAGGTTATTCCTGGTTGGGATGAAGGTCTTCAAATGATGTCTAAAGGTGAAAAAGGAGTTTTCTATATTCCTTATTATTTAGCTTATGGTAATACTGGCTCTGGTCCAATACCACCTTTTGCAACATTGATTTTTGAGGTAGAACTGATTGATTTCTAATAATTATAAATATTGTCTTATCAGTTTATATTTTAGTCAACTAGAGATAGATATAAGTTTAACTTTATCTATCTTTAGTTTTTTATTATAAAACAAATTATAATTTTGATTGTTAATAAGTAAAACTAAATTTTTATACAATGAGAAGTAATTTATTTATTTGTATTTTGTTGCTCTCAACTCTTTGTTTTTCTTGCAAAAGGGAATATAAGGCTACAGAAAATGGAGCATTAATGAAATTCTATACCATCAATAAAGATAAAGAAATGCCAGAATTGGGAGATCTTGTTATAGTTGATGTTATACAAAAAATTAGTGATTCTGTGGTGTTTAACTCTGATTTTCTAGAAGAACCATTTGAAATTTTAGTAGAAGAACCATCTTTTGTAGGTGATATTATGAGTGCATTGTTAAGCATGCATGTTGGCGACCATGCTTCTCTGATTTTTTCTCTAGATTCAATGTTTTTGAGTATTGGTCAGCCTATTCCAGAATATATCGAACAAGGGACTATTACAGAAACAGATATAGTATTGAAAAACATAATAAGGAAAGATGTCTTAGAGGAGGAGTATCGTAAAGAATTGATTTCAATGAAAAATGATGAGATTGCTCTTTTATCGTCATATTATGATAATCATGAAATTACGAAAGATAGTTTGATAATAGTGTATGTTAATAAAGGTGATGGTGAGTTTGCAAAGAATGGTAATATAATGAAAGTTTATTTTACTTTTCAAACATTAGAAGGAGACACATTGCTAAGTTTTACAGAAGGAAAGCCTTATGAGTTAGTATTTGGCGACATGGCTTTAGGTCAAGGATTTTATGAGGCATTAGGTATTGTTGCTGAAGGTGGAGATGCCGAGTTTATTATACCATCTTCTTTAGCTTTTGGAGAAAATGGCCTTTATGAAGCAATCCTTCCATATACTCCGTTTAAATTGGATTTGAAGGTTGTTGATGTAATGACATCTGATGAATATGAGAATGAGCAAAGAGAATTGATGGAAGAAGAGGAAAGATTGAAGAAACAGAGATTAGAAGAGGAACCATATAAGATTGCTAAATATTTGAAGGATAATAATATCGATGTGTTGCCTAAGCCATCTGGCTTGTATTTTGTTGAAAAGGAAGTAGGAGATGGTAGTTATGTGCAAAGTGGAGATTTGGTTTTGGTTCATTATACTATATATAACTTAGATGGCAAAATGATAGAGAGCAGTTATGATTTTGAACAACCATTGCCATTTGTTTATGGAGACAACCAAATGCTTGCAGGTATTGAGGAAGCTGTTGGGTATATGAGGGTAGGAGGTAAGTGTAAGATTATAGTACCTTCAAATTTAGGTTTTGGAGATATAGATATTGATGAGAATCTTCCTGCTAATTCAGCCGTTGTTATTGATTTGGCTCTTGTTGATCTTCAACGATAGGATCATAAAAGTTGGTTTTATTGGAGTGGTAGATGTCGATAACTGTTATAATCGCAAAACAACTCCATATAGGAATAGCCAATTTGTCTGTGTCCAAGAAATTATTCATGACACCATGAGTGAAATAACTGATTATCGCTAATGTTGTGCCAAGAATCAATATCTTGGACTCTTTATTTTTAGCTTTTTTAAATACAGTAAGACCTTTATAAACAGATACTATCACGAGTAATAGTACAATTACAGAGCCAAAGACGCCCATATCGGCTAAGGCTCCGATATACTCGCTATGAGCATTTCCTCCATCTCCGTAATTGGTTGTAATGACTGTTTTATTCATTGATAATTGATATGGAGCGTATACAAATTGATATGTTCCAGGTCCCCATCCGAAGAAAGGTCTTTCTTCAAATAATCTCAATGCAGCACTCCAGCGATTTATACGTTCCAAATTAGAAGCATCGGTGGAAATATTTGTTATTGATTGAATATGTTCAGCTATATTACCAGAAGAATCTTGTTCGTTACGCTCCATCATATCAATAATTTGATGTTTGAAAGAGAAGAACAATGTTAAAACAATAACTATACTCGTTAGGATATATTTGAATTTTATTTTTAACAATACACATATAAGTACTCCAATAACAGCAATAATGCTTAGCCAAGCTGCTCTACAAGCAGATAAGATCATGGCAACGCAAAGTAATACGAATGTTATGGCTATAATGATTCTTTGTAATGGTTTTAACTTTGGAATAAATAAGAATGCTGCGTTAAGTACTAGATATATGGCCAAAGCAGCTCCGTATGCTGTATGGTCATTATAGAACGGCGTCATAACCCAGTGTGATGATTTTCCCGAGAATCCGTTCATTGCATGGTTTATTGTAGTGTAGATTACAACTATAAGCAGTCCAGCAATATAGAACCAAATAAATTTATTTATATTCTTTGGGTTTTTAAACAATTTTGCACACACAAAATAAGCTGGTATTATAAACCAAATTCTTGATAATAAATATTTTACGGATACTAAAGGGAGCTCGCTGGTTATAGTCGTGATTACAATCCACACGAACATTATGTAAATAACAATGGATATTGGGTGGTGTGCTATTTTATTGTCGAATTTCTTTTCGTATAGTAATTTGGCGATAAAGAAGAATACTACGCCGAATAATAGAGGTTCGACTGGTACGGATAAGGATAAGTTTATCCCGAGGTTTAATCCTTCTAAATTGATGGATAAAGGCGTTAAAAATGCAATCAAGAAAAGGACTTTATCGTATGAGAAAAAATACAACATAAGTATACCTAATAACATAGGTAGTGCAAACATTACATAAGTGCTTTTTTCTACAATTAAATAGAGACTTGCAGTAACAAATAATGTTACTATGCAATATAGACTTGCTATTTTAATACCTTTTTGCAAAATAATGGAATTTAAGCTTTTACGTTAAATTTTTCTATTGCAACAACGACTAATATAGACATTAACAATGCGCTTATTCCGCACAATGCTACGATGATCCATCTGACTGGATATGATTTTTGATCAGCTATGTAAGGTCTAGAAACTAAGTGTAGGAATGTTAACTCACCTTCAGCTTGACGAATTTCTTTTTCGTATTCTAATTTTACTTCGCTGTAAGCTTCTGTTTCACTGGCGATTAACTCTACTAGTGCGATGGCGTTTACGATATCCCCGGAATTGTTGTTTTTACCTTCGCTGAAATAAGCAATAGAGTTGCCTTTGGAAAGGTAGAGGTAATTTATCATATTGTCATCGCCTGTAATTTCAGCAAGTTCTCTTTTTAATGAGTCGATGAAACCATATTTTCTAGCGAGATTTTTTTCGTACATTCTTACATTTTCCCACTTTTTGTGTTTATGGATTTCGTTGAATTTCACGTTATAGAGTCTAATGATTTCATTTACCATTGCGCATGCCATCTTTGGATCTTCGTCCAAGACTTTGATTTTAACGGCATCATAAGGTGTTTTTGAGATAGATACTCTGTCGCGATATTCATATACAAGAACAGTTTTAGCATGTGGATAATTCTTGTCAATTTTATAATGTTCCATTAAATTGAAGACTTCGGCGACAGAATCCATGATTTCATTAGATTCCATAATCTGCAGCATTTGTTCTGTAAATGTTTCATCAGAAAATTCTGCTCTGCCACTAGGGTAGACAACTGCTTCGGATTTGTATTTTGGTGTTATGAAATTAGAACCAGAGAAAATAGCTCCTAGTGCGGCTGCTACAATTGTTATGACCATGATATGCCATTTGTACTTAAAAACAGCTTTTAAAATAGGTGTGTTGTCGAAATATTTATCCATTTTTTAATAGTTTTTATTCTGATATTTAAAGGGTTATATTAAAATACGATATTACAAATTTATTTTTCAAAGGTAAGAAATAAATCTAAGTAAAAACTTATTTTTTTGTGTTTTATTATCTTTTAATATGAATTATTGAAGATGAAATTAAATTTTTAATTTCTTTATAGTCTAATGTATTAGTAATTAGTGCGATAATTATTCCAAGGAATAGTGAAATTAGTAAGGAATAGAGCCAATATAATGAAGTGGCTTTTAGTATAATTGTGGTTGTGCTAGTTAAAGCAATAAACGATAAAATGCTAATCCAGAATTTTATGCCTAATTTTAAATTGAATGTTTTTTTTGCGATGATAAATTGTATAAAGCATGTGGCAAATTGTACACAAAGACTTGTGAAAGCAGCGCCTTGAGCTTTGAAAATAGGTATGAAAATGAAGTTTAGTGAGAGATTTATGATAACTCCTATTGCAGCTACTATATTTAGTTGTTTTAAGCTTCCGTTAGCTGTTAATAATGTGCCAAAAATATATGTTACTGATATAGATACAAAACTGCCCATAAGAATTTGAAGTATTCTTGCGGATTCTTGTATTCTGTAATTGTAAACGTCAATCATTTCATTTTCTGGTCTTGGATACAAAAGTTCCATTATATCGTGACTATAAAAAATACAAGCAATAGCAATTAGGCAAGTCATTGCTAGCATAAGACTAAATGATTGTTTTACTAGCGATTGTAAATCTTCTCCTTTTTTAATCACGGCAGCGAATAATGGAAGGAGTATGACTGAAAATAAGTATGAAATGTTGTTTCCAGCATCGAAGAGTCTATAAGCTCTGGCGTAGATGCCTGCTTGTGATGCGGAAATGTCTTTTGGTAAAATACGCTCAATCAAAACAGGTTCAAGGCGATTGTAAAAACTCATTAACAATACCAATAATGCGTATGGCAGGCTTTTCTTAATAATCATCAATATGAAAGGCATATTGAATTTTATGACAAGTTTGCCTGTGTGTTTTAGGACAATAAATGTCGCTGTCATTAAGGTGACTATATATGATATTGTTTGGGAATAAACGAACCAATAAATATTGAAGTTACTTTGTGGAAATAATCCCGACCATAGTAAGAAGCTGCAAATCAATATCATCAACACTCTGTCTAATACGGAGAGGACGCTGTCGGTTTTGAAGAGCAATAGCGCGGCTATATTTGAACGTACGTATAGAATGAATGATAACAAGACCTGATTAAGTCCAACAATGCCAAGTAGCTTTAGTTGCTCTTTGTTATATCCAATTGCTAATCCTATTAGAAATATTATTACGAAATAAGCAATGCTTAAAAAAATCTTTGCTTGGCTGATACCTACGAAATATTTTGATAGCAGATGGTTGTTCTGGGCGATGTTTTTGCTGTTGAAATTTGTTAGTCCGATGTCTAGTACAATATAAAATAGGTATGAAAAATTGAATATCGCCAAATAGGTTCCATATAACTCATCGCCAACTAGATTTTGTACCGTTCTATCAACGCCTAGAATCCAAAAAGGCTTTACTAATAGATTGATAAATAATAAGAAAATGATATTCTTTAAAAAACGGCTGTTCATTATTTTGACTAAAGTTATTTTATGAATTAGAATGTAAAAATACGTTTTTTTTTGTAGCGTCGGTCTTTTTTTGAGAATAATTTGTTTTTTGATTGTTTAGAACAATAAAAAGTATAAAAACGCGATTTAACATTAGTTTTTGATAAATATTAATTGTAGATTTGCAATAGAAATTTTTAGAGAATGAATCAGGAAAAATATTCATATAATGAAGATACACTAGAGTTGTTGGATGAAGAGAAGACTCTGTTGCTTTTGAATGATGATGTAAATACGTTCGATTATGTGATAGAAGTGCTTATGAAAGTTTGTCATCATTCGTTGGAGCAGGCGGAGACTTGTGCTATGATTACTCATTATAAGGGTAAATGTTCTGTGAAATCTGGCACTTATGAGGAATTGAAGCCTTATTATATAAGTTTGCTTAATCATCATTTATACGCTAAGATACAATGAATATGACGGGATATACAGAGAAGGAGAGAGCATTAATTGAAGTTGCGTTTGATATTTTTATTCGTTCTGTCGCGAATGTTATGGATTCAGAACAGATTGGATATATAGAGAAAGCATATAGACTTGCATTGGAGAAGCATGATGGTAGAAAAACCTTGTCGGGTGGCTTATATATGCTTAAACTCATAGAGATGGCAGATATTGCAGTAAATGAGATTGGCTTGAGAAGTAAGACTATCGTAGGTATTTTCCTACATGAAATCATGTCTGATTCTGATGTGACAATTGAATATATTCAAGAGCATTTTGGAGAAAGGGCAGCCTTGATTGTCGATGGTTATACTAAAATATCTGCTATTCAGACAAATAAAGTTTCATTTCAGTCGGAACAATTTAGACGATTGTATCTTTCTTTAATAGATGATATTAGGGTTCTTTTGATAAAGATAATATGTCTTCTTTATGATATGAGGCATAGGGAAGATGTTGACGCAAAGGCTTTTAAAACGGATCTTAAGGAAGTTAAGTACTTGTGTATTCCTATTGCGCATAGGTTGGGCTTGTATGAAATTAAGAAAGAGTTTGAAGAAAAGGTAATGGTATATGAATTTCCTGATGAATATGAGGATATTAAGAATAAAATACGTGTTTCTTCGACAGAACAGGAGCGACTTATGGAGAACTTTCTAGCGCCAATAAGAAAGGCGTTGGAAGAAGAGCATATTGAAACATATATAAAATGGCGCACTAAATCTGTGTCTTCTATTTATGAAAAAATGAAGACTAATAATCTTCCTTTTGAACAGATTTTTGACATTTTTGCTGTAAGAATTATTATAAAAGGTAGTAAGCCAAGTGAAGAAAAAACAGATTGCTGGCGTGTTTATTCTATTGTTACAAATATATATCAGCCTAATCCTAAACGTTTGAGAGATTGGATTACTACGCCTAAAGTGTCTGGTTATGAGTCGCTTCATACTACAGTACAAGCTGATAAAAATTGGATAGAAGTACAGATACGTACGGAGCGAATGGATGAAATTGCGGAAAAAGGTAGCGCTGCTCATTGGCAATATAAGGGAAGGAACAAAAAGCAAACAACAGATGAGTGGCTTAATCAGGTGAGGGAAATTCTAGAAAGCCCTCAATATGGTAAACTAGATGATAGATTATCAAGTAGTTGTAAATCAGATAAAATATATGTTTTTACTCCAAATGGAGATTTGAAACAGCTTCCTATCGGTGCAACTGTCTTGGATTTTGCATTCGATATTCATACTCAGGTCGGAAGTTGCTGCTCTGGCGCAAATGTTAATGGTAAATTACAACCGATTCGTTATGAGTTACATAGTGGTGATAGAGTGGAGGTTTTAACAAGTAAGAAGCAATCTCCAAAAGCTGATTGGCTTGCTGTTGTAACAACCGATAAGGCTAAGAACAGAATAAAACGTTTTCTGAAAGATCAGGAAATGAAGGAAGCTGAATTGGGTAGCGCATTGTTTTACAGACGATTAAAGAATTGGAAGATTACTTATACCGATAAATTATTGAGTGATATACTTAAGGAGTATAATTTATCGTCAGGTATAGAATTTTATCATCAAATAGCTACAGAAAAAATAGACATAGCTCGTCTTAAAGAGTTTATATTGTCATTGACAGAAGAAAAAGATATTAAGTCGGAACGTTTTGATGATGAATTTGTTAAAGAAGAGAGAACCGTTGATTTAAAGCCAGGTGAAGTTTGCATTGGTAATAATCTGAACGACCTTGCATTTAAGATAGCCAAATGTTGTAATCCTATATCTGGAGAAAATGTTGTCGGTTTTATATCGATAAATGGAGGCGTGACTATTCATCGTGTTGATTGTAATAATATTAAAGCTCTTAGGAAAAATTATCCATATCGCATTATTGATGTTAAGTGGGGTAAGAGTTCTTCAATTGTATCGGATGTTACATTACATGTGATTGGTGATAATGAATTAGGTTTGCTTGGTTCTATATCGAATACAATAAAAGAGATGAATGTCAATATCGTTAATGCGAATTTTGAGACAAAAGATGACAGATTTGTTGGAAAACTTGTTTTGCAAGTTGATAGCACTGATCTTTTGGACCAGTTGCTGGGCAGATTAAAATCATTAAAAGGTGTATCTGAAGTAAAAAGGGTAGGTTAAATTAATAATTTAGCCCACCCTTTATAAATAATTGATATTGTGTTGATTATTCTGTCATTATGCCAATTATAACTTGGTCTGTTTCTCTCATGCCTTTGCTTGCGAGTGTTCCAATGTTTTTGATTGTCTTTTCAACTCCAAATCCGATGATACCATCACCATCGCAGAAGTTTTTCTTGTTCTTACACATGTAATAACCCATAAGGCCAGTTTCAACAGCTGTTGCTATTTTTGCTGCGCATGATGCTTTTGCACCATCGCAAATTATACCTGATGTTACTGCTAATGAGTTTGTTAATGTTTTAGAGATGGTTTCTAAATCTTCACCTAATAAATAAGCAACACCACATGCTGCAGCACAACCTGCGCTTATTGCTCCGCAATATGCAGATAATCTGCCAATTAAAGTCTTTTGGTGAATGGCTGTAAGGTTTGAAACGCATAAGGCACGATAGATGCGTTCCTCTTCAATATTAAATTCTTTTGCATATGCCAAAACAGGCATTGATACTGTAATACCTTGGTTTCCACTGCCGGAATTGATAATTACAGGCATTTCGCAACCATTCATTCTTGCGTCAGAACCTGCAGCAGCCCATGCTTTTGCTTTGATTTTTACGTCGTTGCCATAGTTGCTTAAAAGCAAACTTCCGATATTAGCTCCCCAATCGTTTTTTAAACCTTCATCAGAAATGGCTTTGTTGTATTTTAATTGACGTTCTAAAATATCTTTTACTTCGTTGATTTCTACACTATTCGCAAAATCGTAAATGCCTTCCATGCTCAAAATTGAGCGGTCTGTTAATTCTTTAGATGGTTTGCTGATTGTGTTGCTTTTGAATAATGTTGTATTATCTTTTTGAATATGAACTATATTTGTGTGGAAACCAGATATTCTTACAGATGCAGAATGCTCGTCGTTATAAAGTCTTACTGTTACATCAAGTTGCTCTTCTGAATCTATGTGTGTGATATTCATTGGAATAGTGTCCAAGAATTTTTGAGTCTCTTGCTTTTGCTCGGCTGTTACGTTTGCGATAACTTCTAATTCTTTTTCTGGATTTCCTCCAATGATACCTATTGCTACAGAAGCTTTTAAGCCTTTCATTCCATTGGTGTTAGGAACGATGACACTTTTGACGTTTTTAATGATATTACCGCTGGCTAAAATGTCAACTTTGTTTGGTAAAGTACCTAATACTTCTCTCGCTTTTGCAGCTGCATAGGCAAGACAAATAGGCTCCGTACATCCCATCGCAGGAACAAGTTCTTCTTTTAAAATGTTGATGTACAAGTTGTAACGACAATCTGATTTATCCATTTTTATATACTTTGATTTTTTGCAAATATAACTTATTTTGAGTTATGTTAATTCTTTTTATCAAATATTATCAAGCCATCTTTCATTGTTAATGTTCTGTCAGCCATTTCTGCCAACTGTGGATTATGAGTGACAATTACAAAAGTCTGTCCGATTTTGTCTCTTAGGTTGAAAAACAATTCGTGAAGTTCTTTAGCTGATTGAGAATCAAGATTTCCAGATGGCTCGTCTGCTAAAACTATTGATGGGTTGTTGATTAATGCTCTTGCAACTGCTATTCTTTGTTGTTCACCGCCTGATAGCATAGATGGTTTATGGTCTTTTCTATCTGTAAGATTAAGGTAATTAAGCAGTTCCATAGCTTTAGCTTCGGCTTCTTTTTGAGATGTTCCAGCTATGTAGGCAGGGATGCAGATGTTTTCTAAAGCCGTAAACTCTGGTAATAGGTGATGGAATTGAAATATGAAACCAATTTTTTTGTTTCTAAAAGAGGCTAGTTGTTTAGAGTTTATACTGTTGATGTTTTGATTATCAATGAAGATGTCGCCTTTGTCAGCTTTATCTAAGGTGCCGATTATTTGCAATAGTGTAGATTTTCCTGCCCCAGATGCTCCAACGATACATGTGACTTCACCTTTGTTTATGTTTAAGTCAACGCCTTTAAGGACTTCTATGTTTCCGAAAGATTTGTATATGTTACTTGCCTTAATCATCTTTGATTTTTTTGCAAATTTAAAAAATCTTTTCCACTTTTGGGAATAAAAAATGAAGGGTGAATCCTTCATTTTTAGTATTTGTGTATAACTTTAAATATAAATAGTTTATTATCTATTTTTCTGTAATTTAGCTCTTGTGAAAGGTTTGTTTCTATCAAACAAATATCTGTATGTTATATGAGTTTTGTATATCGTTGCTCCAGCACTTTCTGCGATTTTCATCATTGGAGGGTTGAAGTCGCCAATCCAGTTGAGTTGTAGGTCTTTGTATTTGAATCTTTTTATTTTGTGTTGAGATTCGAGAGAGCAAACGAGACCTGCTTCTAATCCTTTTCCGCGATGTTCTGGGACAATGCCGAAGACCAAAGATATTGCCCTATCACAGATTCTAGCGATTTTTACTCTCCATAAAACTCTTAATTTGTTGAGTAAGTGCATTTTGCCATTAAGACCTTTGTAAATTTGGTTGAGGTCTATCATAAGAAGGAAGAATCCTATCGGTTCTTTTTTGCCATTTTCGTCAATGTGGTAAGCAAAGTGCATCAATCTTGGGTCTATGATTGGTTTTAGACTGTTTAACAGACCAATAGCATGTTGACGGGTTAGTTTTGTTGCTCCAGGAATAGCTCCCCATGCTTTGTTGTAAATTATCAAAAAATCATCGGCGTATTTGTCGATATTACGTCTGTTGAGTATTTCAAAACTATAGCTAGGGTTTCCGTAGAAGCGTTTTGCCTTTTCGTGTAAAATCGGATCAAGGCCTTCAGCGGAGAAAACTCTGCGGTAGGTGTATTGTCTGAAAAATGTCTGAAATCCGTAATTTTCAAATAGTTTGCTGTAGTAAGGGTAGTTGTAAGGCATATTGTAAACTGGGTCTGAGAAACCATCGTTTAAGCATCCCCAGAAATAGTCTCTGTCGCCGAAGTTAATAGGTCCG
This sequence comes from Bacteroidales bacterium, assembly GCA_045657145.1. Taxonomy (GTDB): domain Bacteria; phylum Bacteroidota; class Bacteroidia; order Bacteroidales; family F082; genus Limimorpha. The sequence continues at coordinate 47,260 of JAZOSK010000039.1, read as the reverse complement.
TCCATGGCTTCTTGTCCATGTTCTATATTCCATTGTTTGGCGGCGTCGAATAGCATGTTTGCTGCTTCTTGGTCATCGATGCAGTCAAAGAAACCGCAGCCTCCTGTAGGTTGTCCGTTTTCCTCTTTCTTGTATGTATTAGATGTTTTTTCGTCGTAAAAAGCAGCGATTCTGCCAACGACTTTCCCGTTTTTGTCTTTGAGAATGAATCTTATAGCATCTCCGTGTCTGAATAGTTTGTTCTTGGATCTATCAAAAACATTTTCTATTTCGTTATCTAATGGCCTTACGTAATGAGTGTCGTTTTTGTATAATTTAGCAGGAAAATCAAGCCACTGCTTGATGTCTTTGTTAGTTTTAACTTCTGATAGTATGTAGTTTCCCATTTCTAAAAATTTGTGCAAAAATCCGAAAAAATGAAAACGAATAAAAAAGAATTGTGTTTTTTTAGCTTAAAAATCACTGAAGAAAACTAAAAAATCTATGAAATCTATTAGTAAATAAATTATTCGTTAGTGTTATCTAAATATTCGTTGATAAATTGTCTCGCTTTCTTGGCGTCATCGATGTTAACGTAAATTGAAGTGCTATTATATTGTGACCCGTTGACCCATCCTGCGGAAAGACTTTGTGTTAAAGCGTTTTCTATTTCGCAATCAATATCGTTTTCAACGAGGAGAGAGGATATGTAATTGGCGTCGATGTCGGATCCAATGAATATTTCAATCATGTTATTTTCCATAATTTGTAAGTTTTGTTTTGCAATAATAATAAAAAAATCTTAATTTTGTTCAAAATAAAATGAAAATGACTCTTAAAAACAAATATAGGTATTTAATTGAATATTTTGAAAAAAATATGCCAGTCGCAGAGTCGGAATTGAATTTTGAAAATCCGTATCAACTTATTGTGGCAGTGATACTTTCGGCGCAGTGTACAGATAAGCGTGTTAATATGACGACTCCTGCTTTGTTTGAGCGATATCCAGATGCAGAGACTTTGTCAAAGGCGACCGTTGAAGATATATATGAATTGATAAAGTCTATTTCGTATCCGAATAATAAATCTAAGAATTTATTGGGTATGGCGAAGGTGCTTATGTCTGATTTTAATGGGGTTGTTCCCGACGATGTTGATAAACTGCAGACTTTGCCTGGTGTTGGTAGAAAAACCGCTAATGTGGTCGCATCTGTGGCGTTTAATAAGCCTGCTATGGCGGTAGATACGCACGTTTTTAGAGTGTCGGCTAGGATAGGATTAACAAAAAATGCAAAAAATCCTTTAGAAACAGAAAAACAATTGGTGAAATATATACCTGAAAATATTATACCCAAAGCGCATCATTGGTTGATATTGCATGGAAGATATGTGTGTAAAGCGAGAAAGCCAGAATGTGATAAATGTGGTATTAGTGACGTATGTGAATATTTCTTAACAAAGGTTAAAAATAGTTAAAATCCTTGACAAAAAAATATAAATCGCTTATCTTTGTAACGTAATTTTAAAGGATAAATAAGCGCGTTATTTACTTAAAGTTATTATTGAATAAATAATATGTAAAATATTAGAAATAAAAATTTTATTATGGAAAAGAATGTTACAGCTGAGGAAATTGAAAAAATTAGAAAAGAGAAATTAAAAGCGTTAGAAGCTACAATTGGTAATATTGAAAAGGCTTGCGGAAAAGGTAGTATTATGCGCTTGGGCGAGACTGCTGCTGATAAGGTTGAAAGTATTTCCACAGGTTCTTTGGGTTTGGATTATGCATTGGGAATTGGTGGTTTACCAAAAGGAAGAATCATTGAAATATTCGGACCTGAAAGTTCCGGAAAAACAACATTGGCATTGCATGTAATTGCAGAGTCTCAAAAACAGGGGGGTATAGCTGCGTTTATTGATGCTGAACATGCTTTTGACCGTTTTTATGCTAAGAAATTAGGCGTCGATGTTGAAAACTTGCTCATCTCACAACCTGATTGCGGTGAACAGGCTTTGGAAATTGCGGAAAATCTTATTCGTTCAGGAGCTATCGATGTTATCGTCGTTGACTCTGTCGCTGCTTTGACTCCAAAAAGTGAAATAGAAGGTGAAATGGGTGATAGCAAAATGGGCTTGCAGGCTCGTTTGATGTCACAAGCAATGCGTAAACTTACAGCAACAATAAGCAAAACAGGTTGTGTATGTATCTTTATCAACCAGTTGCGTGAGAAATTGGGCGTTATGTTCGGTAATCCAGAAACTACAACTGGCGGTAATGCCTTGAAATTCTATAGTTCAGTTAGACTTGATATTAGAAAAGTTAGCCAAATAAAAGATGGTGAAAATATCAATGGCAACAGAGTTAAGGTAAAGGTTGTTAAAAACAAAGTCGCACCTCCATTCAAAAAGGCTGAATTTGACATTCTTTATGGTGAAGGTATTTCTCTTACAGGTGAAATTATCGATTTGGGCGTTGAAATGGGCGTTATCAAGAAGAGTGGTTCATGGTTTAGCTATAATGAAACAAAATTGGGACAGGGTAGAGACGCATTGAAGAGACTTCTTGACGAAAATCCAGAGTTGTGCGAAGAGTTGTATGCAAAGATTATGGACGCATTAAACAATAGTGATCAAGATTAAGTAATTTGTAATGAAAAAGATTTGTATGATTCTCATGAGCATCTTGGTAATTTCAAGCTGCTCTGAGAATGTTTCTAAAAAGAAAGATAATGTAGATGACGTTGTGTTGTCTGCTGTTAAGTCAGATGTAGAAACTATATCGGAGAGTATAAAGACAGATTCGTTAAATGCTGACTTATATGTACAAAGGGCTAGACTGAATCTTACTAACGAAAAAATAAGTTTAGCGATTAGAGATATAAACTCTGCGTTATCCTTAGAGAAGAATAATATAGAGGCTCTGTTAGTTTTAGCTGATATTTACTATGCTTTAGGCGATGAGGATAATATTTTGTTGACATTAAATAAAGCCTGTGAATATGCTCCATTGGATACTAGACCTATAATTAAATTATCTGAACTTAGTTTTTTGCAAGGTAATTTTAGAATGGCAGGTGCATATGTTGATAAAGCCTTAGAAATGGATAAGTATAATCCAAAGGCTTATTATATGCGAGGGATGTTGGAAATGTCGGAAAATGATACAGCCGCAGCATTGAAAAGTTTTATGACCTCTCGTATGCAACAATCTGATTTTATAGATCCTTTAATACAAATTGCTCATATCTACATGGCTAAAAATGATACACTGGCTAAATCGTTTTTTAAAGAAGCAATGGAGGTGGCACCTGATAATTATTATCTGAAATATGATTATGCTATGTATTTGCAGGATAATGGGTTCCCAGAAGAAGCATTACAGTGTTATGATTCTTTGCTTGAAATAATGCCTAATAATACCGACTTTAATTACAATAAAGGATATGTGTATTTGGTGTATCTTGGAGAAAATGAATTGGCTTTAGAGTGTTTTAATAAAGTTTTGCAAATTGATCCTTCATCGGTTAATGCTTTGTTTAACAAGGGTAGGACATATGAGCAAATGGGTGATTACATTAATGCAAAAAGCATCTACCTCCAAATTTTAAGGAATAACCCTGATTATCAATTGGCGATAGATGCTATAAATCGAATCTCAGAATAGTTATTCTGAGAAGAGTTTTATCAATTTGTTGATTCTTTCATTTAAATCATTATTGACTACTTCGAAATCGGCAATATCATTAAGGTTTGCTTTGATTCCGAAGTAGAATTTTATTTTAGGTTCTGTACCAGAAGGTCTGATGCTTATCTTTGTTCCGTCTTCTGTGAGAAATTGCAAAACATCTGATTTTGGAAGATTTATTATTGATTCTTTACTGGAACGTACATCTTTTGAAATGCTTGATTTGTAATCTTTTATTTCAATTATGTCAGATCCTAAGATTTGTTTTGGAGGTGTAGTTCTAAATCTGTACATCATATTTTGGATTTCTTCGCTACCACTGATGCCTTTCTTTGTTAATGATAATAGGCCTTCTTTGTAGAAACCAAATTCTTTATATATTTCTTTAAGTATTTGATACAGAGTTTTGTTTTGTTCTGCTGCCCAAGCTGCAATTTCTGCAATCATATAACAGGCGCTATTAGCATCCTTGTCGCGGACAAAGTCTCCTATTAAGAAACCGTAACTTTCTTCGCCACCGCCAATGAATGTTGTGTCTGGATTGTTTAAGATGGTGTCAGCTATATATTTGAAACCGGTGAGAACATCGTATTTTTCAACATTATACTTTCTTGCAATGTCGAATAATAACTCTGTTGTAACGATGGTCTTAACAATATATTCTTTTCCAGTCAATTTGCCTAATTCGTTCCAACGTGTTAAAAGATAATAGGTTAGGAGAGTAGCTGTTTGATTTCCATTAAGTAAAATATATTCTCCGTTTTCATCTTTAACAGCAATGCCAACTCTGTCGGCATCAGGGTCTGTTGCGAGAACGACATCTGCTTTTACTTCTTTTGCTTTTTCGATAGCTAGAGTTAATGCCGCTTTTTCTTCAGGGTTTGGAGATACGACAGTAGGGAAGTTGCCGTCTACAATCATTTGTTCTTCAACTGTATAGATGTTGTTAATTCCAGCTTTTTTGAATAGTCGTGGAATTATCTGGCCGCCTGTGCCATGTATCGGCGTGTAAACAAATACTAAATCCTTTTGGTTTTTAATGGCTTCTGGTGAAAGCGTTAAGTCTAATATTTTGTTGATATAAATGTCGTCAAATTTTTCATCAAGATATTCTATTAGAGCTTTGTTTTTGTTGAAGTTTACCAATGATATATCTGTTATTTTTTCAACTTCGTTGATGACATTCTTGTCGTGAGGACTAACTAATTGACCTCCATCTTCCCAATAAGCCTTGTAACCATTATATTCTTTTGGATTATGTGATGCTGTTATTACGATGCCAGCTTGACATTTTAATTCTCTAATTGCAAAAGATAGTTCTGGTGTTGGACGTAATGAGTTGAATATGTAAACTTTAATGTTATTTGCAGACATTACTTCTGCAGCTGTTTGGGCAAATTCTTTGCTATTGTTTCTACAATCGTATGCAATTGCGATTTGTGGTCGTTCGATGTTTGGGAACATCTTTTTTATGTAATTTGCAAAACCTTGTGTCGCCATAGCAACAGTGTAAGTGTTCATTCTATTGCTTCCAACACCCATAATGCCTCTTAGACCACCTGTGCCGAATTCTAGATTTTTGTAAAAACTCTCAAGCAATTCGTTTGGATTATTGTCAATCAATTCTTGAACTTGTATTCTGGTATTATGGTCGTATTTTTCTGATAACCATACTCTTGCTTTTTCAATGATTTCTGGTGATACGTTTTTCATAATTAAAGTTTTATTAGTTGTTATTTTTTATTTCTTCTATGCATTTGATTAAACTTTCTCTCCAAAATGGAATTTTAATTCCAGTGAATGCCTTTATTTTTGTTTTGTCTAATGCGCTGAAAGCTGGGCGGTTTGCTTTGCTTCCGTATTCCTTTGTTGAGATAGGTATAACTTCACAATCTTTATTACCTATGTAGAATATCGCTTCTGCGAAATTGCTCCAAGGAATTGTTCCTTCGTTTGAATAATTGAATATTTCTTTAACTTCTTTGTTTTCAAATCTTTGTATTAATAATACGATTGCACATGCTAAATCGTAAGCCCATGTGGGATTCCCATTTTGATCGTCTACGACATTCACAAACTCTCTTTCAGAACCCAAGCGTAACATCGTTTTTACAAAGTTGTTTCCATATGCGGAATACAACCATGATGTTCTGATTATTATATAAGAACAAGCAGATGAAATTATGTTTTGTTCACCTTCAGCTTTAGTTTTTCCATAAATGCTATTTGGTGAAGGTGTGTCGTCTTCTAAATAAGGGCGTTCCGATGTTCCGTCAAAAACGTAATCTGTAGAAACGTGAATAAGTAAAGAGTTTGAGTCTTTACTGGCGTTGGCAAGGTTTAACACAGCTGTCGCATTGATTTCCCTAGCTTTATCTACCTCATCTTCAGCTTTATCAACGGCTGTATATGCAGCACAGTTGATGCATATTTCTACTTTGTTATTTTGGAAAAAAGCGTTAACAGAATGTTTGTCACATATATTCAATTCATTGATATCGGTAAAAATCCAATTATGTTCGGTGTTTATGTTAGATATTTTTTGAAATTCTTTACCTAATTGTCCGTTGCATCCTGTAACAAGTATATTCATAATTTGCGCTATTTTGTCGCAAATTTATATAAAAAAGAAATACCAAGCGACTCTTTAAATTGTAAAATTGGTTTTTGTTTTGTTATCTCTTTTCCATCAATGATTTCTGTAACAGTAAATTTAATATTGTCGTCGTATATTAGGTGTATGTGGAGGGTTGCTGAGATTTGTTTATTTATGGTAAATTTAATTCCTGTTTCCCAGTCTACATCAATATTCCAGCGATTGGATTTGTTTGGATCCATGTAGTTGTTGTAGAGGTTTAATGTTGAAAATACAGACATGTCATTTTTGAAATTTTGTTTGTATTTGATTAAAACATTGATTCCTAATTCTGTGAGCAGGTTTTTACCTTTAACCCAAGTACTATCGCCGTTGTATACGCTCCAATATCCAGCTTCAACGCCGTAAGAACCAACGTCTGCGAGTTTTTGATCTGTTACAAATGTCATTTTTCCAGCGATAGGACTTATGTAGATGGAAAAAATATCTTTATGGTTGTAATTGTAACCTGCTGATACATTAAGATATGCTGGTGCAAAGAATGCCGATATTGGAATAGAATCGTTGGGGTAAGTGTATCCGTATGTAAATTGTGTTTTCAGCGAGGCAATGGAGGTGAATGTGAAATTGTTGCTGTTGTTACTCGACATTGTCATAGACAACTCACAGCGGTCTTCGCTTTTTTCAGAACGTTTGTCTTTTGTATAATTAGACATACCATACGCAAATATACCGTTTACTACATACTTGAATAATTCTCTGTTGTAGGTGTAAGTAAGATTTGATGAAATTCTGCCACTGCCATTACTCTCGCCACCGGCAGCCCAATGTGTTATGGCTAATTGATTGAGTGTCACTCTGAAAGTGCCTTCGAATTTATGATAGTTATTTTTTGTTGTTTTTTGTGTGGCAGAGTCGTTGCATTCATATATAGTGTCGACTCTAATGTATTGGTATGATTTAATTATTGTGTCTATTATATATGTAGTGTCAATTTTGGTAATTGTATCTGTCTTGATTGTATACGGACGGGCATAGATAGTAGAATCTTGTCCCATTATAGTATGTGTCAACAAGAATACAAACACTATAATAAGGATTATTTTTTTTACTAAATGCTTCAAAATCAATTTGAATGCTGACATTTTAAACTATGCTCGTTTTAACGTGCAAAGGTAATAAAATAATGTAGTTTATACAATAAAAAAAACACCGACTTAAATCGGTGTTTTCTGACGTAGCGAGGATGAGAATTGAACTCATGACCTCCGGGTTATGAATCCGACGCTCTAACCAACTGAGCTACCTCGCCATTTGCGAGTGCAAAGATACAAATATTTTTTAATCAAAAAACATTTTTTTTAAAAAAATAAAAAAATATTTTTAGTACGTTTTTCTGAGAAAAATATGTATCTTTGAAGCATAATTAATAATGTAAATTAAACTTAATTTTTAGTGATATGAAAAAAATATTCATGACCCTTGTGGTAGTATTCTCAATGACTTTATTAGCTAATGCTCAGGAAGTTGTGGAAAATGGTCCAGAGATTGAATTCGAAAAAACAACACATCAGTTTGGTGATATACCTTATAAAGGTAATGCAGTGTACGAATTCGTGTTCAAAAATACAGGAAACGAGCCTTTGATATTATCTCAGCCAAAATCTTCTTGTGGTTGTACTGTTCCAGAATGGCCAAAGAGACCAATTCTTCCAGGCGAAACAGATGTAATTAAGGTTACATACAAATATACAGATCGTCCAGGTAGCTTTAGCAAATACGTTACAATATTTTCAAATGCTAAAGTAAATAATACAGTTAAAATTTACATAAAAGGTAAAGTGCTAGAAGCTCCTACAGAGGCTCTTCCAACAAAGAATACTTTTATGAATGCATCGCCTGTTAATAATTCAGGTATTTAAATTATATTTAGAGTTATCAAATTTGATAACTCTTTTTTTTATCCTTAAAAAATAATATTATGCCAAGTATATCTAAGAAAGCTCAGACAATGCCAGCATCGCCAATTAGAAAACTAGTGCCGTTTTCAGATGCCGCAAAAGCAAAAGGAATCGAAGTGTTTCATCTCAATATTGGTCAGCCAGATTTGGAAACACCTCAGCGAGCGTTAGAAGCGGTGCGTAATTATACAGAAAAAGTGGTTAAATATAGTCCGTCGGAAGGAACTTATTCTTACAGAAAAAAACTATGTGACTACTACAAGAAATATGATGTCCATATTGAGCCAGAAGAAATGATTATAACAACGGGTGGCTCCGAAGCTTTGTTGATGTCGTTTCTTACAATTATGGATCCTGATGATGAAGTGATTATACCAGAACCGTTTTATGCAAATTATAACGGATTTGCAAAAAATGTAGGGGTGAGAGTGAAACCGATATATTCTTCAATTGAAACAGGTTTTGCCTTGCCAGATATCTCGGAGTTTGAAAAGGCGATTACACCTAGGACTAAAGCGATATTAATATGTAATCCTAATAATCCTACTGGTTACCTTTATTCAAAAGAAGAAATGGAAACATTGCGTCAGATTATTTTGAAACATGATATATTCTTGATTTCAGATGAGGTTTATCGTGAATTTTGTTATGAAGATGCCGAGCATCATTCAGCATTGAAGCTTAAAGATGCAGAAAATCACGTTATCTTAATAGACTCTGCCTCAAAGAGATTCAGTGCTTGTGGTATACGTATCGGTCGTATGATAACGAAAAATAAGGATGTGATTGCTGCTGCAATGAAATATGCTCAGGCTCGTTTGTCTCCGCCAACATTTGGACAAGTGGCAGGCGAGGCAGCTCTAGATAGCCCTCAGTCGTATTATGATGACATTGTTAAAGAATATCAAAGCCGTCGCGATGTGTGTATCAAGGGAATAAATGATATTGAAGGTGCGTCTTGTCCAACTCCTAAAGGTGCGTTCTATATAGTCGCTAAATTGCCAATTGATGATAGCGAGAGATTCTGTAAATGGATGTTAACAGATTTTAACTATAATGGCAAAACTGTAATGATGGCTCCAGCAAGCGGCTTCTATTCTACAGAAGGTCGTGGAATTCACGAAGTTAGAATTAGCTATTGCTTGAAAAAAGAGGCTCTTCAAGAAGCAATGTCAATTTTAAAAGAAGCGCTTAAAGTTTATCCGGGAAGGATTGGTTAAGTTGCTAAGTTACTGAGATGCTGAGATACTGAGATGCTGAGATTGTCAGTGTCTCAGTAACTTTTTTGTTTAAGTTTTTTATCTAAATGCCAAAGGCCAAAAGCCAATGGTTAAAAATCTTCATACAACAGGTATTTAGATCTTATTTTCTTATATTCTTCAATTCCTGCTTTCCAGCTTTCCCTTATTTCTTCTTCACTTAAGCCATTTTCAATTTGTTGCTGCAATTCTTTTGTGCCTGATAATTTTACGAAGAAATTGTTGAAGAAACTTCCTTGGTTTTTAAGTTGTTCGTATGCTTTGATAAGCCAAGCTAGATTAAGTCGGTTTTCGTTTTCATTGTAATCAATGGCATATTGCATAAGATTTTCTCCAAAACATTCTGTGTCACAATGTAGTGGTTTATTTCTCCCTTCTGCTTGTTTTGGCGTGAATGAATAATCAGATTCAATCATCGGGTGTCCGTAAACTTGAAATGGCGATTCTGTGCCACGACCAACACTGACAGTTGTTCCTTCAAAGAAGCAAAGTGAAGGGTATAGGTAAACTGATTCCCAATTAGGAAGGTTTGGGGAAGGCTTTACTGAAAATTTATAGATCTTATTTCTGTCGTAATTGCCTAATGGAATGATGCTTAGATCGCATTGAAGGCTGTCTTCTAGCCAATATTCCCCGTTGACCATTTGTGCGTATTCACCAATTGTAAGTCCATAAACTACAGGTACTTGGTGCAATCCTACAAACGATGAGTTTTCTTTTTCTAAGATTGGACCGTCAATATAGAATCCGTTTGGATTTGGTCTGTCGAGGACGATGACTTGAATCTTGTTTTCAGCAGCGGCTTCCATTACATAGGTCATAGTTGATATATATGTATAAAATCTAGTTCCTACATCTTGCAAATCGAAAAGCAAAACATCTATGTCATTCAGTTGTTCGGAATTAGGTTTCTTGTTTTTACCGTATAATGAAATTATTGGCAATTGTGTTTTTTCATCGATGCTGTTGTTGATGAGAGCGCCTTCATCTGCGGAGCCTCGGAATCCATGTTCTGGAGTAAATATTTTTTTAATACTGATGTTCTTGCTTATAAGTGTGTCAATAAGATGAACACCGTTGAAAATACTTGTTTGATTCGCAATGATACCTATGTTTTTGCCTTCTAAAAGTGGTAAATATAGCTCAAGTCTTGATGCACCTACAATTGCATCTTCTGCATCTATAATGTTTTTATTGGAATTAAACTGTGATTTTCCCTCAAAACAAAGGAATATAAAAATTATTAAAAACGAAAAAAACTTTTGCATACACGTAAATAAATGATTATTTTTGCAATGATAAGAAAAAAATGAAAGCAACAAGATTTATATCATCAAGAATATTCTCTTTTTCAAAAGAAAATTTATCTTCTGTAGTTATGAAGATAGCTGTAGTTAGTATAGCTCTTGGTATATCTATTATGTTGATTTCCATAGCTGTCATAGTTGGTTTCAAAAATCAGATAAAGGAAAAGGTTGTTGGTTTTGTTTCTCCAATACAAATTCAGGTTTTAAATCAAAATGAATCGATAGAGGAGACTCCTTTTATATATGATAGCATTTTGAAATCTAAGCTCGATTTACCTTTTATAAAAACAATTTCTCCTACAGCTAATAAGGCAGGTCTCGTTAAAACTGATGAGGAAATTCATGGCGTGATTTTGAAAGGTGTTGATAAAACTTATAACTGGAAATATATAAAATCAAATCTTGTTGCAGGTAATGTCCCTGAATATGTTGAAAATGAACGTTCTAATGATGTCGTAATATCTAAAATCATTTCCGATAAAATGATGCTTAACGTGGGTGACGAGGTAAGGATTTGGTTCGTCGGTGAGAATATGAAAACTCGTGGACGTAAGTTCGTCATAAAAGGAATTTATGAAACAGGATTGACGGAATGTGACGAGCGATTCATTTATTGTGACTTGAATCAGGTTAGGAAATTAAATGGCTGGGATGAAAATATGGTTGGTCATTTGGAATTAGATATTGTTGAAAATGTAGATGTTGTGGAAGCAAATAATATCATTTACTATAAAATTCCAACGAATCTCATTTCTTACAAAGCCTCTGATTTATATCCTCAAATTTATGACTGGCTTGAACTTCAAGATATGAATGTCGTGATTATCATAGTTCTGATGTTGCTTGTAGCAGGTATCACTATTATAAGTATGTTGCTAATCATTGTTCTGGAAAGAACTTCAACGATAGGTATATTAAAGTCGATGGGTGCAGATAATGCATTTATCAGAAGGGTGTTCTTGCAACGCTCGCAACGTGTATTGTTGATAGGTATGTTCTTTGGCAATGCCTTTGCTATGGGCTTGTGCTTGATTCAAAAATATACGGAGATAATAAAATTGTCGCCAGAATCTTATTACCTTTCATCAGTGCCAATAGAAATAAATTGGTTATATATATTGTTGTTAAACCTTGGAACATTTGTGTTGTGGGTTTTGATGATGTCAATCCCAACAATGATTATAAATAATATAAAACCGTCAAAATCAATTCGTTTTGAATAACATAATAAATCGGATATGGAAAATTTAATAATCGAACCATTGAAAGGCTATGGAGACATTAAATTTGGAATGTCGATAGAAGAAGTAGTTAGCGTATTTGGAGAACCTTCTAATCTCGAAGAGTTAGACCCAATAGCTGAAGGAAATGAATTATCATCAATACTTTATGACTATGATGATTTTGCAGTGTCTGTCTGCTTTGAAGGTGCTGAAAAAATGCTTGTTTCTAGTATTTCTACAGTTAATGAAGACGCAACTTTATTCGGAGAGAAAATCTACGAAATGAATCGTAATCAAATCATTGACTTGATGAAAAGAAACGGTTACAAAGAATTTGACGAAGAAGAACAAGAAGGTGATACTTGCTTGATTTACGATGAGCTGATGCTTGACTTCTACTTCAACGAAGGTGAGTTGATAGACGTAGTTTGGGGAGTTATCTCCTAATCATTATATCTAGGATGGAAAAGAGTAATCACTTCTCTCAGATATTGGTCTGAGATATGTGTGTAAATCTCTGTCGTGCTGATGCTTGAATGTCCTAACATTTGCTGGACAGCTCTTAAGTCGGCGCCTCCTTCTAATAAATGTGTGGCAAATGAATGTCGGACCGTGTGCGGTCCGATATTCTTTTTTATGCCAGCTTTCTCCGCTAAGTCTTTAATTATTAAGAAAATCATCTGGCGACTTAAACCAGAACCTCTTCTGTTAATGAATAATGTGTCGGTATGTTTAGGATTTATGTTTTGAAATTTCCTTTCGCCGTCAATATATAAATATAAAGTCTTAATCGTAGATGGACTTATCGGAATCAGACGTTCTTTATCGCCTTTTCCAAAAATTCTGATGAACTCATCTTTAATATAAATGTTGCTGATTTTAAGTGATGTCACTTCTGAAACTCGCAATCCACAAGCATACATTATTTCTATGATGGCTTTGTTCCTATGCCCAAACGGCAAACTTAAATCAATATTTTCAATCATTGAAGTGATTTCTTCGTAGCTAAGTATGTCTGGAATATGACGACCAATAGAAGGTGATGAAATTAACTGAGTAGGATTTTCAGTGACTAATTTTTCCTGAATAAGATATGTATAAAACTTCTTGATGCCAGACAATATTCTTGCTTGAGAATTGGCAGATAGCCCTAAGTCATATAAATGCGCAAGAAAATTTTCAATATTCTCTTGACTTATGTCTGTCAATGATTTAGAATGATTTATGCTTTCTAAATATTGCATCAATAATTCAATGTCATGTGAATAAGCTTCAATGCTGTTATCCGACAAAGACTGCTCTAATCTTAAATAAATTAGAAATCGTTTTATCAATAATTTATCAAGCATAATTTTTTTTACAAAAATGAGAAAATATATGATATGACAGACTTATTTTTTAAAGAAAAAATGTAAATTTGCAACATCAATTAGAATGAATTTAAATTTAGAAAAATGAAAAAATTATTACTTACAGTTATTGCTGCAATAATGATGGCTGGCTCAATATCAGCACAAAATGTAGCTAGAGAATGTGTTTTAGTGGAGGTTTTCACTGGTATTAATTGCCCATTTTGCCCAGCAGCGGCAGGTGGTGTTGCAGAAATGTTAAATCAAGGTTTATCAATAGCACCAGTAGCATTCCATTCAAGTAACTATACACCTTCTAATGTGGATTATGCTACAAAAGAAACAAATTCAAGAAATGCATGGTATCAGATTAAAAGTTATCCTACAGCTATAGTCGATGGCGTTGGCGTACCTGCAGTTAATGGTTATGCATCACATTATATGAGTGCATATGAAAACCTTAAAGCAGAATACGATAAGAGAATAAATGTGACAAGTCCTTTTAAACTCGACCTTACTTATGAGTATGATAGCTGGAACAAATGTAGAGCTAAAGTCGTTATAAACCAAGTTGGTGAATGTACAGGTGAAGATGTAAGATTATTTATAGCTTTGACAGAATCACATATCCCACAAGTTTGGGGAGGTTGGACTGAACTTAATGCTGTTGTCCGTGATGTCGTTACATCAACTGCAGGAACAAAGGTTGAAGGTGAAACACAAGAGGTTACAGCATTGTTTGACGTACATAAATACAAGAAAGAAAATTGTACACTTGTTGCATGGATACAAAATAATGGTACAACAAGAGAAGTTTATCAAGCTGTGAAAATTTCTATAGCTGATGAAGTCGCAGAATATGACTTGGGTATTTCAAATATAGAAAATGTTCCAACAGAATTATGCTCAGGAAAAATTAAACCAAACTTTGAAATCAAAAATTATGGTACACAGCCTTTAACATCTGCAGTATTTAATGTTACAAATGATTTTGGAGATGAATTAGGTTCTTACAAATGGGAAGGTACTTTGGCAAATGGAGCAAAAACATACTTTGAATTACCAGAAATTAATGTTGGTGGTGCTGGTGCTATAAAGGTTGATGTTGTTGAGTTGAATGGTGATAAAGAAGATAAATATACTTACGATAACAAATTCTATTACGAAGTTGAAACTCCACAAACTATTTTGAATGATGGTATCTTGAATTTCATGGTAAAAACATCAGAACCAGAAAATGTATCAATAGATATTATTAATAAGAGTACAGGTGTTACAGTTAAAACTATAACATTATCATCTACAAGCTTAAAAGAAACTTATACATTGCCAAACCATGGTTGTTATCGTATACTTATGAAAAATAGCAAAGGAAATGGTATAGGTGATATTAACTCATTCTGGGGCATCCTTAATAGCAAGAAAGGTGAAATTTGTAATGCAGAACCAGGTGAAAAACTCTTTAGATATAAATATCCTATAGAAGTTATATTCGGTTCAGTTGACGTTGAAGATGTAGTTGAAGAAGAAGTTGTCAATGTATATCCAAATCCTGCTAAATCAGTTGTTAATGTTTATGCAGAAAACTTGAATAAAGTTGTTGTTTACAATAGCATCGGTCAAGTTGTATATACACAAGTCGCAGATTCAGACAACATGATTATCAATGTTGAATCATGGACAAATGGTTTGTATTACATTAACTTAGAAACAAAAGCTGGTGTTAAATCATCACAAAAAGTTATTGTTAACAAATAATTAAAAAAATCAAATTAAAACAAAGGACGTCATTTAATAATGGCGTCTTTTTTTTATCTTTGCATTAACGATAAACAACACATATATGAAGAAAGTCCATTTTATTGCTATAGGCGGAAGTGCGATGCATAATCTCGCTATCGCTTTACATAGAAAAGGTTACGAAGTGACAGGCTCTGATGACGAGATTTTTGAACCTTCAAAAACTCGCTTGAAAAACGAGGGTATCTTGCCTGAAGAGCTAGGCTGGCATCCAGAAAAACTAGATGAGTCGTATGAATCGGTGATTCTCGGTATGCACGCTCGTATAGATAATCCAGAACTTATCCGTGCTCAGGAACTTGGACTTAAAGTGTATTCTTATCCTGAATATCTTTACGAGCAAAGTAAAGACAAGACTCGTATCGTAATAGGCGGAAGTCATGGTAAGACGACAATAACTTCAATGATACTTCATGTTATGAAACATGCTGGTATTGAGACTGACTTTATGGTCGGCGCACAGCTTGAAGGTTTCGACGTGATGGTGCGTCTTAGCGAATCTGCAAAATATATGGTGATAGAAGGCGATGAATATCTGACATCTCCAATCGACAGAGTCCCTAAGTTTCATAAGTATCATCCACATATTGCTGTCATTAGCGGAATAGGATGGGACCACGTCAATGTTTTTCCAACATTTGATTCTTATCTCGAACAGTTTAGGATTTATGTCGATACAATAGAAAAAGGCGGTTGTCTTATCTTTGACAAAAATGATATTGAAGCAAATAAAATTGCAGATGACGCAAAAGTACCTACATACGGTTACGATATGCATCAATATCAAAGTGATGATGAAAATACATATCTGATTTTTGGTGACAAGAAAATTAAGGTGCAGATTTTTGGTGAGCATAATATGAAGAATATCAATGCTGCATATAATGTATGTAAACAGATTGGAATCAGTGATGATATTTTCTATGATGCAATCGCTTCATTCAAAGGAGCTTCGCGACGTCTTGAACTTATGTTTGAGAATAAGGAAAAGAATAATTTAGTATTCCGCGATTTTGCTCATGCGCCTTCAAAAGTACTCGCAACGGTTAAAGCTTTAAGAGAACAATATTCCGAAAGATATTTGCTTGTTGTTTTTGAACTACATACATATAGCAGTCTTAGCGAAGTGTTTATTGATCATTATAAACAATGTCTAGATAATTGCGATAAAGCTATTGTATTTTATGATCCACATGCTGTGGCAATCAAGAAGTTGGAACTTATGTCTGATGAAAGAATTGTTAAGGGATTTGCTAGAACTGATATTCAAGTTGTTCACTCTAAAGCAGAATTGTTGAATATTTTGGCAAGTCAACCAAAAGAAAATATTGTCGCTGGTTTTATGAGTTCTGGTGACTTCAATGGACTGACGAAAGACGATTTGATGGCAATGTACAATTAACAATTATAAAAAAAAGACAGCTTAAGCTGTCTTTTTTTACTTATAGTCTTATAGTCTTATTTATCAATAGTTGCTAAGAACTCTTCGTTTGAGTAAGTCTTTGAAATTCTGTCTTTAAGGAATTCCATTGCTTCTACAGGTGTCATATCGGCGAAGTGATTTCTCAAAGCCCATACTCTTGCAAGAGTACGTTCGTCAACGAGTAAGTCATCGCGGCGTGTACCTGATGCAACGATGTCGATAGCAGGGTAGATGCGTTTATTAGAAAGACGACGGTCGAGTTGGAGTTCCATATTGCCTGTACCTTTGAATTCTTCGAAGATTACTTCGTCCATCTTAGAACCAGTGTCAATCAATGCAGTAGCAAGAATTGTGAGAGAACCTCCGTTTTCGATATTACGAGCAGCACCGAAGAAACGTTTTGGTTTTTGAAGTGCGTTAGCTTCAACACCGCCAGAGAGAACTTTGCCAGAAGCTGGAGATACTGTGTTAAATGCACGAGCAAGACGTGTGATAGAGTCGAGAAGGATAACAACATCGTGACCGCATTCTGTGAGACGTTTCGCTTTTTCCAAAACTATGTTGGCAATTTTAACATGTTTTTCTGCAGGTTCGTCGAATGTTGAAGAAATGACTTCTGCGTTGACGCTACGAGCCATATCTGTGACTTCTTCAGGACGTTCGTCGATTAATAATATAATAAGGTAAACTTCTGGGTGATTTGCTGCAATTGCATTTGCTACTTCCTTAAGTAATACAGTTTTACCTGTCTTTGGCTGAGCTACGATTAAACCACGTTGACCTTTGCCGATAGGAGCGAAGAGGTCCATGATTCTTGTTGAAACAGAACTTCCTTTATGGCCTGTGAGATTGAATTTCTCTGTTGGGAATAAAGGAGTAAGAAAATCGAATGGGATACGGTCTCTGACTTGTTCTGGCGTTAATCCATTGATTTTATTAACCTTGATAAGTGGGAAGTATTTTTCTCCAGACTTAGGAGGGCGAATGACGCCTTGTATACTGTCGCCAGTTTTGAGTCCGAATAATTTTATTTGTGATTGAGAAACATAAACGTCATCTGGTGAGTTGAGATAATTGTAATCAGATGAACGTAAGAATCCGTAACCATCAGGCATTATTTCCAATACGCCTTCAGCATTGACAACAGCATCGAATTCAGAAACGATTTCTTCTTTTCTTTGACGATTGATTCTCTCTATTTCTGCTTTTTCTTCTTTGTCATTTTTGTTGACAGATTCTGTATCTTCTACGTTTTCTGTTATTTCAACAATATTTGTAGTGGTGTCTTCTGTTGCTTCGGTAATATTTACTGTAGCAGAAGTTTCATCGTTTTTATTAGAATCTTTTTTCTTATTGACTTTATTGGTTCTTTTTCTTTTGGTTTCGTAAACTTCTGTCTTTTCTTCAACGACAGATGTAGATATTATTTCTTCGTTTGTTATTGTTTCATGTTGGATGCTATTGTTAACTTCTTTGTTTTCAATATTTTCTTGCTTTCCGTATGAAACATGTTGAACTTTATCTTGTTCGTCGTTATTGTTGATAGTAGTTTTGACGACATCTGTTCTTTTACCTATTCTAGGACGTTTTTCACGTTTAGGTTTTATTTCAGATGTTGTTGAACCATCTTGGTTATTTACAGATTCATTTTTATTTTCTGTTGTGGAAGTTTCTTTGTTAGCTTCTGCTAGAACTGCAGCATTCTCCTTTTTGTCAGGTCTTGATGTCGCAACTTTTCTTCCTCTTTTAGGTTTTTCAGTAACTGATTGAGCGACAGACTTGCTATCGTTATTTCTTACTTCTTTAATGATATCTGGATGAACAGCTTGCTGATCAATGATGCTGTAAACAAGTTCTTCTTTAGGAACATTGACATTTTCAATTCCTAATTTAAGTGCAATTTCTTTTAGTTCAACCAACGATTTTTCGTTGAGTCCGTAAATGTCGTACATAGAATTTTATTTTGAAATACATGAGATAGAATCATCTCACTTTTAATAACAACAACAATAGATGTTTGTTCAAATGTCTTGCAAAGATATATAAAATATTGAAAATATCAAAGGCTTTAAATATTTTTTTTAAAAATAATTTCGTTGGAATCTTATCGCTATATTTGCAAAAAATAATTAAATCTAATATTATGATACAACGAATTCAAACTGTATTTCTTTTTTTGTCGGCAGTTTTTGCGGGCATTTTGTTTTTTGTTCCTGTAGCATCATTTAGTTTTGGAAATGAGCTTGTCAACTTGTCAATATTTGGAGCTGGAGATTATGCTAATGCATTGTTGCTTTTAATATTAACCATATTGATGTTATTGGTTCCAATTGTAACTATATTTATGTATAAGAAAAGAGAGCTTCAGTTGAAGTTATCTTCGTTAAATGTATTTTTAAATGCTCTTTTCTGCGGATTGACATTCTTGTTCTACGTTGATAATATCCAAGAAAAGTTGTCGGCAGACACTGTCGTTTATGCATTTGGAACATATATACCATTAATTAATATGGTGTTGTCGATATTAGCAATGCGATGGATTAAAAAAGACATCGAATTGATTAAGTCAATCGACCGTTTACGTTAAGATTTTTTATTGATAAAAGAAAAGCTGCGATTTTTTTGTCGCAGCTTTTTTATTAGTATCTGTCGGCTTCGTAAATTTCCATTTTACTTATTTCTTTGCCGTCTATTTGAAATCTTAGCATAGTGACTTTTTTATGGAAGCCTTTTAGGCCTGCAGCTCCTGGGTTTAAATGCAACAATCCTAGTTGTTGGTCGCGCATGACTTTAAGAATGTGAGAATGTCCGCTGATAAAAATATCAGGTTTCTCTTCTAAAAGCAGCTGCTTAATCCCAGGTGCATACGCATTAGGATAGCCCCCGATATGCGTCATCACAACTTTGACTTCTTCTATGTTAAAGATTTGAAACTGAGGAAAATCGGTTCGTATTCCCCAATCATCGATGTTGCCGTATACTGCTCTTAATTTTTTGAAAGCGGCTAATTCTATTGCAACATCATCGTTGCCAATGTCGCCAGCATGCCAAATCTCATCGCAGTCTTTGAAAAACTCGTAGATGTTTGGGTTAACCCAGCCGTGTGTGTCTGATAACAAACCGATTTTAGTCATAATCAAGGAATTCTGTAAGATAAGCCTATGCTGAGAACTTCTTTGAATTGTAAGAATGAATCACCTTCAATAGGCTTGATGTCTTCGTCATAAACCAAGCGTGCCGTTACGTTGCAGTTTAACCAGCTGTTGACTTTCATGACTAAAGCGTTGTCCCAGTCGAAATCTAAACGGCAACCGTATTTTTCGCCATTGGCATTCAAGTCTCTTGTTTGCATATAGTCGTAGAAAACGATAAGCTTTGAAGTGAATGTTACGTTTTTGAAGATTTCATAGTTGATGTTTGCTGTCAACTGAGCACCGAGTTCCATGCGGAACATTTTGCCTGGAGTAACACCGAATGCGCCTTTGGCAGATAAATCTTTGTCGTTAACGATTGTCAATCTTCCTGAAGCAGGAGCGAGGTTTAATGAGAACCATTTTGATGGGACGTATTGAGCACCAATACCTACTGTGAGATAAGCGGGAGCGAGGAATGCTGAAATTCTATTGGTGCTGTCGGTCTTATAATCGTAGCCGTTTGCAAATTGTGATTGGAAGTTGAGGTTTGCTGTGACATATAATTCGTCTTTAACAACATCGAAACCATATAAAGAACTTAAGTTGATGCGGTCGTCTGTTTTTAATGGTTTTTGATCTAAATCATAGTAGCTGTAACCTAAAGCTAAATCTAAAGTGTTGTCCCACTTTGATTTGCCTTTTAAATAATTCATATTGTACTTGAATGTTCCAAGACCATTGACATTGTCTTGTCCGCCGGCAGTCCAATTGGAGAAGTGGCTTTGTGAGATGTTAAAACCGACAAATCCGCCATGTGTCCATGATTTTTGTTCTGTTTCCTGAGCGAAAATCATTTGTGATGCAAAAAGCATCATTGCTAAAGAGAGTAACAGTTTTTTCATAAAAAAATTATTAGTGTTTGTTAATGTTTTATAACTTATTTTGATTAAAGTGGGCGAAGTGTTCTAAGCTCACCATAAAATAGCGTTGCAATTTAGTAAAAACTTTTCAATGAGTTGCCGTTTTTATTGGGAAAAATGAGTTTTAATTATTATTTTTGTACGATTGAAATTAATAATATAAGGTATATGAATAATAATATGTTTTTTGGACTTCATCCTGTGGAGGAGTTGATTAAGGCAGAGAAAGAGATAGAGAAGATTTTCGTTCAAACAGGCTTGCGTTCACCTCAGATTTCGGAAATTGTTCATTACGCGCGTACGCATAATATTCCAGTTCAATATGTTCCGTTGGAAAAATTAAATCGTTTGACAAGAAAGAATCATCAAGGTGTTGTCGCTTTTGTGTGCCCGATTTCGTATCAGTTGATAGAAGAAGTTGTTCCGATGGTTTATGACGAAGGTAGAATGCCGTTTATTGTTATTTTGGATAGAGTTACAGATGTTCGTAATTTTGGAGCGATTGCTCGTACTTGTTATGCGGCTGGCGTTGATGCGATTGTTATTCCGTCACGTGGTTCTGCATTAATCAATGGTGATGCGATGAAAACTTCTGCTGGAGCATTGTCGAATATCAATGTTTGTCGTGTTGATAACATAAAAGATACTATTGACTTTTTGAAGAGCAGCGGTGTTAAAGTCGTTTCTATTTCTGAAAAAGGTCGCAAGAATATCTGGGAGTCGGATATGAATGTTCCAGTTGCTATTATGATGGGTTCAGAAGAAGACGGAATCAGCGAGGCTTATTTGAAACGTTCTGACGAACATCTTTTAATTCCAATGCCTGGTGATATCGATTCTTTGAATGTATCTGTTGCTACTGGTATTATTTGTTTTGAAGTTGTAAGACAGAGAATGGGTTAATGGCAAAAGACAAAAGGCTAAGGGGAGAGCTGCTGTGTAAAAACGCAGCTCTTTTTTTTTATGATTTAGCTTATTAGGATTGTGTAATAAAAAAACAGCGTGAAATTTTCACGCTGTTTTCTTTATCGTTAAAGAATTATTATTTGCTTTTACGAGCTGCTTCTTTAATACGAGCTTTTTTACCACGTAAACCTCTGAGGTAGTAGATACGAGCTCTTCTAACAGCACCTTCTTTATTCTTTTCGATGCTTTCAATCATTGGAGAAGAGATAGGGAAAATTCTTTCTACACCAACGTTACCTGAAATCTTTCTAACTGTGAAAGTTGCATGTGAACCTTCGCTTGAGCGTTGTAAAACTACGCCTTGGAATTTTTGTAAACGTTCTTTATTACCTTCAACGATTTTGTAAGTTACAGTGATTGTATCACCAGCTTTAAACTGTGGAAAATCCTTAACTTGTACTTGATCTTCAACAAATTGAATTAACGCGTTCTTCATTTCTGATATAATTATATAATTTTTGTTCTTTATTCCTATCCTTAAAAAAGTGTGCAAATATACAAACTTTTTGCATACGAATTACAAATTGTTTGAATTATTTTTTTTCAATAATTCGTACATTTCTGGTCTTCTTTCTTTTGTCCTTTCAATAGCTTGGCTGAGTTTCCATTCATTGATAATCAGGTCGTTGCCAGAGAGTAGAATTTCAGGGACGTTCCACCCTTTATATTCTCGTGGTCGAGTGTAGACAGGTGGAGATACTAATCCGCTCTGAAAAGAGTCGCTTAAAGCGGATGTTTCATCACTCAAAACGCCAGGAATTAAGCGCACCAAACTGTCTGTTAACACTGCAGCACCTAATTCGCCGCCAGATAAGACATAGTTGCCGATGGAAATTTCTTTTGTGATGAGATGTTCTCTGATGCGTTCGTCAATGCCTTTGTAGTGCCCGCATAAAATAATAATGTTATTGTATAGCGACATTTGGTTTGCGAGAGGCTGTGCCAACAACTCGCCGTCAGGACTCATATATATGACTTCGTCGTATTCTCTTTCTGATTTTAATTTGCTTATGCAATTGTCGACAGGTTCAATCATCATTACCATTCCGGCACCTGAAGAAAATGCATAATCATCAACGCGTTTGTGTTTGTCCGTGCTATAGTCTCTCAGATTGTGTAAATGAATTTCAACAAGACCTTTTTGAATGGCTCTTTTGATAATAGATTCAGTGAAAGGTCCTTCGAACATCTCCGGAAAAATTGTGATAATGTCAATTCTCATCTCAAATATTTTTTGCAAAATTAAGAAAATATGTCGTTTGTTAATTATGTTAAAAAGAAAAATATTCTTCAAGAATTGAAGTAAAGATTGTAAATTTGCGAAAAATAAAAATATATGATGAAAAGACATTGTTTACTTATAATACTATTAATTATTGGTGTTAGTGTGATGGCTCAAATGCAAGTGGCTCCTGATAAATATTGGGTGCAGTTCTCTGATAAAAATAATACACCTTATTCCATTGATAAACCAGAAGAATTTCTGTCTGAAAGGGCGATACAAAGACGTACTAAATATGGTATTGCTTTAGATGAAAAGGATATTCCTGTTAATCCTTCTTATATTGAAGCTGTGAAAAATGCAGGCGCAACGATTCTTAATCCTTCAAAATGGCTTAATGGCGTGACAATTGAAATTTGCGATATTGAGGTGTTGAATGCAATAGAAAGTCTTCCTTTTGTGAAAAAAACTCGTACATTATATGATGAGCCTATTAAGCAAATGTTAAAAGAAAGAAGTAGCTTCCAGGAAATGAATATTGAAAGTGTTGTTAAAGCGGCAGAATCTCGTAATCATTATGGAAGTGCATTGACTCAGATAGAGCTTTTGAATGGTCTGGCTTTGCATGATATGGGATATCAGGGAGAAGGAGTTTGGATAGGGATTTGCGATAGTGGCTATCAAGGAGCTGATATTCATGATGTGTTTAGAAGTATGAGAGATGAAAATAGGCTTTTGGGAACAAAGGATTTTGTATATAAAAATGGTGTCGTTTATTCTGATGATCATCATGGAACGGCGTGTCTTGGCTTGATGGCAGGTTATTTGCCTAATACGTATGTTGGAACAGCACCTAAAGCTTCTTATTTTTTGTGCAGAACGGAGAATGTCAATAATGAAAATGTTATAGAGGAATATAATTGGGTCTCAGCAGCAGAGTTTATGGATAGCCTTGGTATTGATATTATTAACACATCGTTGGGATATATTACTTTTGATGATAAGAATATGTCGCACGTCTATAGTGATTTTGATGGTGAAACTTGTGTTATTACAATAGGTGCTGAAATCGCAAGTTCGAGGGGAATTTTGTGTGTGGTTGCAGCTGGTAATGAGGGTGATGCTTATTTTCCTTATATAGGTGCTCCTGGCGACGGAAAAAATGTATTGACAGTAGGTGGTGTTAAAGCAGATGGTGAAAAGGCTGTTTTTAGTTCTATTGGACCGACATATGATGGTAGGATTAAGCCAGATTTGATGTCTTTCGCTTATTCGGTCTCGGTAGCTTCTCCTGGCGGAGGGTTCTATGAGGGAAATGGAACCTCATTCGCAACGCCGTCTTTAACTGGATTGGTGGCATGTTTCTGGCAGGCAAATCCAGATGTTCCAGAAAATAAGATAAGATCTGTTTTAAAAGAATCTGCAGATAATTATTCAACTCCAAATAGCGAATATGGATATGGAATCCCTGATTTTGAAAAAGCTCTTGACATGCTAAATTTGGAAGAAAGTGATATTTTTGATGAAAAATCTCTGTTTGATGTGTTTCCAAATCCTTCAAATGGAATGGTAAAAATGAAGCTTAATTGTGATGGAAAAACTTGCTTTCAAGTGTTTGATGTGATGGGTAAAATGATTTATTGTTCTGAACATCATGATGATAACCTTGTTGAGATGAACGCTTATTTGTCAAATCTTAATGAAGGCGTCTATTTTGTTAAACTTATTTCTGGAGAGATGTTGCAAACTAGAAAACTTGTTAAGTATTAAGATGTTATAAAAAATATTTAAAAAAAATAAAAAAATGTTGCAAAAAGTGTTGCACGTATTGAAAAAACGTGTATCTTTGCAACGTTTTTAAAGCCCAGGTGGTGAAATTGGTAGACACGCCACTTTGAGGGGGTGGTGACGAATGCGTCGTGCAAGTTCGACTCTTGTCCTGGGCACAATACCAAAAGCTTAAAGCCCATGTGGTGAAATTGGTAAACACGCTACATTCAGGGTGTAGTGAGCTTAAGCTCTTGGAAGTTCGAGTCTTCTCATGGGCACAAGCAATCCGGTTAACAGCTGGATTTTTTTTTATATTATGCGAATATTATTTTTACATACAATACCATATCGATACGAGATAAATAATCTGATACTGGATGTTTCATTGAATGTAAAAAAAACTGATTTCCGAATATTTACTTTCCCTTGCTTGTGGTCTTCTGGAAATGTCTTGGTGAATTTATTTAAACTTAGAAATTATATCAAAGAAAATAATATTGATATAATTCATGTCTATGATTATACTGATGCTTATCTGTTGCTGAAGATTGTGGGGAAATTGAAAGTGAAGGTGGTGTATTCTGATTATTATTACCATGATGAACTGAAAGGTGTTAGGCATCATATTTACAAAACCGTATTAAAGGGTGTTAATCACATAATATTTCAATCGGAATCTCATAAGAAATATTTGATGAATTTGTATGATATTGCCTCTTATAAATGTTCAAAATTATATCATGCTTTTTGCTTTAAAAGATTTGATGACTTTGATTATAAGTCTATTAGAGATGAATTTTTTATAGATGACCTTAGATATTTAATCGGTACAATCGGTGATTTTACGCCGCAGCGTGATATGATGAGCATCTTTAAAATGGTTAAAAAACTGAGAAGAACAGGGCGTAATTTTACTTGTGTAATTGCTGGCGGACAAGTTGAGGAATATGATGATAATTATGATAGCTGCAAATATTATTATTTGATACAAGGTCTTGATAATTATATTACTTATATGGGTAGGAGAGAAGATGACGCTAACTTGTTGAGTCAAATGGATTTATTTGTGTATAATTCGGCAAGAGAAGCAATTGCAATACCTGTTGTTGAGGCTATGTTGTCTGGTGTTAATGTCGTTGTCAATGATTGCGAAATGATTAGAGAAATTACATCTAATGGCAAATATGCGACATTGTATGAAGATAATAATGACAAGGATTTCGCAATGAAATCAAGAGATGTCTTGTTGGATCTTGAAGATTATAAGATGATTTCGCAGGTGGTAAAAGAGGAGACTAGACAGATATTTTCTATAGATAGACATATAGAAGGACTTAGACATATCTACTTAAACACATTAAATAAATAATAAACTATAGTTACTAATACGATGGAAAATAGAAGTTTTTCAGAATTGGCAAAAATACGCCAAAGTGATAGAAAATATAAAGAACAATCCGTTGAAAGAGAAAAGATTATTCAGTGTTTGGAAACTGCTAGAATTGCACCTTCAGCAAATAATTCACAGCCATGGAAGTTTGTCGTTGTTGATGATTTTGAAAAGAAAGAGCAAATAGCAGAATGTACAATCGGTCTGGGAATGAATAAGTTTACGCATCAATGCCCTGTACTTGTTGCTGTTGTCCTTGAAAAACAGAACTTTATGTCTACAATAGGTAGTATGATTAAGAATAAGGACTATAGTTTGTTTGATATAGGAATTGCTGTTAATCAATTTTGTCTTCAAGCAGCAGACTTAGGACTAGGAACGTGTATTATAGGATGGTTTGATGAGAAGAAAATTAAGAAAATATTGGGCGTAAAAAATAGACGTATACCATTGTTAATCAGCGTCGGTTATCCTGATACTCCAACAAGAGAGAAGGTTAGAAAACCTATAGATGTGATGAGTAGTTGGAATAAATATTAATATTTCAGCTTGCTCTTAACAATATCTTTGATTTTATCGTCACTACCGAGGATTTCCTGTATTTTCTTGGTACGGTTCCATACTGCATTGTATGTTTTGCCAGTTACAGCGGAAATGTGTTTCTCGTCTAAGCCAATGATATACAGACAAAAATATAGTAAGTCATAGTACTTTAAACCATGATATTCAGAGATTATTTTATTAAAACCATTGTCGAAAGTCGTGTTGAACAATTCGATTAATTCTTTTTGTTCAAAGTTACTTAATTGTAAATCAGGATATAAAGTATTGGTTTTTATTGTGTTGTTGATACTGATGTCGTAAAGTTTTTTGTAAATAGGCTCGTTTTTCATCAAGTCTATCTTTTGTTCGAATGAGACGTAATCGAGCCTGTTTTTGTTCTTGATATCTAGAATTTCATCTTCAAGATTTTTCATCTGTAGTTTTATGTTTTTGTTTTCAGATGATTTTCTCTCGATTTTCTTTTGCAATGAATTTATGTAGTTGCTTTTTTGTGTGATTTCATTGTTGTATTTTTTCTTTCTAAGTTTTATTGTATTTAAACCTAAAATGAATATAGTAATTGTTATTATTGATAAGATAATCAGGTTTTTAAATATTTTATTATAGAAAGTGTTATTATTTTTCTTAATGCAGTATTGATGATATAATGATGTTAGTTCTGTTTTTATTGAAGATAGCATTATCTCTTTGTTCGTTTCTTCGGCTAAAGAAGGAGCGTATTTTGTGATAAGTTCATTATTTCCAGTTATAATGCTGATTTCTATAATGTTATTTGCGGCATTGATTTTTGAATATTTATTGTCGGGGAAGTATTTTTCATAATAATAAATAGCCGAATCATACATTTTTTTGTTGTAATACATGTCGCCTAGCACACCAGCTGCTTCCATTATTTGCTTAGGATTGTCGAGGGTCTTGTATTGTTTTAAAACGGAATGGAAGGCTTCTTCCTTATAACCGATGCGATACATTACAGAAGCTTTGATTCTTTCAATGTCATTTTTTAAAGGACCACCGACATTATTTATTTTTAATATTGAATCAGCGACAGATAAGTGATGTAATGCTTTGTCGTGATTGAAGTTAAGTCCATAAATTACTGCTAAAATGATATTGTTTCTGGATAAAGCATTTTGATTTTCTTCTAGGTAAAATAAATTGTTTGCGTTTGTGATACATTCAATTGCGGCATCATGCACGTCGTGCCAATATAAAATATCTCCAAGTCGTGTGTAAATCAATGCTTTGAAATGTTGAATTTCGTTAAATAATTTTTTGTTGATTTTCTTTTTGTTAAGATTTAGGTTGTCTAACAATTCGAGAGAATTCAGGTAGCTTTTAAATGCATCTTTCGTTTTTTCTAGTTCTTCAAATCCTACGGCTTTGTAATATAGCGCTTTGGAATTAAGGAAAATGATTTCAATATTTTTAGGGAATGAAGATGTTAGACTATCGAAATAGTTACAGGCATTGATAACTTCGTTGTGATTTATTTGATTATAATAGTTTTTGTAGTATGATTCAGATAAAAGTACTTGGTATTCGTGATATTCTTGTGTTGAAAATTCATTTTCAATAATCAGATTATCAATGTTTTTGATTAGTTTGAATGCATATTCTGGATTATTGGTTATGGTGTCGTTAATGGTTTTTAATATTTCAAAATGATAAGGAGTCTCTGCTTGAGAGTAAATGCTTGTTTTAGAACAAGATGTGGAAAATATACCTAAGATGCTTGTATAAAATATTAACAGAAGAATCCTTTTCATTGTTAAAAAAATTTCAACTTTCAACTTTCAACTTTCAATTTGTATTACATTCCTTTTAGATCTTTATATAGTTGGACTGCATAAAGATCTGTCATATTTGATATATAATCCAAAACCACTTGTATTCTAGAATATAAATCTTCATTATTGTTTTTGAATTGTTCAGGAATGAGTGACAGAAGTTTTTTGTTATATGTTTTTTCTGGATGAACGGCAGCTTGGACGAATTCGTTGAGTAATTCACCGATGACGTTGAAGCCAGTGAGTTCGACTTTTACCACAGAAGGATGTTTGTAAATGTTTTTTAGCGAGAAGTCCCTGCATTTTTCCAGAGCGTTGTTTTCGAAATTGGGGAGATGATGGACTAAGCTATTACAGAATGAACCATTCATGATAGCGTCGTAATTATCGATAAATACAGATGAAACACAATCTACAAGCTTGTTTATTGCAGTGGCTCTTAAAAATGCCATTCTTTCGTTGTTGTCGGTTACGGTTTCGTATATAAAATCTTTTCTGTCGAAGAACCATGTTTCGTTTTCTTTGAAGAAAGAGGTGAAAAAATGATCTATTTTTTCAGTTGTGACTATGCCTCTTTTGTGAGCGTCTTCCATGTCGAGTATTAGATAGCAGATGTCGTCGGCGGCTTCCATCATATATGAAAGCGGATGGCGAGCATAAGCCAAAGACTCTTCGTCAAGACAAACGATTCCGCATCCGTCCATGACTTTTTTGAATGTATCTATTTCGGAGTGGAAAATGTTGTATTTCTTTTTTCCTTTTTTGTTAAAAGAAGGATATGGATATTTGATTAGAGTAGCTAAAGTGGCGTATGTGAGCGACATTCCACCTTGACGTCTTCCTGCGAATTGATGTGTCAGTTGTCTGAAAGCATTGGCGTTACCTTCGAAAGCGATTAGGTCGGACCATTGATATTCTGGTATTTGGCTTTCTAGTTCTTTGCCGAGGCCTTCTTTGAAGTAGCTGCTGATAGTCTCTTCTCCGGAGTGTCCAAAAGGAGGGTTGCCAAGGTCGTGTGCGAGGCATGATGCTGACACTATAGTATCGATGTCGTAAATTTCATTAAGGAAGTCGTTGCCATACTTGTCGCATAATTTTTTTGATACGATTTTTGCTATAGAACGGCCTACGCTGGCTACTTCTAGGCTATGTGTCAATCTGTTGTGGACCATCTTGCTTCCTGGCAATGGAAATACTTGGGTTTTGTTCTGCAAACGACGGAATATGTTTGAAAATATAATTCTGTCGTAGTCGCGTTGAAATGCGTTTCTGATGTCGCTTTTTTTGTAGTCGCTATATTCTCTTTCAGCAGAAAGCAATGATTTCCAGTCCATGTTGATTATTTTTGAGTTGTTGTTCTTGCGTAAGGTGTAAGGTCTTGTGTTGCGAATTGTCCGCTTTTATATTTAAAGTATCCAGCGATTCCGATCATGGCAGCGTTGTCGGTGCTGAACTTGAATTTAGGTATGAAGACTTCCCAGCCGTAGCGTTTGCCGTTGTCGTGCATAGCTTTTTGCAGACCTGAGTTTGCGGAGACGCCACCAGCGATGGCTACTTGTTTGATGCCTGTTTCTTTTGAGGCTTTGACGAGTTTTTTCATCAGTGTTTCAATGATTTCTCTCTGTATGGAAGCGCATAAGTCGGCTTTGTTTTTTTCTACAAAGTCTTTGTCTTCCTTGAGTCTGTCGCGTAAGAAATAAAGGAAACTTGTTTTTAAGCCGCTGAAACTATAGTTTAATCCTGCGATGTTGGCTTTGCTGAAAGAGAAAGCGTTAGGATTTCCTTCTTTTGCTAATCTGTCAATTATTGGTCCGCCAGGATAAGGAAGTCCCATGATTTTTGCTATTTTGTCGAAAGCTTCTCCGGCAGCATCGTCGATGGTTTTTCCGATGATTTCTAAGTCGAAATAGTCGTTTACTTTAATAATCTGAGTGTGTCCCCCAGAAACGGCGAGGCATAAGAATGGAAATTCTGGCACTTTGGTAGTCTCGTTTTCTTCTTGTGCAAACAAAGCCATGATATGTCCGTTCGTGTGGTTTACTTCAATCAAAGGAATATCCATAGAAAGAGCGAAAGCCTTTGAAAATGAGGTGCCTACTAAAAGTGAACCTAAAAGTCCGGGACCGCGTGTAAAAGCTATTGCAGATAACTGATTTTTTGTTATATTTGCGTGTTTTAAAGCAGCGTCTACAACAGGTATGATATTTTGTTGATGAGCGCGTGATGCTAATTCAGGAATAACGCCTCCATATTGGCGGTGAACTTCTTGGTTAGCAATTATGTTAGATAATACAGTTGTACCTCTAAGCACTGCAGCTGAGGTGTCGTCACATGACGATTCGATGGCTAAAATATATTCGTTCATAAGCATTAAAAGAAAGGACAAAAATACGAAGAAAACGATTATACATAGCATTTTAATTATCATTGCGATAATTTTTGCTCTTTTTGCGAGTATATACGTCGTAATTCTAGACGTAAATGTCCAGAGTATGCTCGCACGTACGGCAGCAGGAGTCCTATCAGACCACTTCGATACGGAAGTTAAAATCAAGACATTTTACATAAAGCCCAATTTTAAAATTTACGCAGAGGAAGTTCAGTTTAACGATAAAAAACATTCCCCAATGTTTTACGTCGGAAGGATGAACGCAAGGTTGTCAATGAAAGACTTGACTAAAGAATTGAGAATCAGGGATCTTTCTATTGAAGATTTGCTTGTGAGTATCGTGGAATATGAAGGCGAGGATAAGATGAACGTATCCGAAATGTTCGCTTCAGGTAATAAAAAGGAAAAGAAAGACAAGGGTGATTTTAAGCCGATTTATCTTGATGAGTTGAATCTGAAAGATGGTCATATCATTATATGGAACCAAAATAAAGATAAACCAGAAAAGGTGAGCATGGACTATTCTCATCTTGATATAGATAGTGTCAATTTGGTAGCCAGAAGCTTGTCATTCGATGGAAATGCGGTTAGAGGTTATGTCGATATGCTTTCTGGAATGGATAAATGCGGATTTGATATAGATAAGTTGAGTACGAAATCACAATTCATGGTTTCATCGCAAGGCTTTGATTTGAAGAATCTGTATGTGGAAACACATGCATCTGTATTGAATCTGGATTTACAATTCTTGTATAATGGTCGCAGAAGCTTTAAAAGTTTCGTTGATTCTGTTATGATAATAGGAAATATAAGACCTACACAATTGACGCTTAGTGACTTGAAGTATTTTTCTCCAACAATGGGAAAAATGACGGATACATTGCAAATCAGTGGATTGGTTACAGGCTTTGTAAAGGACTTTACGGCAAATAATTTTCATTTCGCATTTAAGGATAGTACCAATTTTGAGGGAACTATAAAGATGAAAGGTTTGCCCAACTTCTTTGAGACTCACATAGTTGGGGATGTCAAGAAGATGAATTTTACATATCAAGATTTGGCGGAATTTGCTATACCGACACCAACGGGAAAAATACCTTTGCCTAAAAAATTGGCATCCGTAAAAAATGCGATGTTATCTGGAGAATTTTATGGTTTCCATAATAACTTTAGCACTACATTTAACCTTCACACAAACATAGGTAATATTTATCTTAATGGTGCCTTGAATAATGACCTAAAGATTGTCCCTCAGCCTTATTATTTTTTGAAGATTCATGCTAATAATTTGAATGTGAAGGAGATCGTAGGAATGGAGGAAGAGTTTTTGGTTACAATGTCGGCAGATATGCAAGGTGAGGGATTGAATAAACAAGATGCGAGCCTTGATATGGAGTTTGGTATTGATAAATTGACGTTAATGGGCAATGAGTTTGAGAATTTTTATATCGTGGGAGATTTTGAAAATCAAAGACTTGTGGCTTCAACGTCGATAAAGTCAGAATTGATAGACTTGGATTTCAATGGCTTGATGGATGTTACTTCCAATATTCCATCTTTTGATGTAAACCTGAATGTCAAAGATGTAGACTTGTATAAATTGAATGTCTTGGATTATGACAAAAATAGTGTCTTGTCAACTAATGCAAAAGCTAATCTGAGAGGCGTAGGTTTAGATGAAATGTATGGAACCATTTCATTGGAAAATACATCTTACACAGACAGCCGCGGTAGCTATACTATGGATAGCTTGAATGTTATGCTGACAGAAAATCACTTCGATTCGAAAGACGTAAGCGTAAATACTGACTTTTTTGATATGGATTTGAAAGGTGTGGTCAATTTTAAAAGTGTCGGAAATTCATTCAAGAACTATGTGATGAATTACTTCCATATCAATAAATGGTCGAATAAGGGTGTGAAATTGGATGATGATACTCAGGATTTTTATGTCAACATGACTTTGAAAGATACAGAGACATTGTCTCGCTTGTTTATGCCACAACTTAAAATAAGCGATAATACCAATTTGACAGCAACGTATACTTCTAACAAGTATCAGCTGTATTCCACAATTGAATCAGAATTTGTGGCATACAATAGTCTGATATTTAATGATATTTACGTTAAAAACAAGACTGATAAAAATAAGACAACGGCTAATGTTAGCATAAAAGAATTTGTTATAAAGGAGGAAACGGATACAAACCCTCTTAGACTATCAATGGAGAATTTGGATTTTATGATAGATGCTCATAACGATAGCCTGCTGATGGATATGACTTGGGATGACGAACTCGTCGATGATAGAAATAAAGGCCTTGTAAAAGCTTCTTATATATTGGACAAAGATGGTGGTGTATTGAGCGTTTCTGCTTCAGATGTTCTGATAAATGATAGCATTTGGTCTTTGTCACCAACGTGTTATGTCGATTTTAAGAAAAATAAAATGTTTATCAATGAGTTTGATGTCTACTCAGGAAATCAGTCGATGAGCATAAGTGGTTATTTTCCTAAAAAAAATACAGATACATTGTATCTTAAATTCAATGAGTTAGATATTTCAAACTTCGATTTGTTGACAGTGAACAAGGGTATTGATGTTGATGGAATTGTTGATGGAGAAGTTCAATTGTCGGGATTGTCTGATAAGTTTACATTATTTTCAAATCTTGATATAAACAGCATAGGCATAAATAAATACACTATTGGAAATGCTTTCATTAATGCAAGCTGGAATGCACCTGATACATCTATACTTATTGATACAGAAATTGTTAGGTTTGATTCTGAAGATAAGGTTTTGTCGTTGCTAGGTAAGTACTACACTTCTAGAAAAAATAATCTCGACTTTGATCTTAACTTAAGTGAGATTGATATTTCGGTAGTGAATGCCTTTACGAAAGGTGTATTAAGTCGTGTTTCTGGAAAACTTAATGGCGATTTAGATGTGGTTGGATCTCTGAAAAAACCAGTTCTTGTCGGTAATGCGGAACTTAATGATGCTGCTTGTAATATTGATTATCTCAATACTTATTATGCAGTCAATAAATCGGGTTATGAGGAAAATGCTCCAAATCGTTTTATAAAGTTTACAGAAAATAGGATTGATTTGCAAGATATTATCTTGATAGATACATTGGGCGATGTTGCTGTGGCAAATGCGGTCATAACACATGATTATCTGAAAGATTTTAGATTTGATGTAGAAGCAAGACTTGATAATTTCTTGGCCATGAATATGTTGGGCGATGATGATGATTCGTTTTATGCTAAGGTGGTTGCAAGCGGAGACCTTGAAATAGATGGTCCATTAGATGATATTATCATGAATATCAACGCCTATACAATGCCTGGAACTGTAATCGATATTAGATTGGCTGGCGCGTCTACAATCAATGATAATTTTATTGTTTTTGTTAATAAAAATACTGATAATGATACAGTTGTAACGTCTGTTGAGAAGAAGAAAAAGGATAAGAAATTTACTCTTAACTTAAATGCAGATGTGACACAAGATGCAAACGTTAATATTCATTTGCCTTCAAATATGGGAAATATTACGGCTAATGGATCGGGAAATATAAGACTAGGATTGGTTTCTGACCAATTGTCGCTTTATGGCGATTATGTCATTAATGACGGAGCATTTAACTTTAATTTGCAAAATCTTGTTAGACGTAATTTCGACATCAAGAGTGGTGGAACTATAACATGGACAGGTCGCGCAGATGACGCGGATATCAACGTAATAGGTAGTTATCGTACTAAATCCTCAATATCGTCTTTGGGAATAGAACTAGACTCTACTTCTGTGGTTAATAATGTTAATGTTGATTGTATACTCCATCTTAATGAAAAACTTACTAACCCAACGATTACATTCGGACTATCTTTGCCTAATGCTACTGATGATATAAAAAATACTGTTTTTTCGGTAATTGATACTACAAATCAGGCAGTTATGTCGCAACAGATAATTTCGTTGCTTGTACTAGGTTCGTTCTCTTATTCTAGCTCTGGCTTATATAGCATAGGCGCATCAAATTATTATAATGTGTTAACCAATTCGTTAAGTAATTGGTTGTCACAAATTAGTAAAGATTTTGATATAGGTGTGCGCTATACCCCAGAAGATAATCTTACAGCTGAAGAATTAGAAGTGGCTCTGTCTACACAATTGTTCGATGACAGACTCACGATTGAAGGAAATCTTGGTATGTATACAGGCTCTAGAAATGATGTGGCGGCAGGCGCTAATAGTATTGTCGGTGATGTGGACATTACATTGAAACTTACTAATAGGCTGAGCCTTAAAGCTTATAATCACTCGAATCTGAATAGTAATTACTATTTGTACACTTACGAATCTTATTCGGATTATACGCAAGGAATCGGTATTTCTTATTCGCAAAATTTTGACAACATAAGAGAGATTTTTGCAAGAAAAAATAAAAATAAGAAAATAAAAAATCGGAAATGAATAAGGGTAATTTCAAATTATACACAGCATCAGCAGGCTCAGGAAAAACTTACACTCTTGTAAGAGAATTCCTGACACTATCCCTGTCATCTGATAATGTTTCTTGTAAGGATATATTGGCTGTTACTTTTACAAATAAAGCGGCCAATGAAATGAAAGCTAAAATACTCTCAACACTCGATGGATTCGTTCATAATGATGATAATTTCATCGATATGAAAAGAGATGTCATAAAGGCTCTGAATGTAGATGAGAATGTCTTGGTGAGAAGAGCTAAGGCTTTGTATGATAATATTTTGCATAATTATTCCGATTTTAATATATCAACAATTGATAGTTTCGTCCAGCAAGTATCGCGTAGTTTCGCTAAAGAATTAAATCTTCCTGCCCAATATAGAGTCCTTCTTGATGATGATGACCTTTTAGATGGCTTGATTCAGTGTGTCGACGGTCGTATAGATAAAGATGATGATTCTATTACGGAAATCTTAATAGATTTTGTCGATTTTCAACTAGATGAGGAGAACTTTCCTCGTGTTGATGTCTCAATAAGAGAATTTGTTTCAAAACTTCTTAAAGAAAGTGCTTATAAAAAAGGTGAGCTGCTTGGCGTGAAAGAACTTAGCGGCAACGATTATCAGCAGATTAAAGATTCTCTAAACGGCTTGTATAATAAATGTAAAACTGAGGTCGTTAATGATATACAGGTAATTAGAGACTTTGAAGACGAGTATAATATTGTAGATAAAGATTATAATAATGGTTCTAGAGGCCTGCCATCAATATTGACTAAGATAAGTAAAGATATTAATGTTGCACCATCGTCTGTCGTGGGTCTGACAATAAAAAAAATATTCGCAGGAAGTAATTGGTTTTCAAAGAGTATAAATAAGCAAAAAGCCGATGAAATAAATAAGTCGGGTGTCGATATTATTGCTTTGTATGCGAAACTTCTAAAAGACCATCAGCATCTTTTTCTTACCAATCTTGTTAGAAAGAATTTGTATTTGTATGCATTGAGAAGTGCATTGTTAGGTGTTATAAATCAATATGTTGATGATACGAATAATGTGCATATCTCTGAATTTAATAAAAGAATTTCTGATATTTTAGATGATTGCAGTATCCCTTTTATTTATGAAAAAATAGGTGCTCGTTACAAACATTTTTTCATTGATGAGTTTCAGGACACTTCTCTTTTGCAATGGCATAATTTCCTTCCTTTGGTAAATAACGGCTTGTCTGAAGATAATATGAGTCTGTTGGTGGGAGATGCAAAACAGGCTATATATCGTTTTAGGAATGGTGAAGTAGAGCAAATCATGAATCTTCCGTCGATATATGGCGCTAAAAATAACGACTTTTACACGGAATGTGAAAATACATTAAAATATAGCTTACAAAAAGAGTCTCTTGGATATAATTACAGATCTAAGAAAAATATAATAGACTTTAACAATTCATTCTTTAGTATTTCAAAAAATAAATTAACATCTGAAAATTATCGTAAAGTATATGATGATCTAGAACAGAAATGTCCTAAAAAATATTCATATGACGGCTTCGTGAGTGTTGAACTCTTTGAAATGGATAAATTCTCTGATGAAGGATTGGAAAGCCCTAATAAATTGTATAAAGATGCCGTCAAGGAATCGATACTTGATGATATAAATAGCTTGAAAGACAAAGGATTTATGCTGCGCGACATAGCAGTTCT
This sequence comes from Bacteroidales bacterium, assembly GCA_045657145.1. Lineage (GTDB taxonomy): Bacteria > Bacteroidota > Bacteroidia > Bacteroidales > F082 > Limimorpha. Next base: position 10,333 of record JAZOSK010000039.1, on the reverse strand, counting down.
TGTAAGAAGCAATTCCGATGGCTCTGATATAGCGGAATTCCTTTCAAAGAACAATATTCCTGTTATGTCGTCTGATTCCATTTTGCTAAAATCGTCAGATAAGGTTAGGCTTATAGTGTTGACACTTAAGTGTTTGGTGGATGATAAAAATGATGTCGACAAATTATCGCTTTCTTTCTACAAAAACATATGTGCGGCTGCCAATTCTTATGATATTCAAAAGGCATTGAATGATGATTTTGATTTTTCTGAGATATATAATATTAGAAATCAAGCGTATAGCGTATATGATTTATGCTGCGCAATAGTTAGATTGTTTGGAAAATATTTTGATTTCAATATTATTGAAGATGAATTTTTGCAATATTTTATGAATCATGTTTTGGAATGGCAAAATTCTGAAAATGATGGAATTGAGGCATTTGTAGAACATTGGGATAAGAAATCTAATTCTCTATATGTTAAAATCACTTCAGATATAGATGCGGTTCAAATTATGACTATACATAAGTCTAAAGGATTGGAATACAAAGTGGTTATGTATCCTTATGTGTATACAGAAGTGCCTGGAAGCTTTAGAGGCAGTGAAAAATGGTTGCCTTTAGATGATATAGAATTGTTAAAGGATATTAAGAATATAGATAGTTTTATCCTGCCAATTAATAAAGGTTTGGTTGGTACAGAAATGGAACAGCATTATACAGACGAAATTGAAAAAGCCGCCTTTGATGACTTTAATATAATGTATGTTGCGATGACAAGGGCTAAGGATTTGTTGTTCATTTATTCCAATAAAATACAGACTGAGGAAGAAAAGACATCGGAGTCGTATAATTTCTTTATGGAATATTTCGATGAGGATAATGGATATTTTATTGAAAATTCATATGCTGAAGGCGATGCTTCTGAAAAAGAAGATGCTAATCTGATTAAAAATCGTTTTGTGACGATTCACAAAGATAAGAGCATAAAATATGAATTGGGAACAGTGGAATATCATAAAGATAAGGAAAAGGAAAAAAAAGATGTTCTGGAACTGAAAGAAGGCGATGTTCCACAATTGTTGGATTGGACAAAGACCTTGGAAATTGATTCGGAACCAACAATGTTTTGGGTGGAAAATGATGATGATGATTATCTTCCCAAAGAATGGGGAAACCTCGTTCATGAAATCTTATCGAAAATTAATACGCTGGAAGATGCTGATAAGGTTTTGGGAAGCTATATCAACGAAGGAAGCATCGATAAACAAAAGGCAGAACGTTTGAGAAGACAACTTGATAAAATAGTTGCCTTGAAAGAAGTTAAAGACGCATATTCAAAAGAAGCTGTAGTTAAGAATGAAATGGATATTCTCGTATTTGATAAGGATACGAATAAAAATGAGGTCATTCGTCCTGATAGATATGCAGAACTAGATGATAAAGTCATTCTTATAGATTATAAGACAGGAACGCATCAACCGAAATATAATGAACAGTTGAAGACATATATGCAGGCACTGAAAGATATGGGCGTGGAAAAGCCAATAGAAGCATATTTGTTGTATATAAATAAGGTAGATGAAAATATTGATGTAAAACCTGTATTTTTAGATACATTATTTTAGAAATAAAAGCATTTTTTTGTAAATTTGCACTCGTTTTTTTGAATTTTAACAAATAAAAAATATATAGATGGAGAGCATTCGTAACGTTGCAATTATTGCCCATGTCGACCATGGCAAAACCACATTGGTAGATCGTATTTTACACCAATCAAGATTGTTTAGAGACAATCAGGAGACAGCAGATTTGATGTTAGACAATAACGATCTTGAACGTGAACGAGGTATCACCATCTTGTCAAAGAATGTTTCTGTACGTTATAAAGGTACAAAAATCAATATCATCGATACTCCTGGTCACTCCGATTTTGGTGGTGAAGTGGAACGCGTTCTTAATATGGCCGACGGCGTTATCTTGCTCGTCGATGCTTTTGAAGGTCCAATGCCACAAACACGTTTCGTCCTTGAAAAAGCTTTGCTTTTAGGTCTTAAGCCAATCGTGGTTATCAATAAAGTTGACAAGCCAAACTGTTATCCAGAAGAAACACAAGAGGCTGTATTCGATTTGATGTTCAACTTAGGCGCAACAGAAGAACAACTTGATTTCCCAACAGTATTCGGTTCTTCAAAACAAGGCTGGATGTCAGATAATTATAAGAATGTAACATCTGATATTTCATATCTTCTCGATACAATATTAGAACATATTCCAGCAGCAAAATATGAAGAAGGTACACCACAAATGCTTATCACTTCATTAGATTACAGTTCTTACGTTGGTCGTATCGCTGTCGGTCGTTTGAAGAGAGGTATCTTGCAAGCTGGTATGAACGTATCTCTCGTAAAACGTGATGGTACAGTCAAAAAGAATACAATCAAAGAATTATATACCTTTGAAGGTTTAGGAAAAGAAAGAACCAAGAATCCAATCAAAGCTGGCGATATCGTTGCAGTGATGGGCCTTGAAGACTTCGAAATCGGTGATACAGTCGCTGACTTGGAAAATCCAGAAGCATTGCCACCAATCCACGTTGATGAACCAACAATGAGTATGTTGTTCACAATCAACAACTCGCCATTCTTTGGTAAGGAAGGTAAATTCGTTACATCACGTCACCTCCGTGAACGTTTGTATAAAGAATTAGAAAAGAACCTCGCACTTCGTATTGAAGACACAGCATCGCCAGACTCAATGATGGTGTTCGGTCGCGGTATCTTGCACTTGTCAATTTTAATTGAGACAATGCGTCGTGAAGGCTATGAATTCCAAATCGGTCAGCCAAAAGTTATCTTGAAAGAAATAGACGGAAAGAAATGCGAACCTATTGAAATACTTACAGTTCAAGTGCCAGAACAATTTGCGGGTCGTGTTATTGAACTCGTTACAGCAAAGAAAGGCGAGATGACAAATATGCAGCCTAAAGGCGACAGAATGAACATCGACTTCGAAATACCATCAAGAGGTCTTATTGGCTTGAGAAGCAATATGCTTACAGCTACAGAAGGTGAAGCTGTTATGTCGCAAAGACTTAAAGGCTACGAGCCATGGAGAGGGGAAATCCCTGGACGTAACACAGGCGCTCTTATCGCTATGGAAACAGGCGTTGCTGTACCTTATGCTTTGTGGAAATTACAAGACAGAGGCGCATTTTTCGTGATGCCAAATGAAGAAGTCTACGCAGGTGAAGTCATCGGTGAAAATACACGTTCAAACGACATAGTGTTAAATGTTAATAAAACTAAACATTTGACCAACGTACGTGCTTCTGGTTCAGATGAAAAAATCGTTCTCATTCCGCCAAAACGCTTCTCATTAGAAGAATACATGGAAATGATTAGAGATGATGAATATCTCGAAATCACACCAAAAAGCTTGCGCTTGAGAAAAATCATTTTGGATGAAATTGAACGTAAACGTCAAAGCAAGAGAGATGAATCTAACGATTAATACAATAAAAGGGGTCAGAATTGGCCCCTTATTTTTTTGCTTGAAATTTTAATATTTCTGTTATTGGATGGAAAATGGTGCGTACATCAGACGAATGTCTTTGTTGGCTCCTGCATTGTATTGTTTGCCAACGATAACAGAGGCTTCTTTCGCATTTGGTTTGTCAAGGTATAAATAAATGCTGTCGGTGTTACTTTCTGCCTCGGCTATGGTTCTGTAATAGAAGTAATTGTCGCTAAGATACTTGCTTAGAAGTAAGTCGAGGTCGTTTCTGATATACAAGTCAGATTCATAATATGCATCGTATTCGTTGAAGAAGAAATACATTTCCCAAACAGCCCATGAATACCATTCGTTATTACCACCTCCATAAACGAAAACATTATTGTCGTGTATGTATCTTGGCTCGCCATAAATACGCTTGATTTCATCTTTTGAAACATAGAAATCTAAAGTAGGTTCTTCAAACAAAGATACAACGACATTTACCGTGATGCTATTTTCGGAATTCGATATTGTTATGTTTGCAGAACCAACATTTTTACCATTGATAACACCATCTGGGCTTACGGTTACATATAATTCATTATCAGAATAATAAGTAAGAGCCTCTTTGGAACTTGCGTTGAGATTTAAACTTTCACGTAATGCGATATTGATGGTTGACGGACCATCGTAATTAATCTTCTTGTTGTCTAATACATGACAAGAGCAAAATATTGAACAAATACTAAACGTTATTAAAAATAAAGCGAGTTTTTTCATAAAAACTTAATTTGTTACAAAAATATAAAATTATTCAAAGGGGTGTGAATTGTAAGAAAAAAAAACTAAATTTGCGGAATAAGTAAAAAGTATTTCATTAAATAACTAATAATATGATTAACAACAATTTCATTAAACGTCATAATGGACCAACAGAAGCTGACGTAAAGAAAATGCTTGAGGTTATTGGCGTTGAATCAACAGATCAACTTATTGACGAAATTATATCATCAGACATTCGCCTTCCTGAAGGTTTAAATATCGGCAGAGGCTTGAATGAATATGAATGCTTCGGTAATCTTAAAGCTTTGGCAGCAAAGAACAAGATTTACAGAAGTTACATCGGTATGGGTTACTACAATGTAATCACTCCAGGTGTCATCACACGTAACATTCTTGAAAATCCAGGATGGTACACATCATACACTCCATATCAAGCAGAGATTTCACAAGGTCGTCTTGAAGCTCTCTTAAACTACCAAACAGTTATCAGCGACATGACAGCTATGCCATTGGCAAACGCTTCATTGTTAGACGAAGCAACAGCAGCTTCAGAAGCAATGTTGATGTTCTGGCACAGCCGCAGCCGCGCTCAAGTAAAGGCTGGCATTAACAAATTCTTCGTCGCTAACGACGTTTTCCCACATACAGTCGACGTTATCAAGACTAGAGCATATCACTTAGGCATTGAAGTCGTTGTTGACGATGTCAAGAACTTCAGCGCAGGTGAAGAATACTTCGGTATCTTGGTTCAATGTCCAAACCAATTCGGTCGCGTTATCAACTATAGCGAAGAAGTTAAAGCATGGAAAGAAAAAGGCATGCAAGTAGCTGTTGCTTCAGACCTTATGAGTTTGGCTCTCATCACACCTCCAGGTGAATGGGGCGCAGACGCAGTTGTAGGTTCAAGCCAACGCTTCGGTTTGCCAATGGCATTCGGCGGTCCTCACACAGGTTTCTTCGCAACAACAGACGCTTACAAACGTGAAATGCCAGGCCGTATCATAGGTATCTCAAAAGACGCTCTCGGCAACCCAGCTTACCGTCTCGCATTACAAACTCGTGAACAACATATCAAACGCGAAAAAGCTACATCAAACATCTGTACAGCTCAAGCTCTCCTCGGTATCATGTCAGGATTCTACGCAATCTACCACGGTGCTGAAGGTATCAGAGAAATAGCTCGTCACATTAATATATTGACATGCGTCCTCGATAAAGAAATGCAAAAGTACGGCGTTAAACAACTTAACGATTCTTACTTCGATACTTTACATTTCGAATTGCCAGAAGGCTTCTGCACATGCAAAGTCAATGAAGTAGCACTTCAACATAAGATGAACTTCCGTATCATCGACAAACAACATTTCGCTATCAGCTTAGACGAAACAACATCATTAGAAGACGTTAACGAAATCGTCGCTGTCGTTTGTGAAGCTATCGGCAAAGAACATACAGACTTCGTTTGCGACCCAGCAGTTTGCGGCACATTCAACGGCATCGCTGCTGACATGCAACGTACATCATCATACTTACAAGAGCCAGTATTCTTCAAATATCGCAGCGAAACAGACATGATGCGTTATATGAAACAATTGGAAGACCGCGACTTAAGCTTGAACCGCGCTATGATTCCTCTCGGCTCATGTACAATGAAACTCAACTCAGCAACATCAATGTTCGCTTTGAGCTGGCCAGAATTCGCTAACATCCACCCATTCGTTCCAGCAGACCAAGCTGAAGGTTACTTAGAACTCATCAACGAATTAGGAAAAGACCTCTGCGAAATCACAGGATTCGCTGGTATGTCATTCATGCCTAACTCAGGTGCTAGCGGTGAATACGCTGGTCTCTTGACAATCCGTCGCTACCAAGAAGCTAACGGCCAAGGTCATCGTAACATCTGCTTGATTCCAGCATCAGCTCACGGTACAAACCCAGCATCAGCAGCTATGGCAGGTATGCAAGTAATTGTCGTTAAATGCGACGCTAACGGTAACATCGACATGGAAGATGCTAAGGCAAAAGCTGAACAATATAAAGACGACCTCGCAGCATTCATGGTAACTTATCCTTCAACACACGGTATCTATGAAGACGGTATCCGCGACTTGATGAAGATAGTTCACGACAACGGCGGTCAAGTTTATATGGACGGTGCTAACATGAACGCTCAAGTTGGTCTCACATGCCCAGGCTTCATCGGCGCTGACGTTTGCCACCTCAACTTACACAAGACATTCGCTATCCCTCACGGCGGTGGCGGTCCAGGCGTAGGTCCTATCGGCGTTGCAGCTCACTTGGTACCATTCTTGCCAACTCACCTCAACCTCGCTACATATAACGAAAAACTCGGCGCTGTTTCAGCAGCTCCTTACGGTAGCGCACAAATCCTCACAATATCTTATGCTTACATTAAGATGTTAGGCGGTGAAGGTTTAAGAGAAGCAACAAAGATGGCTATCTTGAATGCTAACTACCTCAAAGATAGATTGAAAGATTATTATCCAATCCTTTATACCGGTAACAACGGTCACGTCGCTCACGAAATGATTCTCGATATCAACGGTATCAACAAAGCTACTGGCGTTGCTGCTATCGACATCGCTAAACGTTTGATGGACTACGGTTTCCACGCTCCAACAGTTGCGTTCCCAGTTCACGAAACATTGATGGTCGAGCCAACAGAAAGCGAACCATTAGCAGAATTAGATCGTTTCGTTGACGCTATGATTAAGATTCGTCAAGAAATCGCTGACATCGAAAGCGGTAAGGCAGAAAAAGGTAACAACGTTATCTCACACGCTCCTTACACAGCAGAAATGTTGATGGCCGACAACTGGGAATTCCCATTCACACGTTCAGAAGCTGGTTTCCCTAACAAGAGCGATGTTCAAGATAAATACTTCCCACACGTAACAAGAATCGACGACGCATTCGGCGACAGAAACCTCTGCTGCAGAATCGATTGATTTGTCCACGATGTGAATTAAAATAACACGAAAATTGTAGGGACGTCATTTTATGGCGTCTCTCTTTTTTTTTGTCCACGAAAAGACACGAATTGGGCACTAATCTTTATGTCCACGAAATTAAAAGGCAGAATTTAACAATCTAGAGAAATTGCTCACAGTTAATTTTCAACTTTCCACTTTCAATTCAAAAAACTCCCAACTCCTAATTCCTAACTAATAAGGCGTTGCCTTACCCTATATTTGTTTCGCCCTTTCAGGGCTCAATTCCTCCCTCAACTCCTAACTCCTAATTCCTAACTCCTAACTAAATAAACTTGTAGTCTTGTAGTCTCGGTGACTTGGTGTCTTAACAAACATTAACATAAATTTCTTAATTCCGTTAACGTTTATGTTAAAAATTGTTAAAATCGAAAAATACTTGTGTTAAACCCTTGACAAAAGGGTGTTAAAATTATTAATTTTGAAGAAAAAATGTTTTTAATTTGTTAGTAAAAATACTATCTTTGCAAAGGTTTGAAGGGAGGGATGATGTGGAGAAACTAAAAACCAAAACTGTGATTAAAATATTGGAAGAAGATGGCTGGTATTTTGTGAGACAAAAGGGTAGTCATAGACAATACAAACATCCTATTAAAAAAGGAACCGTTACGATAAATGGTAAAATGAATGAGACTCAAGATCAGGAGTTATTGATAAGTATTTTTAAACAAGCAGGATTAAGATAATATGAAAAAGATTTTGGTTAATATCGTATGGAATGATAATTATGGAGCATGTTCAGATTTGATTCCAGGATGTGTAGCTACACATGCAACGATAGAAGGTGTAAAAGAAGCATATATATCAGCATTGGAATTTCATATTGAAGGATCTGAATATGACGAACTGCCAGACTGTCTTAAAGAAGAATATGAATTGGAATTTGAATTGTCAGTTTCAGCATTGCTTCATCATTATGATAAGATATTGACAAGAGCGGCTTTAAGCAGAATTACGGGTATCAACCAGCGTCAGTTGGGACATTATCTTAGTGGTTATAGAAATCCTCGTAAAGATAAAAGAGAGATTATTATCAATGGTTTGCATAAAATAGGACAGGAGTTTTTAAGTGTAAAGTAGAGGAAATTACTTATGGCAGATTATCAAGATATAGTAAAACAATTTGCTGATAAACACGGATTGGATATAGTTCATTTTTGCTTGGAATGTGACGGATTAAGATATTTTCATCTTGATTTTTCAAATAGACCTCGTTACACAGGACATCCACACATAGTAAAGGTTAACGATATAGGTGAACTAATTGTAGTAACTGATATAAATGAAATCTATTGGGCTATGAAAAATCAAATCAAGATTGTAGAAATTGTTTTTAATGAAGATTTGACGATGGATATTCTGTTTAATGATGAAACTCGTAGGAAAATAGATGTGGGAGATTTTATCAGAAAACATCCGCATTCGCAATACAATAAGTATTTGGATATTGCAAATTTTAAGAAAGGCAAGTTGGTGGATGGCAATGTAATTTGGGGTAATGATTTGGAGTTTCATATTGAAGATTTATATGAGGGAGGGGTTGGGTGATTTAACTTTTGTAAATTTAAATATCTGACAAATGAGAGAATTTGCTATTGATAACAATATAACTTTAGAGGATATAGATTATATTGAAGATTGGTTGAAAATTGCACAGCAAAAAGAATATGATGATTTTTATGGTAATATAAGGATTATCAAAGACTCGTTTGAAAATGGAAATTTTTTGCTGTATAGGAGTAAGGATAAAAAAGCAGAAGGATTTGTGATTTTTGACGAATCTCAAATGAAAGTTAAAATAGACATCATTTGTATTAAACCAAGTTTTCGCAAAAAAGGTATTGGTAAAAAATTTTTGCTTGATTGTATAAACTATTTCAAAAATAAAAAAAAGTTGATAATAGAAGCGGATGCTGTGACTTTTGAAGGAGCATGGTTATGTAAATCTACAGGCTTTCAAAAAAAATACGGAGGAGATTTTGGTGTTTATCGTAAGTATTTGATAGAAAGTAGAGAACAAAATTGGTCGGCTAATCGTAGATTTGTATTATGGGAAGAGTATCCTTATTTGAAAAGTCAAATTCCAGATGCATCTTGGGATTTAGATTTTGATAATGATAAAACACCAATTTTAGAATATGCATATCAAGAATGGTATTATGGTATAATTGAAAATGATAATGTTGTAAAGCGTGATAGGGTAAGTAGCTATTATAACACAAATAATGGTCTTTATATTAATAATAGTTATATGTATATAGATAAGGATGTGTTTATAAACATCGAATCTCACCCTTTGCAGCCGTTTCTTCCGAAGAATGCCAGGATTCTTATGCTCGGAAGTTTCCCTCCGAAAAAAGAGAAATGGTCGATGGAGTTCTTTTATCCTAACTGGATAAACGATATGTGGAGAATATGGGGACTTATCTTTTATAACGACAAGCATCATTTTGAGATAAAAGGCGAGAAGCGTTTCGATAAAGACAAAATCGTTGATTTATGTAAAGATAAAGGCTTTGCTTTATATGATACGGCATCTGAGGTCATTCGTCTGAAAGATAATGCTTCTGATAAATTCCTTGAAGTTGTGAAGCAGACAGATGTAAAAGAGTTGTTGGAAATCTTGCCTGAATGTGAAAATATAGTGACAACAGGGCAGAAGGCGACTGATATTATCATTGATATTTTCCAATGTGAAGAACCGAAAGTAGGAGAGAAGACGGAGATAATCTATAACGATAGAGTTATCAACTTCTGGAGAATGCCGTCATCATCGCGAGCTTATCCTATGAAAGTGGAGGCGAAAGCGGAGTTTTATAGAAAGATTATATTAAAAAAGAGATAACATGAATTCATGTTATCTCGTAATATACTATTGATTTATAGTTGTTTTGTGTAGTATTGATCAATTCCAATCACTGTCTTCGAGTTCGAAAATATCGTTTACATTTTTGTTGAAAACGGCAGCTATTTTCATCATTACCAGGCCTGATGGAATGTATTTTGCTAATTCAATTGCGTTTATAGTCTGACGACTTACACCAACTTTTTCCGCAAGTT
>JAZOSK010000038.1:0-3685 GCA_045657145.1 Bacteroidales bacterium | reverse complement strand
TCAAGATACCTTATATTATTTCGACCATTTCAATAGTAAGATTCTGACATACGACGAAAATATGAACCTTCTCAACGAATGTGAAATTACCTATCCAACAAAGGAAGACTTCTGGCAGCATAAGATTTATAAAGATAAAGCATTGGGAAAATTCTACACCATATTCGGCTCTATTGTAAACGAGATTGATGTCAACACAGGAAAGACAAGTGCAGTGGCGAATGCAAACCAGTGGATGACAGAAAAGATAATCATTCATAAAGGGAATCTTTATGCTGTCACAAAGAAAAGAAATACCTTGAATCAATTCGAATCGTATATTGAAAGGATTGGGTTATGAAAAAACTGTTTCTTATAACAACGTTTCTATTCCTCTGCGGAATGACAGTCTTCGCGCAGGATAAAAATTATTCCATCGTTAAAGGTATTTGCTTAGATGAAAGGAATAAGGTACTTCAAAATGTTGGTGTATATTCTGTTGATTCTACATTGCTGGCAGTCAGTGATGAACAAGGTCGGTTTACATTGTTCTCGTCAACAGAAGGAGATTCTATTTTTGCAAGTCATCTCGCATACGAGAATGTAAGTCATATTATCAATAAAGAAGATTTTACAAATGGAATTGTTATCAAGATGAATATCTTTTCAACGATGTTGCCTGAAGTGGAAATTGTAGGCAATGTTCCTCGCGTGGCATACGATAACAAAGTGATAAGTATTGAAGATTATGAGATTAATGAGAAAGGTATTTATCTAATTGCGAAAAGACGACGTCATGCTTCTTTGCTTCATCTTAATTTTACATGTGATACTTTAAAAGAAATTAAGATTTCAAACAAATTCTATAATCTTTATAAAGATGTTTATGGTGAGATGCATCTCGTTTCTGGTAAAGAAGTTTGGCAAGTTGGACATCTAAGTTCTAAGGATAAGATTTTTGAAATGAGACTTTTATATCATTCTTCGCTTAGCGATTTTCTCAAAGCTTTTTCAAATGTTGCTTGTGCGACGGACAGCATAATCGTGACGGGTCATTATTTCTTCTATAACACTGAACTTTATTACAATTATTATAAAACCAATGGTGATAAACAACCTAATACTTTACATCATATTGTTGATAAGGAAGGAAGAGAATTGGCTATTAATATGAAGAAGTTCGGTGGTTTTGAAAATGCTGGCGATATGTTCCAACGTCCGATTTACAATCCTATATTTAAGACAGATTCCGCTTTGGTCTTGTTCTCTTTTGATGAGGACCTGATTTTGTTTTACGACCATTGTGGAGAACAGATGGATGAAAAGCCACTTGGTTTTCATAAGTATAAACATTGGAGTGGCAAGATGAAAGTGATTCACAAATGGGATAAGAAAGTGATTCTGGATGAAGCGACGTCATGCTTTTATACGACTTTTGTTGAAGATGGAATCACCACGATAAAAAAGATCGATATTGAAAACGGAACTGCGGAAATTGTTTCTGTCTTGGGAGGCTTCCCTTTTATAGAGAATCTGAGAATCCATAACGGCAAAGCATATTTCTTATATGCCAATGATTATACGAACAATAAAAGATTGTATGAAGTTGTGATAGAATGAAATGAAACATAATTACTTTACATATTATATAAAGGCAATCTGTATCAGTTGAAAAGAAAAAGAGACACAAGCAATTCGGAAATATCATATATAGAAAGGATAAAACTATGAAAAAACTGTTTTTAATAATATTTCTATTCCTCTGCGGAATGACGACTTTCGCGCAGAATGATTATTCAATCATTAAAGGAAACGTGGCAGAGAAGAATGTCAACATCTCCATTATCAATACCAACTTTGGTGTAAGTTCTGACAACAAAGGCGACTTCATCATGATGCTACCTAAGACGGAAAACAAAGTCGGTCTGTTGTTTTCTTGTATCGGTTACGAAGATACTTTGGTAAGCGTGATTCCTAATCGTGATACTATAGAGATTAACTTCAAGATGAAAGAAACTTACTACATGCTTGACGCAGTTGGTGTGAGTGCTGATAAGATAAAGCATTATAGCGATCCTGGTTATGTGATGTATGACTTCGAGATTTTTGATGACAAGATTTTCGTGCTTCAGAGAAAAGGTAATACCTTAAAAGAATGCAGAATTTTAGTTCAGGATTTATGGCTCGATCCAATTGATACGATTTCGATTCCAAAACATATCGAGCCGACTGAAATCATCCTAGACTGTACGGAAAGTTGTCAGCTGATAGGAAAAGATTCTGTTTATCAAGTAGTGAAAAACAATGACATCTATGAGTTGATGTTTCCAACAGAAAAAGAACGATATAATAAGATTTTAAAAGACATTATCTTCTTTACTGATAAATATATTTATTTCAACGAGTTGCAGATGAATGGATATATTTCGAATTTCTATAGAATTTCTAAAGAGGAAAAAGCGAAAGAGATGATGTTCGTCTGTAATGATATGGAATCATATCGTAATATTAAAAAGGAAGAAGAATGGCATAGAGCATATTTAGAGCAATTGCCAGCAACTTTTGGAGGTGCATTCCCGACACCAGAAGAATGGGCTGTGTTTGTTAAAGTCGCATGGTATCATACCAAGGATAATCATCTAGATGTGATTGATGACACCTTATATTATTTCGATCATTTCAACGGCAAGATTCTGATATACGATGAAGGTATGAACCTTCTCAACGAATGTGAAATTACTTATCCAACAAAGGAAGACTTCTGGCAGCATAAGATTTATAAAGATAAAGCCTTCGGAAGATTCTACACCATATTCGGTTCCACAGTAAATGAGATTGATGTCAAGACAGGAAAGACAAGTGCAGTGGCGAATGCAAACCAGTGGCTTACAGAAAAGATAATCATTCATAAAGGGAATCTTTATGCTGTCACAAAGAAAAGAGACTCTGCCGGAGTATGGGTTTCTTATGTTGAAAGGATTGTAATTGATTAGGAATGAATGTAGAGACGCGTCAATGTAACCATAAAAATAAACACACATTGACACGTCTCAAAAACAAAGAATGAAAATTTTCCTCTGCGTCACTGCGAGAGAAATAAAAGCCATGAAAGGGCGTAACATATATAACGTACGGCATCGCCGTATGATAGGAGATAAAACCATGAAAAAACTACTATTTACAATCACGCTTATCATCTGCGGAATGACGCTTTTCGCACAGAAGAACGAAGCTCTTGTCAATATTGAGGTTATCGTTTCTGATAATCAAGGCAATGTCTTGAAAGACGTGGCTATTTATAACTCTAAAAATAAGCTCATAGGTATTACGAATCATGAGGGTATTACCTGGATTACATCTCGTTTCGGCGATGCCATAATTTTCTCTCATCTTAGCTTTGAACATAAAATCATCAAGATTTCTGAATATGAAGATATGTATGAGGAAGAGTTCAACAATTTCAAAATGATAGTGAAAATGGAGGCAAAATCACATGTGCTTCCTGAAGTGACCATCGTTGAAAACGCACCTCAACTCGCATATAAAAATAAGGAAGTATGGGTGTTAGATTATTCCGTTGATGAAAAAGGAATAATGGCAGTGACTACAGACGGCAAAGAATCTAATCTCTTGCATCTTGGCTTTGAACAAGACACGATTTCAATAAAGAAGATTGATAAAAAACTCGACATTCTGTTCAGGGATA
>JAZOSK010000037.1:0-202187 GCA_045657145.1 Bacteroidales bacterium | reverse complement strand
GCAGCATCAGAACCATGCACAGTCACAATCGTTGATGACGCTATCGAAGAAATGAACGCTTCATTCAACATCTATCCAAATCCTGTTAACGACAAGCTCGTTATCGAAACAGAAGAAATAGTCAAGGAAGTTGTCGTTTATGATATTTACGGAAGACGCCAAGAGCTATCAGCTGTCAGCTATCAGCCATCAGCTGTTGATGTTTCTGGTTTGAACAGCGGCGTTTACTTCGTGAAAGTCGTTACAGCAAACGGCGAAGCTGTTAAGAGAATTATTAAGAACTAAGAGCTAAGAACTAAGAGCTAAGAACTAAGGCCATTGGCTTTTGGCTTTTGAGCCGAGGTAGAGACGTATCAAAATTCGTAGAATTTTGCTGCGTCTCTCTTTTTTTTTGAACTCTGACTCGGAACTCTGACTCATAGACTTGGTGACTTAAAAAATCTCTCGCAAAGCCGCAAAGAAACACAAAGAAATTATTCATTGCTCATCACTCCCAACTCCTAACTCCTAACTCCTAACTCCACACTCCTAACTCCACACTCCTAACTCCCAACTCCTAACTCCCAACTCCTAACTCCTAACTAAAAAGCTCATAGCCTTAAAAAAATCACCCTTAATTGTCAATTATAAAATGTAAATTATTAAATTTGTTGCCCAATTTATAAAAATACATTTTGGAATTATTAATTAAATCAAATATCACATTATGAGAAAGTTTTTACTTAGTTTATTGCTTTTGGCGGTATTTTCACCATTAGCATTAAGAGCCGATGAAGTCATCGTCGGAACAGCAGACTTAGAGCCAACACATGTTGTGCCTTTCAGAACTAACAATGCTGCTTCATATTCACAGACTATCTATCCTAAGGATAAGATTGGCAAAATGACAATATCATCTCTTGCATTTAACTGTGCAACACCTAACGTGACAGCCGCAGCCAATGTTAAATTATACGTCGGTGAGACATCACAAGAATCTCTTGATAACTCTTCAGGTTGGGTGCAAAATCTAACCTTAGTGTTTGACGGTGCTGTTACTTTAGGCGGTGAAGAATGGGAAAACTTCACATTCACAGCTCCTTATGAATACAGCGGAACACAAAATCTTGTAGTAGCTGTTTCTACATCAAATTGTGCTACAACAACAGACCTTAAATGGAATGTTCAAGAAGTTTCAAGTTCTCACATGCACAATAATACAGCAAATTCAGAACCTCAACAATTCAAATCTGTTAAGTCACGCATGACAGTCATTAGATTGTCATCAGAAAGCGGTGAGACACCAGAACCTGAAAATCCAACACCAGAAAATCCAGAACAACCAGAAGTTCCAACACTTGATGATTTAGTAGTTGCAGCAACAGCAACAAACGCAACAACAATCGCATTGTCATGGAATGCAGTCGCTGACTCAGCATTGTATCAAGTATATTTTGGAACAGAATACCTTGGTGAAACATACAAAACATCTTATATTGTTAACAATTGTATTCCAGAAAAAATGCACTGTTTCACAGTAAAGGCTACCAAAGACGGCGCACAAAAAGAAACAATGGCATGTGCTACAACACCAGCTCAAGGTGAAGAACCAGAAAATCCAACACCAGAACCAGAAAACCCAACACCAGAGAATCCACAGCCAGAACAACCAAGCAGCACTTCAGTTGCATTCTACGATAACTTCAACGATTTCAAATATACAGAAAGATGGATTCGTACAGATAAAGATGGCGACGGATATAACTGGAGCTCAACACAAAATGGTTCTTACGCTGGCTATGAAGATACATATGGATTGTATTCAGCTTGTTATATGAGCGGACAAGCCTTAACACCAGACAATTATATCTATACAAAAGCTAAATATATCATTACAGAGACATCAGCATTGTCATTCTTACATCGCGTGTCAGATCCAGAATACTATGAAGAAACATTCTCTATCGTAATCTCTGAAGATGGTGAAAACTTTGAAACTGTATGGACTAAGAAATATACAGAAAACGATGTCCTTGCAGATGAAGAATGGAATTACGACAGCATCTCTCTCGCAGCTTATGTAGGCAAAACTGTATATGTTGGTTTCCGTCACCACGATAGTAAAGGTAATACCGCTAAAGGTATAAAAATTGACAATGTAAGATTGTCAACAGCTGAAGATGACGGCGAAGTAGAAGAACCAGAAAACCCAACACCTGACTTCCCAATAGGCGATGCAGAAACAGTAGTCATCGGTGAAGACGGCACATTCTCAAGCTATAATGTTCCAATCAACGACTATTTCAACTCATTCGGTGTTTCACAAATGATTTACACTGCTGAAGAAATCGGCGTTAAAGACGGTACAATCATCAGCATTTCTTTCAAATCTGATGTTGTTGGCAACGTGGAACGTGAAATAGCTGTTTATTTGAAAAATACTGACAAAGAATACTATACAGTAGAATCAGATTGGATTACATTGACAGCAGAAGACGTAGCAGTTTTCGAAGGTGACATCACAACTCCAAGCACTAGCGGCTGGTTTACAATTAATTTCAACAGACCATTTGAATACACAGGCGGTAACCTCGCAGTGACAATCAACGACATCACAGGCGGTTATGAATTAGACGGCGACTCATGGTGTTCATACGCAACAGAAAATCCAAGAGCTATGTATTCAACAAGTTATAGCACTCCAATAGACCATTTGGCATTGGAATCAAAATTAGGTAGCTTGGATAAAGGTAAAGATAGCAACCAATACATCAACAGCCAGATTAAATTTGACATCATTCCTGCTCCAGCAAGTATCGTTGCTCCTGAATCAATAGACTTCGGTCGTTTGGCTATTGGTGAATATTGGTCAGAAAAGACATTGAATGTTAACATAAAGGCTGTCAATACAGAAATCACAAGCCTCAGTATTGATAACGACTTCTTCATCTTGCCAGAAGTAAAATTGCCAGCAACAAATCTTGAATTGGCTATTTCTTACGATAAGAATTCACACGCAGCACAAAGAATAGGCGACCTCTTCATTGGATATGAAGATACAGTGAAAGTTGTTACTTTGACAGCATTATCTTATGAGCCATCATCACCAGATTTATTCGAACTTGCACAAAAAGTTGAATTCACAGAAAATGCCTTCACACATACACCAGACTTCTCTAAAATATACGACAGCTATATCTTGCCAGAAGAAACAGTTGACGGCAATGCTCCAGATGCAGTTTATGAAGTTGAATTTACAAGCGATGTTCTTCTTTCAGCAAACGTAACAGGAACAAATGCAATGTTGGCTGTATACAAATCAGACTTCGACGGCATTGGCGGTCCTTCAGCAAACAACAGCTATAATGGTATTTCTTATACTCCAAGAAACTTCAGCTTCGATTTCAATGATGGCACATTTAAAGGCTGGACTTTGATTGACAACGACGGCGATGGTTATAACTGGAATGTCGTTAATGAAGATGGAGAAAAATTTGTTAAGTCATTTGCAGAGAAGAAACAAGGCACAGGTGAACAAGAAGTAACAATCATCACAGAAGCAGACAATGTGATGATGACCGAAGGACTTTATAACATCACAGCAAATTCTAAGTTGTCATTCGACGCATCACGTTACAGCAGTGGCGATGAAGGCCTCGACAATTCAGAAACATATAAAGAATATGTCTTCGTTGAAGTTTCAAAAGATGGCAAGACATTCACAACAATAGAAAAAGCACTTCCAACAGCAGGCGTATTTGGAAATATCGTCGTTGACCTTGGAGCTAAGTTCGCAGAATTAGGATTGAGCTATGGCGATTATCATATTGCATTACATCACAATGAAAACGATGGCGTATATGTAAGCGTTGATAACATTAAACTTGCAAATGTAAAGGCATCAAAAACTGCAGCTAAATCAATTGAAGATGTTCATTATCCAGCAGGTAAATACTATGTTGTAGCAGCAGCAGAATCAGAATTTACAGTAAGTATTTCTACAAAAGAAGCACCATTGACACCTCCAACAGAAATCTATGTAACAGAAATCACAACAACAACAGCTAAGTTGACTTGGGATGCTGTTGCAAAAGCAGAAAGCTACAATGTTTACAGAGGCAGTTCTTTAGTTGCAAATGTTAAAGATACAGAATACACAATAGAAAACTTACAAGCATTCACATCATACAGCTTTGTGATAAAGAGCGTGGCTGGCGAAGAAGAATCATCAGCATCAGAGACAATAGTATTCAAGACTAAAGATTTGGAAGTTACAATGCCAACAAATCTTGCTATAGCAGCTATCGATGAGACATCAATCACCTTGAAATGGGACGCTGTTGAAAATGCTTTGAGTTATAATGTATATTCATCAGATAAGGTATTTGCAACAGTTGCAACAACAACATACACAATTACAGGCTTGGAAGCTGAAACATTATATTGCTACTCAGTGTCAGCAGTACGTAATGAAACAGAGTCAGAAAAGACAGAAGAAGTATGTGGCACAACAGGCAACTTGGCTCCAGGAGCTCCAACAGAACTCGTCGCTGAAATAATCGACATGACAACAATTGCCTTGAGATGGACAGCAGGCTTGCATGCAACAGGCTATAACATATATCGCGATGGCGAAAAAATCGGTGAGTCAACAGGTACATTATATGTTGATAGAGACTTAGTACAAGGCACAGAATATTGCTATACTGTTAAAGGCGTACGCGGCATAGTAGAGTCAGTCGGCGAATCAAATCAAGCATGTGCAACAACAGGCGGCGTTAAGCCAATACCTCCAGTAACACCAACAAACTTAATCGTCACAGGCGTAAGCACATCATCAGTCAAGTTGGTATGGGGTGCTATCGGTAATGCATTATCATATAATGTATATCGCGGTGAAGAATTGATTACTACAACAGAATTGCCACAATGTACAATAGACAGCTTGGAATACAACACAGAATATTGCTTCACAGTCACAGCTGTTAACGAAATAGGCGAATCTGAAAAATCAGTAGAAGCATGTGGTAAGACATTAGATGACGGTATCGAAGAATTGACATCATCAATTAGCGTATATCCAAACCCTGTCAGCGACAAACTTTATATCGAAACAGAAGTTGAAATAGAAGAAGTTTCTATTTTCGATATTTATGGAAGACGCCAAGAGTTATCAGCTGTCAGCTGTCAGCCATCAGCTATTGATGTTTCTGGTTTGAACAGCGGCGTTTACTTCGTAAAAATCGTTACAGCAAACGGTGAAGCAGTACAACGCTTCATTAAGAAATAATAGGCAGTGAGCAATTGAAAATTGAAAATTGAAATCTGAAAATTGAAAATTGCTCGCAGCAAAAAAGTAGAGACGTATCAAAATTCGTAGAATTTTGCTGCGTCTCTCTTTTTTTTGGACTCAGACACTGACACTGACTTGGTGTCTTGGCGTCTCGGCATCTTGGTAACTTTAAAAAACTCCTAACTCCTCATTCCTAACTCCTAACTAAAAAAATCCGCATCAAACGACACGGATTTTTGAAATATAAAATGAAAAAGGATATTGATTTTTAAGTTGAAAATTGAAAGTGGAAAACTGAAAATTAACTTTCAATTTTCAATTTTCAGTTTTCAATTTTAATCAGCAGTTCATACCGCCGCAGCAGTGGATTGTCTGTCCTGTGACATATCTTGACATGTCGCTTGCGAGGAACAATGCTGTGTCTGCTACGTCTTCTGGAGTGCCGCCTCTTCTCATAGGGATAATCTTCATCCATTCAGCCTTGGCTTCTTCAGAGATTTGGTTTGTCATGTCTGTGATGATGAATCCTGGAGCGATGCAGTTAGCTCTGATGTTACGTGAGCCCATTTCTTTTGCGATAGACTTAGCGAGACCTATCATACCAGCTTTTGATGCTGAGTAGTTAGCTTGTCCAGCGTTGCCTGAGACGCCAACAACAGATGCCATGTTGATGATGCTGCCGCAACGTTGGCGTGCCATGATTGGAACAACAGCGTGGATGAAGTTGAAAGCTGATTTTAAGTTGACGGTGATGACATCGTCCCATTGTTTTTCAGTCATTCTCATCATCAAGGTGTCGCGTGTGATACCAGCATTGTTGACCAAAACGTCGATGCTGCCGAAGTCTTGATGTATTTGTTTTACTGTGTTTTCTGCGTCAGCGAAGTCAGCTGCGTTTGAAACATAACCTTTGACCTTAACGCCAAGAGCTTGCAACTCAGCTTCAGTAGCTTTGATGTTTTCTTCGTTTAAGTCAGTGAAAGCGATGTTACAGCCTTCTTCAGCGAAACGTTTAGCGATAGCTTTTCCGATACCTCTTGCTGCACCAGTGATGACAGCAGTCTTATTTTCTAATAATAATCTCATAACTTTTAAATTTAATTTACAATGTAGAATGAAGAATTTAGAATTTTTCAATCTAATTATTCATTGTTAACTGTTAATTATGCATTATGCATTATGAATTATGAATTGATTCAAATCTTCTTCTTTGAAATTTTCTACAAATGTAAGAATTTTTGCAATCTCAGACTCGCCTAATGCAATCATTATTTTACAAGAGTTCATGAGTTGAGATTCTAAGTTTCTAAGATTCTGAGATTCTAAGATTCTATTAACGTCTTGTAATAATAAATGACTCATGATAAGGTGACCCATAGCTTCGACCATTCTGCGTGCGAGGAAGTCGTAAGCCTCTGATGATGTACCGAATTTCTCTGCTGCTTCAACAATCTTAAGATAGTTTTCTTTCATCTTGTCGATGCGTTGGCGGAGTGGGAGCAATGTCTCATTCAATGGCATTGCTTCGTATTCTTCGACGCGTTTGAGGTAAGCACCGTTACCGATGAAACGGATGGCTGCTACGACTTGAAGCTGCGATGTGCCTTCGTAGATGTTTAATATTCTTGCGTCTCTGTAGAGGCGTGCGCATTTATATTCTTTCATGAAGCCTGAGCCTCCGTGAATCTGTACGCTGTCGTAAGCTGCTTGGTTGGCGTATTCGCTGGCGAAGAGTTTAAGCATCGGTGTCATCATATCAGCGCAGCGTTGTGAATATTTCATATCCTGACGTTCTTCTGCTGTGAGGCTTCTTTCCTTGCTGATTGAGTCGTATGCTTTGTATAAGTCGACGAAACGTGATGTCTCGTAGAGTAATGTTCTTGTAGCGTCGATTTTAGCTCTCATGAGACCGAGCATTTCATAGACTTGTGGGAATCTGATGATAGCTTTGCCGAACTGTTCGCGTTGTTGAGCATATTGTAATGCTTCGTGATAAGCGGCTTCTGCGAGACCAACAGATTGTGCGCCAACGCCGAGACGTGCGCCGTTCATCAACGACATGACGTATTTGATGAGCCCCATGCGGCGTTCACCGATGAGAAGGGCAGGAGCGTTGTTGAACACGAGTTCTGCTGTTGGAGAGCCTTTGATGCCAAGTTTGTTCTCGATGCGTCTCACTGAAACGGCATTGTCTCTTCTGTCGTATAAGAAATAAGAGAGACCGCGGCCGTCGGTTGTTCCTTCTTCGGAACGAGCGAGCACGAGCTGAATGTCGGCGTCGCCATTGGTGATGAAACGTTTGACGCCATTGAGTCTCCAGCAGTTGTGTTCATCATCAAAAGTTGCTTTAAGTCTTACTGACTGGAGATCAGAGCCGGCGTCAGGTTCGGTGAGTGCCATAGAACATGTGAATCCTTCGTTGATGAGAGGGAGATATTTCTCTTTAATCTCTTCTGAGGCGAATTCGTAAATGGTCTCGGCACAGTCTTGAAGTCCCCAGATATTAGCGAAGCCAGCGTCGGCGCGCGATACTATCTCAGCTGCCATGACATATGGAACGTAAGGGAAGTTCAAGCCGTTATATTTTCTAGGCAACGACATTCCATAGAGACCAGCGTCGCGCAAAGCCTCATGGTTTTTCTGTGTGCCTTTAGCGTAAACTATTTTGTTGTCGATTACTTGCGGACCTTCGTGATCCACGCTTTCAGCGTTAGCTTCTAATACGTTAGCAGCTATGTCGCCGACTATCTCAAGGACTTTGTCGTAGTTGTCGATGGCATCTTCAACGCTTTCAGGAGCCAACATATCGTTTGCACTATCGACGAAGTCACGTTCTTTCAACTTGATAATCTTATCCATCACAGGATGTGAGAGATAAAACTTTAATATTTCGTTATCGTTATAGAAATTCATATTTCTTATTTTTGGGCTATCAGCAATTAGCTATCAGCTTTCAGCATACTGACCGCTGATGGCTGATCACTGACTGCTTATAACATATTCGATTTATAACTCTTTATCATCTTAGGTAAAACGTCCATCGCGTCGCCGATGATGGTGTAGTCGGCAATGCTGTTGATAGGAGCGTTAGGGTCGGTGTTGATGGAAATTATCTTAGCCGATTGATCCATGCCAGCGCGATGTTGTACTGCGCCTGATATGCCGCAGGCGATATAAAGTTTAGGACGTACTGTCACACCGGTCTGACCTATTTGTCTTGCGCTTTCAGTGAAACCAGCGTCGATGGCAGCGCGTGTAGCGCCCACTTCGCCGCCTATCACCTCAGCGAGTTCGTGGAGGAGAGCGAAGTTCTCTTTCGAGCCCATGCCGTAGCCGCCAGCCACAATGATAGGAGCGCCTTTGATGTTAACCTTTTGTGCTTCAATATGACGGTTTAATATCTCAACGCAGAAGTCGTTGTCTTTGAGGTAATCTTCTGCTTTGAGGTTACGGACAACGCCTTTATGATTTTCGTTGTATATTTCTTTTTTCATGACGCCTTCGCGTACTGTCGCCATCTGAGGTCTTGTCTCAGGAGAGACGATGGTGGCGATGATGTTGCCGCCGAAGGCAGGACGGATTTGATATAATACGTCTTTATAGACAGTCTGTGTCTTAGCGTCGGTATGGTCGCCGATTTCGAGACTTGTACAGTCGGCGGTGAGACCGCAGCGTAAGTAAGACGAGATGCGTGGAGCGAGGTCGCGACCTACTGCAGTAGCTCCGAAAAGAACAATATCCGGTGTCTCTTCCTGAATTAATTTAGCGATAATACTGAAGAAAGGTAATGTTTGATAGAATGATAGACGGGCGTCGTTTAGGTAAAAAATAGAATCGACACCGAATGGAAATAATTGTTCTTCTATATTTTTAATGTCGTTTCCGATGACGATAGCGTCGAGGCGCGCGTTTAGCCTGTCGGCGAGCTTGCGAGCCTTAGAACAAAGCTCCAAACTCACCTCAGCTATCTGTTGTTCCTCTGTTATCTCACAGAATACTAATATGTTGTTCATGATTCAAGTTTTAGAAAATAATTATTATTTGTTATTTACAGCGCTTTCAACGAAAGAGATAGCTTCACCTACTGTTGAAATTTGTTCTGCTTGGTTGTCAGGAATGTTGATTTCAAATTCTCTTTCAAATTCCATGATGAGCTCAACTGTATCTAATGAGTCAGCACCAAGGTCGTTTGTGAAGCTTGCGTTGTCAACAACTGATTCACGTTCAACACCTAATTTATTTACGATAATGTCTATAACTTGTTCTCTTGTATTCATAATAATTTTTTTTAAATGTTTTTAATTAGATAATGTGAGCTGTGACAAGCTCTTTCATAAGTTCGTTAATTTCGCTTTCGCTGTTGGTTATAATTTTATTCTCTTTACTTGTAAGAACAACATTTTCTATTGATTTAACTTTTGTTGGTGAGCCGCTCATGCCCAAACGTGAGAAGTCAGGATTGATGTCGTCAGCATTCCATTCTTCGATGGTAACCATTTGCTTTTGACTGCTGACTGCTGATTGCTGACTGCTGACTGCTGACAGCTCTGAAGATGAACATGCGTTTTTGTACATGATGACGCGTTTTGCGTGACGAGGGCGGCAGTCTTTTGCGTTGCCGTGTACTGTAATCAAGACTGGGAATGAAGTCTTCACTGTCTCAACGCCTCTGTCGAGACGTCTTTTTATTACGATTTCGTTTTCTGTTACAGAGACGAGTTCCTCGGCGTATGTGATTTGAGCGAGTTCTAGTTTCTCTGCTACTTGAGGACCGACTTGAGCAGTGTCGCCGTCGATAGCCTGACGACCAGAGAATACGATGTCTACTTTACCGAGTTTCTTCACGGCTGCTGACAGAGCGTATGATGTAGCTAGTGTGTCGGAACCAGCGAATCGTTTGTCGCTGATGACGATGCCGTTGTCAGCGCCGCGGAACATAGATTCGCGAACGATTTCTGCTGCGCGAGGAGGTCCCATAGTGACGATGGTGACCTTCACAGGCATGACGTCTTTGAGTGCGTCTTTGCAAGCAAGAGACATCTCGAGTGCCTTCAAATCGTCAGGATTGTAGATGGCAGGAAGAGCAGCACGGTTGATGGTGCCGTCTTCTTTCATGGCGTCTTTGCCTACGTTATGTGTGTCAGGAACTTGCTTCGCTAACACTACTATCTGGAAATATTTGTTACTCATTATTTATTTCTTTGATCTTCGATTAATGCAAATGATAAACTGCCTTTAGCGCAAAGCTTGCCGTTGACTGTAGCCTTGGCTTCGCAAAAATACATATTTGCTCTTTTACTTGATAATGTAGCTTCAACTTCGATGGTATCGCCTGGAACAACTTGATGTTTGAAACGAACATTGTCGAGGCCAGTGTATAATGTGATTTTATCTTTTAAGTCATCGAGGATGAGAAGAGCGCACGATTGTCCCATGATTTCGCATAAGATAACACCAGGAACAGTAGGCTGTCCAGGAAAATGTCCTTTCAAGAAAAACTCTTCACCAGTGACATGATATTTAGAATGAGCTACGCCGTTCTCATCGATATTGATTTCATCAACGAGCAACATAGGCTCGCGATGAGGTAAGTATTTCTTTAATTCTTCTTTTGTCATATTATATCTTTCTTAAAGCGATGCAAGCGTTATGTCCGCCGAATCCGAGTGATTGTGATATTGCGATTGTTAAGTCGGCTTTTACAGCAGTGTTAGGAGTATAGTTGAGGTCGCAGTTAGGGTCAGCTTCGTTGAGGCCTATTGTTGGAGGTACTATGCCGTGATATAGAGCCAATGTTGCTGCTATCACTTCCACGCCACCTGCAGCTCCTAGGAGATGTCCTGTCATTGATTTTGTTGAGTTGATGAGAGCCTTGCGTGCGTTGTCTTCACCTAAAGCCAATTTGATAGCTGCTGTCTCAGAAGCGTCGTTTAGCGGCGTTCCTGTTCCATGTGTGTTGATATGAAGCACGTCATTGTCGTTGTATTTAGCTTCTTCGAGAGCCATCTTGATAGCGCGTGCTGCTTGTTTTCCTTCTGGGTGAGGAGCTGTTATGTGATGAGCGTCGCAGGTGTTGCCGTAGCCGCATACCTCAGCATAAATCTTTGCTCCGCGAGCCTTGGCGTGTTCGTATTCTTCAAGGAGTACGATGCCAGCGCCTTCGCCGAGTACGAAGCCAGCGCGACGTTGGTCGAAAGGCAATGAAGCTTGTTTTGGGTCTTCTGAACGTGAGAGTGCCTTGCAGTTAGCGAAGCCAGCTATGCTGACAGGGTTGACAGCAGCCTCGCTGCCACCAGTGATGATAGCATCAGCATAACCGTGTTTTATAGCACGATAAGCTTCGCCTATTGAGTGTGTGCCAGTAGCACAAGCAGTTACGATTGGGACGCAGACGCCACAAGCATTATGACGAATCGCGATGTTGCCAGCTGCCATGTTGGAAATCATACTAGGTATGAAAAGAGGAGATATCCATTTAGCTCCTTGTTCTTTCCATTTGACGATTTCTTTGAGTATGGTGTCGAAGCCGCCTTCGCCAGAGCCGACATAAACGCCGAGACGTTCTGGGTCGAAGCAGTCTTCGTTGCCTTTCATTGCTTCGATAGATGCTGCCATGGCGTAAATGGAGAATAAGTCGTTGCGACGTGAAAAACTAGCATCGATGCCGTGTTCTGCAGGATTAAAGTCTTTCACTTCAGCGCCAATCTTCACTGGAAGGTCTGAAGTGTCTATCTTTGTTATATAGTCGATGCCGCAAACTCCATTGACGAGATTGTTCCATAAAGTCTCTACATTATTACCTATTGGGGTGATGGCACCCATTCCTGTTATTACTACTCTTCTTTCCATAAAATTACCATTCTAAAATACATGCTCCGGAAACGAAACCAGCACCGAAAGCACTCAATACTAATAAATCGCCTCTTTTTAACTTACCTTCCTTATTGACTTCGTCGAGGAGGATAGGCACGCTGGCAGATGAGGTGTTGCCATATTTGTGAATGTTCAACGGGAATTTCTCGTCGGGTTGTTTCACATATTCCTTAATATTATTTATGATTCTCAAGTTAGCTTGATGAATGAGAAAATGGTCTACGTCTTCTGGCTTATGTCCTGATGCTTTCATCACCGCGTTGATGTCTCTGATGGCGGCGCGTGTAGCGAACATAAACACGTCTTGTCCGTGCATTACCAAAGGCTGGTTGCTGTCAGGTTTCGTGTTATAAGGAGAATATTGAAGTTCGTGTTTTTGGTAGAGACGGTCCCAGCTGCATGATGCCGACATCTTAGTAGCTTTGATATTGTCACCTTCTGTCAGCACTACGGCAGCTGCACCGTCGCCGAAGAGGACGCTGGCTGTGCGGTCGTGCCAGTTAACCATACGAGAAGGCTCTTCTGCACAAACGATGAGAATGTTTTTGTATTTGCCGCTTCTGTAGAACGCCTCAGCGATTTCTAAAGAATAGATGAAACCGACGCAGGCACCGTTAAGGTCGAAGCAAGGACAGTTGGCACCGATTGCGCCTTGGATAATGCAGCTCATAGCTGGTGATACAAACTCATTGACGACGTTTGCACATATAATATAATCTAAGTCTTTAGCATCCATGTTAGCATCGGAGAGAGCTTTCTTGGCAGCGTCGATAGCGAGGTCTTCTAGATTCTCTGATGAGATGATGCGTCTTTCTTTTATTCCGGTTCTCGAAGTAATCCATTCGTCGCTGGTGTCGAGAATCTGAGAAAGCATCTCGTTATTCACGACGAGTGATGGATGAGAACGTCCGGTTCCGATAATTTTCATAATTATAAAATCAAAAATTTTCATTGCAAAAATAATATGACATTCAAAGTCCATGTTGAAAATGTGGCAGTTCATAAATGAAAAGTAGGTTTTTAAATAGAAAAGTGGCAAAATGATACTATTTGGGGTGAAATTTTTGTAAATTTGCAAACGATTAACTGAAAATTTACCAATTTTAATGAAAAAACGTCGTAAAGATAATTTCTCCTTGTGTTTGTTGGAACCAGGAAATATAGTCATAAGCCTCATTATTTCGGTCTTATTCGCCTTGGTATTCCTCGTTGTTTACTCTCCATATTCCGATACCGCATGGTTCGGACTCGCTAAATCAGAAAGCTTTCTTTTGACAACAACATTTGTAGTAGCTTCTATCTTATTTTTAATCATAAGCAGAATATTGATGTATTTCCTTTCTAAAAATATGCTCAAAATGACATACCTTAAATATTCCTTATGGCTTATGATGGAAATAATATTAATAGGTGTGTTCCATGCTGTGTTATCGATAGTGTATGTGGAGTTGACCGAGTTTTCAGTATCTTTTATAGTGACCAAAAGCATAATGATAACCTTGTTGGCTCTCGGTGTGCCTTATGTGGTGTCGGCGATGTGGATAACTATAAAGGATATGCATAATACACTGCTCGTTACAGATACAAAGAATATCGCTTCCGATGGTGAAGCTATCGCTCAAAATATAGACATTATTAATATAGCCGATAATAAAGGAGTGTTGAAACTTTCGGTAAAACTCGATAACTTATATTATATCAAAGCTGAAGATAACTATACCATAGTTAATTACACAAAAAATGGCCTGCTTAACAGGTATATGATACGTTGTAAAATACAGACTATAGAAGATAATTTTAGTAATACTCCGCTGATGAGGTGTCATAGAACGTATATAGTTAATACTCAAAAAATTAAAGTGTTACGTCATGAAAGTGATGGTTTTTATATGGACTTCGACTTTGAAGGCATAGACCCGATACCAGTTTCAAAAACTTATAGCGAAGCTGTTGTGAAACGCTTCTCAGGCGAGACTTCTAAAAATTAAATCTAAAAATAAACACATGTATTGCATATGTGTTTATTTTTTTTAAATTTGTGAATCATTTGAAAAACCTATTATTAACTAAATTTATAATTATGAAAAAACTTTTTCTCACAATGTTGTTATTAGTGCTAATAACACCATTTACTGTACAATCACAGAACCAGGCAGTTCGTGAGGTTTATGCTAAGGCAAACGATAATGCAGTTGATTTGGTATGGAGTTTTAACGACATTATTCACGAATCAGTGGTCGTTGACTTTGAAACTGGAGATTTTACACAAGCTCCTTTGGTTACAGATCAGACATTCCCATGGGTGATAACAGAAAGCGCACATGGCGGAAAATATGCAATCAAATCTACATGTAATGGCGTAAGTAACGGAGTTTCAACATTTGAAATTACAATCGATGTCCCTTTTGATGCAACAATGGGCTTCTGGCATAAAGTAGATTGCGAAAATTATTTCGATAACGCTTATTTCTACATCGATGACGTTGAAAGAGACCTTATTACAGGTAAGACAGATTGGCTTTATAGAGAATATAAAGTTAAAAAAGGTACTCACACTTACAAATGGAGCTATAGAAAAGATAGCGACGATTATGAAGCTACAGCAGATACTTATTTTGTAGATGACATTGTGCTTTACAAAAAATTAGAACCATTTACTGGCGGCTGGGTTTATTATGATGATGGTCACTTTATAAGAGAGATAGGTTCTCAATCATTTAACGTCGATTGGGGTATCTGTTTCCCTAACACAGAAGAATATGCAGGCTATAACTTGACAAAAGTTGCAATGTATAACAACGATATTCCTGCTACAGTGAAAGCTAACATCTATTTCGGTGGCGTCGACGCTCCTGGAGTACCAGTTCACAGTCAAGAGTTTAAACTTAAAGGTTCAAATAAAATTGAGGAGTTGACACTCAGTGCTCCTATTCCAATCGATGGAACAGCGCCTTTATGGATTACTTTCCACAATGAATGTAGCGAAAACGCTTATGTATATCCAGCAACAGGCTGTAACTTCACTGGTGATACTAACAGCGACTGGGTGTCATGGGATAAAGGCGTGACATGGGAACATCTCGCAAAAAGCGATGTGAATCTCACATGGATGGTAAGAGGTTATCTTGAAAATAGCAACGGTGAAAGAGCTGTTTTGTCAAAGTCAAGAAATGCCCAAGAATATAAAGTGTACAGAAAGAATAATATTACAGGTGAAGAAACTTTACTCGCTGAAAATATTACAGATACAACATACACTGACGCAACATGGACATCAACATCTTTCGGTTCATATCAATATGGTGTTGCTGCTGTATATGCTGACGGAGATGCTGAAATAACATGGTCAAATACTATCGCTAAAGATATTTACACACCATTGAAAGTCAATGTTACAACAAACAGCAAGGATGTTCCTGTAGGTGCAAGAGTAAAGTTCGTTAACTTAACAGAACCAGGTCAAGGCTTTGATTATAAAGTTACTTTAGATGAAACGGCTACAGTTTCATTTGAAAGATTCCGTAAAGGAACCTACAAACTTACTGTCGCTTTAGAAGGTTATGAAAAATATGAACAAGAAATTGAAATCGTTGATGATAAAGATGTTGAAGTTGTTTTGAAAGAAATCAAAGCAACAGTAGAAAACCTCTATGTATCTCCAACAGGTTGGGCAATGTGGGAAAATGCAAGCTTCGACAATGGAGGCGGCACTTTCTTCTTCGACTTTGAAGATGGCACATTCGATGGCTGGACAACAATAGACGCCGATAAAGATGGCTTGACATGGCGTATCACTACAGACATCTTAGGACCTGGCAATGGCTACAACAAGAGTAAGTATTGTGTTATTTCACAATCGTATTGTACAGACTCACTCACTCCAGAGACAGCTGCTCTCAAACCAGACAACTACATGATTACAACAGAGAAATATCTCATCACAGAAAGCTCTGAACTCTCATATTATGTTTGCGCTCAAGATGAAACATGTCCAGCCGAACATTATGCAGTCATGGTCTCAACAACAGATACTGACGTCAACAGCTTCGTAACTGTTTGGGAAGAAACATTGTCGCGCGGCGCTGCTGCAACAAGAAACAGCAGAGCTCAAGGTGCTTGGTATAAGAGAGCTATCGACCTTAGCAAATATGCTGGCCAAGAAATTTATGTCGCATTCCGTCACTTCAACACTGTCGGTCAGTTCTATATCGATGTTGACAATATCGCTTTGGTTAACAATGCTAAGTCATCTTCAAACTCAAGATCTCTTACTGGATATACAGTGAAATTGAATGATAATGTAGTAGCAGAAAATGTTAAAGACAATTTCTATCAATTTGAAGAATTGACAGCTGGCGAAACATATAAAGCTACTGTTGTTGCCAACTATACAACAGGCGAAAGTGAAGCTTCTGAATATACATGGAAATATGTAGCTCCATCAGAATATGCTGGTGTTAAGAGCATTGATGGTAGAAGCGTTGCCGGTAAAGCATTCGTAGAATGGACATTAGAAGGCGATGAAGAAGGCGATGAAGCAGCAGGAACATCATTCTCATTCAATTTCAGCGACGGAACATTGAACGGCTGGAGATCGTTAGACGCTGACGGCGACAGCTATGGCTGGTATAACACAGCTGAACAAATAGGACCAGGCTATGGCTATAAAGACGACTACTGCGCAATGTCACATTCTTTCTATAGCTATGTCACAGAAAATGGTAATCAATATGGTATGGCATTGACACCAGATAACTATCTCGTTACAGAAAAGAAATATGCTATCACTAAAAATTCACAATTGTCATTCTTAGTATGTGCTTTGGATCCAGAATACTGCGCTGAACATTATGGCGTAGCTATCACAATGGCTGACAATGCTACTGCAGAAGATTTCTTCACTATCTTTGAAGAAACAATCGTAAATGAAAAATTTGCTGAATGGGACGGAATGACACCTCAAACAGAATGGGTTTTGAGAACTGTCGACCTCAGCAAATATGCTGGCGAAGAAGTATATATCGCAATCCGTCACTTCAACTGTTCAGACCAATTTATAATCAATGTTGATGATATTTCTTTGACAACAAGCGCAAAATCATCAAGAGATGAAAATGAAGTATTAGGCGTAATGCTATTCTGTGAAGATGAACTCCTTACTCCAGAACCAATCGCAAAGAGAAGCTTATATACAGACTTCCCTGGCTATGATGAATATACATACTGTGTAAGAGTCGTTTACAGCGATTACGGAATGTCAGAACCACAATGTGTTTTAGTCGATGCTCCAATGCAATGTATAGCACCAAGAAATCTCTATGGCGATGTCTCTGTAAATGAAAACGGTGAATATGGCGTCGCTTTAGAATGGCCTTTCGAAATATCAGATTGGTTGAGCTACGA
Organism: Bacteroidales bacterium; assembly: GCA_045657145.1. Classification (GTDB taxonomy): domain Bacteria; phylum Bacteroidota; class Bacteroidia; order Bacteroidales; family F082; genus Limimorpha. The sequence continues at coordinate 184,639 of JAZOSK010000037.1, read as the reverse complement.
TAATGATACACCAAGTACAGGCTTGAACAATCAAGGCGAACCATTCTATTGGGGAATCTTATTGCCAGAAGATATTCTTGTAGATTATACTGGTACAAGCATTACTAAAGTTAAATTATATGATTACGAAATCGGTAGCACCACAATATTGATTTACTACGGTTCAAGCACTGCTCCAACAGTACAACAACACATACAAAATGTTCAGTTGTCAGGCTCAAAACAATGGATAGAAGTAGAGTTGGATAACCCAGTTCCTGTTACAGGTGAAAATCACATTTGGGTCATCGGATATCAAAGAGGTACAGCTATCTTATGTGAAGACACAGGCAATAAACCAAACGGCAGATGGTTCTCAGTAAATGGTAGCACTTGGGTCGATTTGAAATCAATAAACAGCGCTTATAACCATGTATGGGCATTGAAAGCTTATGTGACAAGCAACGTGCCAACAACAAGAGGCGTTGAAACACAAGAATTCGAATTGCCAATCAGTGAAAACACAAATGCTGAAGTCAATGTGTTCCCTATCAATGAGCCTGTAGTAGCAACTGCAACAAATGAATCAGTGTTCCAACACTATAAAATTTATCGTGGCACAGACCTCAACGAAATGGATTCACTTGCAACAACAGAAGAAGGTAAATATTTCGATGTCGTTTCACAAGGCGTTTACTATTACCAAGTTAGAGCTGTTTATAAAGACGGTGAAGAAACATGTGAGTCAGAACCAGCTAACTCATTCAGAAACCCTAGCCAATATTACATCAAGATTGAAATGCTTAATATTGGTGAAACAAATGTCAACGGCATGATGGTTTATCCTAACCCTGCAAAAGACAACTTGACAATCAAGGCTGAAGGAATGACACGCATAACTATTACAAATACTTTAGGTCAAGTGGTTTATGACAATGAAGTAAACACAGACAATGAAGTAATTAACATGAGCCAATACGATGCAGGTATCTATATGGTACGCATCACAACAGAAAGTGGCAGTGTTGTTAGAAAAGTGTCAAAGCAATAATTGAAAGTTGAAAACTGAAAATTGAAAGTTAAAAGTCGCTGCGAGAAATCGTGGCGACTTTTTTAGTTAGGAGTTAGGAGTTAGGAGTTAGGAGTTAGGAGTTAAATTTTATTATTTTTTTCATAAAAATGGAATAATAATTGTTTTAATTTTGTTTTGTTAATGTATTTAAAAAAACAAAAAAACTCGATATTATGAAGAAGACATTATTAATATTATCATTGTTATTCTTCAACATACAAATGTTTTCACAGAATAATGTCAGTGGTGTTTTAGTCGATAGTTTAAATAATGAAAGACTGCCTTATGTTAATGTCGGCATGATGCGAGCTATCGACTCGGTCTTTGTCGCAGGAACATCATCAAATGAAGATGGAAATTTTAAGTTAGAACATATTCCCGATGGGAGATATGTTTTTTTTGTTTCTTCAATAGGCTATGAATCAATAAAAAAGACTTTAGACATTGACTCTGACCTTGACATGGGCGTTGTGAAGATGAAGAGCGGCAGCACTCGTTTAGACGATATAGTCATTGTTGAGAAGAGGCCTTTGTTCAGCAACGAAGGCGAGAAGACGTTATATAATGTAAGTGAAGACCCGAGTGTTCAGACGGGCACCGTTTCTGATGCTTTGCAGAATGCGCCAGGCGTGGAGGTCGATGTTGAAGGCAATGTGACTTTGCGCGGCGTGTCGTCGGTAGACATCTGGATTAACGGACAGCCTTCTAATCTCAATGCGGAGAACTTGAAGACATATTTACAGCAGATGCCAGCAAACGCGCTTGAGAGAATCGAGGTGATAACGAATCCTTCGGCGCGTTATGCCTCTAAAAGCGACGGCGGCATCATCAATATCGTTACCAATGCCAAGATAAAAAAGAACCAGTTTATCAGCTTCGGCGTGAGAGCATCGTCATCGCCAAACGCCTCGCCATGGGCTTCTTACGTCTGGGCTAACGAGAAAATGTCGCTCAACGTATTCCTCAGCGGCAACTACTCAAAATGGGATAACTTCCAAAACGGCTATAGCACTTCATTCGATAATAATCTCGATACGACAAATCATACCCGCTATAATGGCAACTCGTATTCAAACAATTACGGCGGAGGATTCAATATTAGCTTCGACTATAACATCGACACCATGAATACCATCTCCGTCTGGGTGGGCGGATGGCCAAATGCGTCGAAATCGAATAGCTTCAACGAGACATTTCGTCACGAGTATATGCAAGACTCCGGAATGTATCATTATAAGACATACGGCGAGTCAGCTGGCAACAATACTTTCTTCAACGGCGGATTGCAATACTTGCATAAATTCAATAACGAAGGCCATAACATAAGTCTCAGAATGACAGGCAATATCTCTAATGGATATAGCAATAATTATCAGAAAAAATATTATGAGACACAGACTTGGATGAATGTCGATTACAGAGAACTATCTTCGCATAATGACCTCGGTTATGGCGTCAACCTCGATTACACTCTGCCTTATTCTGAAAACGGCGAAATCGGCATTGGCGCATCGTACGAATATAGTCCCGACACATATTACATGAGTTACGACACGCTTGCAGGCGACGTCTATGTTACTGACATCATGCGTAGTTACGACAGAAATGTCGGCTCTAACGAATATGACATTTATTTTACTCTTCAACAGAAATGGGGCAATTTCGTCGTAAAGCCAGGTATCAGAATGGAATACGAACAGCTCTGGTGTAATATCAGTGGCTATGCAACGACGAATGTGGATAAAGGCTATCTCAACTGGCGTCCATCATTGCATCTTTCTTATAGAACCAAGTCGATGCATAACTTTAATTTGAGCTATTCGCGTCGCATTGCCCCTCCAAGTGCAAGAAATCTCACAAGTTATAAATTCTATTCAACAGAATCGTTTACAACAGGCAACCCTGATTTGCTACCAACATACACCAATTCTATCGAAGGAGGCTGGACAAAATACTGGAACAGATTCGGTTCTGTAGGATTGACAATGTATTATAGAGATTCTAAAAACACAATTGATAATGTCAACGATGTTATATTAGACGATTTCTTCGGAAGATATGTGCAATATTCATATCCTGTCAATGTCGGCAAGTCATCGACGAAAGGTCTGGAAGCCAATGTCACATATCGTCCTACAGGCATGTTTAACATGAGATTATATGCTAATGTCTATGACTATTATTTTGAGACAAAGTTTAATAATGAAGTCGTTAAAAGCAACTCGCTTGTCTACAGCATGCGATTGAATGTCTGGGCTAAGTTGTGGAACAAGTTAGAGATTCATGCTTCGGGAAATTACCGCTCACCACAGAAGTCGTTATATGCTGAGCGTCATGCCAACTATTCCATCAACTGCGGTTTGAGAGCCGATTTCTTCGACAGAAAGATGTCGGTTCATATCAATGTCAACGATATTTTCAACTGGAACAAATGGGATAACAACACCACGAATCCGTATTATCAATCATACAGTTCGTTCAAATTCAACAGTCGTTCTATCAGTGCCGGACTCGTCTTCCGTTTTGGTAAGATGGAGTTAGAGAGAAAGGCGCAAGTAGGAGGCGGCGAGGTACAGAATCCGGGAGTGGCGATGTGATTTTGTAGGAACTGAGGAATTGAGGAATTAAGGAATTGAGGAACAGAGGAATTGAGGAATAGAGGAACAGAGGAACAGAGGAACAGAGGGACAGAGGAACAGAGGAAATCCCTCATACCCTTAAATCCTCAAATCCTCCTTCAGATTTTTTTTGAAATTCTGAGATTTTGAACTTTTGAGATTTAAAAAAGGTTATTTTTGCAAATAAGATTGGGATGTTAATTGTTAACTGTAAATTGTAAATTAATCAATATGCTCAAAAAACTATTTCTTATATCATTGGTTTTATTATCAATATTTTCTTGTGATAACAAACAAAACTCAAAGCCTGTGGCGCAGCCTGCTCCTCAGGTGAAGCAAGTCGTGATTCCAGATTTCAATGCGGATTCGGCTTATAATTATGTTAAAAAACAATTAGACTTCGGACCTCGTGTTCCTGGCAGTGCCGCTCATAAACAATGCGCCGAGTGGTTCGTGGATTTCTTCGGCGACAAAGCCGACACCGTCTACGTCCAGAACTTCAGGACGCGTCTCTATGACGGCAGAGGCATCGACGGCAAGAACATCATCGCTGCCTTCAACCCAGAGGCTAAGAAGAGAATACTGCTCGCAGCTCACTGGGACTCACGTCCTTTCGCCGACCACGACCCTGATAAAAACAACTGGAACACGCCTATCGACGGCGCTAACGACGGAGCAAGCGGCGTGGGCGTGCTCATGGAAGTAGCAAGAATTTTAAAAGACAATCCGATTAACGTCGGCGTCGATATCATTCTCTTCGACCTCGAAGACTACGGAGCTCCTTATTTCCTCAACCTCATGACTAACGACGACTGGGCTCTCGGCTCGCAATACTGGGCAAAGAATCCGCACATATATAACTACCGCGCTTACTTCGGAATACTCCTCGACATGGTCGGCGCACCTAACCCTAAGTTCCCTAAAGAATATTATTCACAACAATTCGCTCCTGCGCTGAGCAACGACGTCTGGAGAGTGGCACGCGAACTCGGCTATGACGAATATTTCACTAACGAATTAGGCCATCCTATCAACGACGACCATATCTATGTCAACGCCATCGCCAGAATCCCGATGATTGACATCATACATCTGGAAAACAACAGCGAGAGCTCGTTCTATCCTTATTGGCATACTGTGAAAGACAATATTGAGCAAATCGACCCTAAGACATTAGGAATGGTCGGCGATGTGGTTGTCAATGTGTTATATAGAAATTAAGAGATATGATTTCACCGAAGTTATTATCGAAAGGTTCTAAAATAGCTATCGTGGCGACGGCGCGCTTCGTCACCGAAAATGACATAGAATCCGCTGTGCGCCGTCTGAAAGCGATGGGGTTTATGTCGGTTTACGACGACCGTCTCTTCGCTGCCTGTGACCAGTTCGCTGGCGATGATGACTTCCGCGCCGCTACACTGCAGTCGTATCTCGACGACCCGGAGATAGACGCGATTCTATGCGCGAGAGGCGGCTATGGAACAGTGCGCATCATCGATAAACTCAACTTCGACAGATTCCTCCTCAACCCGAAATGGATAATAGGTTACAGCGACGTGACCGTGCTTCACGCTCATCTGCAGAGCATCAACTGCGAAAGCTTACACGCTACGATGCCAATCAACTTCAATGATAATACTGAAGAATCTCTTAACTCTCTTTATGAAACCTTGACCAAAGGAAATATTTCTTACGAAATAGAAAATCATCCTCTTAATATAAAAGGCGAAGCTGAAGCAGAACTCGTCGGAGGTAATATCTCCGTGTTGTACAGTCTGTTAGCTTCTTCGTCATTTCCAAATACCGACGGAAAAATATTGTTCCTAGAAGACCTCGACGAATATCTTTATCATATCGACAGAATGATGATGGCACTGAAACGCGCAGGCAAACTGGATAACGTCAAAGGTCTCATTGTTGGCGGCTTGACAAAAATGCACGACAATGCAATTCCATTTGGAAAGACCGCTGAGCAGATAATTTTCGAATATGTCAAAGATAAAAATATTCCAGTGTGCTTCAATTTCCCTGCAGGACATATCGATGATAACAGAGCTTTGATTCTAGGTAGAAAAGCGAAACTTGAAGTATCAGCTGTCAGCTGTCAGCTATCAGCCAATAGCCATTAGCCAATAGTTTAATGTATATCGTTGATTTTGTTGTAAAACTAATCGACTTTTTTATTATCTTTGCGTGCTTTAAAAACATACTTTTATGAAGAGAATTTTTGTACTTGTGTTATTGAGCTTTAGCTTGATTAATCTAGCTTTTGCACAACAGATGTCTGTTATAGACCCAGAGTTGTACACACTCATGAACAGCAAGAGCGGTGACAAAATTAACGTCAATATTATCTTGAAAGAGCAGTTTGACGCAAATCAAATGAATGTAAGAAGGTCTTTCAGTAGTAGAGAAGACAGAAGAGCTTACATGGTGAATGAAATGAAAGCTCAGACCGAAAACCTTCAGGCTGATGTTTTGAAAACCTTAAAAGCAAACGAAAGAAGTGTTCAAGTGACAGACATCAAATGTCACTGGCTGACAAATGTTATTACATGTAATGCTACTCCAGACGCTATTCTCAAAATAGCTGAACATCCAGATGTGGAGGCCATTATATATAACAAAAAACAAAAATTACTCCTCGATGGTAATGATGAAAAGACTGTTGCAACAAGAGCTGCAAGTGCTGACGTTGTAACTAGTGTTGAGTATGTTAATGCTCCTCAGGTATGGAATATGGGCTTTACAGGAAAGGATGTCATTGTCGCTGTTATTGACACTGGTGTTAATACGGAGCATGAAGACTTGAAAGACCATTTGTGGAATGACGGCAATGGACATCATGGAAAGAATACGCTAGATGATATTAATTTTCCTGATTATACCGACGAATATGACATCACCGACGTCGATGGTCACGGCACGCACTGTGCTGGTACTATCTGTGGCGATGGTACTTCAGGCTTGATTACAGGTGTGGCTCCAGATGCTACTTTGATGTGTATCAAAGCTCTTGACAATGAAGGATATAGTTCGCTCGAATCTATCCTCGCAGGTGTGGAATATGCTTTGGAAAATAATGCAAATGTGTTGAGTATGTCTCTTGGATTCTCTTATCCTATGCATTATGTTAGTCAGACACTTAGAAACGTTTTTGAACAAGCTCTAGATTTAGGTGTGGTAGCAGCAGTGGCAGCAGGTAATGATGGTACAAAGTTAGATGAATATCAGGTACCAAGAAATATCAATGCTCCGGGTAACTGTCCTCCACCATGGATTCATCCAGACCAAAAGTCTAATGAAGGTGAAAAAACCAGCGTTGTTTGTGTTGGTGCTATCCGTGAAGAAGATGATGCGTTATGTAGCTTTTCATCTGTTGGTCCTGTGACATGGCAGAATACAACATATAACGATTATAAATTGGGCAGTGGTTATCCTACAAAAATAATAAGATATGATAATGATGATTACGAAGCTAATCTTCAAGGTGTATCTGGTGACTATGGCGTGATGTTCGAATCTTCTATGTTAGCAGAATTTGCCAATGGAGGTAAGTTGATGTCAGTGTTTATAGGTAACGGTTATAGTGATAATGGATATATGTATGTCTATCAAGGTGGTGATACTTCACCAGGAACGGAAAAACATACTCAGTCATATCAACTTGATGCAACTGGCGGCATGAAAGAGATAGTTCTGAATGAAGATGTGCAAATTGATATAAAACAAAATCTATGGGTTGTGTTTTCATCTTGGACTAATCCTTTAATCCCTGTTGCTTCAAATACAGATAATGCTAATGGACGTTGGGTCAAGAAGGATGGAGTATGGACCAACTCTGCTATAGATAAGATGATAAAGATAAACGTTAATATATCAACTTCAAATGTAGTAGAAGAAGAAAAAATAGGTCTTATCCGCCCTGACATATGTGCACCTGGTTTTCAAATTAAATCGACTTCAGCAGATTATCCTAACAGTTATTATGAAATTAAAAACGGCACATCAATGGCAACTCCATGTGTGGCTGGCGCTATGGCTCTTCTCCTTGAAGCTAATCCAGAACTTGAACCAGCTGATATATGTAGAGTGTTGGAAACAACAGCAGTGAAGTTGTCAGAAACAAAAAATAATGAAACAGGCTCTGGTAGAATAGATGCATATAACGCAGTTTTTGCTGTCGCTACAAATTTGCAACTCACAGCTCCAACGCTTACAGCAACAGCTAAAAGCTCATCAAGAATTGACTTGTCATGGACTATAGCTCCAGGTGCAGATTCTTATACCATCTATAGAGATGGAGATTCAATAGCAAGCGGTATTACAACCACTTCATATTCAGATACAGACTTAAATCCAGAAACAACATATAGCTATGAAATAAAAGCTATCAGAGGTTCTGAATCAGTAATATCAGATGCAGTTTCTGCAACAACAAAGGCAGAAAGCACAGCTTACAGAATTAAGGTAAGCACATCAACACATGAACATTATGGCAAATATCTCAATATAAGTTCAAATGAATTACCTGCTAATAGTGGAAATAATACTCATGTAAATGTAAGCGCTTATGAAGAATCTAACAATCAGTTGTTTACATTGGAAGATGCAGGTAATGGAAAATATTACCTCTGTGGCGCAGATGGTTATTACATCAAATGCGGTACAGATAATCTTGGCAAAGCATGGAACGTTTATGCATACAGCACTACAGAAAAAACACCTATTAAGTTTGATTACGTTGACGGTAGTAATTTCTACTTGAGAGATTCCGATAAGACGGGTGACAATTACTTCAAAGTTGAAAATGGTAAAATTTTCTGTAATGCACCAAGCAGCAATACAGATGTCGTTACTTGGACATTAGAACCAGTAGGAACAAGCGGTGATGACGATGATGACGATGATGATGAAGGTGGAAATGATAACATCGTTGGTGAAGAACAAGTTGTTTCAATTGGTGGTGATGTGAATAGTAATAACACTTCTGGTAGATTGCCAATTAGTGCATACAACTGCTATACTTTCTCACAGCAAATATATACACAGTCAGAAATAGGTGTCAATGCTGGTAATATTAGTAAGATAGCATTTAAACAAAATAGTACAAACCCTTATAATCCAACACGTACTCTAAAGGTTTATATGCAGAATGTTCAAAAAACAAGTTTTACAAATACTTCAGATTGGGTTAGTGTAACGGATAGTGATAAGGTTTTTGAAGGTAATGTTAACCTTATGGGTCCAGGAGAAGATTTTGTGATAGAATTGCCTAAACCGTTTGCATATACAGGCGGAGACCTTTTGATAAGCGTTTATGATTGTACAGGAAGTAATACAGGTTCAGTTTCTTTCTACACATATGCTGCTTCTGCAAGATCATTGTTTGTAAGAAATGATAACAATCCTTACAACCCAGCAAGTATGACAGCTTCAGGAACTATAGATGGTAAGAACAACATTATCGACATTACCATTGAAACTATATTATCTTCAGATGTTCCAAGCTCTCCTGAAAACCTCGTTGCTACAGCGCAAGGCTCAACATCAATCGCTTTGTCATGGGATGCTGTTGATGGCGCAACAAGCTATAATGTTTACAGAGACTATGAACTGATAGCTTCAGGTATTGCTGCAAAATCTTATACAGATAATGATTTAGATCCATCAACAGAATATGTCTATACAGTTAAAGCTGTAAATTCTATAGGCGAGTCAGCTGCATCGAATGAAGCACGAGCAACAACAGAATCTGACAATACAGGCGGCGGTGGCGATAGTGATGTATGTACTATTGTCATTGAAATGTTAGACTCTTATGGTGATGGCTGGAATGGCGATTGTTTGGCTTATTCTTTGAATGATTCTGAACCTGAAGCTTTGGTGTTTACATCGGGATTTAGTCAAACACATCCTTTGAAAGTAGCCAAAGGTACTAGCCTTGTTATAAATTATGTGGGATCAAATATGCATGCAGAAAATTCCTTGACAATAAGTTATCAAGACGGTGCTGTGTTATATCAATCATCTTCTCCAGAAGCAGGTGAAATCGTAAATGTTATCGTAGATTGCGGTGGCGGTGGCGGAGCTCCAGCACTTCCAGATGCTCCAACAAACCTCGTTGCTACAGCTCAAAGCTCAACATCAATCGCATTGTCATGGGACGAAGTTGATGGCGCAGAAAGTTACAACGTTTACAGAGCTTCAACACAAATCGCTACAGGATTAACAGGAGTATCTTACACAGACGAAGGATTAACTCCATCAACAACTTATTGCTATACAGTAAAAGCTGTTAAAGGCGGCGTTGAGTCACTTGCATCAAATAAAGTATGTATTGAAACAGAAGCAGATTCAGACCCAGAAACTCCATCAGCTCCAAACGCTCCTCAAAACCTCGTCGCTACAGCACAAGGTACAACATCAATCAGTTTGACATGGAACGCTGTTGATGGCGCTACAAGCTATAATGTATACAGGAACTCGTCTGTAAACGCTATAGCTACTGTCACTACAGGAACTTCATACACAGATACAAACTTAACTCCAGCAACAGAATATGTCTATACTGTTAAAGCTGTTAATGCAAATGGCGAGTCGGCAGCATCAGATGAAGCACGCGCAACAACACAAGCTGATAATACTCCATCAGCTCCAGACGCTCCTCAAAACCTCGTTGCTACAGCTCAAAGCTCAACATCAATAGCTTTGACATGGAGCGCAGTTGATGGCGCTACAAGCTATAATGTATACAGGAACTCGTCTGTAAATGCTATAGCTACTGTCACTACAGGAACTTCATACACAGATACAAACTTAACTCCAGCAACAAATTATTGCTATACAGTTACAGCAGTCAATAATCAAGGTGAATCTGCAAAATCAACTCAGGATTGTGCAACAACAGAAGCTGATAATACAGGCGGCGATGAACCTAGTGAAGAACGTGTGATAACAATAGGTACTCCTGTAAGTGCTGAGATAAAAGATTTTCCAATCCCTGGATACTATAATTACGGTTATTCACAACAGATTTATACACAGTCTGAAATAGGTGTTAATTCAGGTACTATTACCAAGATAGCATTCAAACGAATAAGTAACAATGATTTTTATAAAGATCGTGGTGATGTTACTGTCTATATGCAAAATACTACAAAAGCAAGTTATACAAGTGCTTCCGACTGGGTTAATGTGACAGAGAATACAATAGTTTATCAAGGCAGTATCACTTTCCCAGGTATAGGTGAAAATCTTGAGATAACATTAAAGACACCATTTACATATACTGGTGAAAATCTTTTGATAAGTATTTGTGATAAATCTGAAGATTGGGAAGGCAATGTTAAATTCGCTGTATATAAAACTTCAAATTATAGATCGTTATACACATATAATGATAGCTATTCTTATATACCAGACGAGATTAATGGTTTTGAAGAAGGCGAAATGCATGGTTATAACAACTACATTGAAATTACCATTATGACAGCTGGTTCTTCAACTCCAGAAACTCCATCAGCTCCAGACGCTCCTCAAAACCTTGCTGCAACAGCACAAGGCCCAACATCAATCGCATTGTCATGGTATCCTGTTGATGGTGCAGAAAGCTATAATGTATACAGGAACTCGTCTGTAAATGCTATAGCTACTGTCGCTACAGGAACTTCATACACAGATACAAACTTAACTCCATCAACAAATTATTGCTATACAGTTAAGGCTGTTAAAGGTGGCGTTGAATCAGCAGCATCAGAACAAAAATGCGCAACAACAGAAGCTGATGTTCCAAGTGTTCCAACAAACCTCGTTGCTACAGTTCAAAGCTCATCATCAATCGCTTTGACATGGAGGGCAGTCGCTGGCGCAGAAAGCTATAAAGTGTTCAGAAATTCTGTCGAAGTAAAAGATGGTATCACAGGAACATCTTATGTAGATACAGGTTTAAATCCAAATACAACATATTCTTATACTGTTAAAGCTGTCAATGCAATAGGCGATTCTGAAGCTTCATCACCAGCAAGCGCAACAACATTTGCAGAAAGCGTAGCAATTGAAGGTCAATATAGAATTAAGGTAAGTTCATCATCACATAGCATGTATGGAAAATATCTCCATATAAATTCATATAACTTGCCTAGTGACAATACAACTACTTTGATAGTAAGTGATAAAGAAGTGTCAAATGCACAGATATTTACAATCGAGAGTGCAGGTAATGGAAATTATTATCTCTGTGGAGCAGACGGCAAGTATATCAAGTGCGGTGACGCTTTAATTAATAGTGGTAGAAACTGGCTTGTTTACGCATATAGCACTACAGAAAAGACACCTCTTCGTTTTGAATATGCTGATGAAGATAACTTCTATATCAGAGACTACGATAAGGTTACAGGTACAAATCAAAATGCTAATTCAGCAGAAAGCTACTTCAAAGTTGAAAATGGCAAAATTTACTGTAATTCACTAAAGAGTGCCAGCGATGTTGTAACTTGGGTGTTGGAACCAGTAGGCTCGACAAATGCACCAGACGCTCCAACAAACCTCGTTGCTACAGCTGAAAGCTCATCATCAATCAGCTTGACATGGGACGAAGTTGATGTCGCAACAAGCTATAATGTTTACAGAGATTCTAGATATGTTGGCAATACTACAGAAACTTATTATACAGATAATGGTTTGACACCAGTAACAAATTATTGCTATACAGTTACAGCATTAAAAGACGCAGATGAATCTGTATTTTCAGAAGAAGATTGTGAGGTAACACAATCAGTATCTGTTGACCATAATGGTATGGAAAAAGTAGTTACTATAGGTGGTACACAATATGAGTCTTCAAATCTTCCATTTAACACATGGTATACTTATAGCTATTCGCAGCAGATTTATACAAAAGCAGAAATAGACCCAGCTGGAATAGCCGTTGGTGGTAAGATTACAAAAATTGCATTTAAACAGTCAAATTATCTTACTGAAACACGTAATATCGTGGTTTATATGCAGAATACAGACAAAACCTTATTTACAGGTACAAAAAATTGGGCTGCTGTAGCAGCGGTTGATAAGGTTTTTGAGGGCGAAGTCGCTCTTCCTGGTACAGGCGGAAGTCTTGAAATAACATTGAACTCTCCTATAGAATATACAGGTGGCAATATTTTGATAAGCATTTATGACAAAACAAATGTTTTCGGTGGACAAGCCAACTTCTATACTTATTCAACAAATGCTAATAGAGCACTTCAGACACAAGGAATATCTTGTAACCCAGAAACTATGAGCGGTAGCAGTATCACTGGTACCCAATATGACCGTAACAACTCAATTGATTTCACATTTGTATTGCCGGTTAATGAATACACTGGTAGTGGCAACTGGAATGATGTTTCTAACTGGGAAGAAGGTTTGCCAAATTCAAATTCAAATGTGTCAGTAAGTGGCGATGTAACCATTAACGGCGATGTGACAGTCAAGACACTTGTAATCAAAGACGGCGGTTCTGTGACAGTTGAGTCGGGTAAACTCACAGTGATAGACGACTTGACAAGTACAAATGCAAGCACATTCATCATCAACGACGGAGCACAAGTGGTTCAAGGCAATGACGATGTCTTAGCAACATTCCTCATGAATGTAGAAGCCCCAAACTCATGGGAAGAAAACCACACACAAGGCTGGCAGTTCATTGCTTCTCCTATGAAAGACTTCTTGAGTTCAGAATTCGAGACCGAAGGCATAGAATACGACTTGTTCAAATATGATGGAGCACAAGATACGCAATGGGTCAACTATAAAAGACATGCAGACACCGACTTTGAAACGAAGTTCTATCAAGGACGTGCTTACTTGGCTTCTTACGAGACAAATTCTAAAGTAGCTTTTGAAGGTACACTCAACCATGAGACAAATTATACATTCTCAGAATTCAGAGCTTATGACGAAGGTAACCATTACGCTAACTTCTATCTCCTCGGCAATCCATTTGCTTTCAATATGGATTGGGATAATGTAACAGCAGAAGGCTTGGCAAGCGGTTTGGCTGTAGTCACATTAGACGGCAATTATAAATACGCAGTTGACACAGTAATCAATGTCGGTGACGGCTTCTTCGTAATGGTAACAGGCGCAGAACCTTCATTGACTTATAACTCAAACGTAAGAAGCAGAAGAGTGAAACATAATTTCATCAACCTCGTTGCTTCAGGTAAAGCAGGCAGTGACAATGTCATCATCAACTTCGCAGACAATGACGAAGAAGGTTTCGCAAAACTTGAAAACTTCAACAAAGAAATAGCTGAAATCTATGTAAAAGAAGACAACAGACGCTATGGTATCATGAACTACGAAAAAGATGTTGAAGAAATCGAGCTTTACTTCGATGCTAAGAGAATGGGCGAATACACAATCAACGCTGTCACAGAAGGCGAATTTGAAAGCGTGACATTAGTCGACCTCATCACAGGAAATGAAACAGATCTTCTTGCAAGTTCTTACACATTCAAATCTATGACAAACGAAAGCACTGCTAGATTTAAGCTCAGAATAGAAAGAGATAAAGAAAATGAAAACTTCGTGTATCAAACAGGCAGCGACCTTGTCATTGACGCAGAAGGCCTTGTTCAGATTGTAGATGTTATGGGTAGAATAATCTACAGCGGAGAACAAAACGGAGTGAATAGAGTTAACATCAGCAATATGGAAAAAGCGGCGTACATGGTACGTAATGTAAATAATAAAGAAGTAAAAGTTCAAAAAATAGTATTGTTTTAAAGCGTAAGTCTATAGGTTTATGAGTGACGAGTCACGAATAGACTTATAGACTTTTTTCTTACATTTGTTGACTGGAAATTATTAGTAGAAAATATATTATTATTAACAAAAATGTTTATTATGAAAAGATTATTTCTCTTTACAATGATGTGTTTGTTTGGGCTATTTTCGCTCAATGCACAGAGTAGTAATGAAGTAGCAGACACATTAGTCCCAGTGAAATGGGTTAATGTCACAGAGAATGCGGAATCCGTTGATGTGAAATGGAGTATGAACTTCTTGGATACAGAGTTTGAAGACTTTGAGACAGGAAGATTCGTTGCAAGAAATTGGAAAAACGACAGCGTATATCCATGGGTCATCACAGAAGATGCTTACCAAAGCAAATTCGCGATGAAATCATCTTGCGAAAAAGTTGACAGAGCCACATCTTCAATAGAGATAGAAGTTAATGTCCCTTACGACGGTTTCCTCGCATTTAATCACAGAGTGTCTTCAGAAGATAATGCTGACTATGGTAACTTCTACATCGACAGCGTTTTACAGACAACCATTTCAGGTAACAGAGAATGGAGATATGCAGAAGTATTTGTCAAAGCAGGAACACACACCTACAAATGGGAATACACAAAAGACGGTTCAAGACATACATATGACGATGCATATTTTGTAGATAATATCACATTCTACAAAGAGATAGAGAAAAAGACAGGTTGGATAGGCTATGACGATGGCAAGTGGGCTACATCAATTGGAACAAATTCAGAAAGTCCAACTTATTGGGGCGTAAGTTTCCCTGTTACAGCGCAATATGCAGGAACAAAATTGACCAAGATCTCTGTTTATGACGCAGAAAAAGGCGGCCACGCAACATACACTGCTAATATCTATCTTGGTGGCGACAACGCACCAGAGTCATTAGTTTCAACACAAAAGTTCGACTTGTCAGGCAAGAATGAATTTGTTGAAATAGCACTCACAACACCAGTCGCTATCGATGGAACAAAACCATTATGGATTACCTTATATTGCGACCAATCTATTTATCCAATAGCAACAAGCTTGAAGTCGGAACACATAACAGCAGACTGGCTCTCGACAGACGGCAAGGAATGGAAACACGCATATGAGTACAAGTTACACGGCTCATGGATGTTAAGAGGCTACTTGGAAAATGCAGAAGGCAGGACAAGAATGTTAGCTTCAGAAGAAGATGTCTTGAAATATAATGTATATAGAAAGAACCTCTATGGCGAAGCTGAAGAAGTTGTCTTAGAAAACACTACAGCAACAGAATTGTCAGACGACAAATGGAGTACATTAGAAAAAGGAGCTTACAAATGGGGCGTCTCTGTAGTTTATGCTGATGATAAAATATCAGATACTGTTTGGTCAAATACATTGGCTAAAGACATGTTTACAGAAGTGACTGTCACAGCAAAGACAAATTCAGAAGACCCTATAGCAGGAACAGTCATTAACTTTGTCAATAAAGTTGAAAGCGAATACAGCTACAGCGTGATATTAGGCTTAAGCGACACTCATACATTCAAGAACTTCCGTAAAGGTACTTATGAATTGTCAGTCAAGAAAGAGGGTTACAGCTCAGAATATGAAGGCAAAGTCGTTGAAGTATGGGATGCAGAAGAAATAGAATGTCTTCTCACAGAAGTCATAGCACCTATTGAAAACTTATACGTATCACCAACAGGCTGGGTGATGTGGGACGGCGCTAACATCGGTCTCGGCGACGAATTTTCATTCGACTTTGAAGACGGAACATTAGACGGCTGGACAACAATAGATGCTGATAATGATAACTACACATGGCAAAACTCAATCGAGATAATGGCTCCAGGATCAGGACACAACTCAAGTATTTCATGCGCAGTGTCAATGTCATGGATATATGGCGTGATACTTACTCCAGACAACTATCTCGTTACAGCAAATAAATACAAAATCGATGAGACTTCTAAGTTAAGATTCTGGGTCTGCGCTCAGGATATTGTCGCTCCTAATGAACATTACGGCGTAGCTGTGTCATTTAGCAACAATACAGACCCAAAAGAGTTCGTGACAATTTGGGAAGAAACATTGAAAATCGACTCAAACACTGATGGAATGCGTGGCACTGCAGAACAAAGCCAATGGTATGAAAAAGTCGTCGACTTAAGCGAATATGCAGGTCAAGAAATATATATCGCATTGCGTCACTTCAACTGTACAGACCAATATTTCCTCAATATCGATGATGTCTCTTTGGAAAGCAACGTAAGAAACAGCAGAGCTTTGGAATCATATCAAGTCTACTTAGATGGAAAATTGGTTGCAGATAATTTGAATAGACCTTACTATCAACATGAAGGCCTCGTAGATGGTCAAGAATATACAACAACAGTTGTTCCAGTTTATGCAACAGGTAAAGGCGCAGAAACTTCATACACATGGAAAAAAGTCGCTTGTGATAAATTCGACGGCGTTAAAGATTTGACAGCAGAATATGTAAACGGCGTCACAACAATCAACTGGACAATGCCAAAAGAAGCTAAGAGCGCAACAAGAGCAAACAACTGGTTGAAATACGACAATGGTGAATATAAAGATGGCATTGGCCTTGCATTCCCTAATGATGAAGGATATATAGAAAAATACGAACAAATCAAATGGGCTAATATGTTCCCAGCAGCAGACGTGGCTGAATATGCAGGCTGTCCTATCACAAAGGTCTCTTTGTTCGACAACGAAGCTTACGAAGGCGAAGTGTCAATATACGAAGGCGGTAACATGTGCCCAGAGACATTGTTACATTCACAAGCATATACAGCAACGGGTGCTAAAGAATTTATCGAAGTTGCTTTGACAAAGGCTGTCAACATCAGTGGAAATAAAAATGTATGGATTGTCCTTTCTAATACAAACGGCGGACAACAACCAGCTGCAGGTTGTGTAGACCAAGGAAATCCTAACGGACGTTGGCTCCAACATGATGCTTATTCAGTCTTAGGAAACGGCGGTTGGATTGACAACCAATATATAATGGCTCCTCCTTTAAGAACATGGATGATACGCGCTTGCGTAGAGACAGCAGAACCAGCTCCAGAAGCACTCGGCGTGATGGTGTTCCGTAACGGCAAACTCATCGACAAACTCGTTCAAGGCGAAACCTTCGTCGACGAAAGCGCAAACGTTAACGATGAATATTCTGTAAGAGTGGTTTATGGCGGTGAAAAAGATAAGTCATACTATGCAATGTCATGCCCACAAGATATAGTCGCTAAGGTTAACTGCCAAGCTCCTAAGTCAATGCACGCTTACACAACAATGTTAGGCGATGGAAGATTCGGAACAATGTTGGCTTATCCTTATATCCCTCCAACATCAGAATGGTTGGCATATGACGAAGGCGGCATGATGGAAAGCATCGGCGGTGAGTCGTTGACAACATTCTACTGGGGCGTTAAATTCCCTGTTGAAAAACTTGAAAACTACGCAGGAACAAGCTTGACAAAAGTTATGCTTTACGACTACGTATATCCAGATTACTATGACGGCGTTAACGAACTCTTCGTTGAAATATATTATGGTGGCGAAGACGCTCCAGAAATCTTGGTTCATAGCGAGAAATATGTAGGAACAGGCGCTGGCGAATATGCAGAAGTCGAATTGTCATACCCACTTCCTGTGAGCGGAGAAGAAAATATCTGGGTTATCTTGAAGACAAATACAGGTAATAAATTCCCTGCTACAATGGCAAGAGATTGCGGCGACAGAAACGGACGCTGGGTTTCAATAGATGGAAAAATATGGGGCGACATCAGAGACTTGGATATGGAAGGCACATTCATGGTCCGCGCATTCGTGACAAACGAAAGAGGCGTGGCTAAATCAATAGAACCTTCAACAAGAGAACTCTCGTTTAAAAACTACAATATCTATCGCGGTACATCATTAGATAATGTAGAAGTAGTAGGAACAACAACAGAAAAAACATATTTCGATGAAGTAGAAAAAGGTATCTACTACTACCAAGTCAAGGCCGTTTATGAAGAAGACGGTAAAGAATGCGAATCAGAAGCTGCAAAAACATTCAACGACGAAGACATAGATTATGTAGTGGTTGAAGTTACAGCTATAGAAGAAAACGGCGTTGAAGGCGTGATGATTTATCCAAATCCAACAAACGGCAATTTGAACATCAACGTAGAAGCAATGAGACGTATAACCATTGTTAACTCATTAGGACAAATCGTTTATGATGAAAATGCTAATGGTGATAATGTAGCCATCGATATGGCACAATATAAGACAGGCGTTTATATGGTACGCATTGTTACAGACAACGGCGTTGCAGTGAAACGCATCAGCGTTGTTAGATAAATCCAAAATTTTAATATCAAAAAGAGGTTGCTTTAATTGAAGTAACCTCTTTTTTGTTGAAAAATCTAAAAATACACTCCTAATTCCTAACTCCTAATTCCTAATTTTTAAAAAAAATCATTATCTTTGCAGAACACTAATTAGGTGTTTAACGTTATATAAAACACTCTTGATTACTATGATATTTACGCCAGAAAATGTACTTTTGATTGGAGCCGTGATATGGTTTGTCAGCATATTGCTGAGCAAGACAGGCTACAGATTTGGAGTACCAGTGCTTTTGGTGTTTTTGCTCATAGGAATGCTGCTAGGTGTTGATGGCTTAGGAATAGAGTTCAACAACTACAAACACGCGCAGATTATCGGCATGGTAGCTCTTACCATCATCCTTTTCTCTGGCGGTATGGATACCAAATTCTCTGATGTGAAACCTATTCTTGGCGCAGGTGTCGTTCTCTCGACTTTAGGCGTCTTGCTTACCACCTTGTTTACTGGATTTTTCATTTATGGTATCTCTCATGCTTTCTCGCATGTGATACATATTTCTTTGACATTGGCGTTGCTTCTTGCCGCGACGATGTCGTCAACCGACTCGGCGACGGTGTTTAACATACTCCGTTCGCAGAAGATGGGACTGCGTAATCGTCTGCAGCCGCTCCTGGAATTTGAAAGCGGCAGTAACGACCCGATGGCATATATGCTCACCATCGTGATGATTCAGATAATACAAAGTGGAGAGATGTCTGATGTTAACGCATGGCAGATAATATTCAATTTTGTATTGCAATTCGGTTTCGGCTTGGCTTTTGGTTATCTGCTAGGTAGAGGCTGCGTCTGGATTATAAATAAAATTGACCTCCAAAATAAGTCATTGTATCCGATATTGATGCTCAGCTTCATATTCTTTATCTTCTCATTCACTAATTTGTTAAAAGGCAACGGCTACCTAGCTGTATACGTCGCAGGCATAGTGATGGGAAATTCCAAACTGACAGAAAATAAAAGCATCAGCTCTTTCCTCGATGGTATCGTATGGCTCGTGCAAATCGTGATGTTCTTGGTGTTGGGTATGCTCGTCAATCCTCAAGAAATGTTCAAGATAGCACTCCCAGCATTGATAGTAGGCGTATTCGTTATCTTGGTAGGTCGCCCGTTGTCGGTCTTCTTGTGTCTCCTGCCATTCAAAGGAATAGCAAAGAGATCGAAGATGTTTATCTCATGGGTCGGATTGAGAGGAGCTGCTCCTATCATATTCGCTACTTATCCAGTGGTTGAAGGCGTGCCTGGCGCAGATTTTATATTTAATATGGTATTCTTTATTACTCTGACATCGCTCATCATACAAGGGACTTCCATAACAAAAGTCGCTGATTGGCTTAGGTTGAGTGTGGTAAAAGACGATGGACCAGAAAACTTCGGCGTCGATATACCAGAAGAACTGAATACAATTCTGCAACAACAGGTGGTTAAAGACGAAGCTTATCTTAAAGATTATCCGCTTCCCGAAGGAACACTGGTGATGATTGTTGAAAGAAGAAATAAATATATAGTGCCGAACGGACAGCTCTTCCTTAAAAAAGGAGATAAGCTGCTGCTCATCTCGGCGCGACATGACGAGACAGAAGAATCACAAAAGACACACTCAGTATTGGATAGAATCTCTAAGATTAGAAGCAAACGGAATTAACTATTGACTGTTGAACTAAGGCCAAAGGCTAATGGCCAAAAGCTAAAAGCATAAAAAGAAACATTAACAATTAAAAAATAATATAATATGATAAATTACAAAACTTTAGGACTTGTTAACACTCGTGATATGTTCGCGAAAGCTGTTAAAGGCGGTTATGCTATCCCAGCATTTAACTTCAACAATATGGAACAACTTCAAGCTATCGTTAAAGCTTCTGTTGAGACAAAATCACCAGTTATCTTACAAGTGTCTAAAGGTGCACGCGATTACGCAAATCAGACATTGCTTCGCTACATGGCAGAAGGCGCTGTTGCATACGCAAAAGAATTAGGCTGCGAAAAACCAGAAATCGTTCTTCACCTCGACCACGGCGACAGCTTCGAGACATGTAAGTCATGCATCGACATGGGCTTCTCATCAGTTATGATCGATGGTTCACATCTTCCATATGAAGAAAACGTTGCTTTGACAAAGAAAGTCGTTGAATACGCACATCAATTCGATGTCACAGTAGAAGGCGAACTCGGTGTTTTAGCAGGCGTTGAAGACGAAGTAAGCGCAGAAGAAAGCCACTACACAAAACCAGAAGAAGTCGTTGACTTCGTCACAAAGACAGGCTGCGACTCATTGGCAATCTCAATCGGAACATCACATGGTGCATACAAATTCACTCCAGAACAATGCACATTAGACCCAGAGACAGGCAGACTTCTTCCACCTCCATTAGCATTCGACGTATTGGCAGCTATCGAGAAAGAACTCCCAGGATTCCCAATCGTGCTTCACGGCTCATCATCAGTGCCACAAGAAGACGTCGACACTATCAACAAATACGGCGGCAAGATGGTAGCAGCAGTTGGTATCCCAGAAGAACAGCTTCGTAAAGCAGCAAAGTCAGCTGTATGTAAAATCAACATCGACTCTGACAGTCGCCTCGCTATGACAGCAGCAGTACGTAAGACATTAGCTGAAAAACCAGGCGAATTCGACCCACGTAAATACTTAGGTCCAGCACGTGAAAGCATGCAAAAACTCTACATGCATAAGATTATCAACGTTCTTGGATCAAACGATAGACTTTGATAAGTTACTAAGTTGCTAAGATACTAAGTTGCTGAGTTGCGGGTCAACTTGGCAACTCAGTAACTCAGCAACTTAAATCGGGATGTAGCGCAGTCCGGTAGCGCGCTTCGTTCGGGACGAAGAGGCCGCAAGTTCGAATCTTGTCATCCCGACAAAAAAAGACCGAAAGGTTTTTTTTTGAGTCAATAAGTCAATAAGTCAATAAGTCAATAAGTACTCATAGACCCATAGACTCATAGACTCATAGACTCATAGACCCATAGACCCATAGACTCATAGACTTAAAAATGGATATTTTTACACTACTCGCTATCAGCGTCGCGCTTTCAATGGACGCTTTTTCTGTTTCGATATGCAAAGGCCTTGCGACGAAGAAATTCTCTTTTAAGACCGCTGCCTTATGCGGATTATGGTTCGGAGGCTTTCAAGCTCTGATGCCCTTGGTGGGATATTCCCTCGGAGCACAGTTTGAACAATTCATAACAAATATAGACCATTGGATTGCCTTCGGCTTGCTACTTCTCATTGGCGTCAATATGATACGCGAGGCATTATCGGAAGAAGAGTCAACAGACGACGTGCAACAGACAACGGAAGAGTGCTCTTGCGCTTGCACTGGATTCAAGACCATGCTTATGCTAGCGATAGCAACCAGCATTGATGCCTTGGCGGTAGGCGTTACATTCGCATTCCTTAAGGTGAATATCTGGTTCTCGGTAATGATTATCGGCATCACCACATTCATATTTTCTTTCGCAGGCGTGAAGATTGGAAATATATTCGGTTCACGTTACAGCAAAGCCGCTGAGATAACTGGCGGTGTCATCTTAATATTATTAGGATGTAAGATTTTGGTGGAACACCTTTTCTTTAGTTAGGAGTTAGGAGTTAGGAATTAGGAATTAAGGGTATGAGGAATTGAGGATTTTTTTAAGACAACAAGTCACCAAGACACCGAGACACCAAGTTGCTGAGTTTATAAGTCTATGAGTCAGTGTTCAAAAAAAACTCCTAACTCCTAACTCCTAATTCCTAACTCCTAACTCCTAACTCCTAACTTAAAAAAAACTTTAGCCATTAGCCATTAGCCATTAGCCATTTTTTTTATCTTTGCGTGAATTCTAAAAAAACAATATTTTGCAAGTATTAAAATCACAGATAAATCCTAATAGCAAGGAATTTCAAGATAATAAGAAGGCTTATATGGAGTTGATGTCGCGTTATCGCGAGGGCATGGCTTTCAGTATGCAAGGTGGCGGAGCTGTGGCCGTAGAGAAACATAAGAAACGTCATAAGCTTCTCGCCCGCGAGCGCATCGACCAGCTCATCGACAAGAACACTCCGTTCCTGGAGCTGTCACCGATGGCTGCATACGACACATATAACAATGACTTCCCATCAGCTGGTATCATCACCGGCATCGGTATCATACAAGGCAGAGAGGCTATGATAGTAGCCAATGACGCTACTGTGAAAGGTGGCACTTACATGCAATACACGGTGAAGAAACATCTTCGTGCACAAGAAATAGCGATGGAGAACAAGTTGCCATGCGTTTATATGGTCGACAGTGGTGGTGCTTTTCTTCCTGAACAAGACACGGTGTTTCCCGACAGAGATCACTTCGGACGATTCTTTTACAACCAAGCTCGTATGTCGGCGATGGGTATTCCTCAGATAGCCATAGTGATGGGAATGTGTACCGCTGGTGGTGCATACGTCCCAGCCATGAGTGACGAGACTATCATAGTGAGAAACCAAGGCACTATTTATCTAGCAGGACCTCCTTTGGTGAAAGCCGCTACAGGCGAAATCGTCACTGCAGAAGAGCTAGGAGGCGCCGATATGCACACTTCTGTCTCTGGCGTCGCCGACCATCTCGCGGAAAACGACAGCCATGCGATGCAGATATGCCGTAATATCTTCAAGACCTTAGAGAAAAGAGAAAAACAACGCCTCGACATACTTCCTATCGAGGCACCTTTATACGACCCAGAAGAGTTGTACGGCATCGCGCCCGTCGACCTTCGTCAGCTCGTCGACCCTAGAGAAGTCATCGCTCGCCTCGTCGACGGCAGCCGTTTCCAGGAGTTCAAGGCTCGTTATGCAACGACGATAGTATGCGGCTTCGCGCATATCATGGGATTCCCTGTCGGCATCATCGCCAACTACGGAGTGTTGTTTTCCGAGTCGGCACTGAAGGCGACGCACTTCATTGAGTTATGCTGTCAGAGAAATATACCGCTAGTGTTCTTGCAGAATGTCACGGGATTTATGGTTGGAAAACAATACGAATGCGGAGGTATCGCTAAAGACGGAGCCAAGATGGTACACGCGGTAAGTAATGCCAATGTGCCTAAGTTTACCGTCATCTTTGGCGGCTCGTTCGGCGCAGGCAACTACGGCATGGCGGGACGCGCCTATAGTCCAAGGCTGCTCTTCATGTGGCCTAACGCTAAGATTTCTGTCATGGGCGGTGAACAAGCAGCAGGCGTGCTCACCACGGTGAAAGCTGATCAATATAAAGCAAGAGGCTTGGAAGTCTCACAAGAAGAACTAGCAAAGATAAAATCAGATATACTCGCCAAATACGACTACGAAGGCTCGGCATTCTATAGCACCGCTCGTCTCTGGGACGACGGCATCATAGACCCAGTCGACACTCGTAAGATATTAGCAATGGGAATCGCGTCATCGTTGAACCAGCCATTCCCACCGTTGCAGTTTGGCGTTTTTAGAATGTAAAAAAACAATGCATAATTCATAATGCATAATTCATAATTGTCTGTAATTATGCATTGTGAATTATGAATTATGAATTGAATAAAATGGATTTCACTACATTACAAATAGGAATAGAAAAGAATGTGGCGCGTATCGCTTTGAATAGACCAGAGGTACGTAACGCCATGAATGCTCTTATGATAAAAGAACTGACGGAAGCTGTCGACTGGCTCGATGCTCGCGATGACATCAGAGTCATTGAGATATGTGGCAACGGAAAGTCATTCTGTTCGGGAGCTGATATAAATTACATGAAAGACATTGCGTCGTTTGGTTATGAACAAAATGTTGAAGACGCAAGACGACTTTCAAAATTATTTCAAAAGATATATTTCTGCAACAAGCCAGTCATCACTCTGGTACATGGTGCTGTGATAGGTGGAGCCAATGGCATCACTGCGGCGTCTGACGTGGTGTTAGCCGAGAAAGACACCGTCTTCGCTTTCAGTGAGGTGAAGCTAGGCCTTACGCCAGCCACGATATCGCCTTTCGTTATGGCAAGATGCGGCGAGATGCCAGCACGCGACCTGATGCTTTCGGGAAGAAAATTCACTGCACAAGAAGCCTTGGATTATAAACTCGTCAATTATGTTGGGAATATAGATGAATTGAACCAAAGACTAGATTTCTATATCGACAATTATTTAAAGGCTTCGCCAAATGCCATCAGAGACTGCAAACATCTCATTAGAAATGTCGCTGGAAGAAATAATCCTTATGATGAAATCTTCAATGCTACAGCGATGATGATAGCGCAGGAAAGAATGTCTGACGACGCGCAAGAGAGGATGAAAGAGTTTTTTTTGAGTTGAAAATTGAAAACTGAAAATGGAAAATTAATTTTCAACTTTCAACTTTCAATTTTCAATTAAAAAACTCTATTTCTTTCGACTTTTTTATTATCTTTGTCTCCATATTATGCCTTCAAAGAAAATACATAAGATATTGGTAGCGAACAGAGGTGAGATAGCTGTTCGTATTATCAGCACTTTAAAGAAGCTGGGCATTAGCTCTGTTGCCATATATGCTGCTGATGATATAGAGTCTATGCATTGTCGTATTGCCAGCGAGGCTCGTTCTCTTGGTGGTGGTTCTTTGAAGGATACATATCTCAACATACAGAAGATTATAGATGTAGCTTTAGATGCTGGCGTTGATGCGATTCATCCTGGATATGGATTTTTATCGGAAGATGCGGAATTCGCTGATGCATGTAGAGCTAATAACTTGATATTTATCGGTCCAGATGCCGAGTCGATGCGATTGATGGGCGACAAGATACGAGCTCGTCAGTTTGCCATTGAAAATGACATTCCTGTTGTCTGGGGATTGGTAGGCAGCGTTGAAGAAATAGAAGCTCAAGCCGCCGCCCTGCCGTATCCTGTATTGATAAAAGCCTCTGCGGGCGGCGGCGGTAAGGGCATGCATATAGTAGAAAACGCCTCACAACTACGCCTTTCGTTAGAACAAGCTTCCCGCGAAGCAGAACGCTACTTCGGCAACGGACAAGTCTTCATAGAACAATATATTAGAAATCCTCGCCATATCGAGGTGCAGATTCTCGCTGACCATCACGGTAACGTCATCCATCTCTACGAACGCGAATGCTCGGTACAACGCAGATACCAAAAGATAATAGAAGAATCACCATCACCATCGTTATCAGAAGAAAGACGTCAGGCAATATGTCAGACAGCCGTCGAAATCTGTAAGAAGATGAATTATAACAACGCTGGCACGGTGGAGTTTATCGTCGATGAGAACCAGAATTTCTATTTCCTTGAGATGAACACCAGAATACAGGTGGAGCATCCAGTCACAGAACAAAGAACTGGAATAGATATCGTTGAGGAACAGATACGTATAGCACGTGGCAAGGTGATGGGCTACACACAAGACTCTATCGTAGCTAATGGTCACGCCATAGAATGCAGAATATATGCAGAAGACCCTGAAAATAATTTCATGCCATCACCAGCCCAGCTGACATTATATCACGAGCCTAAAATGCGCGGCTTGAGAATAGATAGCAGCATCGATGGACCGACTGTCATATCAGACAGCTACGACCCTATGATAAGCAAACTCATCTGTCACGGAAAGACAAGAGAATCGGCTATCGAAATAACAAGAAACGCACTTAAAGAATATATAGTCCAAACCCATAAAACCAATATACCTTATCTTCAAAGTGTTATTGATAACGAAGACTTTATCAATAACAAGATTGATACTTCATACTGTGCGAAACATCATAAGGAATTGATAGATTCGATGCATGCTATGCGCGATGAAATCAAGAAAGAAGATGTGGTCGCATTGTTCTTGTTCCATGACTTCAATAAATTATATCTTGAAAATAAAGACATTAACAACGTCTGGGAGAGAATAGGCTATTGGCGTTATAACATGAATATCACTGTTAGCGTTGAGCAGACAGCAGTCAGCGGTCAGCCATCAGCGGTTTACAATGTTAATATTGAGAAGATAAGTCCTAAGTCGTTGAACTGCAAAATCAATGGACAGGATTATGAAGTCTTGTTGACACAGAATGGCGGTGATATCAATAAGGTTATGATAAATGGGATGACTGAATCTATTTTCGTTTCGGAGACATCAGATAATAATTATTGCGTTCATCTCAAGGGCCTCGACTTTATCTGTCGTCGTGACGATGAGTTGAACGACTCTAGAGATTATTCATGTAATGATGTAAAAAATAGCGATATGACATATCATTCACCTATGCCAGGAAAAGTCATTAAGGTTAATGTTAAAGAAGGCGATGAGGTGAAAGAAGGCGATGTGTTATGCGTTGTCGAGGCAATGAAAATGGAAAACAATATCAAGGCGATGACTTCAGCCAAAGTCGCTAAAGTCCTTGTCAACGAAGGTGATAAAGTAGATGTTAAAAATATTTTGATAGAATTGTCGATATGAATTTTGATTTGACAAAAGAACAGATAGCGTTTCGTGAGAAAGTACGCGACTTTGCTGAGCGCGAAGTGAAACCTGTCGCTTCTCATAACGATGAACATGAGATTTTTGATGTTGAGCTGACAAAAAAGATGGCTGACCTCGGTCTATTGGGTATGTGTGTGCCTAAAGAATATGGAGGCCAACAACTTGATACACTTTCTTATATTATTGCTGTTGAAGAGCTTGCTAGAATAGATGGTTCTACAGCAGCGACTATTGCGGCTGACAACTCATTAGGTATCAGCCCAATTAAAGAATACGGAACCAAAGAACAAAAGGAGAAATATCTTCCACGTCTTTGCAAGTCACATCTATGGGGCTTCGGCTTGACAGAAGAAAACGCAGGATGTGACTCTAGAGGCACACAGTCGACAGCACGTCTTGAAGGCGACGAATGGGTCGTGAATGGCTCTAAGATATTCATTACCAATAGCGCGACGCCAATGACATTGGGAAGTACCATACAAGTCATCACAGGTGAAAATAACGGTAAACCAGAATTTACCACATTCTTGATTGAGAACGACACCCCAGGCTTCACACAGGAAGCCATGGACCGCAAGATGATGTGGCGTGCTTCCAACACAGGAAGACTGACATTCGACAAAGTGAGACTTCCAAAAGAAAATATGCTCGGCACTCCAGGTCAAGGCTCGCATATCATGCTTGCTACATTAGACGGCGGCCGTCTCTCTATCGCTGCTATGGGATTGGGATGCGCACAAGGTGCATACGAAATGGCATTGGAATATTCACAAAAAAGAGAACAATTTGGCAAACAGATATGTAAGTTCCAGGCAGTCAGCTTTAAACTCGCCGACATGGCAATGAAAATAGAAGCTGCACGTTGCCTATTGTATAAAGCTTGTAGAATAAAAGACGCAGGAATACCTTACGGCAAAGAAGCTGCTATGGCGAAACTGTACTGTTCTGAAGTCGCTGCTGAAGTATGCGACAATGCTGTACAAGTGATGGGAGGCCACGGATTGTTAAAAGACTTTAACATGGAGAGATTCTACCGCGACCAAAGAATATTACAAATAGGCGAGGGAACGTCAGAGATTTTACGCCTCGTGATTTCAAGATATATAGGATGTTAATAGAATTTAATAATAAACAAAAACTCGTGTTATGAATAAATTAGAACAAATGTTTGAAGTATTGCGTAGCCGTCCAAAAAAACGTTTGGTAGCAGCTTACGCTAATGATGACCACACAATCTGCGCTGTCAGCGAAGCTGTTGACAATGGCTTGATCGAAGCTATCTTATGCGGTGATAAAGATGTTATCGCTAAGGTTTGCGAAGCAGAAAAAATCGACATCAATAAGTTTAAAATCATTCATGAAACAGAAGATGTAAAAGCAGCAGCTAAGGCATGTGAGCTCATCAATGCAGGTGAAGCCGACATCATGATGAAAGGTCTTCTTTCAACAGACAAATACATGCGCGCTATCTTGAATAAAGAACGTGGCTTGTGCCCTCCAAACGCTACATTGGCTCACGTCTGTGCAATAGAAAATCCTAACTATCATAAGTTGATGATTGCCAGCGACTGCGCTATCATCCCAGCTCCAGATTTTAAACAAAAACAAACATTGTTGAAATATTTAGTTGCAACAGCTAATGCTTTGGATATAAAGAATCCTAAATTGGCTGTCATCACAGCAACAGAACAAATGCTTGCAGGCATGCAGGCTTGCGTCGACGCAGCTCTCATCGCTAAGATGGCAGAACGTGGCCAAATCAAAGGTTGCGTCGTTGACGGTCCTATCTCATTAGACCTTGCTATCGATGCTGAAGCTGTAGCTATCAAAGGCTTCAAGAGCCCAGTAGCAGGCGACGCCGACTGTCTCCTCTTCCCTTGCATCGAAGCAGCTAACGTATTCTATAAATGTAACAGCAAATTCAACCACGCTGAAGTGGCAGCTGTCGTTATGGGCGCTAAAGTTCCTTGCGTATTGTCATCACGCGGCGATACAGCTAAGACAAAATTATATTCAATAGCATTAGCAGCATTATTAGCTAAATAACATTAAAACAAAAAGACTATGAGTTACAAATTATTAATCATTAACCCAGGTTCAACATCAACTAAGATTGCTGTTTTCCAAGATAAAGAATGTGTCTTCAAGACAAACATCAAACACTCAGCTGAAGAAATCGCTCCATTCGAACATATCGCTGACCAATATCACTTCCGTAAAGATGTTATCCTTAACACTTTGAAAGAAGCTGGCATCGAACTCAACGACCTTTCAATGGTTGTAGGTCGCGGCGGTTTGTTAAAACCTCTTACATCAGGTATCTACGAAGTTAACGAAGCAATGAAACGCGACTTAGTCAACAGCCCTGTCGGTGAACATGCTTGTAACCTCGGTGGTTTAATCGCTGACGATATCGCTAAGTCAGTTGGCGTCAAGGCTTATATCGCTGACCCTGTCATCGTTGACGAAATGGAAGACGTAGCACGTTTCTCAGGTCACCCTGCATTCCCACGTATGTCAGTTTTCCATGCTTTGAACCAAAAGATGATTGCTCGTCAACATGCAGCAACAGTTGGCAAGAAATATGAAGAATTGAACCTCATCGGTATTCACCTCGGCGGTGGTATCTCAGTGGCAGCACATAAAAAAGGTCGCGTCGTTGACGTCAACAACGCATTGAACGGCGACGGTCCTTTCACACCAGAACGCTCTGGCGCATTGCCATCAGGTCCTCTCATGAACGCTTGCTTCAGCGGTAAATATACCAAGAAAGAAATCGACCTCATGCTTAAAGGTCAAGGCGGTTTCGTTGCTTACCTCGGCACTAACGACGCTATGGAAGTTGAAAACCAAGTCAAGGCTGGCAACAAAGAATGGGAACTCGTATATCGCGCAATGGCTTACCAAGTAGCTAAGGAAGTAGGCGGCCTCGCAGCATCAGCATTCAGCATGGACGTTGACGCTATCTTCGTAACAGGCGGCATGGCATACGACAAGAACTTCTGTAAGATATTAGAAAGCCACCTCGGCAAAATAGCTCCTCTTTACGTTTACCCAGGTGAAGACGAAATGATGGCTCTCACATTAAACGGCCTCATGGTCCTCAACGGCGAAACAGTAGCTAAGATTTACGAATAAAAGTCTATAAGTCGATAAGACCATAAGTCAATAAGTAGAGACGTATCATTATACGTCTATAAGACAACAAGTAGAGACGTATCATTATACGTCTCTCTTTTTTTGGTAACATTACCAGAACTCCTCACTCCTAACTCCTCACTCCTGACTTGTGGTCTTGTTGTCTTTCAAAACTCCTTCCTCACAGGTTTCGCATCTTCTTGCCACTGAAATCCTTTCAGGTATTCCATGTCATCTTTCAGCTGCTCTTCAGGATATAAGGTTTCTTTGATGCTTTTGTAGTATTTAATATTGGAAATCTGTCTGTCTTTGATTATAATGTCCATCTCTGATGATTGTGAGAAATTAACGCCAATAAGACTGCCGTCGTCGTTGCGAAGCCAGTAGATGGTCTCGGCATTGCCTTCGTTGAACATATTTCTTATCTCATTGCCTTCGAAATAAGCTGTGATTTTCTTGCCTTTCACCTGATTAAATCCGCTGATGGAATCTTCTTGAATCACAAAGGCGTTAGGATACATCAAAAGATTTTCTATTGTCTGTTCTTTTACTTTTATATTGATAGAGTCGCCACTCAGTTGTGAGTTCTCTGCCCATATTACAGGTTTCTCTCTCATATAAATCATAGAATCGGCTAATACATAATGCATGGAGTCGCATTTGCCTTGTATGTCGTTTCTGAAGAATCGTACGTCATAAAACGCCTTGATGCGTTGTACCTCATTGTTGGTGGTGTCGAAATAAACGTATATGGTGTCGGCTGTGGCAAATAAAGTGTCGATTTCTTCGTAATAGATAGCTTGTAAACTATCAGTTATCATACACTTGCCGATGTTACGCCACATCTCGGCATATTCGCCTTTCAGGATTGCCTTGTATGTCGTGTCTTCAATAATGACATCGCTGAGTGCTTTTGCATAGCCAGTCTTTTTGTTATAATACATGGTGTCGGCTGTCATCGACTGCTCCTTGTTTTTCAGGGTGGCGCGTCTGTCGAGATAAGCGAATTCGGTTTCGGTATTATACCAGCCGTAATTGCCTATCAAGGTGTTCTCCTTATTATATATATTTGTCGGGCCATAGAAATACATCATCTCGTTGTCGGTGTCGTAGACCAATGTGTCCGAGACGATTTTATAATCTGGCATGGTTCCCACGACATCTTTTCTGAAATAAACGACTTTGATGTCGTCGCGGTAGTAGCCTTTCTTGCTTACGAGTTTCTTGTCGTTGCGCGTTATCGTTCCTTTGTTGGGATATGTCGCAAGATGACCGATTCTGTCGTAAGTCATGTATTGTGTCCTTAAAACTGTTGAGTCGTCTTTGAGTATTACGTCATGAAAGAGCTCCGCGAATTTAGTCTCACCATTATATTTCAATAACTTACTATAAATGTCAATACTATCGTTTACGTTGATGTGAACGTTGCCGAAGCCATCAAAGAACTTGGTCTTCTCATTATAATACGCGCTGTCGCTGTAGAAATAAGTCGAGTCTTGACGCATGACGACATTGCCAATCAGACGCTGCACGTCTTTGCCAAGACGCTCGTCATAATCAGCTTTGTCGGCGTTCAGAATATGAATCGTAGTCTTCTTCTGAGCCGAAACAACACATGATAATAGCAGTAATATTATTAAAAGATAATGCTTCATTTTTTAGTCAACAGACACACGTTTTTGAGATGCTGAGTTCCTCAACTCCTAACTCCTAATTCCTAACTCAAAATACGCTGAGTTTTATTTTCTTAGGATTTGCTTTTATTTCTTCCAAGATATAATTGAGTGTTGTGATGCTTTCATTTACATTGTAGTATAATGAGTCATCTTTTACTAAAAGGCCTGCGCTGCCTTCGCCATTGTTAATTCCTTCGATAAGGGTGTTGATTTCCGTCACGCAGTTTTCTAATGATGATACCAGATGTTTGTAATCTATATTTTTCAACGAATCGCTAACAATGCCAAAGTTGTCGGTTATTGTTTCAAGATTATTTACAACCATAGTGAGTTTGCCGTCTTTACTATCAACGAGTTGTTGAAGGTCTGAAGAAATATGTTCGATATTATTCATTGAAGATGCGAAACTGCTGACACCATTGTTGATGTTGGTTTTAAGTTCTTGATTTAACATATCGTTAAGATTTGCGGTTAAATCGTTGAGAGATGTTAATAATGTTTCGAATTTATCTTTGAGAGGCATTATTGTCTCTGTTATCATGTCCATTGCTCCGTTGTCAATAGCAGCTAGGAGAGTGTCGCCGCTTTGAGCAAAGACGTCGGAATCGCCTAGTATCAAGTTTAAGCTGACAGAACCCATGAGACTCGACGAGAGTTTCACGACGCTGTTGTCAGGTATGTTGAGGTCTCTGTTGGTGGTAAATTCTACAATGACAGAGCCGTCTTGTTTTGGGTGGAACATCAGCGAGCTCACTGTTCCTACTTGCATGCCGTTGATGGTCACGAGGTCGCCAGGAAGCAGACCTTTTGAGTTGTCGTACACTGCGTAAAATTCGAATTGGTTGTTAAGTAATGACTTGCCTTTTAAGAAATTAAATCCCCATATGAAAAGAAATAATGCTACGAGGAACGATGTAGCAATCAATATGGATTTTGTTTTGTCTTTCATTTTGTGTTATTTTTTTGTTAATTATAATCTTTTTCCATTTTTAAAGCTTACGACGAAGGCTCCTGTATAACCAGCTGTCTTTATCTTCTTGCAATATTCGTCGGCTTCTTTTTTTGAGTAGAATTTGCCGGCAGTGTATTTGTATTGTCCGTTATGTTCGTAATAATCGATGTTGTTTAAGTTTTTATAATGTTGAGAAGGCGCGTCTATTTTGCGGCTTCTGCTTTCTATTTGTACTTTGTATATTACCTTATCTTTATCTGAGTCAATGAGTCTATCAGTCGATGAATCAATAAGTTTTGAACCAGAGTCAGTGTCAGAGTCAGTGTCAGAGTCAGTGTCAGAGTCAGTGTTAGAGTTTTCTTTTTCATAAGCGGTTTTATAGTCGCGGAAAGCTCTGAACAAAGCCGAGGCTATGTAAGTCTGACCATCTGCTGAGCATAAGAAATTCTCTTCGCTCGGATTAGAGATGAAGCCTATTTCTACAAGTACGGAAGGCATAGCAGTTTTGTAAAGCACAAGGAACCCAGCTTGCTGCACTCCTCTGTCTTTCCTTCCTACTCTTTTAACAAGTTGGTTTTGGATATGTTCTGCTAATGTAAGTGAAGCGTTTTTATATTCGCTTTGGAAGAAGTTGAGCATGATATAAGCTTCGGGGCTGTTTGGGTTGAAGCTACCGTAATCTTCTTCGGCGTTGTCTTCGTAAAGAATAGAAGCATTTTCAAGTTTAGCGACTTCGAGGTTGGCTGCGTTTCTATGTTCTCCCATTACGAAAGTCTCTACGCCATAAGGCTGTGTAGAGGCATTTGCATTGCAATGTATGGAAATGAATAAGTCGGCGTTTTTTTCGTTGGCTATCTGTGCTCTTCTGAGAAGAGACACTGAAACATCGCTGCTACGAGTGTATATCACGTTGACGTCGGGACAATTCTGCTTGATATAGTCGCCTGTCTTTTTCGCGACGCTCAGCGTGATGTCCTTTTCTTTCGACTTCTTGCCTATCGCGCCAGGGTCCTTGCCTCCATGCCCAGCATCGATGACGACGGTTTTTATTCTCCCGTTTTTTTGAGCCAAAATGTCGTTGGGAGATATGAGGTTCAAAATTATAAAGAGAAAAAATAAAATGAATAGTTTTTCGTTATTTGCTCGCAACTTAAACATAAGAAACGTATATTTGCAGATAATTTTCTACAAAAATAAAAAATAAATTGTTGAGGAGCAGGATATATAGATATTTTATTGTTTTTTTCTTTTCCTTTGCCTTGTTCATGTCGGGTTGTAAGACCTTGAATGTTGCAGGTGAAGTGAATGAAATTCAAGATACTATAAAATCTGCTGATACTGTTCCCGCCGATAGTGCAATAGAAGAAAATATTGCTCTAGATACATTGAAAAATGATACCGTTTTAACACCAAAAAACGATACTATATCGCTAGATACGATTCCTAAAACCGATACTATCGCTACGCAGAAAATGAAATCTGCGTCAAAACAGCAGTCTTTCATCGATGATAAGATAGAACGTACGTGTAACGATTCTACTGTTCAGGATTTTAAAAACAATAAGATTTACTATTACGGCAACGCTAAAGTGGTTTATGAAGACATCACCATAGAGGCGGAGTTTATTGAGTTCGACTTTGAAGAACGTACGGTTTTCGCTAAAGGCCTCCTTGATTCTACGGGTAAGTTGTACGGCACTCCTGTCTTCCTCGAAGGCGATAAGAAATATCTTGCTGAGACGATGAAGTTTAACTTCGACACTAAAAAAGGCATCATCACCAAGGTGTTTACCGAAGACGCGATGGGATATATACATGGCTTGAAGATTAAGAAAATGGACGATAACTCCATCAATATCAGGTCGGGTTCATTTACAACATGCAGCAATCAGGAGCATCCTCATTTCGAGTTTCATTTTGGTAAGGCTAAAGTCATTCCTGATGATAAAATCGTGACGGGACCAGCGTACTTCAAGTTGGAGGAGACGCCGCTTCCTATCGGTGTTCCGTTTGGTATATTCCCTAATGCCAAGGGACAGCGTAATGGTATTTTGATGCCTACTTGGGGTGAGTCGGCAAACAGAGGATTCTACTTGGAAAACGGTGGCTTTTACTGGGGAATAAATGAGCATCTCGACTTACAGCTCGTTGGCGATATTTATACGCGAGGAAGCTGGGCGTTGAAACCGACATTGCGATATAACAAACGTTACGCTTTTAATGGTTCTTTCTCAGGAAGTTACGCTGTTAATAAAATTGGCTCTAAAGGCTCTGCCGACTATAATGAAAGCACCGACTTCAAGGTGCGATGGGTTCATAAACAAGACCCTAAGGCTAGGCCGAAGTCGTCTTTCTCCGCTGACGTGTATATAGTGAGTTCTAACTATAACAAATACAATGCGATATCGTCGAACGAATATCTGAGTAATACCTTCCAGTCGAGTGTGGCTTATCAAGCGAGCATAGGCGGCCTGTTTAACTTCACGGCTAATGCGAGCCATAGCCAAAACACTCTCACTCGTGTCATGACGGTGACTTTGCCTGAGCTGACCTTTACCATGAACCGCGTTTATCCTTTCAAAAATATTGGTAATACAGCAAAGAAAAGATGGTATAAGGACTTGTATGTCAGCTATACAGCTAATGCGAAGAATTATATGAGCATGCCTGATAGTCTTTACTTTAAGCCAGGCTGGTTAGATAACTTGCAAAATGGTATTCAGCATAAAGTGCCGATTAGCATGCCTGTGAAATTGTTTAAATACATAACATGGACTACGTCGGTAAACCTCTTGGATAGGATGTATTTCAGATATTTTGAGAAACAATGGGTTGAGGATTCGACTATGCAGGCTGGCGGCTACCTCAGAACGGATACGATAAATCAATTCAGAAACGTCTTTAGCTTCGATGTGTCGAGTAGCATGACTACGAAAATATATGGTATGCTGAACTTCAAGAAAGGTCCGATTCGAGCGATACGTCATGTGTTTACGCCGTCAATAGGATTTTCATATAACCCAGATTTCTCTAAAGACTTCTGGAATTATTATGGTACATATTACGATGCTAATGGTATAGAACAGCTGTATTCTATGTTCCAAGGAAATATTTATGGCACGCCGCCATCGGGCAAGGCAGGACGTATCAACTACAGCTTCGGAAATAATTTGGAAATAAAAGTACCTTCGCGTAAAGATACCATCACTGGCGTTAAAAAAGTGAAAGTCATTGAAGACCTCTCCTTTAGTGGAAGCTACGATATAGCCAAAGACTCACTGAATTTCTCGTATCTGTCGGTGAGCGGTAGAACAACATTGTTTAAAAACTTATCTGTGAGATATTCAAGTATATGGGACCCATATATTCTTGACTCGACGGGTCGCAAGCAGCTGAATCAGTTTGAATGGGATGTGAATAAGCGACTGTTTAGAAAAAACAGCGTGTCATGGAACTTCAGCTTAAGCTATTCCTTGAATAACGATACCTTCAAGAAAAAAGGCAACAAGAATGGTGCGACGCGACAGATTGAGTCGTCGCCGCTGGCTTCAGAAGAGGAAATGAATGATATACGCATGAATCCTGACGATTACGTGGATTGGTCGACACAATGGTCGTTGTCGCTGAGCTATAACCTTACTCTGTCGAATAATCTGTCGTATATCAACTACATATTGCAAGATGATAGGAAAGTCATTCAAACACTTGGCGTGAATGGTAATATAAACCTTACGCCTAAATGGAAATTCTCGGTACAAACGGGCTGGGACTTTGAACTTAAGAAATTGTCATATACATCATTGACAATCTATCGCGACCTGCACTGCTGGGAAATGCGCTTCAACTGGATTCCTATCGGAACCTACAAAAGCTGGAACTTCCAAATCAACGTGAAAGCATCTGCACTCCAAGACCTTAAACTTACAAAGAAAAAAGACTATAGAGATAATTGATTTGGCTATCAGCTGTCAGTTCAAAGTTTATTAACAATCATATGTTAATAATTAACTGCAAAGCTTATTTGTTTTTTTGAATAATTATAATAAATTTGCAGGTAATAATTGACTATTATGAGAAAAAGCTTATTGATATTATTCTTAATGTTCTGTTTGAATGGCGTTTATGCTCAAGTTGAGTCTGATTTTGAGAGATTTAAAAGGGAGCAACAAGAGTTGCTAAATGCTATGATTCAGAGAGATAGCGCGTTGTGTCAAGAACTTGACAAGGAATATCAGGATTATGTCAAGTCGGAAAAAGAAGCCTATGATAAATTTGTCAAGAAGATGAGTGCTCTTTGGGGCGGCGATAATGTCGTTGAGAGTACTAGTAAAGAATGGGTTGAATATTCCGAAGACGGCAAAAGCCGTAGCGTAGTCGATTTTGAACAAGGCGAGGCTACTATCGAGATTATTGTTACGCCAGCTGAGGAAAACTCAGAGAAGAAACTGGAAGACAAGGTCGAGCAAAAAATCAAGGAGCTCATCGTTAATAAAGGCAAAACCAAAGATTATGATTCTGATAAAGAGGCAGCAGCTCCTCTGCAAGAGACGCCAGTCCTTGAAAACCAAATCCAAACACCTTCAGGAGAACTCGTGACAGAAGAAAACGTAGATGAAAGCGTGAAGGAGATAGCTCAAGAAGCTGTCGTTGAAAAGAAAGAAATCGTCGGCGATGATGGCGAAGCTCGTCAGGTCGTGACGGTGCGCTTGGACTTGGTCCCAGATCATGTCAGAGTGAGAGCCGAACAATATAAAGCAGAAGTCGAGAAATATTGTGAGAAATATGATGTGGATCCAGCTTTGGTTTATGCTGTGATGCAGACAGAATCGGCTTTTAATCCTAAAGCTAAATCATATGTGCCAGCGTACGGCCTTATGCAAATCGTTCCTTCGTCGGCAGGTAAAGACTGCGCTCAAAGTCTGAAGAAAGAATTCTCTCAGCCAACAGCTAATTATCTTTATGAACCAGAAAACAATATAGAGATGGGAGTGCATTATCTTTATCTCTTGAAAAAACGTTATTATACCAACGTGACAAATCCAAAAAGCAGAGACTTGTGCGTAATAGCGTCGTACAACACTGGCGCAGGTAATGTGTCGAGAGCATTACGCGGCGATACTAAAATATCTAAGGCTATTCCGCAGATAAACGAAATGTCGTACGAAGAATTATTTAGATATTTCGAGAAAAATCTGTTGCCAGAGACCCAAAATTATATCAGAAAAGTGACAGAAAGAATGAAAGTTTTTATAAATAGATAATTTTTTAACTAATTTAAAATCATAGAAAATGAAAAAAGTTATTGCAACAAAGAATGCACCAGGTGCAATCGGCCCTTACAGCCAAGCTATCGAAGTAAACGGCATGTTGTTCATCTCAGGTCAGATTCCAATCAATCCTGCAACAGGCAACATCGTTGAAGGTGGCATTTACGAACAAACAGAACAAGTTATGAAAAACTTGGAAGGCATCTTGACAGAAGCTGGTTATACTTTCGACAATGTCGTTAAGTCAACATGTTTGCTCAGCGATATGGCTAACTTCGCAGCAATGAACGAAGTTTATGGCAAACGTTTTACACAAAACCCTCCTGCAAGAGCAGCTTTCGCAGTAAGAACACTTCCAAAAGAAGTCCTCGTTGAAATCGAAATGATTGCAGCGAAATAATCTTTAAAAACCAATAATATGAAAAGGTTAAGTTTTGTAGTTTTATTGCTGTTGACCGTTGTCATGACCTCATGTAACGGTTTGGGCGGAGGAGATAAAACTCATATCGACAAGTCTCAAATTGTGGGAAAATGGATGACTGCCGATGAGATGTATTTCGAAGTCTACTACAGCGATGGCACAGGAAAAGAATGGGACCTCAGAGATGATGTCACAGAAGAAGAAGCTACAAAGTTTACTTGGGAATTCGATGAAGGAGCCGAAGACAAATTCTTCAAGTATTACAAAATGGAAATCAATGATGCAGTCATTCCTCAGTATTGTAATATCTTAGAGCTTACTTCAATGAAGTTCAAGTATAACAATGAAGGCTTTAGAGCAACTTACGATTTGATTAGAGTTAATTAAGACAAACGGCTAAAAGCCAAAGAGTTAAAAAATGAAAAAACCGCTGAAAATAACACTGATAAGTTTAGGATCCATGCTTGGATTCTTGTTGATGGCCGTGATGGTTGCTTGCTGGTTTGTGGTGACTCCAGCACGCTTAACGTCAATAGTGAGAAGTCAAGCCCCTAATTTTATCAACTGCGACTTCGGTATAGAAAGAGCCGACCTCACTGTGTTTAAGTCCTTCCCTAAAGTCGGACTGAAAATCGATGATGTCGTGCTTGTCAATAAGATGGCCGGGAATCCATCTGACACGCTCGCCTATATCAATGAATGTGTTGTTTCTGTGGACATTAAAAAATTACTTAAAGAAAATCAAATCATTATCGATGATTGCAGACTGAATGGCGGTTATGTGAATTTATTTACAGACAACCAAGGTAATAGCAATCTCGACATCTTTCCTCCAACACAAGCTGATACCGTAGAGGAAAATTCGGAGTTTGTTTACGGAATAGATTTGGCTTCACTGAAAATCAATGACGTATCTGTAAATTACTCCGACCTTACTCAAGGTATGCTTGCCGACATTAATGGGTTGAATATGTCAGCAAAAGCTAAGGTTAGAGGAGAAAATATTGCTGGCAATGTTAATATGTCAATTCGCGATATAGCTTATCAACAAATGACAGATTCATTGTCGATGGCTGTGAAACTTAACGACTTAAAATTAGAAGGAGATGCTGTGATGAATGGCGATGCTATTAACGCCGACATCGACGCATCTTCTTCTGTTTTGAAATACCAAAGCACAGCTCAACTTGCAGAGTTAAATTCTTTTAACTTTAAATATAAAGGCGATGTCAATAATTATGATGTGCTGAAAGGTAATGCTGAATTGACTGTCGATGATTTGTCGTTTACAATGGACGATGAGCGACTAGTGAATGAGGCTGACATCAGAATGATAATGCCTATCAATGCGACATTGAGTACTATGGATGTGGAACTCGGTGCTTCGCAATTGGCCCTTAATAATATCTTCGTCGATATGATTGGCAGTGTCTCGATGCCAAATGATGACATCAATATCGACATGAACTTGAAAACCAATACTATAATTGTGGAAGAACTCATCGGACTTATTCCAGCTTCGATGCGTGAAGAACTTCTCGACGGAATAGATGTCAAAGGCGAACTTCAACTTGCCGCAAATGTCGAAGGCGTATATAACGAAACTTCGATGCCCGTCGTGAACGCTGAAATTGAATATAATAAAGGTATGATTTCAATGCCAGAGATGCTACCTTATCCTATAACAAATCTTAACACTTCAATAAAAGCTGATTTAGACCTTAACAATAAATCAGATGTTTATGTAAATCATCTTAATGCTAATATGTCGCAATCGTCACTTTCTCTTTCGGGAACGGTAAAAGATGTGATGGATAAGATGTATTGCAACTTGAATATTAAAGCTGATGCTGAACTTGACGAGCTTAAATCTTTTATGCCTGAAGATATAAAAGCAAGCGGTGACCTTAAAATAGATGTCAAAGCTAATGTCAATAATTATCAGCTCACTAATATGGATTTCACCAAGGCTAAGATTGATGGTAATTTGCAATGGAATGCCATGAATGTGGTTTATTGCGATACAATAAATGTTAATGCCGACAGACTTGATGTCAATTTCTCTTTGCCAAATACAGCTTCAGAAGAGTTGGCTAACAGCTTGATTTCTGTTGAGATTAACGGAAGTAACTTAGATGCTAAAGTCGCTGAGTCGATAAAGGCAAGCCTTAAAGATTATAATATTGAAGCTCAAGTTTCTAATGTCTTAGACGAAAACATCCCGATGTCGGTATATGCCGATTATAATTTCTCAAGAATAGATGCTTCCATGGATGATATGACAGTCTTTACCAATAATCCCAAAGGAAGCGTTGCGATGTTTATGAAAGAAAATGGAGAAGACGCTTCGTATATCGCAGTGTATAATGGTGATAGCCTGTCATTTGAAATGGGAGAAGAAATGAGCTTTGCGACAGAGAAACTCGACTTTAACGTATCGGCCGACTATGACGATGACCAAGAAGATTTGCTTTTGCAATGGAATCCTCACGCAGGTATACAATTGAATAAGGCTGTCTTTTCAATGAGCGACATACCTTTGCCAGTATATATTCCTTCTATCGATTTCCAATACGATACAACAGGTATCGATATTAAGAATAGTAGCATAGTGTTAGGTAATTCCGATTTTGAATTACAAGGCGAATTTACCAATGTCGATGAGTTCTTGAAGAAAGAAGCACTTTTAAAAGGAACACTCGATTTCACTTCACATTACACCGACGTGAACCAAATCATGGAGCTCTTCAGTGGCATGGGCGACACAACAGCAGCAGCTGAAAATGAAGCCGTTGTAGCTGATACCACAGTCGAGGAGGATAATCCATTTATAGTTCCGCTTGGCGTCGATATTACTTTAAATACCAATATAGAAAAAGCAGCTGCTGGTGACATGAGGCTGTCGAATATAGGCGGCGGCCTGACAGTTAAAAACGGCGTGATGGTGCTGCAAGAAATGGGCTTTACATCAGAAGCTGCAACGATGAAAGTCACTGCCATGTACAAGTCGCCTCGCAGAAACCATCTCTATCTGGGCCTTGACTTGCACCTGCTCGAAATCGATATCGCTGAGATGATAAATCTCGTCCCAGAACTCGATACCCTCGTGCCTATGCTCAGCTCCTTCGCTGGAAAAGCAGAGTTCCATTTCGCAGTGGAAACATATCTTAAGTCAAACTATGAAATGAAAATGTCTACACTGAAAGGCGCTACTGCAATACATGGAAAGGACTTGGTGATACTTGATAATGCTACATATAAGAAAATTGGACGATTGCTCGGATTTAAAGACAAGGAAAACAATAAGATAGATAATCTTAACGTGGAGATAACAGCCTTTAAAAACGAAATAGACGTATATCCAACACTTATCACCGTCGATAAATATCAGGCTATAGTGGGTGGCCGACATAATCTCAATATGACTTTCGACTATAGATTAGGAATGTCGAATCCATGGCCTTTCAGAAGACTGGGAATCGTGATAAGCGGCGATTTGGACGACATGAAATTCAGATTGAGAGGAAAGAAAAATATTGGACTCGAAAACCCTAAAGGAAATAAAGAAGATGTCCATATAATCCAAGAGACACTGCGACTTAAGAATATGATTTATGAAACATTGAAATAGCAGTTAGCGGTCGGCTAAGCTGTTAGTGTTAAAGTTGAAAGTTCAATGTTCAAAGCTCTTGATTCAATGTTCAAAGCTCTTAGCTCGAAGCTCGTCGGCAGCGTGTTCATCCTTGCTGCTATTTTGAAGTTAATTTCCATCGACGAATTTGAAATTTATATCTATAGCTTTGATATTCTGAATTTTCTCTTTACGACATTCGTTTCAAGAATAATAATAATCGGCGAGTTTATATTAGGATTGTTTTTAATTCTAAAGATAAATTATAAATTCACCTTGCGCATTTCTTTGTTAACATTATCATTATTCACATTATTTTTAATATATGTCGCGATTTTCCGTCAAGATGCTAATTGCCATTGCTTCGGAGAATTTGTTGAATTAAATCCGTTAGAATCAATAATCAAAAACTTAATTTTGATATTGTTGCTTTTATTAAGTCAGCTATCAGCTATCAGCGGTCAGCGGTCAGCAGTCAGCAGTCAGAGTTCAGAGTTCAGAGTTCAGAGTCAGCGTTCAAAGTCCAAAGTTCTTAGTTCTTCGTTCTTAGTTCTTATAGTAGTCTTCATAATTTCCCCTCCAGATTCTATTTATAAGATGATTTATTCCACTGAGAAAGAAGTCAGTAGCATCGATTTGTATGAATCTTTCGATGAAGTGATGAAGATTGATTTCAAAGAAAATGAGATTGTTTTTGACAGTGTTTCTGTTTTTGATGTTAAAGAAAAACAGCTTATAGTCGTTGTAAGTTCTGGATGTAAATATTGCAGATTGGGACTAAAGAAACTTTCGTTGATGATGAAGAATGGCGGCATTTTGCCAGACAATGTCGATGTTTTTATTTGGGGCAGTCCAGAAGGAATAGTTGATTTTCGTAATGAAACGATGACAGAAGATTGCAATTATTGGCACGTCATGCCGAACAAGGCTATTGAAATCACATACGGACGCTTTCCTATATTCATTATGATGGAAAACAAAAACATCATCAAAATCGGAGATTTCCGCGATCTTGATGATGCCTTTGTTAAGTAGTCGACAGCCATTGTGTATGCTGATGGCTGACTGCTGATAGCTATTAAGAAGCTACTTCGCAATTGATTCCGTGTTCGCGAATCATGTTGACGATAGTATGTAGTTGATTCTTATCTTGTAAGTTCATGCTTATTGTGATCATAGTCTTACCGACTTCAACTTTATTTGAAGAGCGTTCGTGGTTGATGTCGTTGATGTTGACTTTAAGGCCTTCGAATATAGCGAGTATTTTCTTCAATTCTCCTGATTGGTCAGGGACTATGACTTTGATAGTAGCTCTGAGGCCTTCTTCCACCATACCTTTTTCGATGATTTGAGAAAGGATTTGCATATTGATGTTACCGCCGCTGATGACAGGGACGACGTTCATTCCTTTGAGGTTAGCCTTGTTATACAAAGCTGCTGCCATTGAAGTGACGCCAGCTGGTTCTGCCAAAATCTTAGCTCTTTGTAGCAAGAGGTAAGCTGTGTGAGCTATTTCTGTATCTGTTACGCTTACGACGTCGTCGACGTATTTTTGTATGATGTCGAAGGTGAGAGAACCTGGGGTTTTCACTGCGATACCGTCAGCTATTGTTGATACTGTTGGCAGAGAAACGACTTTGTTAGCTTCGCGAGAAGCCACCATAGAAGCAGCGCCAGCAGCATTAACGCCGATGACTTTGATTTTAGGGTTCATCTCTTTTATTGCCATTGCGATACCAGCCACGAGGCCGCCGCC
Organism: Bacteroidales bacterium; assembly: GCA_045657145.1. Taxonomy (GTDB): domain Bacteria; phylum Bacteroidota; class Bacteroidia; order Bacteroidales; family F082; genus Limimorpha. The sequence continues at coordinate 140,455 of JAZOSK010000037.1, read as the reverse complement.
ACCGATAGGGACGATAACAGCATCTACATCTGGTTGTTGTTCAATGATTTCCAAACCTATTGTGCCTTGACCAGCGATGATTAATGGGTCGTTGAAAGGGTGGATATAAGTAGCGTTATGTTCTTTGATATATTCTTGAGAAGCTATAGCGGCGTCGTCGAAAGAGTCACCAGCGAGAACCACGTTAGCGCCGTAGCCTTTTGTTGCCAAAACTTTTAAAGGAGGTGTGAAGATAGGCATGAAGATGGTGCTTTGCATGCCGAGTTTTGTTGCTGAGAAAGCAACACCTTGAGCATGGTTGCCAGCAGATGCAGCCACAACGCCTCTTGCTTTTTCCTCTTCTGATAAGTTAGCTAATTTGTTATATGCGCCTCTTAACTTGAAGGCACCTGTTGTCTGCATGTTTTCCAATTTCAAGAAGATATTGGCATCAGACATTTGAGAAAATGACTTAGAATGGATGATTGATGTCTGTTTGGCAACGCCTTTCAATGTGTTACGCGCTGCAACGATGTCGGAAAACTTTAATGTTGAATCCATGACAATTACAATTTGTTGTTTACTTTAATGGCCACAAAAAAAGCTAACGACTTTTGTCATTAGCTTTTAGCCAATTTCGTGGAGCATATGAGAATCGAACTCATGACCTCTTGACTGCCAGTCAAACGCTCTAGCCAACTGAGCTAATGCCCCATGATTTACGTGCGCAAAGATACAATATTTTTTTGAGATGTTATTTAATTATTGAAAAAAATACTGCAAAAAAAAATTAAAGTTTAATAATTATGAATTATGCATTATGAGTTGTGAATCGAATGAAATATTTACTACTTTTGCGGCTTGATTTGAGAAGGCATATTATATATTTAATAATATTTACATAGTGGTGGAATATTCAAAATTTTATAACAAAAAAATAGTTAAAAAATAAAAATTATGGGAATTTTTCAGCATTACACCCGAGTAAAATACCAACATGCGTTTATTACGGGTAGCATTCGTCTCATGGCAAAACCTTGGTTTTCAGGAGCTCTTTTGATGTTTTGCGTTGTTATCGCCATGTTGTTGGCAAACCTTCCTTTTACAAAAGAAGCTTATCATCATTTCTTACACACAGAATTGGCTATTTCAGTACAATCAGGAGGACATGTATGGCTTTTCCCAAAGGACATGTCTGTTGAGAAATTCATCAACGACATTTTGATGGTTGTATTTTTCTTCTGTGTCGGTCTTGAAATCAAACGTGAGATTGTTTGTGGTGAGTTGTCGACAGTGAAAAAAGCTATGTTACCAGTCATTGCAGCTGTAGGCGGTATGTTGTTTCCAGCTCTTATTTATACATGTTTCAATGCAGGAACAGCAGCTAGCAGCGGCTGGGGTATTCCAACAGCGACCGACATTGCATTCGCCATCGGTATCATGTCGATGCTAGGCAACAGAGTGCCTGTTTCATTGAAAATCTTCTTGACAGCACTCGCTATTGCCGACGACTTAGGCGCAATTTTAGTAGTAGCATTCTTCTACGGAGGTTCAATCAACTTAACATTACTGCTAATATCATTAGGAATATTATTCCTCGTATACTTACTTAATAAGGCTGGTGTAAAACGAATGATTTATTATCTCATTCCAGCTGTCGCAGTATGGATTTTGTTCTATTATGCAGGCATCCATGCAACAATGTCTGGCGTTGTTATGGCTATAATGATTCCTATGAAAGCTCGTTATTCACGTTCTTACTTCAACAAGAAAACAGCTCATTATCAAAATTTAATCATGAAATTACGTGATGACGAAGAAGAACCAAACCACGACCAACAAATATTCCTCAATAGTCTCGGCAACGTAGCAAAGAGTTCTGTTGGTATGAGCTATCGCTTGGAACATGCTTTAACACCATGGGTTAACTACGTGATTATGCCTATCTTCGCTATCGCTAATGCAGGCGTCGTAATCCCTGACTTGAGCTATCTTAACTTCTTCCAATATTCACCAGAATTAGGTTCTGTAGGCCTTGGTATTTATCTTGGATTATTATTAGGTAAGCCTATCGGCATCACCCTCGCAAGTTGGATCGCTATTAAGTTGAAAGTCGGTGAAATGCCAACAGGCGGCACCTGGAAGACTCTCTTCGCAGTGGCATGCCTCGGCGGTATCGGCTTCACAATGTCAATCTTCGTCGACACTCTTTCATTCGGCGAACTGGCTCCTGAAATGATGAATCACTTACGTAACTTAGGTAAGATTGCTATCCTTGCAGCTTCATTGTCAGCAGGTGTTTTAGGAAGTGTATTGATTTCAATACTTTCAAAGAATAAACAATAAATAAAGACTACAAGTCTACAAGACAACAAGTAAAGACGTCACTTTAAAATGGCGTCTTTTTTTATTGGCTGTCAGCTATTAGCTATCAGTAAAAGTTAATAGTTAATAGTTTAGAGTTTAGAGTTCAGAGTTTAGAGTTTAGAGTTTAGAGTTCAGAGTTTAGAGTTTAGAGTTCAGAGTTTAGAGTTTAGAGTTTAGAGTTCCACAGATTTATTTTCTTTCATAGACAAATATTCTTTGATAAATTATTAACTTTGTAAAGTGAAAAGTTTTTCGAAAATATCTGTATAAGATGAAGACAATAAAAGAGATATATCGCATGGGTCATGGTCCTTCGAGTAGTCACACCATGGCACCACGTTTTGCATCGGAGCAGTTTCTTGCTCGTCATCCAGAAGCTGCTCGTTTTGAAGTGATATTGTATGGCAGTCTCGCCCTCACTGGCAAAGGCCACTTGACCGATGTCGCCATCATGGACGTCTTTGGGGATAAAACGCCTGTCACAATAAATTGGCAGCCCGACATTTTCCTTCCTTATCATCCTAATGGAATGACGTTTAAGTCGTTCAATGCAGAAGGCGTCATGACGGAAGAATGGACGGTCTATAGCGTTGGTGGTGGCGCTCTTGAAGAAGAAGGCAAGCCAGCAATTTTGCCAGATATTTATCCAATTACTAGAATGACCGACATCTTAAACTGGTGCGAAGAAAAAGGCAAGGCGTATTGGGAATATGTCAAGGATGTTGAAAACGACCCTTATCTGATGGATTATCTTGAAGATGTGTGGCAGACTATGCGAGATGCTGTTGAGCGCGGGCTTCAGACTGAAGGACGTCTGCCAGGACCGTTGAATCTCCCTCGTAAGGCTGCGAACTACCACGTCAAGGCGATGGGATACCAGCATACGTTGAAGAGCAGAGGCTTGGTGTTCTCTTATGCTCTCGCCGTCAGCGAGGAAAACGCCTCGGGCGGACTTATCGTCACGGCTCCTACATGCGGCTCGTCGGGTGTGCTGCCAGCAGTGTTGTATCACTCGGCCAAGGCATACGACATCGCTAAGCCGAGGATTCTTAATGCCTTGGCCACAGCGGCTCTCGTAGGTAATATCGCCAAGACCAATGCCTCTATCTCTGGAGCAGAAGTGGGATGTCAAGGCGAAGTCGGCGTCGCATGCGCCATGGCAGCTGCAGCGGTATGCCAGCTCTTCGGCGGCAGCTGCGCTCAGATAGAATACGCAGCAGAGATGGCTCTCGAACATCACCTCGGAATGACATGCGACCCTGTGTGCGGCCTCGTCCAGATACCTTGCATCGAACGTAACGCCTTCGCAGCAGCACGCGCCATGGACGCTAACATATACGCCACTTACACCGACGGAACTCACAGAGTGTCGTACGATAAAGTGGTAGACACAATGAAGAGAACAGGCCACGATATGCCATTGATTTATAGAGAAACATCAGCAGGTGGACTCGCTAGCGAATACGAACAAATGGATTATTGATAAGTCAATAAGTCAATAAGTCAATAAGTCAATAAGCACTCATAGACTCATAGACTCATAGACTTAAAATCATGAAAAGACTTTTCCTCGCAATACCGATAAAGACTAACGACAATGGTTTCATTCCGCTTCTGGAGGGTTTGAGACGTCAGCTGGCTCATGAGAAACGTATCAACTGGGTCAAGCCGGAACATATTCATCTGACGCTGAAATTCATCGGCAATACTCCTAACGAAGACATCCCTAAAATCATCGATGGAGTGGGAGAGATGTTGCAAAATCATAAGAGCTTCACCATGGATTTCAACAGAACGGGTATCTTTGGCAGCCGTTACGCTCCTCGCGTGCTCTGGCTCGGAATGCAAAACACGCCTCAAGAATTATATGACTTGGAAGAAGACACATTGTCGACATTCGATAAACTAGGTTATCTCCGCGACAGACAGAATTTCGTTCCTCATATCACATTGGGACGCATCAAGGAATTATGCGAGAAACAATATTTCCAGAAAATCGTCGCTGCTACGGAGCAGAAATCGTATATCAGACAAGAAGTCAACGAGATAATATTGTTCCAAAGCATCCTCCGACCTGAAGGCGCATTTTATAAAGAGATTAAGAGGTTTGAACTCTAAACCCTAAACTCTGAACTCTGAACTCTGACACAGACTCTAAACTCTAAACCCTAAACTCTAAACCCTAAACTCTGACACAGACTCTGAACTCTAAACCCTAAACCCTAAACTCTAAACTATTAACCATTAACTATTAACTATTAACTATGAACATCAAACCTCATTATCTCCTTCTTGACGGTCTTCGTGGCGCAGCGGCTCTCATGGTGCTGTGGTATCACGTCTTTGAAGGTTTCGCCTTCGCCGGCGGAACTGTTATAGATACCTTTAACCATGGTCACCTAGGCGTGGATTTCTTCTTCATGCTATCTGGCTTCGTCATCAGCTATGCGTACGATGACCGATGGAAGACAACAAGACCACAAGACAACAAGACCACAAGTGTGGGGCTTACGATAGGAAGTTTCTTCAAGCGTCGTCTCATCCGCTTGCATCCTATGGTGGTGATGGGCGCGCTCATCGGACTTATAACATATCTCATCCAAGGCGGAGTGCAGTGGGACGGAACGCAGGTCTCTTTCCATTGGATTATGGTGGCGTTTTTCCTCGGCATGTGTCTCATTCCTGTTTATCCCGGTGCGCCATACGACGTCCGCGGCAATGGCGAGATGTATCCGCTCAACGGTCCAAGCTGGTCGCTGTTCTTCGAATATGTAGGTAATGTCTTATACGCTTTATTCATAAGAAAACTGTCAAATAAAAAATTGGCTTTCTTATGCGGAACGATAGGAATCTTATGGGTCGTATTTGTCACTTTCGATGTCTCGACTTACGATATGATTGGCATCGGCTGGACATTAGATGCCGTCAATTTCTTCGGTGGATTATTGAGAATGCTGTTCCCGTTTACATTAGGAATGCTGATGGCGAGGAGGTTTAATGTCAAAAGACAAAAGACAAAAGACGAAAGTCAGATAGTTCAACAGCCAACAGCCAACAGACTTTGTCCAAATCTCAGCAACTCAGCAACTCAGCAACTTAGCAACTCAGTAACTTCTAAAGGAATTTTCTGGATTTCCGTCCTTGTGTTATTCGCTCTTTTCTCTATGCCTTATATTCCAAAGACGGGCAGCGTCAGCGTGAATGGAATCTACGAATTGGCATGTATAATATGCGTGTTTCCTCTCATCATCTGGTTCGGTGCAGCGGCAAATATCACAAATGCCATCACCACTAAGATATGCAAGTTCCTCGGCGACATCTCATATCCTTTGTATATAGTTCATTATCCTGTGATGTATCTCTTCTATTCATGGCTCATCAAAAACGAGTTATACACCCTCGGCGAGACATGGCAAGTCGTCATATTGGTTATGGCAGTCAATATCGCATTGGCGTATGCCTGTTTGAAATTGTATGACGAACCGGTGAGGAGGCTTTTAGTTAGGAGTTAGGAGTTAGGAGTTGTAGAGACGTGTCGACAATACCGATGAAATAAACAATGGATTGTTGATGCGTCTGTTTATTTGGGAACGGGATTTGGGAACGGGAACGCATACGTCCATCGTTCAACAAAAAAAATAGAGACGGAAACGTCTCTATTTTTTTTAAATAAGATTTTATATCTTATCAATAAACCACGATTTTCTGTGATTTAGCTCCGTTGCTGTTTAACAATCGGACGATGTAAGCTGCTGAGTTGAACTCACTGATGTCGATTCTGTTATTGTCGCTCTTGACATCCTTGCTGTAAACCACGCGACCCATGACGTCGATGATTTGAACAAAGCCTTCTGCGTCTATTATGAGTTCATTGCCTGATTGATGTACGAAATTATCTTGATTGTCATTGCCTTCGCTCATTGAGAATCTTACCAAGAAACGTTTGCCGTTTTCTTTTGATGTTGTGGTGAATGAATAGTCTTTCACCATCATATTTGTCTCTATGTTTGTGACAAGGTCTACCAAGGTGATTTCCTCGAATTGTCCGTTAGGCTCTATATGGATAGTGTATTTTCCGAATTGTTGTGTTTTGAATGACACTTCTACTTCGTTGATGTCTTTGTTACAGTTATAGATACCATAAGGATTGTTGTTTTCGCTTACATAAATGAGTGCGATGTCTTCGTTGAAGTTCTTGATTTTAGGGAATCCTTCTTGTTCTTCAGATGTGATGTTTACGATGACGTTGTCATTGCCAGCCTTACCAGAAGATACTATGTTCAAGAAGTTGTTTTCTTCTGTTTTTCTGTCTCTCATGTTGTAAGACATTGTAGGATTTGAGCCTGTAGCTTTCACGAAGAAGCCGTCGCCTACCTTGATTTCGCCGCTTGTCATATATTCATAGCCGCCGTTTTCGTTCACGACAGCGTAGCCGCTAGCAATATTGCTTGACGTCACTTTGCTCCAATCCATATTGAATGAGAATGGATTGCCGAGCAAGTTGAAGTTAGCGAGGTCTTTGCCATTGTCGTAGTTTACGTCAAAGGTGTAAGAGCTTTCGTGGTTGAGAGTGCCTTTGAATGTAGCTGTTGATTCTATTTCGTAAGATACGAGGTAGCCCACACCTTGTTGGAATGATGTTCCGAACTTGCTGAGTTCTGTGCTAGATGCAACGCCAGATGCTGATGCCTTATCAAAGCCACCCTTGATGTCTGTCATCTTTTCTGATGGAGCAGATGATTTGGCAGAACTATTTGAACAATCTATAAGGAAAGGTCCGAACGTTTCTGAAGTATTACCGTTCTTAAAACTTCCTACAGGCTTATTGAGAATTTCTTCACCACTTTCGTATGTAATGACAAATCCATTTTCGGATTGATAACCACCTTTGGCTGTCTGGTATGTTACTGTCATCTCTGCTCCTTGTGGAATTGCTAATACTTCGGTTTTTTGTGTGTCATAAGAACCGCCGCTACCTATAAATTCTATTTTATGAGTATTTCCGTTATAAGTAACATCCAAATAATTTCCGTTCCATCCATCACCATAATAATTATTATAAGTATCTTTTAAAGTGAATGTAATATAACAACCATTAAATTCTTCTGTTGTAGCACAATCTGATGCGGAATGAGCTGATTCGCCTTCTAAGTTAACAGCTGTAATGGTGAAACAATATTCTGTACTATAATTCAGATTTCCAACATTATAGTTTGTTGCCGTAATTTCTGTAGCAATGAGTTCTCCATTTTGATATACATTATAACTTGAAGCGTATTCTGTTGTTTCCCATGTCAATGCTATTGAAGAAAAGTCTATTGCCTCAGCAACAAGATTAGCAGGTGCATTTGGAACTGGTTCTATTTCAACATCAGCTGCTTCTGTCTTAATCTTAGCATTAATAATGTGTGGGTAATATAATCCTGAACTATAATTGTAAATTTGTAAAAGAGCACCTGATACTGATGTTATATTTGAGCAGTCAAATGCTGCTGATTGACTTGTCGCATAGACTCCTCTTGGTACGTTTATGTCAGTAGCATAGAAACTATCAGGACCAGAATCAGCAGGTTTGGTGATACCAGTCTTGTCATTAACTGTAAGACAAACGTTCTTTCCTTTGTAAATAAATGGAGTTTCGAATTCTATTGTTGTCCATTCACCACTAGCTCCAAATGTATGTTGGCCTTCATATACTATGTCAGCATCTGATACTTTAATCCAATCGCCAGTACCTCCAACAAATGAATCTTTGTTAACGTTTGTCATATAAACAACAATGTTACGAGTATTTGGGCCTCCTTTATAATTTTGGAAAGAGATGCTTGTTATAGCACATGGCTCACTGTTAATTTCATCTTTCAAATAGATTTGTTGAGATAGTGAATAATAAGCATAATTTCCATAATTAGAGATTGGAGCATAGAATCCTTCAACTGTACCATCACCAATTGTAACAGTTTTAGAACCTGCTTCGAATGTTCTAGCGCAAGCTGCTTCTGATATTTCTGAATTGCCAACCTCATTGACTGCAACAACTGTGAAACAGTAGTCTTTGTCTGGTGTTAAGCCTGTAACAGTATATGTTTCTGCTGTCAAGCCTGTAGCAATAACTTCTGAATCTTGGTAAATGGTATAAGAATCTGCACCTACTACTGATATTTTCAACTCTATAGTTGTATCACCTGTTGAAACTGCTTTTACTATAGGTTTATCTGGAACTACAGGAGTACAATCAACATTGAAGTTGTAATTTTCCGTATTGTATGTTGTAAATGAACCTATAGGTATGTCAAGAATTGGTTTGCCATTCTCGTATGTAATTGTAAATCCGTTTTCTGCAGGATATGTATATTGACCACCGCTAGTATATGTAACTGTAACATCAACACCTTGAGGTATAGGTAAAATTTCAGTTTTCGTATAAATATTCTGTCCATTGTTGATGCCTGTACTTGATGGGTACTCTAATTTTTTAGCTGTTATTCCATTATATTTAACCTCTAGATAATTTCCGTTCCAGCCATCTTGATAGCTATCCTTCAAAATAAACACTATATAACAACCTGAGAATGGATCTGTTGTTGCACATGCTTTTTCTGAAGCTGCAGATACGCCGCCTGCATTAACAGCTTTAATTGTAAAGCAATATTCTGTATCCATTTCCAAACCTTCAACATTATAAGTTGGTTCTGTCACATTTGTTGCTCTTTGTGTTCCATCGTTGTTGTAAATGTTATAGCTTGTAGCATTTGCAACTGCATCCCATGTCAATTGGATTGATGTCTCACCTGTTGATTCTGCTAATACATTTTGAGGTGCTGCAGGTGGTTCTGGTTTTGTTCTCTCACAAACTTCAGATGCCTCTGAGTCTTCAACACCGTTAGATGATTTCACTGTGAAACAGTATTCTCTGTCTGCTGACAATCCTGTGACCGTATATGATGTCTCATTAATTGTAGCAATCAATGCTCCTTCTTGGTAAACTTTATAGCTTGTAGCGACTACCACAGTGTTCCATGTCAATGCAATTTCTGAAGAGCTTGTTGCTGTAGCTGTTAAGCCTTGTGGCGCTGTTGGTGTTAAATCTAATACCATTCCAACTTTAAGCTGGCTGACATAGGCTCTACTTGTTCCTGTTGTTAAGTTTAACATGTCATAAGATGATGAATTACCCCACGTATTCATTGTTAAAGCTCTACCTGTAGTGTTATATGTATAGAATCTATGGTAAGTAGAAGTATTTGACGTTCCTGTCTTGTCATATACTGTAAGTACCAAATTGCCGCCAGTGTATTCAAATGGAGTAGTGAAAGTTACTGTAAACCATGTGTCATTTATGCCTTTTTCTATATTTACATAACCATCAAAAACTTTATCAGTCTCATCTAATTTAATGAAGTTTGTTCCGTCAAATTGATCAAGATTTGTAGATTTAAGATATACTTCATAATGTCTTATCATAGTGGTTGTTGTATTTTCATTTAATCTGAATGAAACACTATGAATTTCACCTATACTTCCACCTAAATCCTCTGCAGTGTAGATTTGCTGTGACATAGAGTGATGGTTATAATCATATGTAGGTGTATGTAAGCTATTATTGTTTAAAGTTTTATCTGCACCAACATTAACAATAGAAAGGTCTTCTGGGTTTGTTAGAGCAGACACTTCAGCTGGGGTAGACTCGCCGCCTGTATTAACGGCTTTAACAATGAAGTTGTATAATGTTCCTGCTGTAAGGCCTTCAACGTTATGAGTTGTTGCTGTTATGCCTGTTGCTATTTGTGTTTCGCCGTTGTAAATGTTATAGCTTGTTGCATTTGCTGGGGCGTTCCATTTCAAGGCTACTGATGAAGTTCCTTTTACAGTTGCAACGAGATATGTTGGAGCTGCAGGAGCTTCCATTTTTGTTCTCACGCAATACATTCCAGATTTTTCTGACGACAGGTCTTCGTTAACAGCAGTCACTGTGAAACAGTAGAGTGTGTTTGCTGTCAAGCCTTCAACTGTATAAGTTGGTGTTTCTATGCCTGAAGCTATTAGATTGTCTTCTTCGTAAACGTTATAGCTTGTAGCATTTGCGACTTCGCCCCATGTCAATTGGATTGCAGATGAGCTTATTGCTTCAGCGGCTGTGATTTCAGGAGCTGCAGGTGCCACAGGTGTGTCTGGTGTGTCTGGCGTGTCTGGGCCATCGCCGCTACCATTTTCTGTAAATGACAATTGAATGATATTTCTATTGGTATTCACATATCCATATTTTCCAACATTTGAAGGGGTAAGTGAAGAAGATGGCATAAATGCAGGATAGTAAGCCAATGCTCTGTTTTCAATCAGTTGTTCTGTGTGGAAATATGTCTCTCCAACAGTTTTATTTGTCTTGTCATAAACACAAATCACTAAATTGCCGCCTGTATATTCAAATGTTTTGCTGAATGTTAAGCTAATCCATTCGTCGGTTGTTCCGCTTATAGTTATGTCGCCGTCATAGACTTGATTGGTCATTGATTCCCATGAGTCAGTAGCTGTAGTAAATGTTTCTTTTGTAGTATGTTGTATATATACTTCAATAGAACGAGTGCCGCTGAATCCGTTCTTATATCTGAATGCGATGCCATTGATATGTCCGGTTTGGCCTATTTCTTCTAAGGTGTAGATTTGTTGTGATATTGAATAATCAGTATTCATATTGAAAGGAAGGGTGAGAGAGCTGTTATTGCCATCACCAATGGTGATTAGTTCTTGCATTTCGCCAGAGTCGTCGCCGTCTTGTTTGTCGAATGTTGTTGCGCATGCTTCATTTGATGCTGGAGTTTCGCCAGCTGATGTCACAGCTGTCACGGTGAAGCAGTATTCTGTTGTAGCGACAGCTCCTTTAACGGTGTAGCTGTTTCCTGTTATAGTTGCGATGTTCTTATCGTCTTTATATACCTTATAGCTTTCTGCGTCAGCAATGACGTCCCATGTCAATGAGATAGTAGTCTCGCCTGTTGCTTCTGCCACTAAGTTTTTAGGAGCCACAGATGATGTCGTTGCGCATTTTTCTTGTGTTGGTGCTGATTCTAATCCAGCGCCTACAGCTGTCACAGCGAAGCAATAATTTGTTGCTGGTTTCAATCCTTCGATTATATGATAGATTTGTGATGTTGTAGCGACTTTTATTCCATCTTGGTAGATGTTATAGCTTGTTGCGCCTTCTGAAGAATACCATGATAACATTACTGTTGAAGAACCTGTTGCTGATGCGACTAAGTTTCTTGGAGTTGCAGGTGCCTTTGGTAATTCTGGCATTTCTTCACTTGAGTTAAATATAAATTGTGCTTGTGTTACAAATGAAGCGCGAGTTCCGTTGCTTATGTTATAAGCATTATAAGGATTAGCACCATCTTGTCTTGCATAAAGTACTCTGTTAGATGCAGCATAGGTGTAATATGTCATTGCGCTGCCGCTTGACATGCTGCCTGTTACGTCGTTTATGCACAATACTATGTTCTTGCCGTCTTCATATTTGAATGGTGTGTCGAACTCTATTTTTGTCCATTTGTCTTTTGCACTGAATGTGATGTCGCCTGAGAATACAAGGTTATTTGCATTGACTTTAACCCAATCGGAACCATTGCTGAATGATGTCTTGTCGGTATTCATCATGTAGACTTCATATGTACGTGTGATTGTGGTTCCTAAATCTTTTGCAGTTTTAAAGGCATAACTTGTTATGTTGCCGCTTGAGACGCCTAATTCGCTTGCCAAATAAATCTGTTGAGATATTGTGTAATTATAATTGACACTACTTGGCATGTAGGCATTTGTTTCAGAACCACTTCCTGTAATTATAGTGTCAATGATTATTTCATAAGAGTTGTTTTCATCTTTATGGTTGAGCCATTCCATTTCCTTAGTTCCGTCGTATAGATATAAGTCATAGTCGGATGATGTTGGAATGAAGTCTTCAATCTTAGAGTTTTTGAAAGGAGAAGCGATGAATTGCCAGCCTGTTTTGTTTGTTGAGCTCCATTCTGTTGGGCTGTTGATGTTCATGTTGAATGTAGCAGCAACGTTAGCATTGTTTTGAACGACTTGCGCGCCATCGTTGATGATGAAAGCGTCTGTGTTGGTATTGATAAATTCGTTGTTGACTGTCAACTTAACGCCATCGTTAAGTGTCAATGTGTTATCTTCTGCAATTATCAGAGAATTGACTTCGTGGTTGCTGCTTGTTATTGTAGCATTAGCTTCAATGATGACTTGGGTGTCGTTTGCATTTGGAAGTCGTTTTGCTGACCAATTGCTTGGATTTGACCAATCGCCGTCTGTCACAAACACATTGACGTTTTTGTAAGTGTTTGCACTCCATTCAATTCTTGATTCTTTTTTGCCTTTCACAGCAATGCTTACATTGTCGATGCCTGTGCAATAACCACTTCTGTCAACATTTACGAATGCGATATAGATTTGCTTGCCTGTATAAGCGCTTAAGTCAACTTCAACATCTGTCCATTCTGTGACATCTTTTGCGCCGCTATTCCATAATTCAGTCCAGCCACTATTGTAAGAAGTTGTGCTTACCATCACCTTCAAAGTGTTAGTGCCATATTCATCCCAAGTTGGTGTGATGTATTTGAATAACAACTTGATGTTTTGTTCTTGATAAGTCATTGGACGAGTGACCAGATAGTTCAGTAACTCAGGCTTGCCAGATAGAGATTTTATAAAGGCAGCATTTCCAAATGCTTCGAATGTTAAAGAATTACCTGGGCCACTAGTGATATAGCTTGCTATATCCCATGATGAATTATTATTATCACCTTCTTTATATTGGTACCAATACATATTCATTGATGGATAAGCATCACCAACATTTGTAGTTAAAAAAAGATTTGTGAAATCTTCTGCGTAGAGTGTTTCGTATGAGGTGTACAAGTTAGAGACGCCATATTGGAAGATTCCGTCAGGCAAAGAGTTCCAGCTTTCATCTGTATAAGAGTTGCCGCTTATTTCGGAAGCTATAGGCAATTCTACGCCAGAGACGATGTCTTTTCTGTAGATGTTAGCACCAATGCTGTTTGTTCCGTTAGTCCAAGAGATATTACCGCTGTTAGCTGTGATGTCTGTTGGAGATGGCACTTCTGGGTTGTCGCCAGTTTGTACGCGTGCTATTTGTGAGTGCTCAGATTCTAACTCGTCGCGTAATGATGTTACTGTATAAATATATATAGTGCTGTAGTCAAGATTTTCATCTGTGTAAGATGTAGATGTTGTGTTTCCGAGTAATTCTTCGTCGCGGTAAATCTTGTAGCCTGTTGCATTGTTTGTAGCGCCCCAAGTCAAGTTGACAGAAGTGCCGTTTGCAGTTGCAGTGACGACAGGAGCTACGAGTGGGTTAGAGACTTTTATTTTAATGTCATATGTCTTGCCGAAGCCGTTTGCTGTGAGTTCGATAATATGATTGTCAGGAACCAAATGATTGATGCTTAATACGAAGGTAGCTTTTGCTGTTGCACCAGCGGACATTGCGCTGTATGTATTGCTATTTGATTCGATAGTCGTATAAGTATCGCTAGTTTCTATTGTTACAGTCTCATTTGCGGTGCTTGTGCCTCCACCATTATTGATGAATGTGAGGTCGAAGTTAAGGTCTTGGTTAGCTGTTAGGTTGCTAGTGAAAGAATGAAGATTGATAACAGGCTCTGTTGTGTTGAAGTTAACGGCTTGTACTGCTGCGAAAGCGTTGATTAAGCCAGAGCCGTAGAGGTTATCTTTTTTATTTGTTAAAGGTGTTGCTGTTGTTTCTATTATTCTGCATAAGTCGGCAGGAGAGAGGTCTGGGTTTTTCTCGAGCATGAGAGCCATGACGCCAGCGACGCAAGGTGCTGCTTGTGATGTGCCGCCTTTTGTTGCGTAAACATCATCCAAGTCATTGCTGAGAGAGTATATTGTACCAGGCGCTACTATGTCAGGACGGATGAGTCCGCCATTTGCGAGTGGATAATCGCTCCATTGTACTGGGCCTTGTGATGATATTGCCATTATATTGTTGTTTTCATCAACGCCACCGACAGAGACGACGCTTGACAATCCGCCCTCGACCTGTGTTGTTTGGTCAGGGTGTAACCATGGTGGAGGACAGTCGCCAGGGGTACGTACGTTTTGAGGAACAGGGTAGTTGGCTATCTCTACGCGGTCGTTACCAGCAGCTACGACAGCGATGATGCCTTGTTCTAATAAATTGTCGAATATTGAACGCAATGTTTGTCTATAAGCGGCGGCATAAGAACCTCTCCAGCCTTGTGAGATGCTCAAGATGTCAGCTCCGTGAGATGATGCGAATTCTATTGCGCTTGTCAATCCATCGATAGTGAGGCCTGATGTTCCTTCATATAATTTGATGCTCATCAGTTTTGCGTCAGGAGCTACACCTGTCATTGTTCCGGAAGTGCCGTCGCCGCAGACGATACCAGCACAGTGTGTTCCGTGGCTGCCAGTGTCGATAGGGTCTTGACCTGGATTTATTACGTTATATCCGTGTTGTGGGTTGCCGTCCCATAAATGGTCTTTGAGGTCAGGGTGCTCGGTGTTGACACCAGAGTCGAGGACTGCCACGATGACGTTTTTGCCTGTATAGCCTAATTCCCATACCTTGTCGGCTTGTATTTGTGTGATGTGTTGTCCAATAGTAGCTGATGAAGCTCTAACACCGCGTGTGTTTATTTCCTCAGCGTCGTTGACGACTTCCATCTTTTGGTTGTAGATGATTTTAGCTACGTCAGGGTGTGATGCTAATTGATAGATGACATCAGCTTTTGCCTTACAGTTGATGAAGTTTGTAATCCAAAAGCTCTTAACATCGATAACGCTGTTGTTTTTCTCTTCAGCTTTGATTACAGACATCACGTTTTCTTGTGTCTGTTCTGAATAGCTCTTGAGAGCGTTGGTGACTACTTGACGACGCACTTCTTTGCTGTCGCTTTTGCAATTCAATGCTGATAATTCAGCTGTCGACATCTGTGCCTTCAACATGATGTTGACATCGATGTAGTCGTTGTTTCTTTGATTTAAGATTTTCTGTAATTCAGGTTCAATTACGTTGTTTTGTGCATATGAGAATATGCATAAAAACAAACTTGCTAGAAGTACAAATAGCTTTTTCATAACATTATTTATGTTTGTTTATTTATTAATGCGTGATAAATAATCTGCAAAGATAATTAATATTATGATAATGTTATACTTTAGTTAAAAAAAAAGGTGCCACCAGACTGGGTGACACCTCGATTGAAATAAGTATTAATTGTGTGTTAATGGAGGGCGATTTTTTGAGTTTTCACATTATTGTTTTCTATGCAACGTACGATATACGCGGCTTTGTTGAGCTTGCCGATGTTGATTCTATCGTTGCCGTTTATTTCTTTGCTCAAGACAATTCTTCCCATCACGTCGATGATTTGTACTGTTCCTTCAGCTTCGATGATGAGTTCGTCGCCTGATTGGTACACGAAGTTTTCTGTTTCTTTATCTCTTTCTATTCTGAGCTTAAATCTAGCAGCGCTTTCGTTTGTCATAGATTTGAATGTGTAAGAACTTGCAAGAAGATCTGTTTCATTTCCTGTGATGAGGTCGACTAATGTCACGCTTTGGTATTCACATCCTGTGATTGCGTTGATTGTGTATTCGCCCATCTGCTTTGCATCGAAGTAGACATCTATTTCTTCAAGGTCGTTTTCAAAGTTTAAGATACCATAACGTCTGTTGTCTTCTTTTACATAGATTTCAGCTATTTCTTTGTTGAAGTTGTCTAGTTTTGCAAAACCTTCTCTGCCGTTATCTGCAAAGTTGATAATGACATTGTCTTTACCTGCTTTACCTGAAGCAACGAGATTGATAAATTCGTTCTTTTCTGTTCTTACGCTTCGCATATTTGAGGTGTAAGTCATTGATGGATTTGAACCTGTCACTCTTACCAAGAAGCCATCGCCCACTTTTATCTCACCTTCAATTGCATATTCATAAGCTCCATTTAAATTAACGACAGCATAACCTTCCGACATGTCTGAAACTAACATATTATTCCAATTCATGTCAAATGTAAATGGATTGCCGAGGAGATAGAAGTTAGCGTAATGGTTACCTTCGTCATAAGCTCTGAATTCTGAGAATGTATAATTTGTCTCATGGTTGAGTGTACCTTCAAAAGCTACTTCAGAACTTGTCTCGTAAGAAGCCAAGTAAGCACGTCCTTGATAGAACTTCGTTTCAAAGTCGGTGTCTGCGTGTCCTTTATAGTTGACCCATTGCATCTCTTGTGTTCCATCGTATTTGAACAAGTCGTATTCTATGCCTTCGGTCTCGAATTCTGAACTCAAGAAGTCTTTCATAGGAGAAGCTATGAACTGCCAGCCATGTGTGTGGTTTTCTTCCCATGAGTTTGGTGCTTCTACATTCATGAGGAATGTAGCCATGACATCGTCATTGCCTTGAACCACTTGTGCTCCGTCTTCGATGATGAAAGCACTTGCATCTGTATTTATGAATGTTTCATTAACTGTTAAAACAGCACCGCTTTTGACTGTCAAAGAACCACCGTCAATTATTATAGACTTTGCTGTTACATTGCCGTTTTCGATAGTTATATCTCCAGCAATGACGATGTCTTCTTCTGCTGTTGGCACAGAGCCTTTGCTCCACATGCTTTCATCATTCCAAGTGCCGTTGCCACTGAATGTATTGAATGGTGAAATGACAGTTGCTGAGAATGATGAGGTGTCTGTAACAATGTTAGTGACTTTTTTATTAATATTGTATATTGTGACATCGTCAACTGCTAAAGCAGCATTATCGCCATCTCCATAGTGTCTTATAGCAACCCAAATCTTTTGGTCTTTATAATCTCTCAACATTGCAGATTTAAGAGCCATTTTAAGAGAATTTTGGTTTTTATCAAGAGTCCAACTATTAATTTTAGTAAATGTTGTAGTGTCTGTATTGCTTGTAGTTGATACAAAAACTCCGAATGTTTCATCTGCATACGTATTATAACTTGACATTGAACAGGCATAGAATTCGATTCTAGTTAAATCAGATGGAATGATTTGTTCTGGTAATACAATCCAATGGTCAGGGTCAAATCCAGAACCTTTATTACAATAAGATTCACTAAATATGAATCCACCTGTTTTATATTCTTTATCGTAACCATGAGCACTTTGATTTGAAGAATGATACCAGTTATGGTCATCTCCTGTTATTGTAGTAAATCCTTCGAGGTCATTGTTAAATGTGTAGGAGAGATTTGCTGAGGCGCTCATTTCGCTGACTTGATATTCAACATTAATGTCAAAGTCTAAGACATGTTCAAATGGAATGTTATAAGCTAGAGTTATATTAAATGTCACATCTGTTGTTTCGCCAACGGCGAGAGCACCTACATTAGCTTCACCATTATTAATAGTTACATAAGGATCATCGCATGACAATTTTGCCACCGCCATTGCTTCTGCGGTCACATCAGAAGTTGTCTTATTAATTAATGTAACTGTCAATGTTGTTGCACTGTTATGAGCATCCAATTCAAACGACTTCACTATTATGCCTGTTGGTTCTTTTCCTGTCATGGTACAAGCACTATTTGACATTTCAGATTCGCCAGTTTCGTTAACGGCAATAACATTGAAACAATAGTTTGTTTGTTCAGTTAGGCCTGATACTGTATATGTTGTATCTGTTATTTCTGAAGCTATAACAATAACATCTGTACCTGTATCTTGACATACTTTATAACTATTTGCTCTATCGGTAGCGTCCCATGTCAAGACTATCTCTGAGTAGCCATTTGCTTCGGCTATAAGATTTGCAGGAACCTCAGGTTTTGCCCTCATTGTTATTTCACAAGTTTCTTCTGACATTTTAGAATCGCCAGCTTCGTTAACGGCAATAACATTGAAGCAATAGTTTGTTTGTGCAGTGAGGCCTGTTACGGTATATGTTGTCTCTGTTATTTCTGAAGCTATCTCTTCTGTGTCTTGATAGACTTTATAAGTCGAAGCGCCAGTGGCAGCATTCCATGTCAAGACTATCTCTGAGTCGCTTGTTGTTTCGGCTATAAGATTTGCAGGAGTTGCAGGTTTATGCTTTAATGTTGTTGCGCAGGCTTCTTCTGACATTTCAGAATTGCCCATCTCGTTAACAGCAATAACTTTGAAGCAATAGTATGTTTGTTCAGTGAGTCCTGTTACGGTATATGTTGTCTCTGTTATTCCTGACTGAATCACTTCTTCTCCTTGATAGACGTTATAAGTCCTTGCGCCAACGGCAACGTCCCATGTTAATAGTATCTCAGAGACACTTATGGCTTTGGCAGATAGATTTGCTGGAACTTCTGGTTTAGTTTTAGGTTCTAATGTTGTTGCACATACCTCTTCAGAAAATCCAGATTCATAGTTTGTGATTGTTGTTACAGCATAGCAATATTGTTTGGTATAAGAAAGTTTCTCATCAACATAAGATGGTTCTGTCACAGTAGCTACTCTCTGTCCGTCGCGATATACGCCATATTTGCTTACGCCGTCGACAGCATCCCATTCCAAAGACACAGCACCGCTCATTGGTGTTGCTGTAATAGTTCCAACCATAGGCAAGCTAGGATTGCTGCTTGCTGTGACGTTGAAATGATAAGGGTCGTTAGAATCATATGTGGACTTGTATTCGGTGTTTACTATTACATTTTCAAATAAGATGTCATCGACATTTAAAGCGTCGACTCCAAAACCAAAGTCAGCTTGGAACGAGTCGTTCCATTCTTCATCTGTGAAGAAGTGACGTATAGCCACATAAATCTCTTGGCCAGCATATGCGCTCAAATCGACAGTGTATTGTTTCCATGTAGTGCTTGTCTCTTTTTCAGTGATGACCCATTCGTCTAATAAAGTGAAATCAGCTTCTGAGGTATTTCCTGTTGTTGAAACAGCCAGTCCGAAATGTTCTGGATAATAAGCTTCCATGTGAGCACGTGCATAGAAACTGACCTTGCTGTATTCTGTAACTTTCATTTTCACTGGAGAAACAAGGTAATTGTTGATAGGGAATGAGTATGACATATTGTTACTCAAAAGAGTTCTACTCATCAGGTGTCCGTTTCCAGAGTGTGAGTCCTTAGCTTCTTTTCCAAAGGTGATAGCATCAGTGCTATGGAACCAAGGGCTTTTCACATTATCGTTGCTGCTTGCATTGAAGCATGTCCAGCCTTCCATATCGTTCTCGAACTCGTAGATATAATTAGAACTAGTTGTCGATTCAGAATATGTTTCTAAGAAGAAGTCATAAGGATATGTAGGAGTTTTTGTTTCAATGGTAAATGTTCCCGTTCCTGTCTCACCAACGCCTAATGCTGGTATCGTTGTCACACTATCAATCAAAGTGACGTTTTTCAAATCATAAGAAGTTGTAACGAGTTTGAGTGTTATTGGACCAGTGAAGTCAGCTGATCCATTGTTAACCATAGTGACTTTGATATCAGTTGTTGCATTAGTATTCACTAAACCTGGACTTACAGATTGATAAGCCAAGTTAGGTACAGCAATTTGTACGGAATATGTATCTTCCCATGATAATGTTCCGCTTGTTGTCTTGACCGAGAATGTTGCTGTGTGGCCGCTAGGTGTGTTTTCATCAATGTTAAGTTCGAAGAACAATGTCTTATCTACATTCACATCAAGTCTGCCCAATGTCTGAGTAGGATTTGCTATTGTTACGTATGGGTCGTTTGACAATGATAATGTCACAGATGTATTACCGTCGCTTGCGCCAGAGCCTTGATTTTTCAAAGTGATGCTAAGGGTTCTATTCCCTGTTGCCATTGAATTAGGTGCGAAAGCAGTTGCTTTAACATAAGGATTTTCGACAATTTCAGTGATGCTATTCACTGCTGCGAGAGCGTTGACGACACCAGCACCTACGCTATTGTTTTTTGTTGCAGGTTTAGATGTTGCTGTCTCTTCAATGATTTGTGAAATCTGAGCTGGGGTGAGTGTTGAGTTCTTTTCCAACATAAGAGCGATGACACCTGCCACGCAAGGTGTTGCTTGCGATGTGCCGTTTTTAATTTCATAGGTGTCATTACTATTATATTTAGTAGAACGGATGAAGTAACCCGGTGCTGAGATGTCAGGGCGGATAAGACCCATTTGAGCTCCGTTGTCATAAGGATAGTCGTTGTATGATGTTCCTTCCCATGTTGAAGGTCCGCGTGATGACTCGTTGAGGTCGTGTGCACCGACGCAGATGACACTTGACAATCCGCCTTCGAGTGTCTGGTCTGGGTTTCTCCAAGGAGCAGGACATGCTGCAGGGTAGTCGACATTATCTGGTGCACCGTATGTGTCGCCGTCGTTACCTGCTGCTGCACATACCACAACATTTGCTGCTAATACGTTGTCGAATGCTGCACGTATCTCTTCTTTCTGTGCTGTTGTCAACTGACTGTTTTTAAAACCTAACGACATGCTTATAACGTCGGCGCCGTTTTCAACTGCAAACTGAACGCCGTTTAACATCTGAGTAACAGAACCACCACCTGCACGGTTGATGGTCTTAATTGTCATAAGTGATGCGTCTGGCGCTATACCTGTTGTAATCGTTGAAGTACCATCGCCGCAGACGATACCGGCGCAGTGTGTGCCGTGACCATAGTCGTCGGTGATGTTCGAGTTGTTGCTGATGAAGTTCCAGCCATTGACGTATGTGTCTGGAGTGCCGTCATCATCAGTGTCGATATATCCTTTCCAAAGATGGTCTTTAAGGTCTAAGTGATTGGTGTTGGTTCCTGAGTCTAACACAGCAACAACAACATTCTTGCCTGTGTATCCTTTGTCCCACCATACTCTATGGGCTTCGACTGCTTGAACGTGAGTGTCAGGGCCGCCTGCTCTTACGCCTGACTTTGCAGCTGATTTGATTTCTTCCATCTGCTCTGGAGAAATAAGCTGAAACTCTTTGTCATAACCTATCATCTTGACATCTGGATGTGATGATAATTTATAAACTACTGAAGCTGAAGCCTTACAACTGATAGAGCTGGTAATCCAAAGATTATGGATGTCACTTACATTGCCGCTTAATTCTTCTGCTTCTAAAATTGACATGACGTCAGCTTGAACATTTTTTGAATAAGCTTTAAGTTTATTAACAACAATCTCTTTCTTTTCAGATTTTGTATAAGCTTTTCTTGTTGCTTGATTAAGTTGCTTAGAATCGAGGCTTGACTTGAAATAAATCTGAATGTCAATCAATTCATCGCTTTTCTGATTTAAAATGGTTTGGAGTTCTGGTTCAATAACATTGTTGTTTTTAGCTTGAGAAACTCCACAAAGGATTAATGTAAAAAATAATGTAAAAATGACTTTCCTCATTTCGAAAAAATTAAAATAAAATTGACAGCAAATATAATATTTTTTCCTTATTAAAAAATAATATTATTAAAAAAGTAGTTGAATCTTAAATTTTTCCTCTGAAACTTTATTCGACACTGATGTTGTGCCTGTAGCGATGGAGTGTAATTGAAAGTTGAAAATTGAAAATTGAAAACTGAAAATTAATTTTCAAATTTCAACTTTCCGTTTTCAATTATAAACACGAGAGACGCATCAAATTCTGCGAATTATGATACGTCTCTACCTTTTTTAGGCCTTAAACCCTAATTATGCATTATGAATTATGAATTATGAATTATTTCTTAATGAATCTCTTAACAACTTCTCCTTCGTTTGTAACGACTTTCACGAAGTAAACGCCGCTGTTTAAATTAGAAACATCAATAGCTGATGGCTGACAGCTGACAGCTGATAGCTCTTGTCTTCTTCCATAAATATCGAAAATAGAAACTTCTTCTATTTCAACTTCTGTTTCGATATAGAGTTTGTCGTCGACAGGGTTAGGGAAGATGTTGAAAGATGTGGTTATTTCGTCGATAGAGACGTCGTATGTTGTGACGCATTCTCTATTTGAGTGAGCTGATTCGCCGGCGCTGTTAGAAGCTGTTACTGTGAAGCAATATTCTTCATAAGCCTCGTTGACGCCTATTTCAGCGCTTGTTTCTTTTTGTGTTCCCACTTTTGTACCGTCGTAGTACACCGCGTATGATGTAGCGTTTTCAACGGCGTTCCATTCCAAGATAACGGCATAAGCGCTTTTTACAGTGACCTTCAAAACTGGAGCTTCTGGAACAGAAGGTGTTTCAGGGTTTTCAGGATTCTCTGGATTCTCTGGGTCGACAGGTTCGTCGTTGTTTTCTTTCTTTACGCATACTTCGTTAGAACGTTCAGATTCGCCTGCTTCGCTACAAGCTGTCACGCTGAGGCAGAATTCTCTTGTTGAAAGAGCAATTTTATATTCTGTTTGTTCTAATGTTGCTAATTTGGTGTCTTTTAGGTATACGTTGTATGAAGTAGCATATTCTACGGCTTCCCATGACAATGTAGCTGTATCGTTTTTAATTGAAGCTGTCACTACTGGAGCGTCTGGGATTATAGGTCCGTCGGCTTCCAATGTTGTTGCGCATTCGCTTTCAGATTTTGCTGACTCGCCAAGCTTATTGACAGCTGTCACGCTGAAGCAGTATTCTGTCTCTGGCTTAAGTTTCTCAACGATATACATCGTGAATGTTACATCAGAAGCGATTTTCTCTTCGCCTTGATATACGTTATAGCTTGTAGCTTCTTCTGATACGTCCCATGTCAACACTATCATAGAACTGCCTTCTGCTTTAGCTGTCAAGTTTGTTGGAGTGGTAGCTTCAGTTGGCTCTAATGTCGTTGTACAAACTTTGTTGCCGAATCCTGATTCTCCTGAACCTGTGATAGTAGTAACTGTATAGCAGTACTCTGTTTCGTGAGCGAGTTCTGTGTCGACGAAAACTGTGTCGTTTACAGTAGCGATATTTTGTCCGTCGCGATATACGTTATAAGATTTGACATTATTGACAGCCTCCCATCTTAACTCAATTTTTGAGCTGCTTTTTGGTGTAGCAGTAAGATTTTCAACTGTTGGCAATACGAGAGAATTGCTTGCTGTGACGTTGAAATGATAAGGGTCGTCGTAGCTGAGTGTTGAAGTGTGTTGTATTTTCATGACTACATTTTCAAAAGTGATGTCGTCGACATTTAAAGCGTCAACGCCAAATCCACCATCAGCTTGGAACGAGTCGTTCCATTCTTCATATGTGAAGAAGTGACGTATTGCTACATATATCTCTTGTCCTGCGTATGCACTCAAATCGACAGTGTATTGTTTCCATGTAGTGCTTGTCGCACTTTCAGTGATGACCCATTCTTTTAACAAAGTGAAATCAGCTTCTGAGGTATTGCCAGTAGTTGAGACTGCAAGTCCGAAATGTTCTGGATAATATGCTTTAAGGTGAGCACGTGCGTAGAAACTAACCTTACTATTTTCTGTAACTTTCATTTTCACTGGAGAAACGAAGTAATTGTTGATAGGATATGTGTATGCCATATTTTTACTCAAAAGAGTTCTACTCATCATGTGTCCGTTTCCAGAGTGAGAGTCGTAAGCTTCTTTTCCAAAGCTGACAGCCTCAGTGCTATGGAACCAAGGGCTTTTCACATTATTGTTGCTGCTAGCATTGAAGCAGGTCCAGCCTTCCATATCGTTTTCAAATTCATAGATATAATTTCCGCCAGTAGTTGATTCTGCATATGTTTCAAGGAACAAGTCGAAATTATATCCGTCTTTAGTAGTACCTTGTGTTTCAACTGTAAATGTTCCTGTACCAGATTCACCAACACCCAATGGTTTTATCTTAGCCTCATTATCAGTAATTGTAAGATATTTCAAGTCAGAGTTTAATGTCAAAAGCTTTAATGTCATTGAGTCAGACATAGCAGCGGTACCATTATTAAGCATAGTAATATTAATTTCTGATGTCTCGCCTATTCTGATAACACTTGGACTCACTGATTTGAATACTATATTAGGTTCTGAAGAAACTTTTACTGAGAATTTTTCTTCCCATGAGAAGTTTCCGCTTGTTGTCTTGGCTGTGAATATCACAGTGTGACCACTAGGAGTGTTTTTATCAATATTAAGTTCGAAGAACAATGTCTGTGTAGCATTCACACCAAGTCTGCCTAATGTCTGTGTAGGATTTGCAATTGTTACATATGGGTCGTTTGACAATGATAATGTCATAGATGTATTTTCGTCGCTGGCTCCAGCTCCTTTGTTTATCATTGTAACACCAACGTTTTGCACGCCTGTCATTATGTTTTGTGGAGCAAAAGCATTAATTTGTATATATGGATTTCCTACAGTTTCAGTAATGCTATTCACTGCTGCGAGAGCATTGACGACACCAGCACCTACTCGGTTATTTTTTTTCTCAGGCTTTGAAGTTGCTGTCTCTTCTAAGATTTGAGATATCTGAGCTGGGGTGAGTGTTGAGTTCTTTTCCAACATAAGAGCGATGACACCTGCCACGCATGGTGTTGCTTGTGATGTGCCACTTTTGAGTTCATATATGTCGTTTTGTGAATATTTTGTAGAACGGATGATATAACCCGGTGCTGAGATGTCAGGACGGATAAGACCCATTTGTGCTCCGTCTTCATAAGGATAGTCGTTGTATGATGTGCCTTCCCATGTTGATGGTCCGCGTGATGACTCGTTGAGGTCGTGAGCTCCGACGCAGATGACGCTAGACACTCCGCCTGTGAGTGTCTGGTCTGGGTTTCTCCATGGAGCAGGACATGCTGCTGGGTAGTCGACATTATGTGGTGCGCCGTATGTGTCGCCGTCGTTACCTGCTGCTGCACATACTACAACATTTGCTGCTAATACGTTGTCGAATGCTGCACGTATCTCTTCTTTCTGTGCTGTTGTCAACTGACTGTTTTTAAAACCTAACGACATGCTTATAACGTCGGCGCCGTTTTCAACTGCAAACTGAACGCCGCTTAACATTTGTGCAACAGAGCCGCCACCAGCACGGTTGATGGTCTTAACTGTCATAAGCAATGCGTCTGGAGCAATACCTGTGGTGACAATTGCTGTACCGTCGCCACACACGATACCAGCGCAGTGTGTGCCGTGACCATAATCGTCGGTGATGTTGGCATTGTTGCTGATGAAGTTCCAGCCGTTGACGTATGTGTCAGGAGTGCCGTCTTTGTTGGTGTCTATATATCCTGTCCAAAGATGGTCTTTAAGGTCTAAGTGATTGGTGTTGGTTCCTGAGTCTAAGACTGCGACAACAACGTTCTTGCCAGTGTATCCTTTTTCCCACCAAACTCTATGAGCTTCTACTGCTTGAACGTGAGCGTCAGGACCGCCTGCTCTTACGTCTGACTTTGCAGCTGATTTGATTTCTTCCATCTGCTCTGGAGAAATAAGCTGAAACTCTTTGTCATAACCTATCATCTTGACATCTGGATGTGATGATAATTTATAAACTACTGAAGCTGAAGCCTTACAGCTGATAGAGTTGGCAATCCAAATATTGTGAATCTCACTTACGTTGCCGCTTAATTCTTCTGCTTCTAAGAGTGACATCACGTCAGCTTGTGCGTTCTTTGAATAAGCTTTAAGTTCACTAACAACAAAATCTTTCTTTTCTGATTTTGTATAAGCTTTTCTTGTTGCTTGATTAAGTTGCTTAGAATCGATACTCGATTTGAAATAAATCTGAATGTCAATCAATTCTTCGCCTTTCTGATTTAAAACCTTTTGAAGTTCTGGTTCAATTGCACTGAAGTTTTGAGCGAATGTTAATGTGCTTAAAACCAATGCTAAAAATAAGATGATGTAATTTTTCTTCATTTTTATGAATATTAACAAAATAGGTGGCAAAAATAATAAAAAAAGTCAATAAGTCAATGAGTCTATGTGTCAATAAGTTGTTAGTATCCGTTTACTCATATACTCATTGACCTATAGACTTATAGACTAAAAAAAGACAGCTACGGCTGTCTTTTTTTTCTTATCCAACAACGATATTTATAATTTTCTTTGGTACTACGATAACTTTCTTAACGCTTTTATCTGCTATCCATTTCACTGCTTCTGCTGATTCAAGAGCTGCTTTTTCTATCTCAGCAGGGCTTAATGTGATTGGCAATTCAAGGTCGAAGCGTTTTTTACCATTGATAGACACTGGATACGTGAAGTTATTCTCAACGACATAGCTTTCGACGAATTCAGGGAATTTCTGCATTACCACGCTGTCGTCATGTCCCATCTGATGCCACAACTCTTCTGCGAGGTGTGGTGCGTAAGGTGAAATCATGATAGCGAGTGGTTCAAGGATTTCGCGTTTGTTGCACTTCAAGTCTGTCAACTCATTGACGCAAATCATGAAAGCAGAAACGACAGTGTTGAAAGATATTCTTTCGATATCGTCTTCTTCTTTCTTGATGAGCTTGTGCAATGACTTCAATTCTTCTTTTGTTGCAGGCTCATCGCTGAAACAGAATTCGTTATTTTCGTCTGTGTATAATCTCCAGAACTTACGGATGAAACGATAGACGCCTTCGATGCCTTGTGTGTCCCATGGTTTTGATTGTTCGAGTGGTCCGAGGAACATTTCATAAAGTCTCAATGTGTCGGCGCCGTATTTTGCTACTAAGTCGTCAGGGTTTTGTACGTTGAATTTTGATTTCGACATCTTTTCAACTTCCCAGCCGCAGACGTAGATTGGGTTACCTTCTTTGTCTTGTTCGAAGATAAATTTAGAATCCTTAAGGTCGTCGCGCCATTGGTTGAATTCTTCTGTGTCGAGAATGTCATTATGTACCATGCTGATGTCGACGCGGATTGGGTCGCTGTAATATTCTCTTCCTTCGATGTTTTTAGACACGAAGAGATTTGATGTGCCTAATGTTTCTACATCGAAAGGCATTTCTTTATTTGCGAAATATTCTTTGAATTTCTGTACGTTGACGCGATAAACGAAGCTTGTTCTACCTTGAATCATACCTTGGTTTATCATTCTCTTGAATGGTTCGTCCTTGCATATCACGCCGAGGTCGAATAAGAACTTGTTCCAGAAACGGCTGTAAATCAAGTGGCCTGTGCCGTGTTCTGCACCGCCGATGTACAAGTCGACTTGTTCCCAGTAGTTGTTAGCTTCTTTACTGATGAACTCGTTGTTGTTTTGTGGGTCCATATAGCGGAGGTAATATGCGCTTGAACCTGCGAAGCCTGGCATTGTGTTAGTTTCGAGTTTATAACCTTCTTCTGTTGCCCAGTTCTTAGCGCGTGCCAATGGAGGTTCGCCTGTTTCTGTTGGCTTATATGCGTCGATAGATGGTAACTCTAATGGGAGTTTGCTTTCGTCTAAAGCATAAGGCATTCCGTCTTTGTAATACATTGGGAATGGCTCGCCCCAGTAGCGTTGACGGCTGAAGATAGCGTCGCGGAGACGGTAGTTGGTCTTGCCTTTACCGATGCCCATTTCTTCAACTTTAGCAATCATTGTTGCGATAGCTTCTTTCACTGTGAGGCCATTGAGGAATTCTGAGTTGACCATCACGCCTTCTTTAGCGTCGAATGATTCTGTCCATTGTGAAGCGTCTGATGGTTCTTCGCCTGGTTTTGCAACGACTTGTGTGATAGGGAGGTTGAAGTGACGAGCGAAAGCGAAGTCGCGGCTGTCATGAGCTGGTACTGCCATAATCGCGCCGGTGCCGTAACCCATGAGTACGTAATCTGCTACCCAGATTGGAATTCTTGCACCTGTGAATGGGTTGATGCCGTAAGCTCCTGTGAATACGCCTGACACTTTCTTCACTTCTGCCATACGTTCACGTTCTGAGCGGTTCTTAGCCCATGTGACATATTCTTCAACAGCAGCGCGTTGTTCGTCAGAGACGATAGTGCTGATGATTTCGTGTTCTGGTGCTAACACCATGAAACTAGCTCCGAACAAGGTGTCGGCGCGTGTGGTGAACACTTCGATATTTATATCTTTATCGGCGATGTCGAACAACAATGATGCGCCCATCGACTTGCCGATCCAGTTGCGTTGTACTTCTTTGATTGACTCGCTCCAGTCTATTGTCTCGAGGCCTTCGAGGAGACGTTCTGCGTAAGCTGTGATACGGAGCAACCATTGTTTCATGGTCTTGCGTACTACAGGATGTCCGCCGCGTACCGAGAGTCCGTCAGCGACTTCGTCGTTAGCGAGAACTGTGCCGAGCTCTGGGCACCAGTTGACCATAGTGTCGGCTAGGTAAGCGAGGCGGTAGTTCATCAAGATTTCTTGTTGTTCTTTCTCGCCTTTTGCTTTCCATTCTTCTGCTGTGAATGTGAGAGGCGTGCTGCATGCAGCGTCTAAGCCTTCTGTGCCTTGTGCCTCGAATCTCTTGACGAGTTCAGCGATAGGCTGAGCCTTTTTGGTTTGGTTGCAATAATATGAATTGAAAAGTTGGATGAATGTCCATTGTGTCCATTTGTAATAGGCAGGGTCGCTGGTGCGTACTTCACGGTCCCAGTCGTAGCAGAAACCGATTTTGTCTAACTGCTCGCGATAACGGTTGATGTTTTTCTCTGTTGTTATAGCTGGGTGAGTGCCAGTCTGGATAGCATATTGTTCTGCTGGGAGACCGTAAGCGTCGTAACCCATTGGGTGAAGGACGTTGAATCCTTTAAGACGTTTGTAACGTGCATAAATGTCAGATGCGATATAACCGAGAGGGTGACCGACGTGGAGACCTGCGCCCGATGGATAAGGGAACATGTCTAAGATATAAAATTTTGGTTTGTTCTTGTCGATATCAACTTTATAGACGTTGTTATTACGCCAATATTCTTGCCATTTCTTTTCTACTTCATTAAAATTGTAATCCATAACCGTATTGTTTAGATAAGGTCACAAAATTACAAAAAATCTAGAACTTTAAAACTTTAGAACTCTAAAATTTTAAATTCTAAAGTTCTAAAATGATTGTTTCATTATCTTTAGACATTTGGAATAAAGTAGCCAAGTCGTCTATTTTTGCAGAGTATGTGACATCATCTATGGTGTAGAAGAGTTCGATAGGGTCGCCTTCCCAGTCGAATTTGTATTCGTGGCGAAGGTTCAATTCATATCTGCTGTTATCATGAATTGTCATAACGCCTATACGTGCGCCTGTATAATGTCTAACGAAAGCGACGAAAGCATCTTTAGGGAGATTGTGTAAATCACCGTTTGAAGTTCTATATTTAATATTACCTTCTATGTGCTGAGTCTTGACTTTGAAAGTCTTATCCCAGAACATGACTTTGTCTTTTTCCGAGCTTATGGTGATATTATATTTTGTGGGAACGATATACATGTTTACACCTTTGAACGGATTTAATTTACAACATTTGTTTTTTGTTGTGAATTTTCATTATCATTTAGTGCTGAAAACAATGTGATAAAGGTGATGCTTTTAGGTATAAACATTGAACAAATAGCTTCACCAGAATCTGATATTGTTTTTCCCGTTGTAACTGTATCATCAAAAATTAAAACATTTTTTCCATTGATTACATCGTCATAATTCAAATCATTATCAACACCAATATTAACTTTCATGAGGCACCAATCTAATTAAATAACCAAACACAATGTTATTTAAAATGTTGTTTGATGGTGTCATTATTATTGTATCATATTTAGGTAATAATTTAATTGCTGCAACAAAATTTCTTAATAATACCATTAATTCTTTTTTTGCATTTTCAAAATCCCATCCCTTTCTCTGTTTTAATGCATTCAATAAAGGGCTTGCATCAGTTATATTATCTTCAGTTTTTTGTCTTTGAAAAATTGAATAAACCTTATAACCTCGTTGATTATCTATAAAAATATATGGATTATGACTGTTATTTGTATCCACATACTTTGGTGCTTCATTATCAGATGTTACGGATATTTTCGTTCACCATTTTTAGTGTTTAATTTTATATCTTCATTTATAATTTCTTGTAATACTTCTCGTATTATTTTTTTAAATTTACCGTTTAAAACTTTTTTCATAATTCAAATGCTATAATATAATTTTATTTTTTTATGAAATTTTACTATATTTTACTTACAAAATCAATATTTGTTACAAAATTAAAAGGGGGTAGTTTAGTTGTTTTTACATTCTCCAATTAGTGTAAACAAGTATATCGTTCCCTTTTTTAATATCACGCTTCTGCTATTATTTATTGGACTTTTCATAAGGAAGAATAAAAAAAATCTCGTCAGTATTAAACCGACGAGATTTTTGTTGTCGCATAAATTGAAGTATTATGCAATTATGTTAAAGCTTTATTGAATTCTGAATTAGAATTTAAAAAGCTAATTTTCAACTTTCAATTTTCAATTTTCAACTTCTTCAACAGCTGGTTCGCTTTTAACGATTGTCAACTCATTGATGAGGTTTGTTGCGCCAGCGAATTTGTCGATTACGAATAATACGTAACGAGCGTCAACGTTGATTGTACGTTGTAATCTTGGTTCGAAGTTGATGTCGCCGCTCATAGCTTCCCAGTTGCCGTCGAAAGCGAGACCGATGAGTTCGCCTCTACTGTTCATGATAGGGCTGCCTGAGTTACCGCCAGTGATGTCGTTTGTTGAAAGGAAGCAAACGATTAACTCGCCGTTTTCATCGGCATATTGACCGAAGTCTTTAGCTTCGATGAGGTCGAGGAGTCTTTGTGGAACGTCGAATTCATAGTCGCCAGGAACGTATTTTTCGAGGATACCGTTAGCTGTACAGATGTAGTCGTAAGAAACAGCGTCAGCTGGTTGGTAATCTTGAACAGAGCCGTAAGTCATACGCAATGATGAGTTAGCGTCTGGATATAAAGATTTTTCTGGTTGTGTTTCAGCGTAGAATTCGCGTAAGCCTTTAACGAAGAGATGGCTGTTTTCAGCAACTACTTGGTTTGCTGCACGGTAAGGAGCAAGACCGCTCATCATGTGGTTGACAACTGCATTGAAAACTACATAAGCTGGGTCTTTTTCAACTTTCTTAGCATTTGGTTTTTCGATGAATGCCTTGATTGATTCTGGAGTAGCGAAGTTTGAGTTTTCCAAGATATCGTTAGCTAAAGCAACAACATCACCTTTGTATTTCTTTTCTACCAAGTTATAGAAGTTAGGATTTGCTTCAGCGTTGAAAGTGTTGTAATATAACTTTAACATTTCAACTAACATCTTATCTTCTAATGGCTTGTGTGTTTCAGCGAAGAAAGCGTCGACGTCGATAGCTTTGAGAGCTTCTTCTGCTGCTGCGATAGCTTCTTTATCTTTGCTTTGAGCTGCTGCTACATATTGAGCGAATTCTGCTGAGATAGCGATAGCACCTGTTTGTGCAACGTAGTTAGGGAAATATAATGATGCGCTTACTTCTGAGAGCAATGCGTATGTTTCAGCTAATGTGTTCAAAACGTTACCGTATTCTTCAACGCGTGCTGGGTCAGCGTTTACCCATTCTGTGAATTTGTTTTCGAGTTCTAATTTTGTTTCAGCTACTTTATTCTTGCGGAGCATCAACATTTGACCTTCGAAGTTTTTCCATGTGTTAGCAAGACCAGCTTTGTTGTCAGCGTACATGATGTTGACAGAAGCGTCTTTTTGCATGAATTCGTCCATGATGTCTGTTTGGAGCTTGAAGATATCGTGGATGATTGGGTAGAATGTTTCTACGTTATAATCGATACCGTAAGAAGTGAGGTAACGTTCTGTTGTTCCAGGGAAGCCCCAAATCATTGTGAAGTCGTCTTGTTGAACGCCATCGAGGCTGATTGGGAGGTGATGTTTTGGAGTTAAAGGTTTGTTTTCTGGTGAGTATGGTGCTGGGTTGCCTTCAGCGTCAGCGTAAACGCGGAAGATTGAGAAGTCGCCAGTATGACGTGGCCACATCCAGTTGTCAGTGTCGCCACCGAACTTACCGATTGATGAAGGAGGAGTACCAACGAGACGAACGTCTGTATATACTTGATATACGAACATATAGTATTCGTTACCTTCGAAGAAACCTTTGATGATTGGGTTGTATTTGCCATCTTCTGAAGCAACTGCTTCGAGTTCTGCAGCTTTAGTAGCAATAGCTTGGTTACGTTCAGCCCATGACATTGTGTCGTTCAAAACGCTGAAGATTTGTTCTGTGACGTCTTCCATGCGTACTAAGAATGATGCTGAGATACCTTCAGCTGGAAGTTCTTCTTCAAAGCTTTTTGCCCAGAAACCGTCTGTTAAATAGTCGTGTTCAACAGTTGAAAGTTTTTGGATTGAGCCATAACCACAGTGGTGATTGGTGAACATAAGGCTGTTTTGAGAAACGATTTCGCCTGTGCAGAAGAAACCGCGTGGTGTTGCGCCTTCTGAAAGACCTACGATAGCGTCTTTTAAGCTGCTGTTGTTGATGCTGTAGAGTTCTTCAGGTGTAAGTTGAAGACCCATCTTTTCCATGTCAACATAATTCAAACGCTCAACGAACATTGGTAACCACATACCTTCGTCAGCGTGTACTTTGCCCACTAATGAGAAAATAGCGAGGGCTACTAATAAGAAAGTTTTTTTCATTTTAGTTAATTATTAATGGTTAATCATTCATTTTTATTCCCCCAGAGCTTCGTGCTTCGCACTGCGCTCTGGGTTATATCTGTAATGCCCTTTCAGGGCTTACGGTAAATTCTCAATTTTCAATTTTCAGTTTTCAATTTTCATCTTCCAATGAGGAGCTCTGGAGACATTTCGTAGTAGATGTCTTTTGGAATTCCCATGCCATTGACTTTATCAAGGTCTGATTGGAGAGTTGGTTTGATAACGCCGTCTGTAGCAATCCATTCTTTTACGAATTCGTAGTCGCCATCACCTTGAGCTTTAAGGATTTCACCACCGAGTTTAGCAACTGCCACTTTCATATTTTCGAAGTTGATAGCATACATGCCTTCTTCGTTACGTGTGAATGCACCTTCTTTTTCAAGGAAGTTGAATGTCAACATATTAGCTTTACCGTGTGCGCTTGATGCACCGAAACGTACAGAACGGAAGATGCCAGCCATGAAAGTGGTGTAGTTTTCTACCAATGTTGAGTTTGTATATTCACCCATTTCTGAAAGTTTTGTGACTAAGTAAAGACCTAAGATGTCGGCCTTGGCTTCTTCGATAGCTGAATATTGTTCTTTAAGAGCGTGGCGTACAGTGCCTTGACCATCGAGGGTGTTTTTGATACCCATTCCGTGAGCCACTTCGTGGAACATGACGTTAGCGAAGAAAGCTTCGAATTTAACATTGTCGCGTGATTCAGGAGTCATGAGGACGTCTGAGATAGGAAGCAAGATGTTATCGAATTTGGCTTTCATAGCGTTTTTAAGCTGTAACTTACGAGTTCCTTTTTGAAGTTGAACGCGTTCGTCGTTAGGAAGGTTGATGGCGATAGTCTTGCCAGCCATGTTACAGTCGCCGCCATAGAATACAGCGTCGTAGACTGCGAGGTCAGCGTCAGCACCTGGTTTCTCTGATTTATATTCTTCTGCTACAGGGAGTTGTGTTTGTAACAAAGGAAGAAGTGATGCGTAATGAGCGAGTTGTTTGCTCCATTCTTGGTCTTTGATTAAGATGAAAGCTTCGTGAGCTGATTTGTAGCCATAGAGAGCATCAACATAATTTTCGATTGGACCAACAACGAAGTCGACATTATTGTTACGGACGTCCATCCAAGCCATATCGCTTTCGAAATAATCGTCTGTCAAGACAGCTTTAGCTCTGAGGCGTAAGTAATTAGCAAATTCTTCATCGCCAGCGAGGTCAGCGGCTTTGTTTAACAATTCAGCGACTTTATTGATTTGTTCTGCGTAAGCTTCGTGGAACCAAACAGCTTGTAACTGACCGTTTTCGTCACGTTTAATCAAAGTGTATTGGCTTGTTTTATCAGGATTTTCCCAAGCTTCGAATTCTTCTTTTGTCATATCGACAGGGTAGAAACCAGCACCTTGAGGCATTTCGCCGTATTCTGGAAGGAATGAAGCGAGGTTGTCGAAGTGATTCCAAGGACCATAGTTGATTTCTGCGAAGAGACGAGCGTCTTTATCTTCAATAGAATTTAAGAATGTTTCTTTGTCACCACCGAAGTTTTGAGTCCAGAAAATGTCATCCATGATGTTGCCGATTTCATAGAGATAATTCAACATTTGTTTTTCATTGTCAGACAAATGAGAAATGTCGGAAGTCAACTGAACCTTTGCGTATTGTTTTGTAAGGTCAGCGTAGTTAGTTTTAGTTTCTTGTTTAGCGGAGTCACCACAACTGATTGTTGCAACACCTAAAGTCAAAATCATTACTAAATTTCTAATTTTCATTTTTTTATTAATTTATGTTGTTAATATTTTCAATGTCAACGGACAACAGTCAACAGACTTCGTCCTCAGTTCCTCAATTCCTCAATTGCTCAAATCCTCAAATCCTCAATTCCTAATTAAATCCACGACCATCAAGACATCGTTCCATGTTTGTGTGAAATAAATTTTTACTGCTTCAACTATATTTACAGGATTTGATATTCCGCCACTTACAGAGTAGATTATCAATGATATATTGAAAAGAACGAATGTTGTTATATAAAGATATGAGAGGAATGGTCCGCAAGTTTGAATATCGCTTTGGTCGCGGCGTGTGTCTTTTTTCCAGCACAAGAAGTAAAACATCAATGAAAAGCCTATTATTGTGTCTATTATTGGAAGACACTCATTTTTAATCATTAAGCGGAATAAAAGAAGCACAAACGTGATATAAGGCAGAGTGTACGGCGCCAATGTCGACATAATGCTGATTCTGTTATTTTTCATTTCACTGCTAACGAATCCCAAGGAGTTGTCGTTGTAAGAGAGTGAATCGGAAGACTTTGCATTAAACTGATATATTTTTCTTCTTAAGAAAAGCGCGCCGACGAGCATATGGGCGCCTTCGTGCGACATGGTCTGCATGATGTCGATGTTTTTTCTGAATACAAATCTGTGGAAGATAAGGTACAATATAAATCCTACACCGAGCCAAAGATATCCCGAATAAATATTGCTTTGTAGAGATTTTGATACATAAACGCCAACTCTGTAAAATTCAAAAACTGTAATAACCGTTGTAAATAACAACATAAGTATGGTTATAATTTTACGGAATCTGCTCATTTATAATATATTATGATTTATGCAAAGCTTTCTTTTCTCGTTTGTAAAATTAAGAAAAAAAGTAGAATGTTTTACATTCACAGAAAATTAATTAGAATACCATTGGCTATTGGCTATTGGCCATTGACTATTGGCTATTGGCTTTGGTTCAATGGTCAACGGTCAACGGTCAATGGTCAAAGAAACAATTCCGCTGCGATTCCGTCGGCGAAGAGCATTCCTTCATCAGTTAGAATGAAGTTGTTGTCTTTCATTAACATTATTCCAGACTCCAAATATTTCTTAACGTTTTTTAAGAAATGTTCGGAGTACGAACTTCCGTATTTAGCAGATATTTTTTCAATATCGCAGCCCCATGATGTTCGCAGCGATGTCATCACATATTCGTTAAATTTATCTTCTTTTGATAAAATCTCTTTTTCGTAATAACATTCAGTGTCTGCGTCAGTGTCAGCGTTAACAAGTTGAATATATTTAGTAAGATTCGAAATATTCCATTGTCGAGAATTTCCGTCGTAGGAATGAGCCGACGGACCGAGTCCGAGGTATTTTTCGTCGTTCCAATAAATGCTGTTATGCTGCGAGCGGCAGCCAGTCTTTGCGAAGTTAGAAATCTCGTAATGCTCGAAGCCCTTTTCTTTTGTTCTGTCGACTAAAATATTATAATGACGCACGGTTTCTTCTTCGCTAACATCTTGCAAATCACCCTTCTCAATACGTTGACCTAGAATGGTTTTCGGTTCTATTGTAAGAGCGTAAGCTGATAGATGCGATATTCCTGTTGAAAAGAAAATATCGAGGTTTTTGTTCCATTTCTCTTCTGTCAAAGTCGGGATTCCGTAAATTAAATCGAGGGTAAGTTTTTCAAAGCCAACGCATTTTAGATCGTCGATAATCTGAAGCGCGTGTTTTGAATCATGTCTTCTGTCGAGATATTTCAAATCGTCATCATGAAAACTCTGAATGCCGATACTTATCCTGTTGACACCAAGCGACTTCAGCTCAAACAGCTGTTCTTTATCAATCGTATCAGGATTTGCTTCCAAAGTGATTTCAGGGTTTGAAATCAAATCAAAATTATCGTTAGTGATTTTTAGAATTTCATCGATATATTTTGTTGGCAATAGAGAAGGCGTGCCGCCACCGAAATAAATGGTTTTAACTTTCTCATTGCCAAGATATTGATTGCGGGCGATGAGTTCTTTTTTCAAGGCATCGACATATTCGACGATTTTCTTTTCCGACACCAACGAGAAAAAATTACAGTAAGCGCATTTGCTTTTACAAAACGGGATATGAATGTAGATTCCAGCCATGATGCAAAATTAAAATATTTCTTAATGTTTTTCATAAAGAAAAAAATCTTATCTTCGTAAACTATTTCATTTCAAAAAGATATGAGTATATATAATAGATTATCAGACACTTCCAAGAAAAAGTTTGTCGTCTTAATTGACCCTGACAAACCTACCGACAAAGAAATAATCGACATCGTGGAGAAGTCGAAAAAAGTCGGTGTGGATTTTTTCTTTGTGGGAGGAAGTCTTTTAACGACTGACAGTCTGGATAACTGCATAAAATTAATCAAGAAACATAGCGATATTCCTGTTTTGATTTTCCCTGGCAACTCATTGCAGATTAGCAAGTGGTGTGATGGATTTTTATTGTTGTCGCTTATTTCTGGTCGTAATTCCGAGATGTTGATAGGCCGCCATGTGATAGCAGCTCCTTATCTTAAACTCTATGGAAATGAGATTATTCCGACAGGTTATATGTTGATAGACGGTGGAAGACAGACTTCGGTTTCATACATGAGCAACACCACGCCTATACCTCACGACAAGGACGATATCGCGATGTGTACGGCTCTCGCTGGAGAGATGCTGGGCTTGAAAATCATCTATTTAGATGCAGGTTCTGGCGCAATTACACCTGTTTCTGCAGATATGATAAGCAAGGTGAAACAGACTATCGAAATTCCTCTCATTGTTGGAGGTGGCATCAACACTCCTGAAAAAGCAGCAGCAGCAGCGAAGGCTGGAGCTGATATAATCGTGGTTGGTAACGCACTCGAAAAAAGCACAGACAGATTGTTGGAATTTGCGGAAGCAATTCATAATTCATAATGCATAATTCATAATTAAAATACTACATCATGAGAAAAACATTATTATTTATCGCATTGGTTTCATTGGCAATATCATCATTTGCTCAGGAAAAGAAAATGCTTACTCCAATGGACGCAGCTGGTCAAAATCGCAGCGTTTATCCTGTAGGTAAAAACGTTAATTGGTTGACAGGCACAGATAAATACATCTTTAACGAAGGTAATAACCTTATGATTCAAGATGTTAATGCAAAAGACGCAAGTGTCTTGTTAACATTAGATCAAGTTAATTCTTATTTAAACATAGCTGGAATGGATAGCATAAAACGACTCCCTAACTTGACATGGGTCGATGCTGAAAAGGCTTATTATTACAGCTTTAACAAAAATACCAATAATGTCGACCTAAACATTCTCGACATAAAGACAAAGGAAATTAAGAAAGTTGCAGAAGTGCCAGCAAACGCTGAAAATCATACAATAACACTTCCTTCTTTGAAAGTAGCTTACACAATCGACAATAACTTATACTATGCCGATGGAGAAAAACAAGTTCAAGTGACAGACAACGCTGCTAATGTTGTTGCAGGACAATCGGTTCACCGTAACGAATTCGCTATCAACGGCGGTATTTTCTGGTCACCTGACGGCAACAAACTCGCTTATTACTCAATGGATGAAAGCATGGTTTCTGACTATCCTCTCGTCGACATCACAACACGTGTTGCAGAAGCAAAACCTATCAAATATCCAATGGCAGGCATGGCAAGTCATGAAGTTACATTGAAAATATATAACACAGAAAATGGTGAAGAAACTGTTGTCAAAACAGAAGGCCCAGCTGATCAATATCTTACATCAATCACATGGAATCCTAATAACGAAAAGATTTATATAGGTGTATTGAACCGTGGTCAAAATCATCTTCAATTCAATGAATATAACGCTTTAAACGGCGAGTATTTGCAAACAATTTT
This sequence comes from Bacteroidales bacterium, assembly GCA_045657145.1. Lineage (GTDB taxonomy): Bacteria > Bacteroidota > Bacteroidia > Bacteroidales > F082 > Limimorpha. The sequence goes on along the minus strand of JAZOSK010000037.1, from coordinate 101,872 downwards.
CGAAGACAGAGATGAACAATATGTAGAACCTGTAGGCCCTGCTCATTTCTTGCCCAACAACAACAAAGAATTCTTATGGCTTGCTCAACGCGATGGTTTCTATCATGTTTGGAAACATAACGTATTGACAAAAGAAGCTAAACAAATCACCAAAGGCGATTTCGTAATAACAGCTTTTGAAGGCTTCGACAAAAATGGCAGCAACATTTACTACACTTCAACAGAAGTAAGTCCTTTGGAACGTCATTATTACAAACAAAATCTTAAGACTGGCAAGAAAGTAAAAATCAGCAAAGAACACGGAACACATACTATCATGCCAAGCGCATCAGGAAAATATTTCATCGACTATTATTCTAGTACCGATGTCGCAAGAAACATCGATGTTATGGATGCTAACGGCAAGCAAGTCAAACGTGTGTACGAAGCAGTTGACCCATTAAAAGATTATAACATCGGCACAATAGAACTCGGCACTCTGGAAGCAGAAGACGGACAGACTCTTTATACACGTCTCATCAAGCCTTACAATTTCGACGAAAGCAAGAAATATCCAGTGGTTATTTACGTCTACGGCGGTCCTCATGCTCAAATGATTACCGACTCTTGGACAGCAGGCGCTGGCATCTTCTTACACTATCTCTCACAAGAAGGTTTCATCGTCTTCACTTTGGATAACAGAGGCTCGGCAGACCGCGGCGAGGCTTTCGAACAAGTCATTCACCGTCAATGCGGACAAGCAGAAATGCGCGACCAGAAAGTCGGTATCGACTACCTTAAAACTCTTCCTTATGTCGACGCTGACCGTATCGGAACAGATGGTTGGAGCTACGGCGGTTTCATGAGTACAAACATGAAAATCAACTATCCAGAAGACGTTAAGGTTTCAACAGCTGGCGGTCCTGTCATGGACTGGAAATACTATGAAGTGATGTATGGCGAACGTTACATGGACACTCCTGAAGAAAACCCAGAAGGCTACGAACTCACAAGCCTCGAAAACAAAGCCGACAAACTCGAAGGTAAGTTGATGATAATCCACTGCACAACAGACCCTGTCGTTCTCTGGCAACACTCATTGGTGTTCGTTCAAAACTGCATCGAAAACGGCAAACAATTGGATTACTTCGTGTATCCAGGTCACGACCACAACGTATACGGCCCAGATAGAGCACATCTTATAACAAAGATTACTGAATATTTTAAGGCAAACCTTTGAGAAGAACTTTAGAACTTTAAAATTTTAGAACTAAGTTCTAAAGTTTTAGAATTTTAGAATTTAAAAAAAAGATTATGGCAAAGATTCAAGACGATAATAAACTCTACACTTACGTTAGACCATTCATCGATCATCATGTAAGGAAGTCTTTCCGTCGTTATGAAGTTGTTGGACAAGAGAACATTCCGCAGAATGCTGCATGTATCTTCGGAGTTAATCATACCAACACTTTGATGGATGCCCTCGTACCTCTCTCCATGAATAGTGAGAAAAAAGTGTTTATAGCAAGAGGCGACATCTTCAAGAAGCCTCTCATCGCCAAGTTCATGCACTTCTGTCGTATCCTTCCAATCTACAGAATACGCGACGGTTTCAAAAGCGTAAGAGACAATAATTCCGAAATCATCGACAAGGCTGCCGATGTGGTACGCGACAATGTGAAGCTTTTCCTTTTTCCTGAGGCATCACACAGAACCAAGCATTCTTTGAAACAACTTAGCAAAGGCATCTTCCACATCGCACTTAAAGCCAATGAAGAATTCGGTCACGAGAAACCAGTTTATCTCATCCCTACAGGAATAGAATACGGAGATTATTTCCGCTATCGCTCAACAGCTCTCATCAATTTTGGAAAGCCTATCAACGTGACAGAATACGTCAATAACCATAAAGACGATACCGAAGCTATTATTATCAATGGATTGCGTGAGCTGTTGACAGAACGTATGTCGAAGCTCATTTCTTTCATACCAGATAACGAAGAAGACTATAACGCAATCTGGGAGATGACAAAGATGAAATCTAGATTCAGATTCTATGAACCATTGGCACAACGTCTGGAACGTAATCAGAATACGATAAAAGAAATTCTCGAATGGAAAGAGAGAGAACCAGAGAAGGCAAAAGAGACTTTTGAGAGAGTCGATAAATTCACTAAAAAACGTAAGAAGAAAGGCATCTCCATTTTCTCTGTCACCAAGAAAAACATCGGCGGTACTGTGTTATGGAAGACTTTAGTCGCATTACTCGGACTTCCAGTCTACATTGTATCTGCGGTAGCAAACCTTCCAATATGGCTTGTCACAATGATTTTGAAAAACAGTTTCAAAGACAAGGCCTGGGGTAATACAATAAGCTTCGCTACCGAGACAATATTACATCCATTGCTGATGATATTATGCATCGTCTTGACATTCTGCAATCTCTCGTGGGAACAAGCAACATTAACTAGCATCATCTATTACATATCATACGAATTTTTCATTGATGCCACCGAATTCCTCAGAAGATGGATTTCGGATGTTAAATGGTGTTTTAATCATAAAAAAATGGAGCGTTTTTAAAACGCTCCATTTTTTTATTAGAACATTGGAAGCTGATAGATGAAACCTAATGAGATTCGGTTAGTGCTGAAATTAGCTTTATCAGCTATTTCTTCATACATATAATGACGACCGACGTATGTCAGGAAGAAATGCAAGTTGCTTTCCATTGGGTAATATTCGACACCGCCGAGATAACCTAATGATGTGCGATATTTGCCTTCTGCAACGAAGGTAGAGCCTTCTGATACAGAAGCTGTTTCGTACATACCTTTTACAAATACATTCCATTTGTCAGCGAAGCGATAGTTCAATTTTGTTACTAATGACATATAAGATGTATTGTATACGTTATGATCGAGTTCAAAGCCTCTTATTTCAGTGATGATGCCACCGCGGTCTATAGCATCGCTTGAATACATGAAGTCGAGGTACATGTTGAATTTGCCGAGTGTCAACTCATTGCCAAGTGCGAAGTAATATAAGTTTTTGCCTTTAGCTTGGCTCATGAGAGATGCAGACCAACGTGTTTTGAAAACATTGTTGAAGTTACCGTTCCAGTTTAAAGTATAAACCAAAGGTAATTTTGAAGCTTCAATATTTAATGTTGTCATGAGGCGTGGGTCGAAATGATATGTTTCGCTGAATGAGCTGTTTAAGCTGTTCAAGACTTGGAAGTTGATTTGTTGACCTGGCATGAAGTCATAACCGATGTTGATACCAGTCAAGAAATTGCTCATATATTCAATCATGTCGCTGTATTCATAGATTTCGATTGGGTTAGCATCGAATTCGAATCCACCATAATTAGCACATTGTTTACCAGCGAAGAGTGAGAATTTATCGCCTAATTTAACTCCGATACCAGCGATGTCGATAGATGTTGGAAGATTATCGATCATGCCGCTACCATTGTTAGGACGGTTGAGGCGTTGACGCCAGCGATATGAAAGCCATTCGTTGACATTGCCTTTAGATTCGATACGAAGCTGACGCATGTTGAACTTACCTTGGTCGAAACCATTGTCGTTGAACATAGCATCGAAGCTACCGTTCATATTCATATAAAGGTTGAACTTGTCAGTCTTTTTCTTAACGCCAGAAATCTGTTCATACAAAGACTTTTCTTCTTGAGCGTTAACGCCGATTACGCATAAAGCGAGAATTAAGAGTGTGAGTAGTTTTTTCATGATAGAGATTTATTTTAATTCATAATGCACAATTCATAATTCATAATTTATAATTGTTTGTTCTTTACTAATTATGCATTATGCATTATGCATTATGAATTGATTAATATTGATTAAAGTATTCTTGGATTTGTTTCCAGTCGTCTGTTTGTGTCAAAGCGAGCATCAACAAGATACGAGCTTTTTGTGGGTTGAGTTGTTGTGAAGCAACGAATTGATAGAGAGCGTCGTCGACTTCGTTGTCGAGTGTGCTTGGACCTGTTGGAACGCGTGATGAGCGAACTACATGGATGCCTTTTTTACGAGCTTTTTCCAATACTGGGAACACGTCTTTGTGGATGTTGCCGTTGCCGACTCCAGCGTGGATGATGCCTTTATAATCGTTTTTCAACATTGGTTTGACCATATCAGCGTTAACGCCAGCGTGGCTGTAAACGATACCGACTTTTGGTAATTCGTTTAATTCTGTTACGTCGAAAATAGATTCTGTTGTGTGTTTTTTAAGAGGTTGTTGGTTGTAGAAGACTTTGCTGTTGAAAACGTAGCCGAGAGGACCTGCGTTAGGAGCTTGGAATGTCTGAACGCCAGTGGTGTGCATTTTAGTCACGCTTTCAGCGCCGAGGATGTTGTCGTTCATCACTACGAGGACGCCTTTGCCTTTTGATTCAGGAGCGCAAGCTGTCACGACAGCGTTGTAAAGGTTACGAGGACCGTCAGCGCTGATAGCTGTTGAAGGACGCATTGCACCAACGAGAACGACAGGTTTATCGCTTTTTACTGTGAGGTTCAAGAAGTAAGCTGTTTCTTCCATTGTGTCGGTGCCGTGAGTGATGACGATACCATCTACTTTAGGGTCTTGTAATAATTCGTTGATTCTCTTTGCCAAGATGAGCCATACTTCGTCGCTCATGTCTTGTGAGCCAATGCGTACTACTTGTTCGCCTTCGCAGTTAGCGATGTCTTGTAATTCTGGTACAGCTTCGAGCAAAGTGGCGATAGCCATTTGACCTGCGGTGTAGTTAGTAGCTGTTGATGAGCCGCCAGCGCCAGCGATGGTGCCACCAGTTGCAAGAATACGAATGTTTGGCTTTTGTGCAAACGCCATGGTTGCTGTCACTAATAAAGCAACCATCATAAGAGTTAGTTTTTTCAATGTTTTCATATAGATGTAATTTTAAAATATTAAAAAATCAAACGTTAAAATTGTTCAAAAGTTTTTTTTATGGCTAAGGACTAATGACGAATGACGAAAGTCTAATGTTCTTTAGTCTTTAGTCTTTAGCCTTTAGCCTTTAGCCTTTAAAATAGGTAATTAAATCCGATATACATTTTCAATCCCTTGCCGTCTCTTTCGTTGAGGGCTTTAGCAGCTTCGGCAGAAATGATGAAGTTTCTGTTCATGATGAGTTTTAATCCACAGCCAGCAGAAGTGTGGATGCCTTCTTTTTCGCCGCTGTAGATGAGGTTGTTGTTACCTGTAATATCATATTGTTTCTCTATTTCTGACCAAGCAGCTTCTTGTTCCGCGAGGCGATAGCTTTGTGTTACCATGCCAGCATCGAAGAAAGGATTAAGAGCGACGTTCCAGTTTTGGTTGATAAATTGGAATCCGACTACTTTCCAACGGAGTTCAGCATTTAACCAAGCATAACCTGCGCCAACGACTCTGTTTCTGTTGATTCCGCGGACTGAGTTTACGCCGCCTAAGGCATCGGTCGACATTTTTTTGTAGAATAACATATTAGAGTTGAATGCTGCATAATAAGGAATCTCGCCAGCGATGACGTTTTGTGTTACTACGCGATAAGCGAAAGTGAGGTTTTCTTTTACGATAGGAATATAATGCTGCCAAACAGCATTGAAAGTCATGTGGCTATAACCGTCACGGTCGATGAAGTCTGGTGCGCCAGTGAGAGTCGCTTCGAAATATGCGCCTTTAGTTGGGTCGCTGTCGTGGTTTTTGGAGTCGTAGATGAAAGCGAGTTTGACTTGTGTTACGTTGCCGCCATCGGCTTCGTTAGCTCTGATGAGACCACTTTCTTTATAAAGTTCAAACAATGTCATTTGTTCGTCATAAAGATATTCTTCGTTGTGGATGTTGATTCTACCCATGTTGTAGTTGAAATAACTGAGACCTACGCCATAGTAGAAATTCTCTCCGAAACCGAATTTAGTGCGTAAACATGAATTGAATCTAAATTGTTTACGGTCCATTCTGTATAACACGCTGTTATATTCAGGATTATAATTCTCGACCAATGACTGTTGATCGTTGCCTTTTTTATTTACATAAAGGCCGTTATAATAAGGAGAAGCGTAACCGTTGAAGCCGTAGAACTCGAAGCGTTTGTCGGTGAAATAGCCAGCGTCGATGAAGAGACGTGAGTTAGGAATGAGGCTATAGAAATCGCCATAGAAACGTAAGTTGAGCGAACCCTTGGTGTAAGCAGAGACTTCGAGGTTCATTTTATAATCGAATTTTGGATAACGAGAGCCGTCGCCGTAGTTGAAGATGTCGACACAAGCACCGTATTGGAAACCGAGGTCGGAGTTGAAACCCACGACAGGAAGCGGACCAAAGTTCCAGCCTTTCTTAATTAACTCGCCTTTTTCGTTATAAATCTTCTCTTTTTTCTTCTTTTCATTATCATTATTTGTGGTAGCGTTTTGTGCTAGTACAGCAAACGACATCAATAATATTGACGCCATTATCAATAATTTTCTGGTCTTTTTCATAGTCAATGTATTAATATTGATTTTTAATCGTTATAAATAAGAACTTTAGCAAAAAAAATGTATTTTTGTTCTGCCAAGCAAAAGTAAAAAAAAATCATTATGGGACAAAAAAATAATAAACAAGATAGTATAATTTTCGAAATAGAAGAATTGCTAAACAAGATGTCTAATCAAGTTAATTTTTTGATTAGAAAAGAAATAGATATGAATCAACTCGATGTTGATTTGCTAATGGAAAATACAAGAAAATTATATGACACCATTTGTTCTGTTGAGTTGGGAGGTGAAGAGGTTGAAGAGGGATTAGAGGATGGAGAGGGATTAGAGGGTGGAGAGGTTGAAGAGGGATTAGAGGATGGAGAGGGATTAGAGGGTGAAGAGGTTGAAGAGGGATTAGAGGGTGAAGAGGAGTCGGCTGATATGATTTGGGATTTTACTATAGACAATGAGGAGTTAGGAGTTAGGAGTGAGGAGTTAGAAGTTGAGGAGTTAGGAGTTGAGGAAAATACTGACGATGACGATGACACTGACTCAGAACTTATAGACTCATCGACTGATAGACTTATAGACTCATCGACTGATAGACCTATAGACTCTATCTCCGTTCCCGTTTCCGAAGAAGATTCTGGCATCAGAACTTATCGCATCGTCAGAGATAATAATGTTCATACTTTAGGCGATATATTGGAGAAGGCTGAGGATAACAGCCTCGTGGCTCGTCTTCAAAGAAAGCCCGTCAGTGATTTGATATCCGCAATTGGCATCAATGATAAATTCTTGTTCCTTAATGAGTTGTTCGGTGGAAGCATGGAAAAATATAATAAATCCATCAGATCATTAAATGGCTTCTCTACATTATTAGGAGCGAAGACATATATGAGCGAACTTCAAATTGAATTCCAATGGGATTGTGATTCTGACGCTTATAAAAAACTCGCCGATTTAGTTGAAAGAAGATTTATACCAATTCACAATGCATAATTCATAATGCACAATTGATTAAATAATCTTCGATATGTCTATAAAATAATTATGAATTAAAACAAGATGAAATTATACTTAGTACCAACACCTATAGGAAATTTAGAAGACATCACTTTACGTGCGTTGCGTATCTTGCGTGAGGAAGTAGATGTTATTTTAGCAGAAGATACTCGTACAAGTGGCAATTTATTAAGACATTACAGCATCAGCAAGCCGATGTCGGCATTTCATATCAACAACGAACATAAGGTTGTTACCTCTCTTGCTGAGCGTATCGCGGCTGGCGAACGCATGGCTCTCGTTACCGACGCGGGTACTCCTGGCATCTCCGACCCTGGATTTCTGCTAGTACGCGAATGCCTCAGACTCGGCGCAGAAGTCGAATGTCTCCCAGGAGCCACTGCCTTCGTCCCAGCGCTGGTCAATTCTGGATTGTCTGCCGACCACTTCATATTCGAAGGCTTCCTCCCTCACAAAAAAGGGAGACAGACAAAGATAAACGAAATAGCTAAAAACCATTATACCACAATATTATACGAATCGCCATTCCGTCTTGTCAAGACATTACAGCAGCTAGCCGAAGTGTGTGGCATGGAAAGACGCGTCTCCGTGGCAAGAGAACTGACTAAGATTTACGAAGAAAATGTCAGAGGAACTCTCGAAGAAGTCATAAATCATTTTAGCCAAAAAGAGGTGAAAGGTGAAATAGTTATCGTATTAGAAGGAATAGAAAAAGAGTAAATAAACAATGATAATAACATGAAAATAAAACTACTATCTACAATATTATTACTATTATGCTTAACAGCTGTAACGGCTGCTCCTTTTAAAAATGTTGAGAGAATATTAACACAACCGGATGGGACAATATTGCATTGTTACGCATCTGGCGATGAGTTCTATAACCGCCTGCATGACATCAATGGCTACACCATCGTGCAAGCTGAAAACGGATATTTCGTGTATGCAACGACAGACGCACAAGGTAAAATAGTCGCTACACAGCATGTGGCAGGTAAATCAGATCCAAAGTCATTAGGCCTCGAACCAAACATCTCTATCTCACGAAAAGAATATCTACAGAAAAGAGATAGAATGAAAGTGTCAAAAAACAGAGACTTAAGCAAACTTAATCATGGGGTTTACAATAATATCGTGGTTTTCATTAAATTTAAAAATGATGCAGACTTCGGCATTTCTTATACTAAAATAGACTCTATGTTTAACCATAATGGATATTACGACATATCCATGAATAACTATTACAAGAAAGCTACTTACAATCAACTTTCGATGGTGTCTTATTGTTATCCAAAGGCTGATGGCGACAAGATACTTGCTTACGAAGACGTATATCCAAGGAGATATTATATGCCTTATAATGCGACAACTAATCCCGACGGATACAAAGAAAATGAACGTGGACCTCGCGAATTTGACCTCTTGAAAAGAGCTGTCGAGTACATCGCATCAGAAGTTCCGAAAAGCCTGAATATCGACCGCAACAATGACGGCCTCGTCGATAATGTTATCTTTGTCGTGAAAGGAAACGCGGGCGATTGGAGCGACCTTCTTTGGCCTCATATGTGGGAGCTCCGTGGCGAAGACGTTTACATCAATGAGAAAAGAGTCATGAATTTTAACTTTCAACTAGAGAGCTCGACTTTTTTCACAGTGTCGACATTATGTCACGAAATGGCTCATTCTCTGGGATTCCCTGATTTATATCACTACGAACCACAATATGATCATTTGTCGCCTGCTGGACCTTGGGATTTGATGAGTAACAATTCACAGCCGCCACAGCATACTGGCACATACATGAAATACAAATATGGAACTTGGATTGATGAGATTCCAGAAATAGGCTATGGCACATACACCATTGAAGCTAATTCATGGGAAGGCGGCAGAAGAAACTGTTATAAAATACCGACATCCGACCCGAATCAATACTATCTCGTAGAATATAGAAACAAAAACAACACCTTCGAAAAAGGACTGCCAGACGGAGGTCTGCTGATATATCGCCTCGACACCAGATACAATGGATGTATAGAATATAATGCCAACGACATCTTGGACGAATTGTATATTTTCCGACCTTCTGGAACTTACAATAGCGACGGTCACATAAGCGCCGCTGTCTTCTGCGCAGAAAACAATAAAACAGAATTCAATAGCACTACAGACCCTCAGCCGTTCTTGAATTTTAACAAAAAAGATGATATAATAAATATCTGCAACATATCAACAAGAGGCGACCAGATGTCGTTCTCTTACCTCCCTCCTAATAGCGATGTTATTCCTACAAACCTGACAGCCAACGTCAAAAAAGACGAATATGTCGAACTTAAATGGGATAGCATAACAAATGCCGATTCTTATAACATATATCGCGATGGTATATTGATAGCTGATAATATAACTGATAATTTCTATAACGATGAATATCAGAATCTTAATAAAGGCTATCATTATTATTATGTAAGTTCGAACTGCAATGGAGAAGAGTCGTTCCATTCTAACGAAGATGATATTATTGTAGGCGGTTTCTGCGAATACCTCTTCGATATGAATTGTTCTGGCGACAACGGCTGGCAAGGTGGCGAGATAACATTGTCTTTTAATAATGGCATGAAAGACATTTATTTAACAATGTATTCTGGTAGTAATAAACAAGAAAGCATTGTCGTTCCAGCAAATGTGGAAATGTCAGTGAATTGGACCTCTGGTTGGGACGATAGTGAATGTTCGTTTACAATAATAAACAATTCTCAAGAAGTATATAAATCTGAGAAATTGAAAAAAGGTTTGTTAATAAAAATTAACACTACAGCAGATGCTTCATGTGTAATACCTCAAGACTTAACTGCTAATGTGTCAGGATATTGTGTTGATTTAAACTGGAATACACATGTGGAATGCGACAACTTCGCTGTTTTGCGTAATGGTGAAATTATCGCTGATAACATAAAGACTAACTCCTACACCGACAAGATGGCGAATACTTCTGGAACATACAGATATAACGTAATAAGCAAAAACGAAAACTGCGAATCGTTGCCATCAAATACAGTAACGGCAAGCCTTTTAAGATATAGTCCCGACATGATTGACGTTGACGCTGCGTTTGAAAATAATATCGTTGAATTAAATTGGGATATATCTCAAAAAAACACTAACACAATAAATTACGACGACGGAATTTATGTTACTAGCGAAGGTAGTAACAATATATATTGGGGAATAAAAATACCTGTAGAAGACCTCCAGATTTATAAAGACGCCAAAATAACAGCAGTAGAAATATTTGACGCAAGTGAGGCTTTCTACAATTTTAATATCTATAATGGAGAAAAACCAGATAATCAATGTCTGATTCATAACGAAGGCTTTGCAACGACAAATAGCAATAAATTCGTGACGTTCAATCTTTCAAAAGATGTTGATTTTGATATTGATAAAGACTTATGGCTTATTGTAAAGCCAACAAAATCAAGTAACAAACCAATACCTTGTGGTGAATTTGTAGGCATCAGCAATAGTAATATAATAAAAGTAGGAAATAACTGGAAGAGTGCATCGGAATACGACATGAATTATTCTTGGCTGATAAGGCTTAATATTGAACAGCCAGATGCGTTTGCAGAAAAGATGTCTTACAATGTCTACCGACAGGATGAGCTTATCGCATCTAACTTAACAGTAACGACTTACTCGGATAAAGAAATCATTGCTGATAGTGTCTGCTATAACATAAGAGCGATTTATAATGGCATAGACATCGCTAGCTCTGACGACATTTGTTTAGCAACAATTCTGATTCCAGAAGAGCCTGAAGACGAAGAGGTGTCTCCAGGGTTACGTCCTAACCCGACTCAAAGCTACGTTACAATAACAGATGACAGCATCAAAAATGTTAAGATATATTCTGTTTTGGGCAATATTCTTTTTGATGAAGAGGTGAATTGCAACGAATTGAAAGTCGATATGAGTTGTTACAGTAAGGGAATATATGTAATTCAAGTTGTTACTGAAACAGAGACGAAATCTTATAAAGTAGTTAGAAATTAGAATAGATTAAGCTTGTCGAGCAAGCATCAGTCCTAATTTCAATTCAAAGTACGAGTATTCATCGCCGAGGACGTCGCGGGCAGCAGATAAGGAGTTGTCGTCGACTTCCTCGAAGTATTCGATTATTGTATTCAGATGGTCTTTGTCGACGAAGTCTTCTACTTCATATAGACCATTCTTGATTATTTCAACTATATGATTTTCAATTGTGGTGCGTGATAGGTTTCTTTCTTTTGCGATTTTGTCTATGTCAAGGCCTTCGTCAAGTAGTTCAAGCGTTTGTAACACGCTGCTTGAAAGATTCATTTCTTTTTTAGAGTCGTCATCATCGAAGTCTTTTTGAGCGAAACCTTGGAAATTCAACACCATATTAATAATGTCAGCACCGAAGCTCTTGATACGAGTGATACCTAGTTTTGAGATGTCTTTAAGCTCTTTTATTGTTACAGGCTTCTTTTCTACGATACGTAGCAGAACTGTTTTTGGAAGTATCTGATTTTCAGGTTTATTAAATTCCTCTGCTTTTTCTTCGCGCCATTTCATCAATGCATCTATCAAAGGCTTGTCTTTTTTGTCTGTTGTCTTCGACTTTAATTTAGAAGAAGAAAGATTCTCTGACTCAACGGTTTTCTTGTTTTTCAACTCGAGAAATCTCTCCATATCGAAACCTTTTGTTGTTAGATTTACACAAGCTGTTTTAACATAAAGTATCTCTCTTATGGAGTCTAATATAGTTTTAACGGCGAGGTTGACAGCTTTGTTGTCAGTCTCATTGATTAAATCTACGATATTTTCCAATTCGTTAAGTTTTTCGAAGAAATATACCGAAGCCTTTTTTATTCTTTCTTGAAGGAAGTTAAAATCAGCATTTGGGTTTGCGAATATTGAATCTATCTGGCGAGAGAAACGTGTTGCTACATTTATTATTTCTTCTCTAAAGACATTGCGTTTCTCAATGATTTGATTTACAATATCTTTTTCGAATATATTATCATTTTCACGAAGCGTTTTTGCTAATTTGTTCATTTGTGTCTCTAGATTGTCAAAGGAGAATAAGTCTAGGATTACATTATGAACGAAGTGATATTCTTCTTTTATAAGACGTTCGTTATCAGGTTCAAGAGAAGGAATTTTATCAACGAAACTATTTATTGTGTTATCGTTAAATAATACATTATTTTGTATTTTAGATTTTAGCACCAGCCCTTTGAGCGAAGTGCAGCGGCTGAGAGCCACGTAGACCTGTCCATGAGCGAATGCCATTTCCGCGTTAAGGACGACCTTGTCGAAGGTAAGACCTTGGCTTTTATGTATTGTGATAGCCCAGGCTGTTCTGAGAGGAATCTGGGTGAAGCTGCCGATTTCCTTTTCTTCTATTTCGTTAGTTTTCTCATTAAGAGTGTATTCAAAGTTCTGCCATTGTACAGGCATCACATTGATAGTGCTGTCATCACATTGAACTGCAAGGCCTTTGTCTTTGTCGTAAGAGACGATTTTTCCTATCTTGCCATTATAATATTCTTTTTCGGGTGAAGGGTCGTTTTTTACGAACATAACCTGCGCACCGACTTTCAGTTCAAGGATTTCTTTTGTAGGATAAGCATTTTCTGGGAAAATTCCTTTTATCTCCGCTTTAAAGGTGATTAGTTTTGATTTTAACGCATTGAGTTTCTTTTCGTTTATCTCATCAGCCTGAGAGTTATGAGTTGTCAGTGTGATATATCCGTCTTGGTCTTTAGGGTCGAAATCAGGGATATAACGCTGGTTGAGCAAGTCAGCACTATTTTTATCCAACTTGTTATTTCTCACCTGATTAAGTATATTGATAAAATCATTGTCATTTTGTCGATAGATATGATCCAGCTCCACGCAGATATAAGGATTGTTTTTCAGCACGTGACTATCGAAGAAATATACTGATTTATAGTAGGGTTGCAACAGTTCCCATTCGTTTTGTCTTGCCACGGGAGCGAGTTGTTGGATGTCGCCTATCATAAGCAGCTGCACTCCGCCGAACGCGGCGCTGCTACGACGTACTTTTCGCAATACGGCGTCGATAGCGTCGAGGAGATCCGCCCTCACCATGCTAATCTCATCTATAACAAGCAGGTCGAGACTACGCATGATTTTCAGTTTCGTCCTGCTGATTTTGTTAGATAATAATGCGGCCTGTTGCCCCTTGTCGGCATTATGTGAGCCTCCTGGTACTATAGGACCAAAAGGCAACTGGAAAAATGAATGTATTGTTACTCCGCCAGCATTGATGGCTGCCACTCCCGTAGGAGCCACTATGACCATCCTCTTGTATGTATTAGCAGCTAAATTACGAAGAAAAGTCGTCTTTCCCGTACCAGCCTTACCCGTCAAAAAAATATGAACGCTTGTATTCTGCACAAACCTATTCAGCAACTCTATCTTCTCGTTCTTCTCTTTCATAATTTATAACTTCCAATTTTCAATTTTCAATTTTCAATTTTCAATTTTTTTTAACGCTACCCTAAATGTCGTCCCTTGTCCAAGCACCGACGACTTGACGAAAATCTTTCCTTTATGATATTCTTCAACGATACGTTTTGCCAATGAGAGTCCCAATCCCCAGCCTCTTTTTTTGCTTGTAAAACCAGGCTGGAACACTTGTTTGAATAATGTTCGTTGCATTCCTTTTCCAGTGTCGCTGACGTCAATATAAACATATTCAGTATCTTCCGTCATTTCTACTGTTAGTGTTCCATGATCTTCCATGGCGTCGAGGGCGTTTTTGGTGAGGTTTTCGAGCACCCAGCTGAAGAGAGCAGAATCGAGGGGGATGAGAATCTCCCTGTTTGGGATGTTCAGTTCAAATTCGAATTTGTTATTTGAGAAACGACGTTTCAGGTAAGACATAGTCTCGTTGACAGAGGCTACCACATCGCGATTTTCTAGTGTAGGTATAGAACCTATTTTAGAGAAGCGTTCTGTTATAACTCTCATTCTGTCAATGTCTTTTTCCATTTCAAGTGTTCCGATGAAAGGCGTGTCTTGCAGTTTCAGCAATTCAATCCAGCCCACAAGGGAAGTGAGTGGCGTTCCTATCTGATGAGCTGTTTCTTTCGCCATGCCTGCCCAAACCTGGTTTTGTTCGGAGCGACGAGCATAGCTGAACAGGAGATAAGCCACAATGATAAAGAACACAAAGACAAGTATCTGTACTATAGGGAAATAACTGACGATACGAAGCAAGTCGGAACTTCTATAATAGATATAAGCCTTCTCGCCATCGAGGTAATTTACTTCGATAGGCATGTTCTCTGAGCTCATGATACTCAGCTGTTTTTTGATGTAATCGCTATTGTTCATCATAGATGAATCTAGGTTGCCGTAGCTAAGTATTTCATTTTGTAGATGATTAAGTATGATGACAGGTACGCCTACTGCATTATCCGACACGTCATTGATGAAAAGCGTAAACATATCGTCAAGAACTGCCCTCAACTCCGTGTAAATACGCGACTCATTGTAATATAAAAACGACTCCTTGCCGTAAATGTCTATCTTTATTGGTGGGTAAATGTTAAATTCGTTTTGCATTTCGTGGTCGAAGATTTGCTTCTCTTGAAATTTCTTCGGAAGATTTATCGACAATGTAATGTTGTTGTCCGAATCAGTGATGACGACAGGAATGCTGATGTTGCTTTGAATTATATCAAGATAAACGACAGTGTTTTCATTGTCGCTAGCTGCCAAAAAACGACGATATGCCATCGATAAAAGCTCGACCCTTTTACTTTCCTGCAAGCTCACTTCGTCGAAAAACACTTCGGCATAATTCATCAATTCTGCATGAGACTGAACAGCTTCCGCCCACATCGCCATCTGTTTCTGCTCTTGCATCGCAAATTTCTTGACTAAATTATTAGTGTAATACATCGAAAGACTTATTATCAATAATGCAATTACTGACAAGGCTATCTTCCATCTTTTTTTCTTTGCATATAAATCGTTAAATTTCTTCATAATTCAAAATTTGTACATAAAACGTATAAAAATAATCATTTATTTCGTCATTATCCAACAACAAATACGTCCTTACAAATATATAAATTTTTGTCCTATTTTGCTATAACAAAACATATATTTTCTTATCTTTACACCAATTTATATATTTACAATCTATGAGAAAAATAATAGTTTCTTTATTACTAGCTTTTTGTATTATAAGTACAGGTTTTGCTCAAAATCTGTCTAAAATAGATCCTGAGTTACAACAGCTTATCAATCAGAAAGGCGATGATTTAATTAGCGTCAATATTATTCTGAAATCGCAGCTTGACGTCAATAAATTAAATTCCAGAAATCAAATTTTTAGTGAAAGAAGCACAAAGAGAAGTGCTGTCTTAAAGGAATTTAAAAAATTCTCTGAAGCAAGTCAATCTGATGTCTTGTCTATTTTGCAAGCCGAGACGAGAAGCAATGGCGTTCAAGACATTAAATGTCACTGGATTACAAATATGATTAACTGTAAAGTCAGTGGCGATGTTGTATTGCAACTTTCACAACACCCAGACATTGCTGCCATTGCATACAACAAGATGGAATATATGCTTTTCAATGAAGAGTTTGAAAGAATGGTCACATCTGAAAACATTACCCAAAACATACTTAATATTAATGCTGATGATGTGTGGAGTCAAGGCTTTACGGGCAAGGGCGTGCTCGTATCGATTTTAGACACAGGCGTCAACCTTGAACATGTCGACTTGAAAGACCACTTATGGGACGGAGGTGAAGAATATCCAAATCACGGATATAACACATTGAATAACAATCATGACCTTAACGATGTCTTTGGACATGGCACGCATTGCGCTGGTACTATCTGTGGCGATGGCACATCTGGAATAAAGACAGGTATAGCCCCTGAGGCTACTTTGATGTGCATCAAAGTTTTAGGTGATAGTGGAGAAGGCTCTGTCGATGCAATCATAAGCGGCGTGGAGTTCTCTGTTGAACATGGAGCCGACCTCTTAAGTCTTTCGTTAGGTTCTTCTTTCCCAAATACATACACGAGCGAATTGTATCGTTCCGTTTTTGAAAATCTTTTAGAATTTGACGTCTTGGCTGTGGTGGCAGCAGGCAACGACAAGGGTAAGATGGATGAATTTCCAATGCCTAGAAACATCAATGCTCCTGGCAACTGTCCTCCAGCATGGATTCATCCCGACCAACGAATAAATGGCAGCGGCACTACAAGCATCATCAGCGTTGGCGCCGTGGATTATGAAGACCAGCATGCATACTTCTCATCGGAAGGTCCGGTTACATGGTCGGGAACATCATGGAACGACTATGTGTTAGATTTGTCGACAGACTTAGGTCCAGGTTGGCTCGACTACGACAACAATATTTTCGATACGTGTCTCAGTGGCGGTAGCTCATTCAAATGGGGCGTCATGTTCCCTCCGTCAAAACTAAAGAAATATGAAAACGGAGAATTGACCAAAGTGTCTATGTTTGACTGTGCAGCTCATGTTGGAGAAATAGAGATATACCAAGGCGGAGAGTATCCAGAAGAAGGCGTATTGCTTCATACTCAGGAGTATTCTTGTACAGGCGCGAATGCTTTTGTAGAATTTGACCTTAGCATGCCACTGGCTATAGACCATACAAAAAACCTTTGGATTATCATGAAAACCGACGACGGCCGCTCGAACCCAGCAGCTGCTTGTAAGACAATACACGAGCCTCATGGACGATATATGGGAATGATGTATGGAGACATAGTATTGGGAGAATATACTGATTGGAACGACTTATGCGATTACTTTTATTTGCAATACACATGGATGATACGCGCTTTCGTGTCTTCCGACAATGGCACTGTCGCTTCCTTGGATAGAGAAGAAAATGAAGAGTTCGGACTTATCCGCCCTGACGTATGCGCACCAGGAATGTATATCATATCTAGCGCACATGACAAAAACGACGGATTCTCGGTGCTGAGCGGAACATCAATGGCAACACCTTGCGTGGCAGGAGCCGTGGCTCTTATGTTGGAGAAAAATCCTGAACTCACTCCAGCTCAAATATGTGAGATATTAGAAACAACAGCAGTGAAATTGTCAGATAAAAAAAATAACAAAACAGGAAGTGGCCGCATCGATATATTGGCTGCTATGGAACAAATGGATAATGATCCAACAGAATGCGATGCACCAAATAACCTCACTGCTAAGACTTTAACATACAATAGCGTGGAGTTGTCATGGGAGACATCTTCAACAGCTGACGAATATGAAGTGCTACGCAATAATGAAAAAATAGCAACCGTTACAGATACATCATACGTCGACCTTCAACTCGATAACGATACACAATACTGCTATACCGTTAAAAGCATCTGTAGCTTCGGAATTTCAGAACCAAGTAAGGAGACTTGCATCACTACATCAAACAACGAAAGCATATCCGAATTGAACTCATCTTTCAATATTTTTCCTAATCCTGTTGATGATAAGCTTGTTATAGAGACTGACGCTGAGATTTTGGAAGTCAATATTTACGATGCTTTCGGAAGACAGCAACAAACAACTAGCAATCAGCAATCATCGATAAATGTTTCGGGATTGACAAGCGGAGTTTATTTCGTTAAAATAACAACAGATAAAGGAGAAGTAACAAAACTATTTATTAAAAAATAATTCCTATGAAAAAACACTTATTATCATTACTATTATTACTCATTTGCCAATTCGGCTTTGCGCAAAATTATAATGTTATTGAACCTGAGCTTCAAAAAGTTATAAGCGAAAAAGGCAGTGATATGATTAGCGTCAATATTATTCTTAAAGCGGAAATAAATATAAGCGATTTAAGAAATAATGTCAGAAATACCAGCGACGTAAAAGCTCATCGTCAGGCTATTGTAGGCGAGCTTAAGATTTTCTCAGAGCAATCACAAAAAGATGTTTTGTCTTTGTTGAAAGCAGGTGAAGCTAGCGGCGATATCAAAGATGTCAAAACACATTGGTTGTCGAATATGATTAGCTGTACAGCTAGCAAGGATTACATTTATTTATTGTCGGATCATGCTGATGTCAAGATATTGGGATATAATGAATTGCAATTTCTTTTGGGTCATGAGAAAGCTAAAAACGTAGAACCTATAAGAGGAATGACACAAAACATTAAGCATGTTTATGCCGACAAGGCATGGAACGCTGGATTTACAGGCAAAGGCGTTCTCGTTGGAGTGATTGACACAGGTGTTAATTTTCATAAAGATTTAGAGAAGAATTTATGGGATGGCGGTGAAGAATATCCAAACCACGGATATAACACTTTTGAAAACAGCCACGACCTCACTGATGGTTACAACCATGGCACACACTGCGCTGGCATTATTTGCGGTGATGGTACTTCAGGCACGCAGACAGGCATAGCCCCAGATGCTACTATAATGTGTGTCAAAGTCATGGACGACGGCGGTGCGGGTGATGTAAACACAGTGTGCTCTGGAATAGAATTTGCCATCGAGCACGGCGCAGATGTGCTGAATATGTCGCTAGGATTCCCAAATGCTGCAATGTCGACACGTGAAGCATTACGCCAGACCTACGAAAACGCTCTCGAAGCTAATGTGGCTATAGTCACAGCAGTGGGCAACGATGGAATGCTTAGCCTCACTTATCCTGTGCCTAACAGCGTCAGAGTGCCAGGCGGCTGCCCTCCACCTTGGATTCACCCTGACCAACAAGCTAATGCAGGCGGATTGTCAGCATGTATAGCAGTCGGAGCCGTCGACTATCATAACAGAGTAGCTGACTTCTCATCAAAAGGCCCTTTCACATGGCAGACTTCTTCTTACGAAGATTATCCTTATCTCCCAGGAAGGGAAATCGGACTCATTCGCCCTGATGTGTGTGCACCAGGCGTCGGTATAATATCGTGCTCAAACAAAAATAGCAGCGGATATGAAAGCATGGACGGAACATCACAAGCAACACCTTGTGTGACAGGCGTGATATGTCTTATGTTAGAGAAAAAACCTTATCTCACACCAGCACAGATATGCGAAGCTCTAGAGACAACAGCAACAAAATTGTCTGAAACAAAAAGCAACGAAACTGGTTCCGGTTGCGTCAATACAATGCTTGCTTTACAAAAAATTGAAGAGTATGACGACCTTACCAATGTCGCTGATGTTTATAACGATAATATCAGTATTTATCCAAATCCAGCAAACGAAAAATTATATATCGAAACTGAAATTGAAATAGAAGAAGTTTCTATTTTCGATATTTATGGTAGAAGACAAGATCTATCAGCTGTCAGCTGTCAGTCATCAGCTATTGATGTTTCTAACTTAAACAGCGGCGTTTACTTCGTGAAGGTCATTACAGAAAACGGTGAAGCAGTTAAAAGAATTTTAAAACTCTAAAATTCTAGAATTCTAGAGTTTTAGAATTCAAAAAAAAAGAGCCTCGCGGCTCTTTTTTTTATTACATCATACCTGGCATTCCACCCATTTGTGGGTTCATTGCAGGCATTGGGTTTTCTTCTTTATGATTTGAGATAACGCATTCTGTTGTGAGGAGCATACTTGCGATAGAAGCTGCATTTTCCAAAGCTACTCTTGAAACCTTAACTGGGTCGATAACACCTGTCTTCAAGAGGTTTTCGTATGTCTCTGTGCGAGCGTTGAAACCAAAGTCGCCTTCGCCTTCTCTAACTTTGTTAACAACGACAGAACCTTCTAAACCTGCGTTAGCAACGATTTGACGTAATGGTTCTTCCAAAGCGCGTTTGATGATAGCGATACCTGTTGTTTGGTCATCGTTTTCGCCTTTGAGATTTTCTATTGAACCGATAGCGCGGATGAAGCCGACGCCACCACCAGGGATGATACCTTCTTCAATAGCAGCTCTTGTTGCGTTCAAAGCGTCTTCAACGCGGTCTTTCTTTTCTTTCATTTCAACTTCGCTTGCTGCGCCAACGTAGATAACTGCTACGCCACCAGCAATCTTAGCCAAACGTTCTTGTAATTTTTCGCGGTCGTAGTCTGATGTTGTTGTAGCGATTTGAGCTTTGATTTGATTTGCGCGTGCTTCGATGTTTTCTTTTGCGCCTTGACCGTTAACGATAGTTGTATTGTCTTTTGTAACAGTGATTTTATCAGCTGTACCGAGTTCTGCCAATGTAGCGTCTTCTAAACGGTAGCCTTTTTCTTCTGTGATGACAGTACCACCTGTCAAGATAGCGATGTCTTCTAACATTTCTTTTCTTCTGTCGCCGAAGCCAGGAGCTTTAACAGCAACGACTTTCAAAGAACCACGTAAGCGGTTAACAACCAATGTTGCTAATGCTTCGCTGTCGATGTCTTCTGCAATGATTAAGAGAGGACGACCTGTTTGTAATGATTTTTCGAGGATTGGAAGCAAGTCTTTCATAACAGAGATTTTCTTGTCGTAAATCAAGATGAAAGGATTTTCGTAGACAGCTTCCATTTTTTCTGTGTTGGTTACAAAGTAAGGAGAGATGTAACCGCGGTCGAATTGCATACCTTCAACAACGTCGACGTGTGTTTCGATACCTTTAGCGTCTTCAACAGTGATAACGCCTTCTTTCTTAACTTTAGCCATTGCTTCAGCGATAAGAGTACCGATAGTGTTATCGTTGTTAGCTGAGATACTTGCTACTTGTTGGATTTTTTCGATGCTGTCGCCTACTTGTTGTGATTGAGCTTTCAATGATTCAACTACTGTAGCGACTGCTTTGTCGATACCTCTTTTGAGGTCCATTGGGTTAGCGCCAGCAATAACGTTTTTCAAGCCTGCTGCTACGATAGCTTGTGCCAATACTGTAGCTGTTGTTGTACCGTCACCAGCGAGGTCGTTAGTTTTAGAAGCTACTTCTTTAACTAATTGTGCGCCCATGTTTTCAACTGGGTCTTGTAATTCGATTTCTTTTGCTACAGAAACGCCGTCTTTTGTGATGTGAGGAGCGCCGTATGATTTTTCGATGATAACGTTACGACCTTTAGGTCCGAGTGTAACTTTTACTGCATTTGATAAAGCGTCAACGCCTTTTTTCAAGCTGTCGCGTGCGTCGAGGTTGAATAATATGTCTTTTGCCATTTTGTTTACTTTTTAGATATTGTTAAAAAATGAAATAAAAAATAATGAGAAATCAGATGATTGCGATAACATCGTTTTCTCTCATTATCATATAATCTTTTCCTTCTAAATGGATTTCTGTGCCAGCGTATTTGCCATAAATAACTACGTCGCCAACTTTCAATGTCATAGGATTGTCTTTTGTACCAGGACCAACTGCCACTACAACGCCTTTTTGTGGTTTTTCTTTTGCTGTGTCAGGAATGATAATTCCGCTTGCTGTCTTTTGTTCTGCGAGAGCTGGTTCGATAACGACTCTGTCTGCCAATGGTTTAATTGATAATTGTGCCATAATTTATTATTTATTTTATGTGATTATTATTTTCTGTCCGTCGTTTTGTCAAAATGTTTGCCAAAAATTAAGGTTTTATAAAAATAAAAAAAAATGTCAGAAATAGTGACATTCTGACATTTTCTTATTTTATTGCAACTGTTTTTTATTCAGCTTCTGCTTCTGTAGCAGCTGGCATTTGAAAATCTGAAGGTGCTACTGTGTTTTCAATTTGTTGACGCATCTCTGTATCAACATTTACGCCTGTTCCAACGCCGTTTTTAGGAATTGATAAACTTGAAACGAGACATAACACAACTAAAACGACTGCTAAAGTCCATGTAGCTTTTTCCAAGAAATCGGTAGTCTTACGAACACCTAAAATTTGATTTGAAGATGATAAGTTAGATACCAATCCACCACCTTTTGAATTCTGAACTAAAACAACCAACATCATCAAAGCACTGACGATAAGGATGAATACTGAAATTGCTACGTACATTTTATTAATTTATTTAATTGTTAAACTTATTTTTTGCTTTCTCAATTAATTCTGCAAAGTAAACACTTTTTTCTGGATTTTTCAAACTTAATTTTTGATATACTGAAATTGCTTTTTCAACATATCCTTGATTAAGATAAATCGTTGCTAATGTTTCACTTATGATATTTTCTTTATCAACGACACTTGTTTGAGCAACGACCATTGGGTCATAAAATTCTTTCTTAGGACGAGAGATTTGAGGATTTTCTGCGATAAATTTATCGATAATCTCAGTTTTTGATAAAGTTTTCTCTTCCTTATTAGCCTCTTCTTTTTCTCTCTCTAATTCAATAATTCTCTGTTCGATAAGATATTTTAATTCATCTAATGATTTGCGTTTTTCTTCCAACAAATCCATCTCCTTCGACAATTCTTCCTGCGATTTGTTCAAGTCGATTTCTGGGATTACGATAGAATCCAACGACTGTTGCCCGTTGTCTGTTGTCTGTTGACTCTCATTGCTGAATTCATCTGGCAGGTCGCGAGTATTCTTTCTCTCTTTCGATTCTGCCAAGAGATGTCTCAATGAATTTCTATCTGGCGACATAGCCGCTGCAAGTCGAAGTTGCTTGTTCAACTTCTTGTCTTCCGTCAAATCATATCCTACTGCGAGAAGAATCTGTGCTACAGTAAAATACGGATATTCAGCAACAATCAATGACAACGATTCCAAGTCGTTATCATTGATTGACTGAGGATTTTCTATGATATATTGTAATCTATCCTTATCCATATTTATCACCAATTTACAACAGCTTTATTAAAAATATCTTGACATAAATCTTCTACAATCTGCTCTACCAAAACATCTTGAACCGAACTCAAATCTTGTCCGCTAGGATAATCCTGATATTGTGAAAATTTCTGTTCAAAATCCTTAGACTCATCATATTTATTTGTAAATCTCACGTTTACAGTCACTGTCAGTCTATTCATAGCTGCGGTTTGGTCTCCAGTAATAGCAATAGGAGAAGTAGCATACCCAACTATTTCTCCTTCTAATGCGAGGTCGCCATTTTGCGCAACAGATTGTAAAGTAGTCTGATTTACAAACATATCATTCAAGGCATTAGTAATAGTGTTACTCAACAAAGGATTGACGAGTTGCGCATTATTAGGGAAATATTGCACAGAAACCGTCTTAGCCTCAGCCGGGATAGAAGCTCCTGAGAATGTGTATATTCCGCAACCACTGAAAAGACAACAAGACAACAAGACTACGAGACAACAAGTTTTTTTTAAGAGTCGCAAAGTCGCAAAGTCGCAAAGAAATACTCTGTGTCTCTGTGTCTCTGTGTCTCTGTGTCTCTGTGTCTTTATATCTTTAAGTCTTCTCATCAAAGGTTGATTTTATATTCATTAATTTTTCTGTACAATGTTCTCTCGCTGATACCCAATTCTTTGGCAGCGTCTTTTCTCTTGCCTTTATGTCTTTCCAAAGCCTTACATATCAGCTCTTTTTCTGTTTGAACCAAAGATAATGTTTCTGATTCTCTCACTTCCGACTTTTCTTCTTCGTCATTATCTTGAACATAAACGAAAGCATCTTCTTCCTCTTCAACAGGGGTAATTATGGTAGCGTTTATTGGTGTAATATTCGATGGTTCAGGCAAATGCTGAATTGCGGTACCACTATTCCTTTGTTCCGACAATTCCTTAACGGTGCGGCGAAGTTCAAGAATATCATTTTTCATATCAAACAACACCTTATACAATATGTCGCGTTCAGAAAGCGGGTCTTCATCTTTACCGCCTTTGTAAATCGTTGGTAATGAAGTAACATTATTATTTGGAAGATAATTTCTAAGAATATCTGGAGTTATCACTCTTTCCTCTTCGATGATAGAAATCTGTTCCGTGATATTTTTCAGCTGTCTAATATTTCCATCCCATCGATAGTTTTCCATCATCACGACAGCTTCTGGAGTGAGTTGCACCGCTGGCATACGATATTTCTCTGCAAAGTCAGCAGCGAATTTTCTGAATAACAATCTGATGTCTTCCTTACGTTCGCGCAATGCAGGAATACGAATCGGCACTGTATTGAGACGATAATAAAGGTCTTCTCTGAATTTGCCTTTTTCTATTGCCAAAGGAATGTTGAGATTGGTAGCAGCGACTATTCTGACATCTGTCTTCTGCACTTTCGAAGAACCGACTTTGATAAATTCTCCGTTTTCCAAGACTCTAAGAAGTCGCGCCTGTGTCGCAAGCGGCAACTCCCCTACCTCGTCAAGGAAAATAGTTCCGCCGTCAGCAACTTCAAAATATCCTTTTCTTGTGTCAATGGCACCAGTGAAAGATCCTTTCTCGTGACCGAATAACTCTGAGTCGATGGTGCCTTCTGGAATAGCACCGCAGTTGATGGCAAAATAATTCTTGTGTTTCCTCGAACTATTCTGATGTATTATTTGTGGGATAACATCTTTACCTGTTCCGCTCTCACCATTGATTAACACGGTAAGGTCGGTGCTGGCAACTTGCACCGCAATCTCAATCGCGCGATTGAGTTGCGGGCTGTTACCTATTATCTTAAATCGTTGTTTTATTGATTGGATGTCTTGAATGTCCATTTTATCTTAATGTAGCTTTAAGTTGTTGTTCTATAGCTGATTGAATCTTAGCCATTGTCTTTTCAATAACCTTGTCTGTCAATGTCTTCTGAGTATCAAGCAAAACAAAACTCAAAGCATATTGTTTCTTGCCTTCTGGTATCTTGTCTCCAGTGTAAATGTCAAACAGACTTACTGATTTCAAAATCTTGTTCTCTGCTGTTAAAGCAACATTCTTAACTTGTTCAAATGTCACGTTCTTATCGAGAATCAATGCTAAGTCACGACGTACAGCTGGGAATTTTGGCAATGGCTCATAACGAACAGCCTTAGCTTCTTTGTTAGCTTTCAATAAATTATCCCAATTCATTGTTGCGTGATATACCTCTCTCTTCAAATCAAATAACTTCAATGTCTTTTGATTTATCTTACCGAGAGTACATAACTCCATGCCATTAAGAGTGTAAACTATTGAATATTCGTAATGTTTTACATTACCTTCTGTCATCTCAAGTTTCTCGACATCTATATTGAGTTTATGTAAAACTCCCAAGACATATTTCTTAAGTTCGTAGAAGTCAACATTCTGTGGTTTGTTACTCCATAATTCTTCTTTATCTTTACCTGTGATAAATAAATCTAAATTATAGATTTCTGAATATGGTGACAATGAAACGCCTTCTTGTTTTTTGTCAGCGTCATAGAAATATGTGTTGCCGAATTCGAAGAACTTGATGTCGAAGATTTTGTGGTTGTGGTTGTTTTCGATGCTCTTCAAACCGCCGAATAACAATGACTGACGAAGTACGTTTAAGTCGGAGCTTAATGGATTTAATATCTTTACATTTCTATTTTCATCGAAGCTGTCCATGTCTTTTGCGTATGACTCTTTTGTCAAAGAGTTGTTCATGATTTCATAGAAACCATTAGCAGCCAACATGATAGAAATGTTTCTCTTCAATTTTTCTGGATCTGGCTTAGCCACTACGTTGAGAGTAGCGTTGAGTTTTGCTGGAATTGCGATATTGTCGTAGCCGTAGATTCGTAATATTTCTTCTACTAAGTCAGCTGGACGATAGACATCGACTTTGCATGTTGGAACGTCGACTGTAACAGCTTCTTCGTTAAGTTCAACGACTTTGCAGTCTAAGTTCTTCAAAATATTAACAGCTATTTCTTTTTCAATTTCTTGACCAGCGATTTTGTTAAGGTAAGCGAATTTAAGTTCAACGCGAGCTGGAGTCAAGTCGCCGTTGATAATATCTTTCACTTCTGATGACACTGTTCCGCCTGCCAATTCTTTGATTAACAAAGCTGCGCGTTTCAAAGCGAACATTGTCATGTTAGGGTCGCAACCACGTTCATAGCGGAAGCTAGCGTCTGTTTGTAAACCATGATATTTAGCAGTCTTACGTACTGATGTTGGGTTGAAGTAAGCACTTTCGATGAAAATGTTTGTTGTGTTTTCTGTCACGCCTGACTCTGCGCCACCGAATACGCCAGCGATACACATTGGTTCTTCAGCGTTGCAAATCATAAGGTTTGTTGCGCTAAGCTTACGTTCAACGCCATCTAAAGTAACGAATGGTGTTCCTTCTGCGAGGCATTTCACAACGACTTTCTTACCTTTGATTTTATCAGCATCGAAGATATGAAGAGGCTGACCTGTTTCCATCAAGACGTAGTTAGAGATGTCGACGATATTATTGATAGAACGAAGTCCGATAGCTTCAAGTCTATGTTTCAACCATTTTGGTGAAGGACCGACTTTCACGCCGCTGATTGTCACGCCTGAGTAGCGAGGACAAGCCTTTGTATCTTCAACAACGATTTCGATTTCGTTGTTTGTATTTTCAACTTTAAAGTCTTCTACTGAAGGGATAATGAGATGATATTTATCTGTTTTCTCTTGATAATTGAGAGCTGCCACAAGGTCACGGTTGACGCCGATATGAGAAGTAGCGTCTGAACGGTTAGCTGTGAGACCGATTTCCAAAGTGGTGTCTTGTTCTACAGGGAAATAGAACGATGCAGGTTTGCCAACTTCGTAATCTTCAGGAAGCACCATAATGCCGTCGTGTGACTCGCCGATTTGAAGTTCGTCTTCAGCGCAAATCATACCTTCTGATACCTCGCCACGAATCTTGCCTTTCTTAATTGTAAATGATTCGTTGCCGCTATAAAGCTCTGTGCCTATTGTAGCTACCAAGACCTTCTGACCTTCAGCTACGTTAGGTGCGCCGCAAACAATGTTGAGAGGTTCTTCTGCACCAACATCGACTTTTGTGATATGAAGGTGATCTGAATTTGGATGGTCAACGCAATAAATAACTTTACCTACGACAACGCCTTTCAATGCGCCTTTTATTGATTCATAAGGTGTTAAATCTTCAACTTCGAGACCTGTTCCTGTTAATTTCTTTGCTATTTCTTCTGCTGATAATTCGCAGTTGATATACTGCTTAAGCCAATTATAAGATACTTTCATTGTAAAATCATGATTTAAAATGCAAAGATAACATTTTATGACAAAATGTCAGAGGATTTTTAAAGAAAAAAATTCATAATTCACAATGCATAATGCATAATTATCACTTCCCAAATTATAAATTATGAATTATGAATTATGCATTATGAATTGCTAATCACCCAATCCGTCCCCAATCGAATCCGTTGGCAAGATTTCTATTGAAAAACTCTTTTGTCATCTGATGTTCTGGTTTCGATAAAGTCGGGTCACTATCTAATAACAGATTCACCATTCTTCTTGTATGTCTGATGATTGGTTCATCTTTCACGAAGTCACCGATTTTCATTTCTATCATTCCCGACTGACGAGTGCCTTGAGTCTCGCCTGGGCCTCTTAGTTGAAGGTCGGCCTCCGCAATTTCGAATCCGTCGTTGGTACGCACCATCGTTTCCATACGTTTCTTGCCTTCGCCTGTTATTTTATGGTCAGTCATCAAGATACAATACGATTGTTCTGCGCCACGGCCAACGCGTCCTCTCAGCTGATGCAGTTGTGACAATCCGAATCTGTTAGCGTTTTCAATTATCATGACTGAAGCGTTCGGCACATTAACACCGACTTCTATCACCGTTGTAGCCACCATAATATGAGCCTGGTTTTTCACGAAACGCTGCATCTCGAAGTCTTTGTCCTCAGCACTCATTTGTCCGTGCACAACACAGATCCGATAATCTGGTTCTGGGAAATCGCGTAATAAAGACTCGTAGCCTTCTTGAAGGTTTATCAAGTCCATCTTCTCCGACTCCTTGATGAGCGGATAAACGACGTAAATCTGGTGTCCAGCAGCGATTTCTTTTTTCATGAAAGAAAGCAGTCTAAGTCGCTGTTCCTGGTATAAATGAACCGTTTGTATCGGTTTTCTTCCAGGGGGCAGTTCATCTATTTTCGACACGTCGAGGTCACCGTACTGAGTCATAGCGAGAGTTCGAGGTATCGGCGTCGCGGTCATAACGAGAGTATGTGGAGGATACTCTGTCTTTTCCCAGAAACGGGCGCGTTGTGCCACGCCGAAGCGATGCTGTTCATCGACGATGCATAGTCCGAGTTGCTTGAATTTCACAGTCTCTTCAATGAGAGCATGTGTACCTATCACAATATTTATGTCGCCGCTTTCGAGTGCAGGCAATATATTTTTTCGTTCTTTTTGTTTGGTAGAGCCAGTGAGCAATGCCACGGTGACTTTCATATCACCGAGCATTTTTTTAATTGTCTCGTAATGTTGTGTCGCGAGGATTTCAGTCGGTGCCATCAACGCTGCCTGGAAGCCGTTGTCGAGAGCGAGAAGCATCACCATCAGCGCGACTATAGTCTTGCCGCTGCCCACATCACCTTGCAGCAGTCGGTTCATCTGGAAGCCAGTTTTCAAGTCACTGCGAATCTCCTTGATGACGCGTTTTTGCGCATTGGTAAGTGGGAAAGGAAGATGTTCGTTATAAAACGTATTGAAATAATCGCCGACATTATTAAAGACGACACTGCGTGTATTCAGTGTTCTTTCTTTTTTATTAAGAAGAAGTTTCAACTGAAAAAAGAAATGTTCTTCATATTTCAGGCGCGTCGTCGCATGATGAATATCGTTGCTATTAAGAGGTAAATGTATCTTATAGTATGCCGCTTTTCTAGACAAAAGCTTGTCCTGCATTATCAACGACAG
The DNA here is from genome assembly GCA_045657145.1 of Bacteroidales bacterium. Classification (GTDB taxonomy): domain Bacteria; phylum Bacteroidota; class Bacteroidia; order Bacteroidales; family F082; genus Limimorpha. The sequence goes on along the minus strand of JAZOSK010000037.1, from coordinate 72,642 downwards.
AGGCAGATTTTCAGGTATCATATCCCAAGTCTGAAGAACTAGTGTCTTTATTATCTTCGCTATTTGTTTCGTGCCTAGACCAGCGTTGCGCAGTTTCTCCGTTGTATTATAAACGCCTTGCAGACTCTCGCCAACGACTTTATCGTTTGCGTCATATTCTTCTATATCGGGATGTGTGAAAGAAAATCTGTTATTAAAAACATTAGCTTTACCGAAAAGGAGGTATTTCTTTCCAGGTATAAATTTATTTTTTATCCATTTAAGGCCTTTAAACCAAACGAGTTCTATCGAGCCTGTCTCGTCTGAAAATGTCGCACTGATACGCGTCATACGTGGTTCGCCATGAGTCTTCACGTTTGATACTGTACCTACGAGTTGGTAATAAACGGTATCGTCATAAATTTGGTTCACCTTATGGATTTTACTTCTGTCAACATATCGGAATGGGAAATATTCAATCATATCCTGAAACGTAACTATACCGAGTTCTTTATTAAGGAGCTCAGCACGTTTCGGTCCTACGCCTTTCAAAAATTCTATTTTTGTTTGAAGAATATTAACCATCACTAACGTATAAATTTTGGTTTGTAAAGATACTAAATAATTAGGAGTTAGGAGTTAAGAGTTAGGATTTTTTTAAGGCAGTTTATAAATACAAAAAAGTGCCACTATGATTATAGTAGCACCTTCTTTAGACCTTAGCCTTTAGTCTTTAGTCTTTAGTCATATTAATATTCCCAAAGATTTTGTTCAAAATCTATGATAGATTGTTTGATACGTTCTGATTCACGAAGTACTTCAATACCTTTAGCGTATTCTTGGATACTGCGGTCGAAGACATTATCTTCTCTAATGATGTAGCTATCGAATACTCTTCTTAAGAACACATCGTCATAGCTAAGACGAGCTGCTGAGTTTGTGCGGCTAACGAAAGGAGAGTTAACCAATATTTTACGAAGGTTATCATCGTAAGGTACCCAGAACAAACGACTTAAGACGTTTTTGCCATCTTCTTTTTTCACTTTAACAGGACAGATAGCAATAATTTTAACGAGCAATTCTGATCTTTGTTTATCGAAGTACCATTCTTCCTTAATTTGGCAGCGTTTTACTTCTGTTGAAGACACTTGTCTTTTGCCGATTTTTACAGTGATATTACCATATTCATCTTCGGCTTCATATGTATAGTCTTCAGATGTACTATTAAGTATATCTTCCCAAGTAATTGGGTCAACCAACTCACCTGTAGTCTTAGAATTACCTTCAACGCTATAAGCCACGACGCCAGATGTTGGGTCAGAAAGAGCCTCTTCCAATATAGTATAGAGGTTCTTCATATTTCTATGAGGCACTGTTGGATAATAGAATCCTTGATTCATTTTTTGAGTAAAGTCTATCTCGCGCCAAATAGTTTTTTTCCACATAACATCGGCTTCTCTAACATTAAGAAGAGGCATCGGTGTTTTGACACCTGTTTCATTTTCATAATAGAGACCGTCTTTTATCGTAGTTTCTTCTTCAAAGAAGTTTTGAGCAGAAACTTTAGGAGCGAATAAAAGACTTAACCCTACGAAACCTAATATTACAGATAGTTTTTTCATTGTATTTAAATTAGTTAATAAGGTCAATAACGATTGAGCTATTCAACAAACGTTCTTCTCCGTTTGGAGCTTTAACTCTGATTTGTTCAATACGAAGTTTTTGTCCGCTTCTTGCTGACTCTATGAATTTTATAACTTCATTATTAAATCTTCTACCTTTACCTTGTACACGTGATTCATAACCACCCACTACAGAAGATATTGTATAAGACACAACTTCAAAATTATAATCTCCGAAGTCAAAGTCTGGCATATCCAATCTGAAGCCACCTGTTGCAAGGATTTGTGCTTTTGAGAATTGTCCTTGAGATTTACCGCTAATAACAGCCACTGGGTCTGGAACGCGTTTCAAACGGAAGACACTATTTTCCAAAACAACTTTCTTACCATCTACTACAGTCGATACTGTAACTGTTGTTGTTGGGCCTTCATTTCCTGGCAAGATAAAATATTCACCATTTTTTTGTACACGTTGACCATTCTTCACTTCAATTTCTAATTGAGAAGGTGTAAAACCTGGAGCGGATATCGCGATAGGATTTTCGAGGCCAATGTACATCACGTTCATCTTAGTTGGTGTAACGTTTGCTGATGGAGGTGCAACTGTATAAGTTGTATGGAATGGATAAGGTTCAATTTCACCTGTCACTGGGTTTTTCATTTCGATTATACCAGCGATTGATTGTTCACCTTCTGCATTTGTTGGCACCTTAAGTTTTATGATACCTTTTTGACTTGACACTTTGTGAATTGCATTTTCACTAGCTTTTGCGAAGTCTTTAACGCCTCTTGCATATTTTGCATCGAATTCTTTTGTATTATCAGAAGCAACGATAAATACGTCAGCTTCATAATCTTGACCTTTCAATACGTAAGTGGTTTTTGGGAAAACCTTTGCTTCCAATGTATTGAATTTAAAGTCACTGGCTCCAATGCTTTTATATAATTCTGTGATAGCGTCATATTCTGTTGTTTGGATTTCACCAACTATTTCATTGATGATTGACACAACAGCTGGGGTAATAACGTGGTAGAAGTTATGTACTTCCCAATTTACCGCTTCTCCATCTTTATTCTTATACTCAGCATTTGTAATTAAACCCACACTATTTTCATAGTCTGAGACAAGGCCTGTTGATTCAACTACTTCAATGATGTATTTACGATAGTCTTCGATTTTTTCACGAAGGATTGTTGCTTTACCTTGTTCTATCAAGAAGTTAGTTGGGTTATTATATTGGTCTTTACTACCAATATTTTCCAAGTTAACTCTATGGAACACGCGTCTTCTTTGAGCTAAATCAATTTCATTTGGATTAAGAACGATTGCCTTATCAGCTTCCATGGCAAGAATATCTGCTTCTGTAGCAAGACCTTCATTCATGAGAAGCATTGCCATTTTTATATCTTTTTCAACGAAATTGATAATCTCGTCTGTTTTTTTACGAATATCTTGAGCTTTTTTCCATACTTCAGCAGTCTTCTCTGGTTGCTTATTGTATTGTTGCTCAAAAGTGTTATAATAATCTTCTATTTTTTTATCAACGCTATAGTAGGTACTCTCAAGGCCTTCGTTTACTGTTGCGAAAGCATTGAGAACATCTGCAGAGACGTTCAACGCTAGCAAGGCTGTAAGAACGAGGTACATCATACCGATCATCTTCTGCCTTGGGGTTTCTTTTCCTCCTGACATCTTTAATTCTTTTTATTGAGTTAATAATAGCTTAATAAAAATCTCTTTAGTTATGATTTGACATTCATTGCTGAAAGCATATTACCATAAACTGTATTAAGAGCTGTCATGCGTTTTGACAAGTCAGAAATTTGGTGGTTAAGAGCTTCTGTTGATGTTGCAGATGCGTTAACTTTTTCGATATATTCTGACATTGTTTTATTCAATTTGTTATTTGTTTCAGCAACTATCATTGAGCTTTGAAGTTGTACTTCGAGAGCGCCAACTGTTTCAGTTGCTTTTTGCATAGCTTTAGCGTAGTTATTTGTAGCAGCCACTGCATTGCTGATTTCTGCCATTTGAGCTGCATTTTCGCTAAGTTTATTGATACCTGCACCTAACTTTGCAAGTACTTCTTCATTGATGTTTGCTTTAGCGAACATTTCGTCTAACTGACCTGCTGCAGAAGCATTGTTATTTCTATTATTTCTATTTGATTTATGTTCTGTTTCAACATGTTCATCACCTTCATGGTATGCTAATTCTGGATAAACCAATGTCCAATCTGGTTCCATGTGAGGTGGTTCGAATGATGACATAATAAAGATGAATGCTTCAACACCCAAACCTGCAGCCAACATAATATTAGCCCAAGGACCTGTTAACCAGTGTGTAAGTTTAAACAATGCACCTATAAGAACAACAGCTGCACCCCAGCCATAGATATAACCCATTATAACCTTACCTCTTTTAGACTGCATCCAATTAATGAACTTCTTCATAATAATTTCTATTTTTTTAATTATACTTTTATTTATTTCTACTAAAAACTACCATCAATAAACTCTTGATGCTTTCTCTGGATTATCGCCTTTACTACGGCCTAAATATGGCTGAACGCAACGGAATCCGATATAACATTTTGCAGTATCTTGATATTCATAAGAACGTGTTGTCACTTCAAGATAGTATGCTATATCTTTCCAAGAGCCACCGCGGACGACCTTTCTCTTCATAATAGCAGGGTCAGTATCTTTAGCATTGTAAGTATAACTAGGGTTCATATCCCAAGTATAGTTGTATGAAAGTGGGTCAAAAGCACTATTGGTCCATTCTGCGACATTACCTGCCATATCGTATAAGCCCCAGTCATTTGGTGGGTAGTGACCCACTATTAAAGTTCTCAGGCCACCGTCTGCGACATAGTTACCGCGTAAAGGTTTGAAGTTTGCATAAAAGCAACCTCTTTCGTTACGTGTATAAGGTCCACCCCATGGATAAGGATTGAGGTGATTACCGCCACGAGCTGCCCATTCCCATTCTGCTTCTGTTGGAAGACGGAATTCGGCTAATACAGTTTCACCCTTTTGTGATTGAAGGTATTTGTTTAATTTTTCTGTACGCCATACACAGAACGCTTTGGCTTGGTTCCAGTTGACACCGACAACAGGATAATGGTCATAAGCAACATGCCAAAAATATTTCTCTGTCAACGGATCATTGAAAGAATATGAGTAATCGTGCATCCATGCTAATGTATCTGGATAAACGTTAATTCTTTCTTTCTTGATATATACAGATCTGTCGATCAAACCTTGAGGACGGTTTGCCAAACCTGCATCTTGATAATTTGCATCATTTCTGAATTCTTTCTTTGCAGCAGCTTGGAGGTCAACCCAATAATATTCGTAGAATAATTTTCTTGTATCTATTTCTTTTCTTCCAAAGAAACGCTCTGCTGCAGGGAGATACAACTCCTCGACAAGTTTCTCATCGTCCCAATTGATATTTTCTTCCCAATTCAAGAATGGAACATCGTACTCTTCTCCGGTTTTTGGATTCTGTGTTATCAGATAAGCTTCCCCGTTCTCACCATCACTTAAAATCTTACGTGCTATAGAGTCTCTTACCCAACCTACAAACTCACGATATTCATTATTTGTTATCTCCGTCTCATCCATATAAAATGATGATACTGAGATTGTTCTTGGCTGTGTTAGCTGGCTTGTTGCTATATCTTGAGATCCAACTCCCATAGTATAACTTCCAAGTGGAACAAATACCATTCCATATGGATTTGGGTGACTGAATGGCTTAGATTGTTTTCTTACACCAACCAACTCCCCTTGATTTGTATTACTACAACTAACCAAAGTCAAGATAACTAAGCTTAATACTAATAACTTTCTCATTATTTTATTATTTATATTTCCCCTAATTTTTGACATTTACAGAATAATTTGCAAATGTAAATAAAAAATATATATGATTTTTATGTATTTAAAAAAAATATTTTTTCCTACAAATACCTAATACTATGATAAATTCTTGGAGATTTTTCCAAGTCCATTTTAAATAAATAACTCACACAAATTTCGTGAGAACCTTGAACAGCTATTCCCATCGTGTTTATATCATATGAATATGATATCTGAACATCTTTTATTTTAAAACCAATCATCGCTGCCACCGATTCTTGATAGCGGTAATTTATTCCGCCCCACACCTTATTATTATATAATAATTTAGCTCCTGCATTAAATTGTGTTGAAGCAATGTCGCTCATGATACATATCGATGGCAAGAGTTTGAACAACGGATTATTGAAATGATACTCATAACCTGCCATCAAATAAAATGTCCTATCACCAACAAAACTTGCACTTGTTGTTGAACTAGATATCAACTCTTTTCCTTTTGATTCGAATAAATTTGTTGCCGACAAGCCAACATAAAACGTTTCTGGAATTTGCCAAAACAAACCAAAATTAGCATCTAAAAGCATATCACTTTGATCTCCTTTGGGTATTGAAGGGTCATTTTCTACATTAGGATGAAACTTTCCAAAGTCAACACTACGATTTAACATACTGAATGCCAATCCAATACCCAAAGTTCCCGCTCCCAAATCAGCATGATATGAATATCCTAAATTAATATTGACATTATCTTCAAAACCAATTTTATCGTTCATAACTGACAAAGAGACGCCACCTCGTAATACATTCACTGGCATATCACCTGAAAACAGCATTGTCTTTGGAGCTACCGCATTACCATCAACATCTTTAAATCCAGTCCATTGATCTCTATAGATTCCCATCACATTAACGCCTTCGCTAAGTCCTCCAAATCCTGGATTGACACTAGCATAAGAATTGCTGTAGTTTGTAAACATAGGTGCTTGTTGCGCCATCATCATTCCACTTGCCACAACAAAAATAATCGTCAATATGTATCTTATTTTTTGCACTTTATCTTACTATTACAATTCTTTAACTTATATTTCTTTCGTTTATTGTGTTTTTATTTATTGTTAGAATGTTATTTATTCACACCTTATTAATATGGTATTTAGAATAACCATCTTACAATATCATTACCATTCGCGAGAATCAAAAGAGCCAATAATATGACAAGTCCCACAGTCTGAGCAATTTCCAAAAACTTATCACTTGGTTTTCTTCTTGTAACGATTTCTACCAATAAGAACAGCACATGACCGCCGTCGAGAGCTGGAATTGGTAATATATTCATGACAGCCAATATTATAGAAAGGAAAGCTGTGAGATTCCAGAATGCTAGCCAATTAAATGTATTAGGAAAAATGCTTCCTATTGTTATAAAACCGCCTAAACTCTTATATGCTTTGGTCTCTGGCTGGAAGAGAAGTTTCAACGAATTCCAATAGTCGCCAAGCTCTTTGCCTGTCTTATGGAATCCTCTTGGTATTGCTTCGAAGAATGAATATTCTATTGTACTAGGATTAATGGTTTCTGTATATACTCCGATTTTTGCTTCTTGTGGCAAATGTAATGCTATTTGTAAAGTATCGTCACCTCTTACCACGCCAAGGCTAATATCATTACCGCCGAATTGTGCTATTTGTTCAGAAAAGTCTTGGAAATAAGGCGTTGCGACATCATTAATTGCAATGATTCTATCACCGATTTGCATTCCTGCTTCTTTCGCTGGAGAACCTGGAGAGAAATCCTTGATGACGAATGGGAATCTGTATGTCATTATCAATTCCTGAGCTTGAACAAGCTTAGCTAGTGCTTCTTCATCTATCTCTATTGTTTTTTCAACACCATCTCGTTCTATCACAACATCTCTATTATCTTCCAAGAGCATCGTCATCTGTATGTTGGCAAAATCTTCTATGTAGTTGCCGCCTACCGACAATATCTTATCGCCATCTTGAAAACCGAGTTCATTTGCCAAATCATTTGTCACGATACCATATCTGTTCACTTCTGCTGTTGAAATGTATTGTTCACCTTGAGAAATGAGCAATCCAGTGTAGATAAAATAAGCCAAAACCACGTTCATCACGACGCCGCCTATCATAATGATAAGTCTTTGCCAAGCTGGTTTGCTTCTGAATTCCCATGGTTGTGGTTCTTGTTGCATCTGGCCCAAGTTCATTGATTCGTCAATCATTCCAGCGATGCTGCAGTAGCCTCCGAGAGGCACCCAACCGATACCGAATTCGGTGTGTTCTTCATCTGTACGCCAATCATCTTGAGGAAGTGTGCTAAGGTCGATGGCTTCGTAAGTATATGATTTCTTATTGGTTATTGGATCAATATGTTCGTGAGTAATAAATTTATCAGGAACATTCTTGCTAAAAAATGCGAAGCGCCATTTTCCATGGACTTTTTTACATCTAAAGATAGAGAAGTTTGGATTGAAGAACATATAGAATTTCTCTACTCTTGTCTTGAAAATGACAGCTGCAATAAAGTGACCGAACTCGTGTATCAAAACCAACAAAGACAATGACATCACGAGTTGTATAATTTTTATTAAGACATCCATTTTTATAAAATTAGTTTAGCTTGCAAAGATACGCAAAAATAGTTTACTGAATGTTGCTTTCAAAAGAAATATAATCTTCTGGATTCAAAGGTGTTCCATTATACCACAATTCAAAATGAAGATGAGGTCCAGTCGACATGCTTCCGCTGTTACCATAAATCGCAATGGCGTCGCCTGCATTAACGAAATCTCCGTCTTCTTTCAACAAGACCGCATTATGTTTATAGACAGAAAATAGATTTCCATTATGCTGGATACCAATACAATAGCCATTTTCAACCGTCCAATCAGAATACACAACAGTGCCATCGGCTGTTGCTTTAATCACTGAATTATTGCTTGAGACTAAATCTGTTCCGAAATGTTTTTCTTCCCTATTAAAATGATTTGTCACGATACCACTTATAGGCGCAAAAAATGAAACCAATTTAAATTCCTGATGAATATCAGACATTATTTTATTGCTAAATAGATTATTACGCGTTTCTTGCTCATATTCAAGACGGAAAATGCTATCTTGTTTAGATTTTTTTATTGTGATATTTTCTGAATTCGTAATACTAGATTTTGTCAATAAAGAATTAATACTGTCACTTTCAAAGTTATCGCCCATTATAATTCTTTTCATATTATTGATATACAAATCTTTCTGCTTAAAAACGATTTCCAAGGAATCGGCTCTTCGCTCCATTTCATAAACACGTCTATTCAAGCTAACATCGGTATAGCCAGGGATATACTCTCTCAAAGGTGTAAATGCTATCAGATAGGTTACCAATACAATAAGCAATATCGACGAAAATACGACAATGTTAAAAAAGTTTAATAAAGTAAATTTGAAATGTATCTTTTCTTCGTAAGTTTCATTATTGTAAACCACGACACGATACTTTTTCCTAATCCTATCTCTTAATTTTTCCTTTTTAATTTTATCTTTTTTACTCATAAAAATCAATTTGAAAGATTATATCTCTCAGGATGTTTAGCATTGATTCCACGATAGAATTTCTCCATTTCCTTCCAGTCCTCTTCAAAGTTTCCAGTTGGATGAATCAATGGCCCGAATCCTAATTCTTTTTTCTTAAAATCCAGAAATCCAAGAACGATTGGCACATCTGCCTTTTGCGCTATATAATAAAATCCTCTTTTCCAATTATTAACGAGTTTACGCGTTCCTTCTGGAGTGATTATAATATTCAAATCATCATACTTCGCAAATAATGCTGCCACTTGATTTACAATATTATTACTTTTACTTCTATCAACAGGAATACCTCCAAGTTTAAGCAGCAGAGGCTTCAAAATAGGATTATCAAAGAACTCCTTCTTTATCAAATACCTAACATTTCTGTCGAGATAACAATAAGCAAGACGACCGATTATAAAATCATCGATACTAGTATGAGGAGCCACTGCGATAACACATTTTCTTACATCATTTGGTATCTCTCCAACCAATTTCCAACCAGAAAGCTTAAATACTTTTCTACCTAGCCAATTCCACATTCCCATAATTGCATCTAATCTAGTTGTAAACCTAAAGATTCTTTTATCTCAACAATATTCTGATTACGACTCGCCATCTCCTCAAATTTTTGCTTGTCGGTATATAAAACCACTTCTTTTGGTCTATCGACGACTTCTTCTTTGAGTGTAAATTGATTGTTATGAAGCGCATTTTTCAGATGTTCATGCAGCGCATACATATTATTTTGGTCTTTAACAACCAACACGTTATCTATTTTAAAACTTATTTTAAACGGCTCAACCAACGTAGGTTCTGCATTCTTTATTCCTGCGACAAACACTGGCGAAGTCTCTTGATACTTCATTGCAAAAGCATTCCACGCTTCAGTCAGTTGCTCCTGAGTGAAAGGGTCGTTCCACACCTCCTCCACTACTTCAGTTTTTTTTTGATCCTCGGCGGTGATAGAAATAGTACCAGGCCTGCCTAATCTACCTCTTACCACTGTCGGTTGCTGAACATTAGCCGCTGATTGTTGAACACCGACCGCTGACTGCTGACCGCTGACTGCTGACTGCTGATAGCTAACTGCTGACTGCTGACCGCTGACCGCTGACTGCTGACCGCTAACCGCCGACTGCTGACCGCTAACTGCTGACTGCTGACTGCTAACCGCTGACTGCTGATAGCTAACTGCTGACTGCTGATAGCTAACTGCTGACTGCTGATAGCTAACTGCTGACCGCTGACCGCTAACCGCTGACTGCTGTTCCACATAGCACATTTTCATCAAACATATCTCAAGATGAAGTCGTTTGTTATTGCTATTTCTAAAATTCAAATCACATTGATTAGCAAGGTCTAATGTCTTTAAAAGGAAATACTGTGAACATCTTTGAGTCTGTTCTATGTATCTATCTTTTAACTGGCGGCTAACTTCCATCAAATCAACAAGCCGCGCATCTTTGCCAAGAAGAAGATTTCTGAGATGGCTAGCTAAGCCTTGGACAAAATGCTGAATATCAAATCCATTTTCCACGACATTATTCAACAGCAGTAAGATTGAATTATTATCTTTATTTAGGATGTAGTCAACGACTTTGAAATAATATTCATAATCAAGGACATTCAGGTTGTTGATGACGTCTTTATACGTAATATTTTTACCTGAAAAACTTACCATTTGGTCGAAGATAGATAGAGCGTCGCGGAGTGCGCCATCAGCTTTTTGTGCAACGATATTGAGAGCTTCTTCTTCAGCTACGATACCCTCTTTGACAGCTATATTTTGCAGATGCTTACTAATATCATCGACTGTAATTCTCTTAAAATCAAAGATCTGACATCTCGACAAGATTGTCGGTATGATTTTATGTTTTTCTGTAGTAGCAAGAATAAATTTAGCATACGCTGGAGGTTCTTCCAAAGTCTTAAGGAAAGCATTGAAAGCAGCTTGAGAAAGCATGTGAACCTCATCTATGATATACACCTTGTATTTACCCACTTGTGGAGGTATTCTTACCTGGTCGACCAGGTTACGGATATCATCGACGGAATTATTTGAAGCAGCATCTAACTCATATATATTAAACGAGTTTGAATTGTTAAAACTTCTGCATGATTCACATTCGTCGCAAGCCTCCATATCGGCTGTCGGGTTCATACAATTTATGGTTTTTGCCATGATTCTAGCACATGTCGTCTTACCCACGCCCCTTGGTCCACAAAACAAGAAAGCTTGTGCTAAAGTATTGGTCCTTATAGCATTCTGTAAAGTAGAAGTAATAGCTTTCTGTCCAACTACACTATCAAATGTTATTGGTCTATATTTTCTTGCCGATACTACAAAATTATCCATGATAACTATTTTTTCGTGCTGTAAAATTACGAGTTTTCTGTAATTCTTTTTATTTTTTTTATAAAAAAAGTTCATATATAAAGTCTTATTATTATTTTTGCATATTTGGAAGAAAATCAAAAAATAAAAGGCTAAAAAAAGAGTTATATTTCTCGATTAGATTTTAAATTGTAAGAAAAGTGTTGAAAATCAGAAATAACAGATACAGAATCATCGTTGCTGTTTTAACGATATTGATGCTAACTTCTTGTTCTACAAAGAAAAACAAGTGGAACAGAAGAGTTTATCATAATATGACAAGCCGTTACAACGTCTGGTGGAATGGTGACCAAAGTGCCAAAGAAGGGGAAAAAATGCTGAGGGAAAACGTAAAAGATGATTACACTGGCATTTTACCTGTCTTCAATTATGGAACCAAAGAGAATGCATTATCACTTAACTCACAGATGGACAGAGCCATTGAGAAATCATCGATATGTATTCAGCGACATTCCATGTACTTCAACGGCAAGGAATATGTCAAATGGATTGACGACGCTTATCTTCTCATGGCAAAGGCAAATTTCTACAAACAAGAATATATTCCTGCTCGTCGTACATTCGATTATGTTGCAAATTCTTACAAGGACGACGAGATTACATATGTTGCAAATCTTTGGTTGGCAAAGACTTATATTGAAACACAGCAATATCCAAAAGCAGAATCTATTTTACAATCGTTGATTGTTTCCACATCGGAAAACGACAAGATGCCGAAATATGTAAGAAACAACCTCGACTTGGTTTTGGCTGATTATCATATCAAAACAAAAAAATATGATGACGCCGTCAAATATCTCAAGAGTGCTTTATTAAAAAACCTTAAGAAAAACACTAGAGCTAGAACTATGTTCATATTAGGTCAAATATATGAACAACAAGGCGATAATGCAAGAGCAACAGAACAATTCAAATCCGTCATAAAGAAACACCCAGGCTATGAGATGACATTTGAAGCCCAGATGAACCTTGCAAAATGTCATAACTCCAAAGACACTACAGACATCATGAAGATGTTCTGGAAAATGCTTAAAGACTCGAAAAATATAGAATATAAAGACAGAATATTCTATGCAATGTCAGATGTAGCATTGGGAAAAAACAACGAAGAACTTGGCATTAAATATCTTAGAAAATCTGTTGCTACAAGTACAAGCAACAACAGACAGAAAGTAAAATCTTCGCTTAAAGTAGCATCGATGTTATTCGACAACAAAGACTATGTCTTGTCACAGGCTTATTACGACACTGTCGTCATGACGATGGACAGAAGCTACCCTGAATATGACAGCCTCCTTAATTTATCAGTGCTGTTGTCCGATTTAGTCGACAATCTCACAACGTATCAACTGCAAGACAGCTTGTTACGTCTAGCCTCGATGGATTCTGTATCTAGAAACAAGATAATTTTAGGCGTTATTGAAGAATATAAAGCCGAACAAGAACGACTTGAAAAAGAGAAAGAGCTTCAGGAACAACTAGCACTTCTAGGAGGAGACCAATTAGCCAATCCAAACATGTCATCTCCATTGACATCAGGACCAACAGCATCGTGGTATTTCTATAATCAGACTTCTTTAACACGCGGTGCAACAGAATTTAGAAACAAATGGGGCAACAGAAACCTTGAGGACTTCTGGTTTATCAGCAACAAAAAAAGCATGATGTCAGAAGAAGAATCTCTTGAAAATGAACTCCTTGAATATTTTTCCGAAGAAGAATTAGCAACTCTTACAGATGAAGAAATAGAAAAATTGTTAGAAGAACGTAAGAATGAGAGTGCAAGTGATACTGCACAATATAAACCAACAGACATTGGTTATTACCTGCAACAATTGCCTTTCTCTGAAAAGCAAAAAAGAGAAGCTAACAAACAGATTCTCCAAGCTTTAAATAATATAGGCTATATCTATTACGACAATCTGAAGGATTATAACAATTCTATCAATTCATTTACCGAATTAAACGAGCGTTATCCAGGAAACGAATACGAATTATCATCTTGGTATTATCTTTACAAGATGTATAAGTCTCAAGATAACGATAGTAAGTCAAACATTTACAAGGACAAAATACTTGCAAAATATCCAGAATCGAATCAAGCAAAAATCATCATTGACCCTGAACATTTTGTAAAGGAAAAGGAGAAAGGCCAAGAGTCGTCGAATCTTTATGCTGAGACTTTTGAAGCATACAAAAACGGACAATTCAAAAAAGTGAGAGCTAACGCGAACAAAGCTCGTATGCTATGTCCAAACGACACATTGCTGATGCCTCGTTTTGAGTTCCTCGATGCCATTTCAGCAGGCAAAATACAGAGCGTCGACACTATGGCATATTCTTTATATCGACTCATTCAGAAATATCCTACTAGCAGCATTAAACCGCATGCTTTAGATATCCTTTTGAAAGCCAATGAAATGTATAGTTTAGGCCTTCCTATAGAAAGTGCTCGTCAAAAAGAAAAAGAACCTGAAAAAGAATATCCTTACACACGTGATCCTAATGAAAAACATTACGTAATGATTATTTGCAATACCAAAAACGTAAGAGTCAATCCGTTAAAGGTTCGTCTTAACGACTTCAACAAAGACAGTTTCAGAATGATGCAACTTGAAGTCAATAATGTCATGTTTGGCAAACAAGAAGCTGTCATCACGATTGAAGAGTTTGAAAATGAATCTAAGGCAAATGATTATAAGACAGCTATGTTCTTGTCAGATTATCTCTTCGGAGGAATAAAACCAGAATATTATAAAGTCCTTTTAATATCAAAAAGCAATTATCCGATATTCTTCAGCAATAAGAACGTCGATGAGTATATAGAATTTTTAAATCAATAACAATGATAAAAAACAATACTATGAACAACGAAAGTCCTGCAAGAAACATTATAGGAAACGGCACTATAATAAAAGGTGAAATTGAATCTAATGGCGACATCAGAATAGATGGAAAAGTTTTAGGCACCTTAAAGTCTACAGGCAAGATTGTCTTAGGACAAAATGGCGTCATCGAAGGTGACATTTTCTGCAAACAAGCAGATTTATCTGGCCACGTAAAAGGAAAACTTATTGTTGACGAATTGACATCAATGAAATCAACATCATACGTTGAAGGTGAACTTACCACAAAACAACTTTACATAGAAATCGGAGCTAAGTTTATCGGCAAATGTGAAATGGGCAATACAGAAGCTCCAAAAGTTGAAAACAAGAAATAATAAAGTTCAAAAAATCTGAAAGTACCAACATTTGTTACTTCATTTTTGTTATGTTATTTGTGTTTTAATTTTTGAGATTTTTGTGAAGATAAAAATTAATAATTGGTGATGAATAACGAGATTATTGGTTACGAAAGGATTGACAAGTTTAATCCTGAGAAATTAGAGAAATTACAAGAACATTACGCGGCGATTTTAGAGTTACTTGGCGAGGACATCACTCGAGAAGGTCTTGAAAAGACACCTTTGCGTGTTGCAAAGTCGATGCAATTTTTAACACAAGGATATACTATGGATCCGAAAGAGATTTTGCTTTCTGCAAAATTCAAGGAAGACTATCGCCAGATGGTTGTTGTAAAAGACATCGAATTATTTTCCTTATGTGAGCATCACATGATACCATTCATCGGCAAAGCGCATGTTGCTTATATACCAAATGGTTATATCACAGGATTGAGCAAGATTGCCCGTGTTGTTGAAGCATATTCAAGACGACTTCAAGTTCAAGAGAGGCTTACTACACAAATCAAGGAAGCCATCAATGAAGCATTGCATCCACTTGGTGTAGCTGTCGTCATCGAAGCAAGACATTTGTGCATGAGCATGCGTGGTGTTCAAAAACAAAGCTCGGTAACAACGACATCAGATTTCACTGGTGCATTTGAAAGAAGCGAAACAAGAGCAGAATTCTTGCAACTGATAGGATCGAACTTACATTAAAAAGAATGTTGAGAGTGTAGGGTGTAGAGTGTAGAGTGTAGAGTGTAGAGTGTAGGGTGTAGAGTAGTTTATAGTGTACACATTCTACTTTTATACTAAACCCTTTCAACTACTATAAACTTTAAACTATAAACTATAAACTTTAAAAATATGTATCAATTTAACGACAACTACAACCAACGAGTGATGTCACCTGAGATGACAAGATCATTTGTTTCTAACGTATTTTTATGGATGTTTGCAGCACTTGGTTTGACAGCAGCGACTGCATTTTTATTTGGCACAAGCGAAAACCTGATGAGCATGTTGATTACAGTCACACCAGAAGGTTACGCCAAGACATCAGCATTAGGCTGGATTGTGACATTCGCACCTTTAATCATAGTGTTCGCAATGTCGGCTGGAGTAAATAGAATGTCGGTACAAAACACAGTTCTTTTATATGTCATATATTCTATTCTTATGGGAATGAGTCTCAGCTTCATTTTCATGGCATATACATCGGCATCTATCTTCAAAACATTCATCATCGCATCAGGTATGTTCGGCGTGATGGCCGTAGTAGGTTACACCACAAGCACCGATTTGACAAAATTCGGTTCTTTCCTTTTCATGGCATTGATAGGCATTATCATCGCTACTTTAGTCAACTTCTTCATGCACAGTGCAAAATTAGACTATATCATCAGCATTGCTGGCGTTTTAATCTTCACTGGATTGACAGCATTCGATGTTCAAAAAATTAAACAAATCGGTAACGCAGGTATTAACGACGGCGATGTCATGGCAAAGATAACAATACACGCAGCATTAACATTATACCTCGACTTTTTAAACCTCTTCTTATATTTATTGAGATTCTTCGGTAACTCAAGAGATTAAGTTTAATTCATAATTCATAATGCATAATGCATAATTGATTTAATAAATATGAACTAAACTATTAACTATTAACTTTAAACTATAAACTTTAAACTATAAACTTTAAACTATAAACTATACATGAAAGCTTACGTTTTTCCGGGACAGGGTGCCCAATTTGTTGGAATGGGAAAAGATCTTTATGACAAATTCCCAAAGGCTAAGGATATGTTTAACAAAGCTAACGACATCCTCGGATTTTCTATCACAGACATTATGTTTGAAGGCACAGCAGAAGACCTCAAACAGACAAAAGTAACACAACCTGCTATTTTCCTTCATTCGGTTATTTTAGCAAAAATGTTGGGTGACACTTTCAAGCCTGACATGGTTGCTGGTCATTCTTTGGGCGAATTCTCTGCATTAGTTGCAAACAACACACTTCAGTTTGAAGACGGATTACGTCTTGTTGCAGCACGTGCCAATGCTATGCAAGCTGCTTGCGAGCAGAACCCTGGTACAATGGCAGCCGTCATCGGCATGGCTGACGACAAAATAGAAGAAATATGTAATTCTATAAAAGACGAAATAGTCATCGCTGCTAACTATAACTGCAACGGACAAGTAGTAGTTTCAGGTAGCCTTAAAGGCGTTGAAGTCGCTTGTCAACTTTTAAAAGAAGCTGGCGCAAAACGCGCTCTTCCACTTCAAGTTGGCGGCGCATTCCATAGCCCTCTCATGGAACCAGCTCGCGTAAAACTCGCAGAAGCTATCCAAAACACTAAATTCAACCAAGGCATATGCCCTATTTATCAAAACGTTACAGGCCAAGCCGTCACTTCTCCAGATATAATAAAAGCAAACCTTATCTCACAATTGACATCTCCAGTACGCTGGACTCAGACAATGGGCAATATGATTGCTAACGGTTTGACAGAAGTAATAGAAGTAGGTCCAGGAACTGTATTACAAGGTCTCTTCAAAAAAGCAGGCGCAGAACTTCAATTGTCGAGTGCAAATGTGGAATGAAGAATGTGGAATGAAGAATGTAGAATGAACAATTAATAATGTTCAACTATTATACAGAGGCGTGTTAATGAATATAATAAAGGCATCATTGATACGTCTCTTTTTTATCAAATACATTTAAACCATTAATCTATGAAAAACAAGCCTCTCATGCCGATAATATACTCCGCTATTCTTGCAGCTGGAATATTGCTTGGCGTTTATATTGCAAAGTCAAATGGAATCGTCTCTGCTACAAAAAGCAATGACGAATTATCATATATCAATGATGTATTTTCTTTGATAGACAATGAATACGTCGACACCATAAATATAAAAGACCTTCAGGTCAAAGCGGTCACTCATATCCTTGAGTCGATGGACCCACATAGCGAATACATCAAGCCTGAAGTGCTAGATGAAGTAAACGACAATCTTCACGGCAGCTTCCATGGCATTGGCGTTTCCTTCCGTATAGAAAAAGACACCATTGCTATCATCAATACCATCAAAGGCGGCCCTTCTGAAAAAGTCGGTATTATGGCTGGCGACAGAATCGTATATGTAGGTGACACTCTCGTCGCTGGAACAAAAGTCACGAATAAAGACGCGATGCGACTTCTTAAAGGTCCGAAGAAAACGAAAGTCGATGTCAAAATAAAACGTCGCGGCGTTGAAGAGTTGCTCGACTTTACAATCATCAGAGACGTCATTCCAACACATAGCGTCGATGTCGCTTATATGATTGACGATAATATTGGTTTCATCAAGATGACGAAATTTTCAGCCACGACACACAAGGAATTCGTCGACGCTGTAAAAAAACTCAAGACCGAAGGCATGACCCAACTCATCCTCGATTTAAGAGGCAACACTGGAGGTTATTTAGGAGAAGCCGTTGGCGTCGTTGACGAACTTTTAGATGATAATAAGTTGATTGTCTATACAGAAGGTGAACATCGCGAAAGATCATATATCTTCTCACGTCATAGAGGATTATGGGAAGACAAAGAGGTGGTGGTTCTCATCGACGAAGGCTCTGCCAGCGCAAGCGAAATCGTGGCAGGCGCGTTGCAAGATAATGACAAAGGCATCATCATCGGTCGCCGCTCATTCGGTAAAGGCCTCGTGCAAGAACAATTCGACCTAGGTGAAAACGGCGCATTACGTCTTACAATAGCTCGCTACTACACCCCAACTGGACGGTGCATACAAAAGCCTTTCACAGGCAATAAAGAAGAATATCTCCTTGAAGAATATTCTCGCTATGAAAGCGGCGAGATGTTTAATATCGACAGCATTCACTTCGCCGACTCTCTGAAATATATCACACCTAAAGGAAAGACAGTATACGGCGGTGGCGGTATCATGCCTGACATTTACGTGCCTCTTGAAAACGACAGCAGCCATTATTTCTTTAACAAAATGGCAAACAGCGGAATATTATTCCAATATGCTTTCGACTATGCCGACTCTCATCGCAAGGACATTCTAAATTATGGCGATGTCAAAAACTTCAATAAAAACTTCGTCTTCACAGATGCGATGTTCGATGAATTGATGCGTCGTACAGAAGAAAAGAAAATCACTGGAAACAAAGCAGATAAAGACAAGGCAAGAGAACTTTCAGAACCATTGTTCAAGGCTTATGTGGCGAGAGACGTCTTCGGCGATGAAGCATTTTATGTGCTTTATGAACCTATTGACGAGATTTTGCAAGAAGCGATATCCAAATTGAAAGATGAAATTTGAAAATGGAAAGTTAATTTTCAATTTTAAGTTTTCAATTTTCAATTTATTTTGGGCGTTCCGGCAAAGCCGTCGGGCTTTCCGCTATATCTTTGCTCGCTACGCTCGCAAAGGATGCCGCTCCAATCCCTAACGCAAAGGCAACGAGCATTGAACTGCTAACTAACATAAAAATATTATGAGAAATAGAACATTTCAAGTCAGTGGAAATATAGTTGATGTGGTTAATTCATGCATCTTTAAAGGAACAGTATTCGTAGACGATGGAAAAATCGTCGACCTCATTCCCGACCCTAACCCTGTTCCCGACCTCGTCCCCGCTCCCATCATCATGCCAGGCTTCATCGACTCGCATGTGCATATCGAGAGCTCGTTGTTAGTACCGACTGAATTTGCGCGCCTCGTGGTGTCGCATGGCACCGTGGCATCTGTCAGCGACCCTCACGAAATCGCCAACGTATTAGGCGTTGATGGCGTGAAGTATATGGTTGAAGTAGGGAAAAAATCGCCGTTCAAATTCTACTTCGGTGCGCCGAGCTGCGTGCCTGCTACGACATTTGAGACAGCCGGCGCCACCTTGACATCGAATGACATCGAACAACTTCTCTCTTCTGATGATATAAAATACCTTGGCGAGATGATGAATTATCCTGGCGTAATTTATGATGATGATGAAGTGAGAAAAAAACTAGAATCCGCCAGACGTCATGACAAACCCATCGACGGTCACGCCCCGCTCCTCAGCGGCAACGACTTAAAAAAATACTGCGCCGCTGGAATAACGACCGACCACGAATGCTCATCATTAGAAGAAGCCCGCGAGAAAACAAGCCTCGGAATGAAGATACAAATCCGTGAAGGTAGCGCAGCAAAAAACTTCAACACACTCATCGACATCATCAAAGAACATCCAGAAAATGTGATGTTCTGCACCGATGACGCTCATCCTCACGAACTCATCAACGGTCATATCAATGTATTAGCAAAAAGGGCTATCGACTTAGGTTACAATATCCTAGATGTAATAAAAGCCGCTACCATAAATCCAAAGCTACATTACAACCTTGAAGTAGGAATGCTTCAGAAAAACGACCCAGCCGATTTTATCGTCATAGACAACTTTAATGATTTCAATATCTTAAAGACTTATATAAACGGAGAATTGGTAGCAGAAAACGGGAAGTCATTATTGCCGAAAACATCTGTCGATACAATAAATAACTTCGTTGCGGAAAAAGTCACTGCCAACGACTTCAGAGTCGAGGACAAAGAAAAAGACGTTAATATAATAGGTGTTATAAAAGGTGAACTTCTGACCGAGAAACTTGTCGGCAGAGCTAAATCCGTCGATGGTAGTCTCGTCAGCGACCTTGATAACGACATCTTGAAGATAGCTGTCGTCAATCGTTATGAAAATAATAAAATTGCAATAGGCTTTATCAAGAACTTCGGTTTAAAGAGAGGCGCCCTTGCGTCAAGCGTCGCTCACGACAGCCATAATATCGTAATTATTGGTTGCGATGACGAATCAATGGCAATGGCTACCAATATGATAATCGAAAATAAAGGAGGTTTGGCAGTCTGTGACAACGACATAAAAACATGTCTGCCATTACCAGTCGCAGGCATCATGACAAACGACGACGCATTTCAGGTGGCTAATGATTATTTAAAAATTAAAAATTTAGCAAAAAGCCTGGGGTCTAGTCTCAACGACCCATTCATGACAATGGGATTCATGGCTTTATTAGTGATACCTTCACTGAAACTCAGCGACAAAGGTCTCTTCGACTGCGATAAATTTCAGTTGACATCACTCTATAATGCCTGAATTATTTTTATTTTATTTTTCAAAAAAAGTATGCTTTTCTTTGTTACTTTTGCAGAATGGCTAAGAATAAATATTATGTAGTATGGAACGGCCGTCAAGTCGGCGTTTATAGCAACTGGGACTCTTGCAAAATGCAGATTGAAGGTTTCAAAGGTGCTCAGTATAAATCATTCCCTGATAGAGCTAGCGCAGAACAAGCTTTCAAAGATGGATACGCAGCATCATGTCAGCAGTCAACAGCCAGCAGTCAACAGTCAGCGGCAAAGTCGTACGAGAGTCTTCCTGAAAGTCAAAGGCCTATTGGACAAAGCATTGCTGTTGATGCAGCATGTTCTGGCAATCCTGGCAAGATGGAATTTCAAGGTGTCTTTGTTGAAACAGGCACACATCTATTTAAGAGCCCAGTTTATGAACAAGGCACTAACAATATCGGAGAGTTTCTCGCTATAGTTTATTGTCTCGCTTGGCAAAAGAAAAACAAACTCAACTACCCTATATATTCTGATTCTGTCAATGCACAAAAATGGGTAAGAGAAAAAATATGCAAGACTAAAATCGTTGAAAACGAAAAAAACAAAGCCATTTTTGACTTGATACGCTGGGCTGAGAACTGGCTACAAACAAATAGTTTCAGGGTTCCTATCTACAAATGGAGGACTGAAATCTGGGGAGAAATACCTGCCGACTTTGGAAGAAAATAATATATTTACAAAAAAGAACACTCATGATAAAATTCGACACATTTTATATTCAATGTCCGAGATGCAAATGCTGGATGGAAGGACATCTACTTATCTCATCGATGGTGAATCAGTCGATTTTATATTCTGACGGCAAGATATTAAATGATGGTTATATCACTGAAAACCAGAAGATGATAATATGTCCAGCTTGCAGCCACTGGTCATGGGTGGAGAAATACGAGGAGCCATATATCAGTAAAACACGACCAAAAGAAACATTCTACACTTGGAATAGTTGGCGTTTCTACGGAGTGCATTCTGTGAGTAACAAAGGCAGAATGGCATTGATAAACCATTATCGAAATTTCTTGGATAACAGCAACTACAACATCGACCAGGAGATTTATTTCCGACGTCTCATGTGGTGGGCGTTCAATGATTTTGTAAGGAATAGACATCAAATCAACATAGATGCTGTTACATCAAAAGAGATGAGTCTAAAAGTTTGGTATCGAAACAGAAAGAAGATCTTGGAAGGTATCGAGCTATTCAACAGATGTCGTGAGTATTTCAATGAAAATCTTAGGATTTTAATAGACTTATATAAACTACGCTACACATCTAATGACGAAGAATACGAGGCTATCAATTTGGATATTATCGAAATATATCGTCAACTTGGTGAGTTTGAGGAAGCGAAGTCATTACTAGAGCAAACCACGCGTCGCACGCACTTCATCTCCACCATCGAAAGAAAAGTAGATGAGAGAGACGATTTGGTATTCTTGGTTTCAGGGTGATTAAGACTATGAGTCGATAAGTCGATAAGTCGATAAGTCAATAAGTCGATAAGATTTTCCTTAAAAACTCATAGACTCATAGTCTTATAGACTTATAGTCTTATAGTCTTATCGACTTAAAATATCCCTTATAACATGTGAAGCGCAGAAGCAACCGAATATAGCTGGCATATATGATATTGTTCCCACAGTTGCGATTTTATTTTCAGTAGCTTCTTCTATCGACACTGCACTTTCCGCGACTTTTTCTGGGGAGAACACCACTGTTATTCCTTCGCGTATTCCAAGTCGATGGAGTCTTTTTCTTATATAAAACGCAAGACGGCAGTTATGCGACTTTGAGATGTCGTCAATTTCTATCTTTGTTGGGTCGAACTTACCGCCAGCGCCCATGCAACTGACGATATTTTGTTTATTCTGAACAGCATAATACAGGAGAAAGACCTTAGGTGCGAGTGTGTCAATAGCATCGACTATGAAGTCGAAAGGCTGCTCCATCAAGTCGATAATCGATTGATCTTTAAGATATTGATTTAAGGCAACTATTTCTACATCAGGATTGATGTCACGGATACGTTCCGCCATCACTTCCACTTTTGGACGGTCGATGGTGCTATCGAGAGCCAGCAGCTGCCTGTTTTTATTTGTCACATTAACAGTATCACAATCTACAATAGTGAGTTTTCCTATTCCTGCACGCGCCAACTGCTCAGCGGCATATGCACCAACTCCACCAAGACCAACAACGAGTACATGACTATCAGCTAATTTCTTAACGCCTTCCTCTCCTACTAACAACTGTGTTCTCGAATTCCAATTCATATATGTCCAAAAATTTTTACAAAATTATTAAAAATATCGTTGCGCAACTTATCCATTTCGATGCCCGACAAAGACGCCGCTTTCTCATAAACCTCAACGATAGTTCTCTCTGCCACATCGGTCTCAAGAAACAACATATCTGTCGGAATAACTTGCAACAACTGTTTTGCCTTAGTTTCGTTTTTAAACAACACATCACCTAGTGACAAATAAATTCCGTGTTTTAACAACTGTTCTGCCGATTGCTCATTGCCTTGAAATCCATGTATTATCCAAGTTTGTTTTGCTTTCGTCTCTTTTCTTATTGATATTATGTCGGGATAAGTACGAACCGCATGAATTATCAGAGGCTTAGCGATTTGTTCCGATAATTCGATTTGTGTTATAAATACTTCTTTCTGAATTTCAAAGTCGACATTGCAAGCTCTATCGAGTCCGCACTCGCCTATTGCTTTGACATTTAAGTCACCTAGACACCGAGACTCCAAGTCACTAAGTTCCTCAATTCCTGAGTTCCTCAATTCCTCAGATCCGACTTTCCAAGGATGTATTCCTATGCTATAAAAATGAGAAACATCGACATCGACGATATTGTCGACATCGATGTTTTGTATCTCAATAAATTCTTTACTATCAATGCAATTGCAACGATGAGTATGAATATTTACGTAAGGGTTCATCTCTGACTATATTCGATATCGAGATTATGTTGAATAACAATTTCTTCAGTATCGATATTGTAAGCCAATAAATTACCGAATCCATCTTTATTTCTATAATAGATGCCGTTGTCGAGTGGTAAAAAGTCGTAACTATTATTTTTAAACAGATCTATCAAAGATATCTCAACAGGGATATGTCCATGTATGATTTTTTTTCCGTTTGTTTTATTTTTATCGACTTTAAAATCTCTGATCCACATCATGCTAAAGGCATCATCGAAAGGATTGCTAATGTTGAAGTTCAGTCCTGCATGCACTAAGATACAATTATCAAGTTCTATATAATATTCAGTTTTTTTCATCCAATCGATATAGAATCTATTTATTTCGCGAGGACGTTTGGCGCCGAAGCTCAACAATGTTTTAGTAGCGCCATTTTTTCTCCAATCTTTTTCGACTTTGCTACGGAATAAGAATCTCTTTTGGTCGGCTTCCCAAGCTCTGATACAATAATCTTCATGGTTGCCTCTAAGGCAGTGAATATCATAGCCAGAGTCTTGTAAACTCATGATGAAATCGATAACACCTTTACTGTCATTTCCGCGGTCGATATAATCGCCGAGAAAATAAACAGAGTCTTCTTTTGATAGATTTATACCATTCTCTATCAAAGACTTCAAGGTTCTAGAGCAACCATGAATATCAGGTATAACCCAACGATTCCTCATTGTCAATTGTTAATTGTAAATTTATTTAGCCTTACCTTGGTTAGCGACGCTTTCCATTTTACGTTTGATTTCTTCTTGATCGCCGAGGAAGAAATGGTTTTGTAAATTCATATTATCATCGAATTCGAATACGTAAGGAACAGCTGTTGGGATATTGAACTTAATAATTTCTTCATTTGTCATTCCGCGGAGTTCCTTAACGATACCTCTTAATGAGTTGCCATGAGCAACGACCATAACTTGATCGTGGTTTTCAAAAGCTTTTAAAATCACGTCGTTATAATAAGGCATAAGACGTTCGATAGTATCTTTCAATGACTCTGTCAAAGGAATTTGTTCGTCTGTAAGTTCTGCATAACGAGCATCCATTCTTGGGCTTTTTGGATCGTTCATTTCCAATGCAGGAGGTTGAACGTCGAAAGAACGACGCCATACTAAAACTTGTTCGTCGCCGTATTTAGCAGCTGTGTCAGCTTTATTCAAGCCTTGGATTGCGCCGTAGCTCTTTTCATTTAATCTCCAGCTTTTTTGAACAGGAAGCCAATCCATATTCATAGCATCAAGAACGTTATTTAAAGTCTTAACAGCTCTCTTTAAATATGATGTGAAACATAATTCTGGTTTATAGTTTTCTTGTTTCAAGAGTTTACCAGCTTCAAAAGCTTCTTCCAAACCTTTAGGACTTAAATCAACATCTGTCCAACCTGTGAAAAGGTTCAATTTATTCCATTCACTTTCTCCGTGACGAATTAAAATAAGTTTTTTCATCTTGATATTATTTATGTTATTAAAATTTTCGCATTGCAAAAATAATGTTTTTTATTTTTATTACCTAGTTATTTTTTGTTAACAATTAAAACTTATATCTTAATTTTTTTAACAATTCTTTTTAAATTTGTAAAAAAAAGTCATGAAGAAAACATACGTCCTTTTATTGTGTTTTTTATTCTGTAAATCATTATGTTTTGCTCAAAACATAGATTTAAATAATATTGAAATTCCGAGCATCACGGAGGAAAGAAGCGACAGAATCATTACACATAAAGGCTACACTGTCTCATATAATTACGATTGGAAGATTCCTAATTGGGTTGCCTACGAGCTTACCGCTTGGGAAGTTCAAGGCGAAGTGCCTCGTTACGACAGATTCAAGCCAGACCCCATGGTGCCACTAGGCGAGACTGCTACAACCAACGACTACAAATATTCTGGTTATGACAGAGGCCACATGGCACCAGCAGCCGACATGAAATGGGACGAACAAGTCATGAAAGAATCATTTTATCTTTCAAATATTTGTCCTCAAAATCCTAACCTAAACGGAGGCGTATGGAAAGACCTCGAAGAACAAGTCCGCGACTTAGCATCTCAAAAAGGAAATATTTACGTGGTATGCGGACCTATCGTGAACGATACCTCAACAACAATAGGCGAAAATAAAGTCGTTGTCCCACAAGCTTTTTTCAAAGTTTTATTGCAAGAAGACAATGGAAAAATTCATACTATAGGTTTCGTTTATGAAAACATTAGCGGAAGAAAACCTATGGCAACATACGCCATGCCCGTCGATGAAGTTGAAGAAATTACCAAAATAGATTTCTTTCCGTCACTGCCAAACAATATAGAAAACAAGGCCGAGTCGGAAATAGACTTCTCAAAATGGACAATCTCCATTAAAAATTAAAAGTCAAAAAATAAAATATATATCATATCAGTTATACACTTAAAATAAGCACTATGAATAAACTAAGCAAACATATAATTCTGTTTTTCTTAATATTTTTTAGCATAACATCTTACGCACAAAAAACTATTCATCAATGGACAACACACACTCCAGGTTTGAAGGTTATCAATATTGAAAAAGTAGGTAAAATTGTCTATGCTGCAACACCTTACGAAATATTTTATTACAATACTGGCGATAACTCTATAAACAAATTAACAAAAGTCAATGGGTTATCAGATTTCGGCATTAGCGTGATGCGATACAATCCTAATACTGATATGATTTTCATTGGATATACCAACACGAACATCGATATAATAGATAAAGACAAAAATATTTTCAACATTAATGATATAAAAAACAAAAAACTCATTGGAGACAAAAGTATCAATGATGTTTATTTTATTGAAGACAAGGCTTATGTTTGTTGCAATTTCGGCATCGTCGTCATCGACCTTAACAAAATGGAAATAAAAGACAGTTACATGTTAAGCAAAAACGATGCTTATCTGAATGTCAACGATATAACATTATACGACAACAAACTTTACGCAGCAACGAATGAAGGTATATATTATGCCGATTATCAAAATAAAAATCTCGTCGATTTCTCTCAATGGACTCAGGACACTACACTGATACATACAGATTTAAACTATTCAGAAATAGAAACATTTAACAATCAGATATTTGCCAATTACTCTAGATATGAATACGAAACAGACACTTTATTCGTATATGATGGAGAAAAATGGGATTATTATGAATCCACTTCTAATGCGAACATCAGAAGTATCAGAGCTTATGATGATAGACTTTTGATATCATCATATTATTCAATCACAGCATATGGCACTGAAAACCAAACCATACACACATACTATAGTTTCGAAACAGAACCTTTTGATTGTATCTACGATAGGAATGACAACAGCTATTGGTTTGCCGACAGAAGAAAGAGCATCTACAAATATTCCCCTGGAAAGTCATGTGATCCTATTGTCTTCAACGGACCTTATAGCAATAACGTTTTTGAGTTAAAGACCTGTGGCGAACAATTATGGGTAGCACCAGGAGGATATTCTAGCATATGGGCCAAAAACTGGATAAAAGATGGTGTATTTTATTATACCAACAATGAATGGCACAATATAAACAGCTCAAACACAAAGGCTTTTGATACAATATCAGATATAGTTACTATTGCCATCGACCCTATTGACAATTCAAAAGTGTATGTAGGTTCATTCCATAAGGGCATTCTTGTGTTTGAAGATTTTGAGTTAAAAAACATTTATAATGACAAAAACAGCAGTCTCGGAAAGTTGAATGGCTATGATTACATATATGTAACCGGCATGGACTTTGACAGCAGAAATAATTTATGGGTTGCCAACAGCGGAACTGATCATATGCTATCGGTAAAAACAGCATCAAATGATTGGTATTCATTCAATATTGGTTTAGCCAGCACCAGCAGTCTTATGGTTGACCATAATAATTACAAATGGATTTTAAATCGTGATGGAAACCTTATCGTCTTCAACGACAACAACACCATTTCAAATCCTTACGACGATGAGTATAAAGTTATAAGTAAAAACAAAGGTGAAGGCGGGCTCCCATCTGAAGCGAACTGTATGGCTGTAGACAAAAATGGAACTGTTTGGATAGGCACGAACGATGGCTTAGCACAATTTTATTCTAGTTCAAGAATCTTCAAACAAGGAATGAATTATGACGCATCAAGGATTCTAGTTCCAAGGAACGATGGTTCAGGACAAGCCGATTACCTTCTTTCTGGGGAGTCAGTCTTATCAATCTGCATTGATGAAGCAAACAATTTATGGGTTGGGACCAAGAATGGAGCATTCCATATTTCTAACAACGGACTAACTGAATATCAACACCTCACACAAGAAAATAGTCCTTTATTATCAAATACAATTAACGACATTGCCATCAACAAATACGGTGACATTTTCTTTGGCACCGACAAAGGTATCATTTCATTAAGAGGTATTGCTACTGAGGGCAAGAAGACGAATTCGGATGTAGTTGTTTATCCAAATCCTATCAGACAAGGTTATTCTGGCTTAGTAGGAATTAAAAATCTGGTAACCAACTCATTAGTTAAAATCACCACCGTTGATGGAGCTTTTGTCACTCATCTTTATTCAGAAGGAGGCCAAGCTGTTTGGGACTGTACCACAATCAATGGCGACAGGGTAGCTCCTGGCATTTACCTTGTCTTTATCACTGACGAAAGCGGCAAAGAGACATTCGCGACAAAAATCCTCATAATGTAATGGCAAAGACTACCATCAAGAGCAGAGCTATTGTACTTCAGAGCATCAAGTATGGTGACAGTAGCCTTGTAGTAAAGATGTTAACTGAAGAAGAAGGGATACAGTCGTTTATGGTAAAAGGTGTCTTTGGCAAAAAGTCAAAGATGAAAGCCGCTCTTTTTCAAAATATGACGCTGCTTGACATTGTAGCAGACACTAGCACTAACAGTCTAGGATTCATCAAAGAGATTTCTTTATCACATTACTATAAGACTCTTAGCACCGACATCAAAAAATCGACTATCATAATATTTGTCAGTGAATTATTATCTAAGTCTATCAGCGAAAGCGAGAGCGACACAGAGCTTTTCAACTTCATCCACAACTCTATGTTATGGCTCGATGATGCCATTTCTGATTATGCCAACTTTCCTATAATATTTGCACTAAGACTAAGCAAATACCTTGGTTTTTATCCAAACATTGACACTTATTCCGAAGGCTCTAGTTTTGATTTATTAGATGGCAATTTCAAAACATACCACAACGACATATATCAAATCGACAGCGAATTAAGCAAACGCTTCTATGAACTATGCAAGCCGAACAATGATGACTTAACTATTAACAACGCTACAAGACGTAACTTATTAGAAGCCATTGTGACATATTATAAACTTCATGCTGATAATGTAAGAGAGATAAAGTCGTATGAAATATTAAGGACACTACTTGATGTATAGTTTTATTAGAAATTAAAATCTCAGTAACTTAGATGAAGTTGCCAAAAATTAGTGTTTATTAGTGCTAATTCGTGGACAAAAAAAGGCGTCGAATGACGCCTTAAATTTTATTTAATTCTTTTAAGAATGCTGATTTCTGATGGTGTGAGGAATCTCCAGTGACCGCGAGGGAGATTTTGTTTTGTGAGTCCTGCGAACATCACTCTATCAAGTTTAACCACTTCATATCCGAGGCTTTCGAATATACGACGGACGATATGGTTACGACCTGAATGGATTTCTATTCCCACTTCGCGTTTTGTTGGATCATCAACGACCCAGTCGATAGCATCCACTTCGATAGGACCATCTTCGAGGACGAGGCCTTCTCTTATCTTCATCAAGTCGTTTTTAGTGAGAGGTTTATCAAGTGTTGCATGATAAAGTTTCTTCACTTCATGGCTTGGGTGAGTGAGAGTCTTAGCGAGGTCACCGTCGTTAGTAAGAAGGAGGAGACCTATTGTATTTCTATCCAAACGACCGACAGGGTAGATACGTTCTTGGCAAGCACCTTCTACGAGTTCCATAACAGTATGACGTTCGTATGGGTCGTCAGATGTTGTGATAACACCTTTAGGTTTGTTAAGAAGTACATAACGAAGTTTTTCGCGGTTAAGAGTTTCTCCGCCATAAACCACTTTATCGGTTGTATTGACTTTTGTACCCAATTCTGTTACGACTACGCCGTTCACAGACACTGCGCCAGCGAGGATAAGGTCATCGGCTTCACGGCGTGAGCAGATACCTGAATCGGCGAGGTATTTGTTAAGACGGATTTGTCCAGTAGCTCTTGGTCTGTCGTAGAGTGGATCTTTTTCTCTTCTTTTGAAGCCACCACCGCCACGGCGTTCAGTACCTTTACGTTCTGGTCTGTCATCGCGACGACCTTTGTTTTCGAAGCTACGCTCGTTACGAGCAGCGCCTCTAGCGTTACGGCGATTGCCGTATTGATTCTCATTGTCACGACCTTCGTCGAATCCTCTCTTAGGGCGGTCTTCACCGAATCCTCTTTTTGGACGACGTTCATCTTGACCTCTGAAGCTGCGATTCTCATCGCGTTCATCTCTTCTTTCTCTAACAGGTCTATCACCAAATTTCTTGCCTCTGCCACCGAAGCCGAATTCTTTTCTGTCATCGTCTCTTCTTGGTCTGAAGCTCTTTCTTGGTCTTTCACTATCGCCATCGCGGCGAGATGCCTGTTCTCTTTCGAACTGCTCTAATCTTTCTTCACTGAATCTGCGTACACCGGCAGTCTTTCTTGTAGCAATACGAGTACGTTTGCCCTTGTTACCTTCGTTGTTCATGTTAATGTGAAAAATTACTTTTTTGAGTCGGCAAAGATACGATTTTTTTTTAAACCTTTGACGATGAAACGTCAGCCATAAAAGTTTTTTTTAAGCACTATTAATTCCCTCAAAGTCGATGCACAAAACAAGGTCTAGGTCAAAAATCAATTCGCAATAACTATTCCCAATTCCTGATTTATTTTAATCCTCAAATCATCAAGTTTTTTCTTTTTAACAAGAAGTGCAAATTGATCTTCAACATCTTGAGTCTCCATAATCTGTCGTGTCAACTCATTTCTCTTTTCATCAAGGACCATATCTTTAAATCTCAGCACTGAAGTAACAACCAATTTTGACAAGACATCTTCTTCCGTTTTAACTTTTATCTCTTTTCTATTCCAGTCATCGAGTTTATATGGAGAGCTCAACAGAGTTGCTGCCAATTCCGATATATTTGAATTCTCATGCGATACAAAATATTGTTCTTTAGGCAACAGTCCTTCGTCTAATGCTCTGTCAAAAATATCGAATATCTTTCTATGCGTCTCATCTTTAAATAACAGGTCATCATTTTTCAAGTCATCGACAATCAATGACGCCACACTTACTTTATATATGATAGGTTCGTTATTATCATCTAAACCATCTATATCTATTTCAGCATCGCCATACATCAGAAGGAGCTTCACCAATTCTTGTTCCTGATAAAATCCTGTTGGAACAGTATTGACATTCAGATTCTGAGGTTCAGTCTTAACTTCTTCTACAATAAGCTCTTGATTTCCTTGTAACGGATTATTCTTTCTTACCTTAGCACGAAGTTGCTTATTCAGCTCGTTCATCAGTGACTGTTCTGGCATATCCATCAGACGACTACATTCTTTGATATATGTAGCACGATAAATAGCATCAGGTATAACAGAAATCGTATTGACTATATCTTTTACGACTTCAGCTTTTTTGATAGGGTTATTGGCTGCATCTTTAAGAAGTAGCTGTGTTTTAAAGCTAATGAAGTCTTTTGCATTATTTTCAATATAAGCTCTAACTTCTTCAATAGGATGATGCTGAACAAAAGAATCCGGGTCTTCATCGGGAGGCAACAGCACAATTCTGACATTCATTCCTTCCTCAAGAATCATATCAGTTCCACGTAAAGCTGCATGAATGCCGGCGTTGTCGCCATCATATAATATTGTGATATTCTTTGTATAACGACTGATAAGACGAATCTGCTCCGTTGTCAATGATGTTCCTGAGCTTGCGACTGTATTTTCGATACCAGCTTGATGCATACTCAGCACATCGGCATAACCTTCGACTAATATACACTCATCGAGGCGGCTTATCTCATTTTTAGCAAAATAGATTCCATAAAGAGTCTGGCTTTTGTTATATATCTCCGACTCTGGTGAGTTAAGATATTTAGCTTTTGTTTTATCGCCGCTTAAGATACGAGCTCCGAAACCGATGACTTTTCCTGTCAGATTATGAATTGGGAAGATGACGCGGCCTTGATACCTATCATACATCCTGTCCTCATTACCAGAAGCGAGACCTATTTTCAGTAGTAACTCTTTCGAGTAACCATTTTTCAGGGCATATTGAATAAATGCATCACGTTGGTTGAGACAATATCCAAGTTGAAACTTATCTATTATTGCATCTCGGAAACCACGTTCTCTGAAGTATGACATACCAACAGCCTGGCCTTCGTCATCATCCTTCATTGTACTTGAAAAATACTGTTGAGCAAAAGTATTTATGTTAAACATTTTCTCTCGCTCATTTTGAGCCATCAGTTCTTCTGGTGACTGTTCTTTTTCTTCTATTATGATACCATATTTATTAGCAAGATAACGTAATGCCTCAGGATATGAATAATGCTCATGCTCCATGATAAAGCGGACAGAGTCGCCGGCTTTACCGCAGCCGAAACATTTGAAGATTCCTTTAGCCGGCGACACTATAAACGAAGGTGTTTTTTCCTTATGAAAAGGGCAAACCCCAATAAGGTTGGCGCCTCTTTTCTTAAGGCTGACAAAATCAGAGACAACTTCTTCTATACGAACAGTGTCAATGATGCTCATTATAGTGTCTTGTGGTATCATCTAAATATATTATTTGCAAATTATCAAAAACAAATACCCAAACGTATACTAAAACTCAAGGCTATATTAGTATTCTCTGTATTAAAATAGTGCCATAATTCAAAACCATGGTGATAATACGTCTCTGCGGGAGTACCAGCAGCATAACCTCCTCCCACCCAAAAATCGGCCAAAAAACGTTTATACACATACTGATAGCCCACAGTTCCAAGAAATGCTGTATTATTAGAAAGCGTACGTCCATCACCTCTACTGCTATTGTAATAATAGTGTGAATAAACAATTTCTGGTCTAAGATAAAACCCCATCAATGATTTTTTCTGGTTCTCATTCAAGAAAAATTTATGGGCATAGCGCATCGTATAACCTTTAGGGTCATTTTGATACTTATCACGACCAGCTCCGATAATGCTCGCGCAAAATTCTCCACTTTGACGCAGTACTGGGAAAGATCTCTCATACGAAAGTTTAGTACTACCCGAAATCCACGACAAGAATGTTATCTTAAAGGAATTCCTATAATCCTTTTGAGAATCTAATACTGGCGACTTTGCTAACATAACATTGCTAGCGATTGCCAATAATAACACCATAAAAATAACTTTCTTTCCCATACTTAGATTTATTAATTGTTATACCATCACAATCTGTTCCTTAAAAAACGGAGAAGCAATAGAATAAATTTTAAACAAGAGACAAAAATAACATTTTTTACAATTGTTTAAAAAATTAGGTATCATTAAATTATACTAAAAACCAAGAGAGAAAAACGCATTTACAAAAAACCCCTCACTTGAACCTAAATTCAAGTGATGACCTTATATCTTTTCCTCTGTTTTTTTATGAAAATACCACTTTTCGCTCAAGGAGAAGTAATCTACGCTCTATCAGACCTGCTAAGATCTGCTTTGAAGCAACTTCAATATAAAATCATTCGGGGTGTTTTATGTTGCAAAAATACAATTAGTTTTATATTATCAAATAAAAAAATTACTTTTTTTGAATTACATCAATTCATACTCTCTTTTTAACCATATAACTTATGTTCTATTTACAAACTCCGACCTTCAACTCTGACACATTACATTCTGTGATTCGACAAATAATTTTCTACATTTCTAACAACTATTCCCAGTCTCAATTCGAACGCCTCTTCTGTCGCGAAACCAATGTGTGGCAAAAGCATTGTATTTGGAGCTGACAACAATGGGTTATCTTCACTAACAGGATGCTCTGTATCATACACGTCTACTGCTGCTCCTGCTATATCTGAATTCCTCAATGCCTCTGCAAGATCATTTGCATTTACAATTGGACCTCTTGCAGCATTTACGATTATTGCTGTTTTTTTCATCAACGCAATATCTTTTGCAGACACGAAATTACGAGTTTCGTTATTAAGCGCAATATGCAATGTTAGTATATCAGACTCTCTAAATAACGTCTCTTTATCTACCATGGTAATTCCATCTATATCTTTCTGAGTTCTGTTCCATGCTATTACTTTACAGCCAAACGCCTGAGCCAATTTCGCAACCCTTTGTCCTATAGCACCCAAACCAACTATACCCACAGTTTTATTCGCAATCTCTTTTCCTGGCATCATTGGCAAGCCTTCACGACTACGTGTTATCCTATCATTTTCTATGACATGACGATACAATCCAATCATCATACATATTACCTCTTCTGCAACTGCTTCTGTGGAATATCCTGCCGCATTATTAACTAATATTCCCCTCCTTTCACATTCTTCCATATCTATATGGTCCAAACCAGTAAATGCTATTGACAACATCTTGATATTAGGACATGAATCAAAAAAATCTTTACGCAATGGCATATTACTCTCTACGACAATATCCGCATCCTTTGCTCTATCAATATTAGCATCTGGACACCTATCGCCATAAATAACTACTTCATGACCTAATCTTCTTAAATTATCACATTCTCTTTCTATCTTTTCGACAGACAAGCCTAATGGTTCCAAAAACACTATCTTCATAATCACATTTTTTTCATTTTGACTTACAAAGGTAACGTTTTTTACCATAGGTATAAGAGCCTCTTTAAAAATAAACATTCAAAAAAGAACACTCATAATAAAGAGGCATTATACCAACCAAAAACCTCAAAATACTTTATGAAACAACATAGATTTATGTCAACTATTAAGTATCACCTGACTGTTCGTCATTACTTGAGTGATCTATCAGAAGAAATTCATTCATCGTAATTTCTGTAAAATAATTTTTCTTACCGTCTTTTTCATAAACTCTGGTCTTCAGTCGACCTTCAAGAGCAATACGCTTGCCTTTTTTAATATATTTCTCCGCCTGCTCCGCCGTCTTACCCCAAGCCACTATATTATGCCACGACGTAGTCTGTTCCAATTCATGATTATCATTATATGTATAATCATGTGTCGCTAAAGTAAATCTCACATTTTTACGATTACCTAAAACCTTAACCTCAGGATCCATACCAGGACGCCCAATCAATTGTACTGAATTTTCTAAAGTTCCCATATCTTTTAATTTTTAGTTTCACAATGCAAAGATATTATGGGAACTATAAATTAGTCGTATAAAAAACGGATAATTTTTAAATTAAGAATAATAAACTGTATATTAACCAATTACAATCTAATACAAAACATCAGAAATCTTATATTTTATTAACATTTAAATCTAAAATATTAACAACCACCTAATTACTTAGTATAAGACACAGAAAGCCACACATCACCTATTTTATAAGACTCTACAGACAATCCATTGTTGAGCACATTTTTAATATCTTTCGTTATTCCACTGCCCAACATTTTAAACACAGCTTCTTTACGTGTCCACAATTTATAGAAATCATCTGCCTGATTATCACTATCATGCAACAGCTTCAATTCTTCTTCATTGCAAACATATGCAGCTAATTCTTCTTTGTATTCCTTTATTTCTTCAATATCAACACCCACTTCGTCTCGCGACAAAACACAGCATACCGCATTTTTACAATGACTAAAATTAAAATTCCAATCTGGATAATTTTTCAAATATGGTTTCTGATGTTCTCCGTAATAAAATTCTGGCATCTCATCAAAAATGCCTTCTTCTCGCAAAGCATGTATCAATAACAAATATGCTAATGCACACTGTACCTTTCCTTTTAAAAATTTATAATTCAACATCTTAACCTTTCTCCATGTAGGAAAGAAAGACAAGCATTTCTCGATAAGGCTATCATCGAAAACATCAATTCCGTTGATAAAATAAATTTTCATATTGCAAATATATAATTTTTGAACATCAAATAAACGACTCTTTTCGAACAATTATTAACAATTTCTTGTTACATAAAAAAACAACAATTATGATAAATCTAACACAATTACCGTACAAAAGAGATGCTTTAGAACCTCACATCTCACAGAAAACCATTGATTTTCACTATGGACAGCATCACGCTGGCTATGTCAAGAACCTCAACAATTTAATAGAAGGTTCCAAGTATGAAACTATGAGTCTCGAAGAAATCATAAAAAATAGTCAAGGCTCCATTTTCAACAATGCCGCTCAGGTCTGGAATCACACTTTTTATTGGCATTGCATGACGCCAGACATTGATTCAATGCCTCAACCGATGCTACTCAATGCCTTAGAACGCGATTTCGGAAGCTTCGAGAACTTCAAGCAGCTATTTATCAAACAAGCCGCTACATTATTCGGTTCAGGATGGCTCTGGCTAGTTAAAGATCAAGATGGCAAACTATCACTCATGCAGACAAGCAATGCAGAAACGCCACTCACTCACGAAGGATTAAAACCGCTTCTCACCTGCGATGTCTGGGAACATGCCTACTATCTCGACCAGCAAAATCAAAGATTAGCTTATTTAAACGAATTCTGGCAACTTATAAATTGGCGCTTCGTCGAACGAAATATGTAAATATTGAATGTTTAAAAATAATATAGCCGTTTAAAATTATTTAATCACAACTCAAAAATATCTTTTTTATTCAAAAAAAAGATTATCTTTGCCAATCGTATTGAATTATTATTCAGTAATTTGAAAACGAGCAATTAATGATTCTATTTTCATTTTATTATTTTTAAACATTCTATTTTATGAAAAAATTTTTACTTTTAGTGCTATTCTTCGCACTATCATGCGGTCTCAGTTTAAGAGCACAAAACACAACAACACCTAGCGTAAATATTGACAGAAACGAAAACTTTACACTTATAAAAATCCTCAATAGCTACAACTGGCCTTACGACATTTCTGAAAACAAACAACATGTCGTAATACAAGGATTCGGTGCTGTAGATGGCTATTATTGGTCAGATTCTACTGGCATCATTGCAATGAGTGGTTACCCTTACGCCGTATCTGACAATGGTATCGTCGCTGGCACTTACACAAACGGCTTAGGCATTAGCGTCGGAGGCTTATGGTCACCTAAAACAAAAAAATGGGAATTCCTAGGAATGAACCCTGACATGCCAGAATATTCAAGCGAACCAGGTGCCACCGACTATAACGGAGCCTGGTCTATGACAAACGATGGCAATGTCGTAGGCGTTATGCAAATATATCCTGACTGGAGTACATCATCATATCTTTGGACAAGAGACAACGGCTACAAAAAAATATCTAACGGAGTTTCTTCACAAACAAGACCTAACGCAATCAGTGACGATGGTAAAGTAGTAGCTGGTTTCGCAGCTCATGAAACAAAAGGCCAATGGACTCCTTGCTATTGGATTGATGGTGAAATATACAGATTCCCTCACCTCTTCGGCGAAGCTTTAAATGTATCTCATAACGGCAATTATGTCTGTGGCTACTTGTTAAATAGCAAATGTTTCATTAAAGACATAGCTAATAACAAAGTCGTCGAAATAACAAATACTCTAGAACCAGGCAATTCATTATCAGCAAC
Organism: Bacteroidales bacterium; assembly: GCA_045657145.1. Taxonomy (GTDB): domain Bacteria; phylum Bacteroidota; class Bacteroidia; order Bacteroidales; family F082; genus Limimorpha. The sequence continues at coordinate 34,958 of JAZOSK010000037.1, read as the reverse complement.
TTGTATAACAGATAATGGTACCGCCTTCGGTCATTCTGACGGAGGCTCTCCTATCGAAAGAAACGCCTTCGCTTATGTCGGCGGTGAATTGATGACTTTCACAGAATATTTAGTACACAACGGCATCGAAGAAGCTGCAAACTGGAAAATTTATAGCATTACAAACGTAACCGCCGACGGCAAAACCTTCATCGGTGGTGGCGTTATCAATGGCGAAGAATGTTCTTTCATTTTAACAGTCGAAAACACAGCATGTGAAGCTCCTAAAAACTTGACTTACAACATCAAACAAGATAGCTACAACAATCTTGTCCTTAATTGGGAAGCTCCAGAAAATGCAGAAAACGTAACTTACAACATCTATACAAGCTACACAAGCGCACCTTTAGCAAATAACATCACTGAAACAACATTTACTTTTGATAACTTAGAAGCTGGTGAATATCAATTCTTTGTAAGAGCTAGCTATAATAATGGTGAATGTTTATCAGAAATATCAAATACCGTAAGACCTACCATTTATGCTTGCGCTGAAAATGAAAAATGCGAGCTTACAGTCTTAGCAACAGACTACGAATACGGAGACAAAGTGGCAGACGGCTGGGACTTCGGTTACATTAGCATCAAAGGTTCATTGAGCGACATCGAATATAAAGTCGAATTAACAGATGGCGGCAAACCAAGCAACCCTGAAATAATTAAACTCGACTTATGCCCTGACACTTACCAATTTACATGGGTCCCTGGCGACTGGGATGAAGAAGTAGGATTCACTATCATCTTCCAAGACGAAGAATTATACAGACTTAACTTCGGTGACATCGACACAACATTCAAGAAAAAGCCTATGTTCTTCGAATATGCAATCGATTGTGAACCAAGCGTTGGCATCGATGAAACAACAACTCCTGAAACACTCGACATCTACCCTAACCCTGTCAACGACAGACTTTACATCGAGACAGAAAATAATGTCGAAAATGTTACAATCTTAGACATCTTTGGAAGACAACAGCAGCTATCAGTTATCAGCCGCCAACCTTATGTTATTAATGTTTCAAACTTGACTTCAGGTATCTATTTTGTTAAAATAAATACAACTAATGGTGAAATAGTTAAACGTTTCGTTAAGAAATAAATAATTATCAATTAAATACCAAACAAAAGTGATTCTCCAACTCGAGGATCACTTTTTTTATCGAAAAAATCAATATCTTTGCATATTATCAATGCAACATACAAATGAGAAAATCTATAATAATAACTATATCTATCATTATTAGTATCATTTGCTTTTCTTGTCAAAAAAGACAAGATAGATTTGAATCTCAAAAAATATGGTTGCATCGTGCTAACGACATCCAAAAAGCTCAGTATTTCCAAGATAAATATACTGGTTTAGAAATAGATATAACTTATTTGGACTCACTAAACACTTTCATTGTTTTTCACGGCGGTGGATTATTAGAACCTGAGCCCGTCACTCTTGAACATTGGCTAGATGAAGTCGAAAACGCCAATAATTTAGGTCTCTGGCTCGATTTCAAAAACCTAAACCGCAACAACAAATTGCAGGCTATCAACGAACTCAACAGACTTTGCTCAAAATATAAAATCAACAAAGATAATCTTATAGTTGAAAGCATGTCAGCTCCCAACTTGACAATCTTTGCGGAAGCAGGCTACCCAACAAGTTATTATATCCACGACTTCAACCCTCAACAAACTTCCAAATACGATATTCAAAAACACACTAGCAAAATCCGTAAAACCATATCCGATTATAACTTAACAACAATCTCTGGCTATCATTACCAATATCAATTCATGAGAGATTCTTTCCCAGACACAGAAGTCCTGATTTGGTATATCAACAACAATAATAATGTTAGAGCGGAATATATTCAGCTTGTAAATCAAGATGATAAAGCAAAAGTACTACTCGTAGCTGATGAAGTTCCAAGAGATAACAAATAATTTCACTTTCCGACATGATTGATAAAATTAAAAATAGCATACAACAATGGATTCATCTCAACATTCTGCTATTGTTGATGATGCTAATTATTAGAATAATATTTTACATTGAAACGACAACTCGCATCAACATTGAGATTTCTCAATTCGCAAATATAATTTTAGGATTCAAATACGACTTGCTTTTAGCATCGCATTTCATTGCTTGGTTTTCACTTATTTTCCTAATATTTCATTACTTTTTCCCAAAGACAACAATCACAGTTTATAAAACCTTAATTTTTATTTACGCGATAATATCAACACTCCTAACAGAATACTTCTGTAACCTTACGATGCCTTTAGACCATGTGATTTTCGCATATTCCGTTGAAGGCTTAAAGGGAACCGTTGAGTCATCATCTTCATTTTCAATAGTTCCAGTATTATATTTCATCATTTCTCTAGCACTTTGCATCTTAATTTCAAAATTATGGGAGAAAGTAAAAATAGGTAATATTGTAGCTTATATTATTTTTATAGCATCTTTAACAGTCGCTATATCATTCAATTACAGCAAAATCGTCAGAGAAGAACGTTTTGTAAAAACTCATGCAAATTTTATATTGGCCACAAACCAGCCTTCATATTCTTTCATAAAAATCTACGATTATCTCAATAAAAAAAATACAGACAACAACACTGGATTTGAGATGATCGAAGAAGCTACAAATTCATATCAACAGCGTAACAAACAATTCAAATATCCATATAAAGACTATCCATTTTACAGAAAGGCTGACTATCAAGATGTTTTAGGACCACTCTTGAATAAGACAGAAAAAGAAACGATGCCTAATTTCGTCTTCATCATTATAGAAAGCCTCGGTCAAAGTCTTACAGGAGCCGAAACACCAACGATTTCTTTTACACCAAACATCGACAGTCTGAAAAATGAGAGTCTCTATTGGAAGAATTGTCTAGCTGCAACAGAAAGAACTTTCGGCGTGCTTCCAACAATTTTCGCTTCTACACCTCACGGCAAAAAAGGCTTCGCTCATCGTTACAACACAATGCCTCCACACAATTCTTTGTTAAAAGATTTTAAGAAAAACAATTACGATATTTCTTATTACTATGGTTGTTATCGAGACAATGACAGATACGATAACTTCCTGAAAGCTAATAATGTAGAAAAAATATTCATTCCTGAACAAGGTTCTATTGATGAAGAAATATACAACTTGATGCGTGAAAACAACAGATGGGGATTAGATGATAAAGACTTATTCGACATCGTTATAAATAACAGAAAATCAGCAGATAATGAAAAACCATTCGTTGACATCATCATGTCGCTGAGCACTCACGAGCCATTCATCATTTTAGAAAATCAGGAAAAATATGAACAAAAAGCAAGACTGATACTTGAAAACAGCGATGGCGTTAGCACAAAAGAACGAAATAATATCATTAAGAACATCAACAATTTCGCTTGTTATCTTTATATGGATGAATGCGTTAAGAACCTCATCAATTCTTATAAGGAAATTGGCAAATACGATAATACCATTTTTATCATCACTGGCGACCACAGAATGGGAATGCTCAACACAGGTAATGTATTGCGTTCATTCAACGTGCCACTTATAATTCATTCTCAACTACTTAAACAAGATAAACAAATGGAAGCTGTCGTTTCTCATTACGATATAACTCCAACAATAAATGCTTATCTGTCAAATAATTATGACTATAAAGTTGACGAATATTGTCACTGGCTTGGTTCTTCTTTAGATACTGTTGCTGAATTCAGAAGCAGAGTAAAGCAAGCTTTTATGCTTAACAACAGAGATGTCGTTGATTATCTGCACAATGAATATTTCCTATGCAGAAAAAGACTTTATAAAATCGACAATAATTTACGTCTTACTTCCGTCGATAATCCAGATTTATATCAACAACTTAAAAAAGAACTCGACGATTATAATCTCTTAAGCGGCTATGCCCTAGAAAACAATTTCTTAAATAGTAATATAGACGAAAACTTTGTAGATATAGCAGAATATTTTTTCGACATCGACAACACAACAAACAAGATTTTCAATGAGTTAACAATTGACTCTCTTGAAAACAAATTCGTCTATTTTGACGAAAACAAAGAATATATATCTTTATATCCTTATCTGGAAGTCAAAGACAACTACACCAAGTTTATTGTCTCTGTTTCTTTTGATTTACAATCATATACAGAAAACAAACTTCCTCTCTTGATATATACTATAGGCGACTTTTATCAAGCTGTGCCACTGGTTTCATTGCAAAATGAAAATCTTAACACTGGCGAGTTGGAACATTTTGTCAACAGAATTATGATTTCAAAAGACAAGAGTTACAAAGGTGAAAAATTAAAAATATATTTAAGAAATGTTTCAAAAGACAGAATGATGCTCGACAACATCAAGGTTCTTATAAAAGCTAGCAAATAATAATCATGAAAAAATATATAGAATCAATAAAATCATTTTTTGTACTAACAATCTGTTTTACAATAGTTTTATTCTGCGTTAAAGGTTTTGAACTTTTTTCATCAGGTTCTATTACATTAAATTTTATTGCAGAAATGATTTATAGCAATCTCATCGCATCTTTGTTATTGAGTTTCTGCGTCTTTATTATTTTTAACATTATCTCTATTTTCTCAAAAAAAATAGCTTTTTATTTCTGTTCCATTCTATTTTCCATAATCATCATTTCTGAAATAGGCTTGATTTTTTATTATAAAAGCACTGGACTAATGATGGGCAACGAATTGATTGAACGTCCTTTATGGGAAACCATCACTACGGTAAAAAGCGTATTGAACTTCTGGATGATTGCAGCAGCTATACTGCTCATTATCGCATTTACTTTCATTAATTATAAGATTGTCAAAAGACAAAGTTCAACAGCCAACAGCCAACAGCCAACAGTCAAGGTTATATTATTGTTAATGTTGATTTCCATTCCGTTATTTTTTGTCATAAAACCGAATCAAAATGATAATTCAGTAAACAAAATCTGGTATTGTTTCTATTCTTGTTTTATGGACAAAGAAACACAAAATACTGATATTGTTTTATCTAAGTTAACATTTGACGAAGAAAAAATTGAAAAATACAAATCTATTTTTCCAGAAAGAGAAATTTCAGACAATCAATATCCATTAGAAAGAATTGACAATATTAATAATGTATTAGGACCTTTCTTTAAAGCACAAGACAAGAAACCGAATATCATTTTTGTTGTAGTTGAATCTTTAGGTGCAGATTTATTTGGTGTCAACGAATATGGATACACATTCACTCCGTTTTTAGATTCATTATCACGACATTCATTGTTATGGACCAATTGTTTATCGACTACGCCACGCAGTTTCGGCGCCGTTCCTGCCACCACAGGCTCTGTTCCGCACGGATTAAAAGGATTCCAATTCGGTAACATTCCAGAATATAATTCTTTGTTCAGCGTATTGAAAGACAATGGTTATGAGACACGTACTTTCTATGCAGGAGATTATTCCTTCGACAAAGTCTACGATTATTTAGTATCTCAAAAAGTCGATTTCCTAACACCTCTTCTTGAAGATAGTCGTAAAAAAGAAAACAAACATCTTGATTACACATATTGGGGCTATCACGACAAGCCAATGTTTGCAAAGAGTTTGGATATTATAGAACAACGCGATGCCAACAAAGTTTATTTCGACTTATTCATGACCGTTTCACAACATGACAACTATTTGAGGCTTAATGACAAAGAGAGAAGTGAAGTATATTATAACAAGGCTAGAGAAATTATCTCGACACTTCCTGCAGAAGAGCAAAAAAAGAAAGACGATATTCTTGGACATCTTGCCGCCACTATTTATGCTGATGAAGCATTAAAATATTTCATTGAGAGATACCAGCAACACGATAAAGATAATAGCATTTTTGTCATCACTGGCGACCATAGCCTTAACACACATTCCAGCAATCCTTTAGACGCATTCCATGTGCCTTTGATTATCTGGTCACCGATGTTGAAAAATACTGCACATTTTAAATCTATCGTCTCACATAACGACATCGTTCCTACTTTAAATGCTTTACTCAGAGATAATTACAATCTCAAGACACCTAAAGAAATTCACTGGGTCGGGGAAGAACTCGACACAATAAAAGACTTCCATTGCGACTTAAAAACTTGTTTCTTAAGATATACCAGAACTATCTTCGATGGAATTTTTGAAAATTACTATTACACATTCTCAAAACAGAAGAAAGCATATATCATCGAAGAAAATCTTGGACTTGCAGAGATTCACGACAAAGAAATAATAGACAACATTGACGAGAAGTTCAAAGCCATAATTTATGCCGACAATTATTCTTATAGCAACAACAAGATAAGCAAGAAGCCTTTATATCCTCAAAGTAAATTTAAGATTATCGACGAATATCACATTGATTCTGTGTATTGTTCATCATTACCTCAAAAGCCTAGCGTTAAAAGACCTAAATCTGTCAGAATAATTTCAGACGACATCAAGACATCGTCAAAAGAAATAAAAATCATCATGACAGCAGATGTGATATATACTGGCAAGGTTTGGCAAGATGAGTTCATCAATTTGGGAATAGACCTAACCCACGATGACAAACAAAAAATCAAGGCTTTCGACAATATTTCCAAAAATTTCATAGGTAAAGAGCACCACACTAATGAAGTATGCAAGCTAGAATTTACCAAAGTCTTTAATATTAAAGATTTTAAAAATATTGACTTTGAAATATACTTAAGGCCTACAGACAAAGACTATCTATGGAATCCAGAGCATTCTGTGACCTTAAAAAATATTAACATAAAAATGCTTGAGTCGATTAATTATTAATCATCCAAATAGCATCATTTCGCAACTGAGTTTCGAGGCTAACGCCTCTTTCCTCAGCTTTCTTTTTCACATCATTAAGCCAATTGGAATCAGAATATATAGCTTTTATAATTCCGTTAATCTTGACTTCCAATGAATTAGTATCAAGATATTCCAATAATGATTCATTTCTGGCTGTTGGCAGTTTATAACCTTTCAAATCATCGAAGCACGACTCTGGCTGTTGATACACAAGATACATTGCATCGTTACGCATCACTTCCTCAACGGAGATATTTTGTTTCTTAGCTTTTTCAGACAGCGAGTTGTACCAGTCTTGGTTATTTCTCATATCACGGATAATCTGCTCAACTTTATTATTTCGTTCTTCTTTGTCATAACACAAGTAAACCAATGCTTTAGGAAGGAATTTACTTCCAAGGTCATAAAGCTGCACAGTACAATAGTTCAGCATTATATAATCGGCCGACATAAGTTCCATGCAAAAATCGATGTCACTAGTAGAGTGATTTCGTTTATCGAAATAAATCGTACTATTATAATACCAATAAGGATATTCCTCAAATATTTCATGCAACGGAATATTGTAAGAGATAGTCCAGAAATATGAATCGCCTATTGTTATGAGTTTCGGTCTAACTGCCGTTGAATCAGGAATTACAGTGGCATCAATATAATAATTTGTATTTGGTTTTATAGGAGAAGCAAGGTTTAGGAGCTGCTCAAGGTCATCATCAGGATTCCTATTTACATCGATATATTTTTCACTTAGTTGCACATTCAAAAGATTTCTATCACCCAAAACCTCCATATATTTTATAATAGAATCGAAGGCATATGTTGCAGCAATATTACTCCAATGTGTGCCTGTCTTTGGAAATAATGGATAATCCACTTTATCTTTAATATTCTGGAAATGAGTCACATTATCGACATAATTAATTCCAAGTTCATCAAACTTCGGTTTGTAATAATCATAAGCATGTACACCATCTGGCTTATCATTATAAACACCTTCAGGAAGATATTCTGGATAAATAACATCTTTCCCAGGAATCAGATTAGCAAATATATGAATGTCATGTTCTTTCAACAATTCTTGCACTTTCCACAAACGAAGAGCCTCTGTTTCAAACATATTTATCATGACCGCAGTATCATCGGTATGATTATACATCAAGCTCTGATAATGGTCTCTAACGAATTCTTTTTCATATAGATAACCATCTTTACCTTCTATAACGATATAAGCATTTGTCTTATGATAGAACGACCAAAGATATTGATTATAAAAGCGTAAGGCCCATTCTCTAAATCCAAAATTTTCTTGAGAATATTTATTAAATTGTTTCTGGAATGAATTGTCTTTATAACTTTCAAATGTCAATTTTGGAAATTCAGTCTTATACGTCACACCATTAAGTGGTCTGAAATTTATTGGATGCCAGATACTTTGGATAAATATAATTCCAAAAAGCACTATTGTTATGATGAATAATATTTTGTTAAAATTTATTTTCATTGCTTAAAATCTAAAATAGATGAACGGACTGAAGCCAGCGGTATTTAATGCGCCGAGGCAGAATAATAAGATTATAATTGCCAATATCCAGACTATAATATTTTGAATTTTATTGTAATTGGTATAAAATACAAAGTCGTGGATTTTTCTTCCAAAAGGCAATAAACATATGAAAGACAATACGACAGCAATTATCAAAGTAAAGAAGAATTGTTTGTCATAAACATTTTCCATCATATTAAAATCGAAGGCAAACATTCTGGAAATGAATGTCGTGGCATCGTGGAGACTTTCTATTCTAAAGAAAACCCAGCCAACTACAACGATTACAAATGTTATTATCACACTTGGTATTTTCCCTATTTTTTCATAAAATTTCTTAAGACCCATTCTTTCAAATACGAGCCAAATTCCGTGATATGCGCCCCAAATCAAGAAGTTCCAATTTGCTCCATGCCAAAATCCTGATAGTAAAAATACTATCCAAAGATTGAAATACATTCTCGATTTAGAACATCTGTTACCACCCAAAGGGATATAAAGATAGTTGCGCATAAATGAGCCGAGTGTCATGTGCCATCTGCGCCAGAACTCAGTGATACTCGATGAGTTATAAGGATTATCGAAGTTTTCTGGGAAATGAAATCCCATGATTTTACCGAGACCAATCGCCATATCGGAATAACCAGAGAAGTCGAAATAAAGCTGCATTGTATAAGCAACAATAGTAATCCATGCCGTGGCAGAATCCATCATTGCGATATCGCCTGCAAGCATTTTATCCACTTGTATTCCAATAACATCAGAGATAAGAATCTTTTTCGACAGACCAATTATAAAACGATAGAAACCTTGTAGAGCCTCGTCCCAATCATAATTTCTATGACGTATCTCTTGTTCAATGTCGCAATATCTCACAATCGGGCCAGCGATAAGTTGAGGAAACATCATGATATACAACACATAATCATGAAGTCTATCCATCGGCTGATTGTTGCCTCTGTAAGTATCGATGACGTAAGTGATAGATTGGAAAGTAAAAAACGAAATTCCTATTGGAAGCAATACTTTTGCAAATGTAATTGTGTGAGAACCGAAGGCTTCAAGAAGATGATTTATATTCTCAATAAAGAAATTAGCATATTTGTAATAAATCAACAATCCTAGACTGATGATGATAGCTGTAGCGCAATATATTTTTTTAGTTAATTTATTTTCAGATTTATGCATTAGCTTCACCAGATAGAAATTCGCCACGCAAGAACCAACAAGCAGAAGTATGAAGTCGGGAGCGCCATAAGCATAAAACACCAAAGAAAACATAAGAAGCACGACATTTCTCCATTTCTTCGGACTTATGAAATAAATCATCAGAAATATCGGCAAAAAATATATTAAAAATACATTGCTACTGAAAACCATTCTTAAGAAATTATTGGAATATTTATGTTTGCAAATTTAATATTTTTACAAATAAAATGATACCTTTGTAAAAAAATCACATTGTCAATTATTAAGCATTTTTTATGAATACTAAAGCTAAAATTATCATCATGGGAAGCATGATTACCTTATTCGGTTGCAGTCAAAATACAACTAAACTTTCTGTTAAAGAATATCCAGAAACAAGAAAAGACATTACTGTCGTTGACGAATATTTTGGAACAAAAGTAGCCGACCCTTATCGCTGGCTTGAAAACGACACAACAGCAGAGACAGCACAATGGGTTAATGCACAACGTACTGTAACAGAAGATTATCTCTCACAGATTTCTTTCCGTGAAACCTTGAAACAACGCATGACCGAACTCGTAAACTACGAACGTTTCAGCCTTCCTTCAAAACGTTTCAACCGTTATATATTTTCAAAGAACGACGGCCTCCAAAACCAAAATGTCATTTATATTCAAAACTCATTAGATGAAGAACCTTCAGTTCTCCTCGACCCTAACACTTTGTCAGACGACGGCACTGTGGCTTTAAGCGGCACATTCCAATCTAACGACGGCAAGTATTTGGCCTACAGCATCCAACGTAGCGGTTCCGACTGGGTAGAGATTTACGTCATGGACATCGCGACACGCGAGTTACTTCCAGACCACATTCAATGGGCTAAATTCACAGGAGCTTCTTGGTACAAAGACGGTTTCTTCTATGGCGCATACGACCGTCCTGAAGAAGGCAAGGAATTCAGCAACGTAAACGAAAACCATAAAATCTATTATCACAAACTCGGCACACCTCAAGAAGAAGATGTGTTGTTCTACGAAAATCCAGAACAGCCACGCTACTTCCACACCGTGTCGCTCACTGAAGATGAGAAATATATGTTTATGTTCGAAAGCGGTCAAGGCGCAGGACACACTCTGTGGATTAGAGATATGCAAAATCCTAAAGGCAAGTTCGAACAAATCGGCTTCGACATGAATTACAGTTACAGCCCAATCGATGTCATCGACGGAACATTATATATCTCAACAAATTACAACGCGCCTAAAGGCAAGATTTGTAAAGTTGATGTAAATAATCCAAAGATGGAAAACTGGGTTGAAGTCATTCCAGAAAGTGAAAATGTCATCGCTGGTATCAACCTCGCCGACGGCAAAATGATTGTCACTTACGACCAAGACGCTTCACACCACGCTTACGTTTACACTATGGACGGCACTATGTTACACGAAATCGCTTTGCCAACATTCGGCTCCATCGGCATCAGCAGCGACTACAAAGACAAAGAAGTTTTCTACGCCTTCACATCATTCGCTTTCCCAACAACGATTTACAGATATAACATCGACGACAACACTTCTGAAGTGTTCCGCGCTCCTGCCATCGACTTTAAATCAGAAGATTACGTCACAGAACAAGTCTTCGTTACTTCAAAAGACGGTGCCAAAGTACCAATGTTCTTGACATATAAAAAAGGTATGAAGAAAGACGGCAACAACCCAGCCTTGCTTTATGGTTACGGCGGTTTCAACATTACCTTAAATCCAAGTTTCTCAACATCGAGACTTCCATTCCTTGAAAACGGCGGCATCTATGCTTTGATGAACCTTCGCGGTGGCAACGAATACGGAGAAGAATGGCATATAGCTGGAACTAAGTTACAGAAACAGAATGTCTTCGACGACTGCATCGCATGTGCTGAATATCTTATTGAAAATGGTTACAGCAATCCAAGCAAGATGGCTGTCAACGGAGGTTCAAATGGCGGTTTGTTAGTAGGAGCTGTTGTAAATCAACGCCCTGACTTATTCGCAGCTGCTGTTCCACAAGTTGGCGTCATGGATATGTTACGTTATCATTTATTCACCATCGGCTGGAATTGGGCGAGCGACTATGGCACCAGCGACGAAAGCAAGGAGATGTTTGAGGCACTTTATGCATATTCGCCATTACATACAATACAAAACGGAGCTGATGTAAACTACCCAGCTATCATGGTAACGACAGCCGACCACGACGACCGCGTTGTTCCAGCACACTCATTCAAATACGCAGCAGCATTGCAAGAAGCACAGACTGGCGACAATGTAAAAATCATCAGAATCGACAGCAAAGCAGGTCACGGAGCTGGAAAACCAATATCAAAAGTCATTGAAGAACAAGCTGACATCTATGCTTTTATAATGTACAATTTACAATGTACAATTAAAAATTAACAATTGACAATTCTAGCCTGAAAGGCTCATACAGATATAACATACGGCAACGCCTTATGATAAACATAACAAATAAATCTGGATTGATACTCGAAGGTGGAGGCATGAGAGGTGTCTTCACCTCCGGCGTATTAGACTGCTTCATGGATAATGGCATCCGTTTTCCTTATACCATCGGAGTCAGTGCCGGAGCTTGTAACGGATTGTCTTACATCTCGAACCAAAGAGGCAGAGCCAAATTCAGCAACATCGACTTACTCGAAAAATATAATTACATCGGGATAAAACATCTCCTAAAAAAAGGAAACATCATGGACTTCGACTTGCTGTTTCATACATTTCCAGATGAGATAATTCCTTACGATTATGAAAAGCTAGCAAGTTGCAAGGAACATTACGAGATGGTCACAACCAGTTGCAAAACTGGGGAAGCTTGTTATTACGAAGAAAAGAAAGACCCAAAGAGAGTCATCGACATCGTGAAAGCGTCAAGCAGTCTGCCTTTTGTTTGTCCGATAACATACGTCGACGATGAACCTATGTTAGACGGCGGCATCGCAGACTCGATTCCACTTATGAGAGCGAGAGAATTAGGCTACGACAATAACGTCGTGGTTCTCACTCGCAACAAAGGATATCGTAAGAAAGAAAAAGACATGAAATTCGTTTCTTTATTCTACAAACAATATCCAGCGATGCAAGAGGCAATCAGGAACCGCAACAGAATTTACAACGAACAAATCTCCATGATTGAAGCTTTGGAAGAACGAGGCGAAATCGTTGTCATTCGTCCTGAGAAACCAGTTGAAGTCGACAGAATGGAACGCGACAGCAAGAAACTGATAGCACTCTACGAAGAAGGATATGAATTAGGACTTAAGGAATTGAGGAATTGAGGAACTGAGGAACTAAGGAATCCCTCATACCCTTATACCCTCAAATCCAATACATCAAACCGTCACCAACAGCATTGCCTCGATGTCTTTTTCAAGACGACTTGGTTTGACTGTCGGGGCGTAACGTTTGATTTTCTTGCCGTCAGCTGAGATAAGGAATTTGGTGAAATTCCATTTGATGTCATCGCCTAAAATATTTTTCGTCTTCTCTTTCAAGAAGGTATAAATCGGGGAAGCATTCTCGCCGTTCACGTCTATCTTCTTCATCATCTGAAAAGTGACGCCGTAATTGACTTGGCAGAAATTACTGATTTCCTCGTCGCTCCATGGGTCTTGTTGCGCAAACTGATTGCAAGGAAATCCCAAAATGACGAGACCCGCATTTTTATATTTCTGATTCAATTCTTCTAGACCTGCAAATTGAGGAGTGAAACCGCACTTGCTAGCGGTATTAACAATTAACAAAACCTTACCTCTGAACTGATTGAAATCCAATTCTTTTCCATTTGAAGTCAAGGCTTTAAAGTCATAAATCGTGGCCATAATTACAAAATTTATTTTTATGTAAAAACCAACTGTCCTTCTAAAATGTTCAGTTATAAAAATAAATTTTAGAATTTTAGAATTCTAGAATTTTAAAGTTTTAAAAGCTCCAGACTTCTTCTAAATCAATATCCCAATTGGCCTTAACATCGAAGATATCTTTATGATAATAAACCGCTTCTGGAAGTTGTTTCTTTGCATAATCACCTGGCGACCAGCGACCATTAGCATCATTATCCAAGGTAGCTCTTAATTTATATTTAGCTGGAGATAAATATTTAAACTCAACCTTAGTCGTTGATGTAATTATTTGGCGTTCAATCAATTTATCTTTCTCATCTAACAATTCAACTATAATTTGAGGAATATTTTCTGGTACTTCTACACTTACAAAAATATTTCCATATTCAGATAATGCAGGCACTTTGAATGAAAAATCTGTAGTATCATTGGTCAAGCCTTTGAAACTATAAAACACCGAATCTGGAATGATTATTTTATACGATTTCTCTGGTTCAAAAGTCTTGTTAAGTTTATATCTCAACCCAAAAGAGTCTATCTTTTCAAAATGCAAATCATTGATTATAGTATCTTTACCTACAAAATACCAAGAAGTATCACGCATTATCACATCTATTATAGGTTCTTTAAAATAGAATATCAAATCCTGTTCAGGGCTTAACTTTCCTGCGCTTATGTTTGTCTTGATTTCCAATGATTTAGACGTCTTTTCTATCTTAGCCTTCCTTCCTGTCATTTTACGAGGTTTAAGGCTTAACAAACTTGTATCATTAATTAATGTATCATAATTAATTGCAAGCAAAAGACTATCTTTATTAGGAGTAAAATACCAATTTATTGTATCATAATTCATTGAATATGTAGGGAATATATTAAAAGTATCTGGTAATGCTTCCAGAACTTCTATCTTAACATCTTGAGCAGGACGATTGAAGGCAAAACGAAGAAGTCCATCTTCCACTATTTCTTTTTTAAGTAATTTTTGAACCGTATCTTCTTGTAAAAATGTATACAATGTAATAAGTTCTTGTTGTTTAATATCTTGTCTTACAGAGTCATTCACCAAAGAATCATTATGAATTATGAATTGTGCATTATGAATTGGATTAACGAGTGAATCCAGAAATGCAATGCTTTCGTTTGGCAAATCAAACCTCATATTTGAGTTTTCGTCTTTTAAAGCAAAGATAAGATAATCATTGTCTTTCAAACCAGAAAATTTAAAATTGCCATCTTTATCACTTTTTGTCACGTAATAAGGCTTACTTACATAAGGAAGAGAATCTATGCTAATTGTATCATTATCATCAGTGTAAAGCATCACATAGAAATCAGCTGAAGGTTTATAATCGGCTGCTTGGAGCAATTTTCCTTCCAATGTCAAAGTGTCGATATTTTCGCCTGTTGAAAAGACGAAAGAATAATCTTTAAAAACATTTCCTTCATGAAGATCTTTTATTGCTTCTCCGAAACTAATGGAATAAGTAGCATCAGATTTTAAAGGTTCTTTAAATTTAATTATCAACGACTTACCACCAAGTTTATATTCAGGATTATTTTCTAAAGGAGGAGAAATAAAAATATTACTATTAGGATTATTCAAAACTACATACTCATCAAATGTGATGTGAATTTCTTTATCTTGGAAGTTAGTCGATTTATTTTCAGGCACTGACTGTAAAACGACAGGAGGTATTGTATCCTTTGGACCGCCTGAAGGCGTAACCACATTAGCGCAACGCATGAAGCTCAGCATCAAAATGAATGCGAAGCAGTTAAATATATATTGATAGATTTTTTTCATAATTGCAAAGATAAAAAAAGGCTAAAGACGAAAGGCTAAAGACGAAAGATTTTTTGCTATGAGCGATGAGCGGCGAGCAATCTCAACAATTCCTAATTCCTAACTCCTAATTCCTAACTCCTAACTTCTCAAAAGTATATCCTTTATCAGTGTAATATTCAAGGACTTTAGTCAAAGCTGGAATCATATTATTAACTGCTTTTTCGCTATCGTGGAAGACGATGATACTTCCATCACCAGCATTTTTTATCACATTATTGAAACAATCTTCAGGACTTAACGACTTATCCCAATCGTAAGAAATGACAGTCCAAGCCACGATTTTGAGTTGCTGAGGTGATGAGTTGCTAAGTTGCTGAGTTGCTGAGTTGCTGAGATTTTTTTTAAGTGTTTTTATTTGAGAGAATTTGATTCGTCCGTGAGGTGGGCGGAACAAAGGCGACTGTATCAAAGCATCTGCTTCGATGACAGAGTTTACATAATCTTTGGTTTTTGTGATTAAACCTTTCTCATGATTAAAGGTATGATTACCAACGGAATGACCTTCTTTTTTAATCATTTCGAAAGTATCTTTATATTTTTTAACATTATTTCCGACGCAAAAGAACGTCGCTTTAGCGTTAAAATTCTTTAAGATTTCTAATACTTGCGGAGTTATTGTAGGATGCGGACCATCGTCGAAGGTAAGATATATTTTCTTTTCGCCTTTAGGCATTTCCCATATCAGCGAAGGATA
The DNA here is from genome assembly GCA_045657145.1 of Bacteroidales bacterium. Lineage (GTDB taxonomy): Bacteria > Bacteroidota > Bacteroidia > Bacteroidales > F082 > Limimorpha. Next base: position 18,900 of record JAZOSK010000037.1, on the reverse strand, counting down.
GAAAAGTCTTAATATTTTTGGAGGTACAACAAGACGCATAATTTAAAAGCTGCCCGAAAATAGCAGCTTCTTTTTTATTTTTTTGTACCCCCACCGGGAATCGAACCCAGATTTAAAGTTTAGGAAACTTTCGTTCTATCCGTTGAACTATAGGGGCTTTCCTAATTCATAATTCATAATTCATAATGCATAATGCATAATTGAAATGAATAATTTCCTTTAGACTTTAGACTTTTGTCTTTCGCCAATTACGTCTGCAAAAATAATGATTTTTTGTCAATAATTAATTTTTCATTTTACATTTATTATTTTGCCAAAATAATTACCTTTGTGGGAATTTTATAATTTACAATAAAGAATTTTCACAAGATGAAGGTTTTTAATTTTATCGTTGATATTCAACGTTTTGTAGAAGAAAAACATAATGCAGGACTTAAAGTGGGTTTCGTTCCAACAATGGGAGCGCTTCACGAAGGTCATCTTTCATTGATAAATCGTGCTAAAAACGACAACGACATTGTCGTTAGCAGCGTTTTCGTAAACCCAATTCAGTTCAATAATCCTACCGATTTAGAGAAATATCCTCGCACTCCAGAACTCGACATCGAGAAACTCCAAAACGCAGGCTGCGACGCTGTCTTCATGCCTTCTGTCGAAGAGATGTATCCTGAAAAAGTGGAAGATCATTACGACTTCGGCGACCTCGAACGCGTCATGGAAGGTGCTTGCCGTCCTGGTCACTTCAACGGCGTGGCTATCGTGGTCCGCAAATTATTCGAAATCGTAAATCCTGACAGAGCTTACTTCGGAGAAAAAGATTTCCAACAACTCGCAATAATTAAAAAAATGGTTAACAATCTGAATATGAAGCTCGAGATTGTTCCATGTCCTATCATCAGAGAAAACGACGGCCTCGCAATGAGCTCTCGTAACGTACGTCTCAATGAAGTAGAACGTGCTATAGCTCCAAAAATATTCGCTACTCTCAATGATGCCGTTTCAAAAAAAGATTCAATGTCACCTGCAGAAATGAGAGAATACGCTCTCGCTAAATATGCAGAAATCAAAGAGTTTGACGTTGAATACGTTGAAATCACAGACGAAATAAATTTACAATCTATAAATAACTGGAACGAATGTGAACATGCTCGTATCTTCGTAGCTCTTCAACTTGGTCCAGTCCGCTTAATCGATAACGTTAGAATTTTTTAATATGAATATTGAAGTTCTTAAATCCAAAATCCACCGCGCTACAGTAACACAAGCCGACCTTAATTATATCGGCAGCATAACTATAGACGAAGACTTGTTAGATGCAGCTAACATCATTGAAAACGAACGCGTTGATATTTACAATATCACAAATGGCGAACGTCTCTGCACTTACGCCATCAAAGGTGAACGTGGTTCTGGCGTCATCGGAATCAACGGCGCAGCAGCTCATAAAGTAAACGTCGGCGACCTCGTCATCATCGTTTCCTACTGCTCAATGGATTTCGAAGAAGCCAAGAAACACAAACCATCTATCGTGTTCCCTAAAGAAAATAACAAATTATAATGGTAAAGACGCATCATAATGCGTCTCAATAAAATAATAAAGCATTGAATAAGAAGATTTCCAATACATTAACATATATCGTATTCCTATTATTGGGAATCCTTCTTTTATGGCTTTGTTTCAGAAAAATAAATTTCACTGAAGTCTTGGATTACGTCAAGACCGCAAAATATTCCTGGATGTTGCTAAGTCTGGCATGTCTGGGAATATCTTTATTTTTCAGAGCCTTACGCTGGAATATTCTTATAGAATCTCTCGGTTATAAAACTAGAGTATCAACGACTTACGAGTCAGTTCTTATAGCATATTTCGCCAATACGGTCTTCCCTCGACTCGGCGAAGTATCACGCTGCGGAACATTAACAAAAAAAGAAAACATACCTTTCGACAAGTCATTCGGAACCGTCATCTCAGAACGCGTCCTCGACCTAGCAATTCTTTTCGCAATGGCGATATTAGTCGTTGTATGTCAATGGAATCTGCTCGGAAGCCTAGTCACATCATGGCTTAATCCCTTGATTGAATCATTAAAAAATAATGTCGTTTTAGGAACGATCGTAATTTTCGCAATAGTAGCGTTTTTTGCCGTTATCATATTCATTTTCAAAAAGAAAAAAGCGATAATAAAAGAAAACAAAATCTACAAAAAAATCGCTTCAATATGTAATGGTTTCCTCGATGGCATCAAGACGATTTACACCATGGAGAAGAAAGGTTTATTCATACTTTATACCTTATTAATTTGGGGATTTTATGTAGTAATGACTTGGTTACCATTCTATATGCTTCCTGAGACATCGCATCTCGGATTGACAGAAGCCATCACTTTATTAGGATTGGCGACACTCGGCGTCGTAGCTCCAGTTCCTGGTGGAATGGGCGTCTATCACTTCATCGGAATACTTTTATTAAACGGATTTTATGGCATCTCAGAAGCCGCAGCTGTGTCGTTTGTCACTATAAATCACACAAGTCAGATGATATTCTATCTCGTAACAGGCGTTATTTCTTACGTCATTATGTTCTTTATTGATAGACGGAAACCGATTAATGAGGAGTTAGGAGTTAGGAGTTAGGAATTTTGTAGGGACGTGGCTTGCTGCGTCCATTATTATAAAATATATTAACATGAAGCATTTAGAAAAGATTTACGATAAGATTTTAGATGATAAATCTCTTGAAGAGAAGTTGAATTTGTGGCGTGAGGAAGGAAAAACGATAGTCTTTTCTAATGGCTGTTTCGACATTTTGCATCGTGGCCATGTGGAATATCTTTCTAAAGCCGCAGACCTTGGCGATGTTCTTATAATAGGATTAAACACAGACGCTTCCGTAAAAAGAATCAAAGGTCCATCGCGACCAGTCAATGATGAAAAAGCACGCGCCGTGGTGCTGGCAGCATTGGAATTCGTCGATGCGATAATGTTCTTCGACGAAGACACTCCTTATAATTTAATCAAACGCGTTCAGCCTGACGTACTTGTCAAAGGCAAAGATTACAAAGCAGAAGACATCGTAGGTTACGACATCGTAACTAACAAAGGTGGAAAAGTAGAGACGATAGAATTAGTCGAGGGTTTTTCTACGACGAAAACGATAGGGTTAATGAAGAATGAAGAATGTACAATGAAGAATGTACAATGAAGAATGAAGAATGAAACATTATTCATTATACATTCTACATTATTCATTAAATATCAATCAATCTTCAAAACCAATCCTTTCAGGTAAGCTCCTTCAGGATGATAAATATTAACCGGATGGTCGTCTGGCTGGTCGAGTTGGAATATTATCTGCGCCTTACGTCCTGCTTCGATGGCAGCAGCCATCACGATGCTTTGAAACTGTGCCTTGTCGACGGCTTGCGAGCAGCTGAAAGTGAACAAAAGTCCGCCTTCTTTTATCTTCTTAATCGCTTCGTTATTGATAAATTTATAGCCTTGCAAACCTCTGTGCAGCGACTTATGATTTTTAGCGAATGCTGGAGGGTCGAGGATGATAAGGTCGAATTCGCCTTTTTTCATATTCTGAAGGAAGAGTTTCGCATCTTCAGCAACGCTAGGATTTTCCTTGATATCGAATCCGTTGAGAGCGATGTTCTTTTCACAAGCAGTGATAGCTTTCTTTGAACAATCGACAGAAACGACTTTATTTGCGCCGCCTCTCAATGCCGTTACAGAGAAACCACCAGTGTAACAAAAAGTGTTAAGGACGTTCTTTCCTTTAGCTAGTTGACGAACTAAATCACGGTTGAATCTTTGGTCGAGGAAGAAACCTGTCTTCTGACCTTCTTCCCAGTCAACGAAGAACTTAGAATCGTTTTCAAGTACAAATTCATCGGAACTTTCACCTATCAGATAACCGTCTTCCACAGCATCTTTTCCCATGCGTTGCATCGCCTCGGAACTCTTGTTATAAACGGAAGTAATGTTGAGACCTTCTATTGTCATTAACGCATCAGCGATAGCCTTCACGTTGAGAGCCATGCCTTCAGTCTGAGCCTGAACGACGGCAGTCTTTCCATAAACATCGATTATCAAACCTGGGAGATTATCACCTTCAGAATGAACGAGACGATAACAATTTGTATGTTCGTTATCTGTCAATCCCATCAACTTACGAAGTTCAAAAGCCTTTTCGAGACGTTCTTTCCAGAAGAACTTATCAATCTTTCTGTTGTCGAAAGTCAATATTTTCACTGCGATATTACCTGCTTCCGCGAAGCCCGTTCCGAGGATATTATTTTTATAATCCACAACAGTAACGATGTCTCCAGCTTGTAAATCAGGAGCTGCTGTTTCAATAGCACCTGAGAAAATCCATGGATGATAACGTTTTACGGCTTCGTCTTTGCCTTTGCGAAGTTTGATGATTGGATATAAAGGTGATGTGTTCATAATCATTATTTTACAATCTTCCGTCAATAATATTTCTATCTAAAAATCCTTTAACATCATAGATGACGCTATTTTCTTTCATCAAAGATTTTATGTTTATATTTGAAAATTTATCATGAGCGACAGCGAGTATTGCCATGTCAAATAATTCATTTTCAGGAAGATGATTCATTATATCAATACCATATTCTTTCTTTACCAAATTAGCATCAGCCCATGGGTCACAAATAGTGATATTATCGGTATATTCTTTTAGAGTATGATAAATATCAACTACTTTGGTATTACGAATATCTGGACAATTTTCTTTGAATGTTATTCCAAGGATAAGGACTTTAGCGTCTTTCACGAGCACGCCTTTTTTATTCATAAGCTTAATTGCCTGATTTGCAACATATTCTCCCATACCATTATTCAGATGTCTAGCAGACGACATAATACGAGGCATCACGCCATAGACCTGAGCTTTCTGAATGAGATAATATGGGTCGACGCTGATGCAATGTCCTCCGACGAGACCTGGATTTAATTTAATGAAATTCCATTTTGAAGCAGCAGCTTCTATAACATCGTGTGTATCAATACCCATCGCGTTGAAAATCTTAGCGAGTTCATTCATAAATGCGATATTAACATCGCGTTGCGAGTTCTCAATTATCTTTGATGCTTCTGCGACTTTTATTGAAGAAGCCTTATGTGTTCCGTTGATTAACACTGAATTATATACATCATCAACGATATTTGCTATTTCTGGAGTAGAACCAGAAGTCACTTTCTTTATTTTCTCAACAGTATGCATTTTGTCACCTGGATTGATTCTCTCTGGAGAATAACCCGCAAAGAAATCGACATTGAACTTCAATCCTGATGTTTTTTCTACAACAGGGAGACATTCTTCTTCTGTCACGCCAGGATAAACCGTTGATTCATAAACAACTATATCATTTTTCTTAATAACCTTACCGACTGTCTCACTTGCCTTAAGCAAAGGTGTCAAATCAGGGTGATTATTTTCATCTATCGGCGTTGGAACTGCCACAACATAAAAGTTAGAATCCTTAATTTCTTCTATGTTTGTTGTACATCTAAAGCCATGATTGTTAATAGCTTCTTGTAACAACTCATCTTCAACTTCAAGAGTTGAATCATGACCCATATTAAGTTCGTCAACGCGAGCTTTATTCAAATCAAAACCTATGGTTTCATATTTTGTTGAAAATAATCTTGCTAATGGAAGTCCCACATAACCAAGACCAATGACTGCAATTTTTATATCTTTCATTAGATTATAATTAAGATTACAAAGATAATTAATTCAATGAATAATGAATAATGAACAATTAACAATTTCTCATAGTCGCACCTATCCCAAATGAACTGTCAATTTTATGAAGAACATCCGATTCCTTAACGAAACCGTATTCACTATCAAATTGATTTTCTTTACCTTGACAGAGCATATTTAAAAATATCGCTATTGTCTCACCAAGTTTGCCTTCCAAATGCGAACTAGACGACGCATTGTAAAATTGTAAAACATCCTTCGTTGGCAAAATTTCATTTTTACTCTTAATGAAATTTAACAAATCTGAATTGCTTTCTGCCAATTTAACCAAATTATTTTTAACGAAATTATAATCGTCAAGGACTTTATTGTCGGACATATTGTAAAGAACTGTCGGGCAATACATTATAGAAGCGTCAAGGTGAATCGCCGATTCATTTGAAATCATAAAATCGATATTAGCAATGAAATCAAATGAACTTTCTTCCTTAGGATTTGAAATCGCGATATTGTTTTTTGTTAACCATTCTGTATCAAGATGTTGATAACGTGGATGCGGACGAAGTATCAATTCATTATAACCTTCATTTTTTAAGAAAAGGCAAAGATTTTTAACTTTTTCAAAATCGTCTAACATATTGATTGCCACACCTATTTTTTTAACCTCGTCATTTCTTTTAACAACTTTATCATAAAGAAAATCAAAACGCACTCCGCCTGAGAGATAAACATCTCCTTTAGGTTTTCCTGCATAAAGATATTTCTCCAACGACTCTTGCCCATCTAAAAACGAATAAGTAAAATCCAATCTTGGAAAACCTTTCTTCACAGAAGCATGTTGAACGTAAACAGTCTTTATTCCTCTTTCTAAAGCATTAAAAATCAGACATCTATTAATATCATTATGGTCGTTTGCCAATACCAAAACCTTGACATTATATTTATCAAGCATTTCACCTGCAACTTTGTAAAGTCCGTAAGTTGTCCAAAGTTTAGTAAAATATTTAATAATGAGTGCTTTATCTTCCTGATTAGATTTTTTGTAAAGTTTTATTAAGGAAAAAATGTAAGGGATGCTATGCCACCAAGCACGTCTTTTATGCACATCAGTGACGTGGTTGTTTAGATATAAATATGTATTTTTATCTAGCTTGTTAATTATAGGCTCAAGCGAGCGACGATTATTGAGAGAAACGCCAAAGAAAACTAAGCCTTTATAATTGACAGGCAGAGACTTATATTTAAAATGAACTATGAAAGTATAATAAAACAACTGACCTATAAAAACGCATATCTGCTTAAACAAAGGAAGTTGTTTTTCCTTCACTATTCTTGTGATTTCATTGATTTCTAATACATTAAGCTTACTATATTTCATCAGAAAAACAGTTCTTGAATTCAACTATATTAAATTCAAGGGATAATTTTTTAACATATCCCTAATATTTTTTCAACAAATTCGCGGAAGACGCCCTCGCCACCGTTTTTTGTCATCACCATTTGTGCAGATTTCTTGATATATTCTGGAGCCGAATTAGGCGTTGCAGAGATGCCTGCATGTTTCAAAAGTTCGACATCACCCAAATCATCACCTATATAAGCGACATCTTCCAAAGTGATATTCAGCTCTTTACAGAGTTTCTCTGCGATTTCTAATTTATTTTTAACACCTTGAAAAAGATAATCGACTTTAAGTTTAGCAGCTCTTCTTGCGACAATTTCAGTATCCTCGCCTGTTATTATCCCAACTGGTATTTCATTTTGATGAGCGAAAAGAACGCCAGCACTGTCATAAGTGTGAAATTTTTTCCACTCATTTCCAGTTTGGTCATAATACATTCCGCCATCTGTCCAAACGCCGTCAATATCTGTTAAAATTAATTTAGGTTTCTTCATTTATTCTAAATTTTGAGGATAAATAACTTCGTTTCTTGGTATTTCCATCTTAACTTTCCTACCAATAACAGATTGTCTTTCAGACCATTTAAAGCCATCACCAGGACTTAAAAGATGAATATCATTTTCTGTTATTATGTCGCCTACTTTAAGGTCGCGATTTGATGCAATAGAACGTTCGAGTTTGATTTTGCTATTTTTAACTTCTGGTTCAATAAACAGCTCCTCTTTTCCCATCGACATTTCTGTTATTCTGATGTCGCGAATCATACGGTTAACGCCATCTGGGCCTAAAGAACCAGCTTGGTCGGTGCCTTTCATTCTTCTGTCGATAGTGACATGTTTTTCAATGATTTCCGCACCCATTGCAATAGCAGCGACTGGTGCAGATATTCCGATTGTATGATCAGAGAATCCAATCTTATATTGAGGATAATTATTTTTAAGATATTTTATCGTATTGAGATTCAGATTGTTGGGATTTGTTGGATATTGAGAAACGCAATGTAGAATTGAGATTTCATTATGATATTTTGTTATCACTTCCAAGGCTTCATCGAGTTCTTTTTTACCTGCCATTCCTGTTGACAAAATCATCGGAATTTTTGTCTCGGCAAGAGCTTCCAACAATGGAATATTTGTCAGGTCACGACTTGCAACTTTCAGATAATCAGGAGTAAAATATTTCATCATGCTAAGACAAGAAGGAGCACACAATGTCTCAACGAAGTCAAGGCCTTTTTCTTTTGCGTACTTATAGACCTCAAAATGCTGCTCATCAGAAAGTTCGAGATAAGCGCGATGTTCGCCGTAAGTCTTTCCAAATGAATTAAGAGAGTCGTAAACTCTCGACATTTGAGAATCAGACAATTCATGAGCAAGGTCACGTTTTGTCATTTTCACAGCATTCATTGGTTGCAATTCGATGCCAAAATAATCTTCCTTGACAGGACGAGAAATCAACTCAACGATAAGTTTTGCAATATCGACAGAGCCGTTATGATTCTGTCCTATTTCACCAATTATATAAGTTCCGTTTTTCATATTTTATTTCTGATTCTTTAAAATCTCATTTTTCATTATCTCCAAATAATGAGGATTATCTTCAAGAAAATCAATCACATTAAGAGATGTAAAATTAGGAATATAATTATTCAGTCTGCTAAAAATTTCTTTTTGAATATCAAAATCGACCTGAGTATCGATTGTCAATCTAATATCTTTATGTCTATCAATTTCAGGAATTATTTTGAAGAAGTTCACGTCAAATATTTCTCTATTTGCATAGATGAAATTTGTGACATGTTCGTGATAAAGGTTTTCGTTGGTAAGTTCTCTTACTTTTTCTAAAGCACTGAGTTTCACAGCTTCTGCCCAGAAACCATAATGCGTTTTTATTGAAGGAGTGCCATCTGACGTTATGTATGACAGATAATCGCAATTGAATTGTTCAAATTTTTCGAGAAGAAGTTCGATGTAAAAAACATCAAGGAAAGGATTGTCAGCGCAGACTCTTATTATATTTTCTGCATTAAATTCTTTTGCGGCGTCGATAAAACGTTGAAGCACATCGTTTTCCGAGCCTCTGAAATATTTTATTCCGTATCTTTCTGCAATTTCAACTAAGACATCATTATTTTCGTTAACAGATGTTGCAAGAATGATGTCATTTTTGTCAAAAGCTGCGGTTAACTTTTTGAGTAGCAATGAGAAGATTCCTTCATTTTCATAAAAAGGAAGTATCATCTTTTGAGGAAGACGTGTTGAGCCAGTACGCGCTTGTATGATTATTTTCGTTTTACTCATTTCCTAAAATTGATTCAATAATTTTAACATATTCTTTTGTAAGATAACGTCTAGAATATTTCTCAATATTTTCGTTTTTATTTGTAACCAATTGATTTTCTTTATATTTATTAAACATATCAATGATTACATTTTTCATTCCTTCTTTATCTTCGAAATCAACTATGACACCTAAATTCGTTTCATTAAGAACTCTTGCTATATCGCCGTCTACTGGGCCGATTGCAAAAGTTGGTCGTCCAGATGCCATATATTCAAAAATCTTTCCTGTCATGAGGCCTTTAACACTAGGCGAATTATTTATGAGAAGCAAGAGGACCTGTGATGAGACCTGTTCTGCAAAGATTTTATCATGAGGTATATATGGTATCATCTCCACGTTATTTTCCAGGTCATATTTTTTTATAAGATTTAGGACCGAATTATCCACTTGTCCTATCAATCTTATTCTCAACAGTTTAGAAAAGTCTGTCAATTTTTCATCTTTCACTAGTTCACCGAGAGTGCTCCAGAACAATTCTGCATTTTTCATTGCTCTAAGGACTCCGATATGTGATATTGTAAAATCGTGCGACAATTCTGGTTTTACCGTAAAATCATCCATATCAAAGTCATATCCATTCATTATGACTTCTACATTTTTTGCGCCGTGGCTTTCAAGACCTTTAGCCCAATTCCAGCTAACTGCGACTACTTTATTTGCTTCTGTAAGAACCTCATATTGAAGTTGATGATGTTTTTTAAGACTTCTTTTTGACAACTTCAAGAGGCTAAAATAATCTATATCAGTCCAAGGGTCGCGGAAATCGGCTATCCAAGGAATATTAAGTTTTTTATGCAGTTTCTTCGCAATAAGATGCATCGAATGAGGAGGTCCTGTAGAGATAATAGCATCGACTGGATGTTCCTTTAAATATTTTTTTAGGAAACGTACTGAAGGCCTTATCCACCAGCAGCGAGCATCTGGTATAAAGAAATTACCTCTAATCCAAATACTTAGATTTTCTTTCCAAGTAGATTTTTTCTTTCCTTCATTTATAAAGCCAGCCTTAATCTTCTCATCTTTTTTCATACCTAGAACCTTCTTATAGAAGGAATAAGGCTCAAATATTTTGCGTTTTATCACTTCTGTTTCAGGAGCAATATCCTTCTCTAAGGACAAATCCTCGACTGGATATTCTGCGCCATCAGCTGTGTAAATAACAGGCTGCCAGCCATTTTCAGGAAGATATTTCGACATTTTCAACCAGCGTTGAACGCCAGAGCCGCCTGATGGTGGCCAATAATAAGCTATTATTAAGACTCTCTTCATTTCAATTCATAATTCTTAATGCATAATGCATAATTATTGTTTTGATACTGATTTCTTATATGTTACAAAGATTACAGCTAATAAGCCTAATATTAAAATCAATGAACTTAAGAATTGAATTGTATTACCTATTTTCCAGATTTTTGGTTCGTAGCGCATCATAATCTCGTGATTACCAGCTGGAATAACAGCAGCTCTTAAAATATAATCAGCTCTGATTAAAGGACTTTCATTTCCGTCAATCCACATTGTCCAACCTTTGCTTGTCCATATTTCTGAGAATACAACCAATTCATCTTTTGTAGAATTAAACTTGTAAATCAACTCATTAGGCTTGTATGAAGTCAACTGAATTGTTCCTTTGCTTACCGATGGATTAAAGTTACCAACAATATTTTTAAACTCATCATTAACAATTGCTGTTGTTTTAACATTTGTATTTTCAATAGCTTTAATTTCTTCGTTAGGACTTGCGACCCAGTTAATATTCGACACAATCCAAGCATTGCCGAATGCATTAGGATTTATCATCGCTGTTGGTTTATTGTCTTTAGCTTGTATTATATACTTAGTATTCAACATATTAAGTACTTTCCAGAACGACTCGCCACCGACTTTCCTACCACTCAAATAATGATTGATAATATCTTGATAACGACGAAGTTTTGCTCCATGATAGCCACCGATAGATTTATGGAAGTAAGAAGTACTTGCATCGTTAAAGGTACTCTTTGTCAAATCCATAACTCTGTAATTCAAGCTTTTATCTTGCAATATTTGTTTATCTACAGCCGACATTGCAAAAGGCTTTTCAGTACGACGTTTGTCGATGAAATTATCATTATTAAGATAACGTTTGTTTATTGGGAACATATCTGCCACGACCAAAATAGCGAGCATTGCAAACAATGCGTTATTCTTCAGTTTTCCCTTAACATTTATTAACAATATTATAGCAGCTGCTGTGATAAAAAGGAAACTTCTAATCGCGTCTTTTTGGAATATCGCAATACGTACTTTCTCAAGTTCATTGGCAAGCATTTGATAAATCGCGCCGTCTTTTCCACTGCTTAACTGAGCGAATTGAGCAGCTTCACCTTGACTAAGGAAGTTGAAGAAAACATTAGGAACGATATAGAACAACAAGCACAAACCTGCTGTCAATCCGAAAGATATGTAAAGATAATACATATTTTTCTTCAAAACTTCTGGGTTCTTTATCACTTCAGCGAGAGCGAGGAATGCGAGAATTGGCATACATACTTCCGCTATGACGAGCGTCATTGAGACGGCCCTGAATTTATTATACAATGGGAAATAATCGAGGAAGAAGTCGGTGAAACCCATAAAGTTTTTACCCCAACTTAATAATATCGAAAGTATTGTAGCTGCTAGCATCACCCATTTTATCTTTCCTTTCACCACGAAAAGTCCTAATACGAAGAGGAAACATACTATTGCGCCAACATAAACCGGGCCACTTGTCATAGGCTGGTCGCCCCAATAAGCATTGTTTTGAGCTATCGTAGAACGGAAACGAGGCTCTGCTTTCTCCAATGCTGGATTATCTCTGCCAATAAGAGCAGTTGCGCCACCTTTAGCATTTGGAATCATCAAACTCCATGTCTCGCCAATACCATAGCTCCATTGTGTGACATAATCTCTATCAAGACCACGAGTCTGATTACCTGTATTTTCTGTCAAGACAGGTTTACCACGCATAGTCTCTTTACCAAATTCGTAATTGGTATAAAGCGTTATTGTACTTGTCATTACAGCTAAAATAGCGACAACTGCAAGGATTCCACTTGCCTTAAAAAATTCTAAATATTTTTTAGTTTTTATTGTTTCTATAAATTCTGCAATGACCATAATCAACACTACCATAAACAGATAATATGTGATTTGGATGTGACTAGCTCTGATTTCGAGCGCAAGAAATATTGCAGTCAAGGCTGCTCCCCAGAGATATTTTCCTTTGTAAGTTATTAAAATACCTGCAATTATAGGTGCCATATAAGACATTGCGAATGCTTTCGAATTATGGCCTGCGCCCATGACTATGAAGAGATAAGACGTGAATCCGTAAGCGAGAGCTCCGATAAAACTAATCCATACCTTACACTCCAAGACAAGCAATAAAATAAAGAAACCCAGCATGCTAATAAAAACCGAAGCTATAGGGCTCGGAAAGCCTAATCCTATGACTTTCTGGACATATGTTATAAGATTGCTATTCTGTTGAACGCCAATATTCCATGCAGGCATACCACCGAACATCGAGTTTGTCCAAAGCGACTGCTCTCCTGTTTCTTCACGAAATTCATTGATTTCCTGAGCCATGCCTTTATACATCTCAATGTCATGCTGTTTAATTCTCTTGCCTTCAAGGATTGGAGAAAAATAAATCAAAGTTATCGCTGCAAAAGCAATGATAGCTAATAAGATACCAAGAAATTGTTTGTTTTTGAAGATGTTACTTTTCATAATTCTTAACTTAATTCACAATGCATAATTCATAATGCATAATTAGTATACAAATTTAATATTTTTTATTTCTTCTTCTGACTCAATACTCAATAAATAAACATTATTTTTTCTCAAGGATTTTATGAAGTCAGACATATTGATTTTATTCATTCCCGACTGCATTTTTCCGTAATTCTTAATGAATATTAACGAAGCATTTTGATTATATATTTTAACATTTACGTCCGACATATTTTTTAATAAAAATTCACATACAGAATTATGATTTGCCGGATTAGGATAAATGTTAACATTTTTACAGTTAATTTCTTTTAAGCAAGTGACATTCGATTCGTAGCAACCCATATCTATTCTGTCGCCGACGATTCTAGGATTTCCCGATAAATCTTTTGATGGAACACCTTCAATGTCAATATGTCCATTATTTATTGCTGGGCTTCCTGCCTGAAGACGGAAATCGCGATTTTGTATATCGATAAACATCGGGTCACTATCGAGCATCGTGGCAGTGTCGTAAACCGCGATGCTTGAATTTCCGTGCACTTCCTTGTATCCGCCTTGCAGTATAGAGTTGTAGAACTCAGGAGCGCAGTCGCTGCCCCAGACGAAAATCTGCGAGCCATCGGCGATGGCGTTATGTTCGCCATACCAGTCGTTGCCCCAGATGATGCAATTTTTAAAGATTGGACGCGCATTGCTATAGAACTGCAGCGCCCCGCCACCAGCAGCGATAGTGTAGTTGTTTGTCATGGTGACATTATGTATCAAAGGAGAAGATGTCGCCATCGCCATCGCGCCGCCGTAATGATAAGAGATATTATTGTCAAACAAGCAATTAAAAACCTTCACGTCATAATCATTGCTACGTTGAATTCCCATGCCAGCAGCATTGACTGCGTAGTTATCTTCAAAAATAGCATTGTTTACATAAACGTTGCAACTATCGAAGTTGGCACCACCACCATAACAGTTAGCGCAGTAATTATCATGGAAATACATATCTTCCATTTCCACATCGCAATTGCTGAACTGAAAACCTGCGCCATGCATATACACGCCTTCTTCATTGAAACCGAAATTAGAATCCACTTCGCAATTCGAGATTTTCACCGAAGAACGCTCCGCGTAAAGAGCACCGCCTTTTAAAGTCGTGAGATTATGATAAAATGTGGAATTACTGATATTTACAATTGAATTGTAGATTCTTACTGCGCCACCGAAGTTGGCTGCTGACCGCTGACTGCTGACTGCTTTCCCGAAGGAGAGATGGCAATAATCAATAATCACGGTGTCTTTTGCGTTTTGCAAGACAAGTCCATTCCAGCTGCCTTTTCCTTTTCTCCAATCAAAAAATCCTGTGGTATCTCGAGCGGTAAAATAGATGGAATCTGTCTCGCTGCCAAGAGCTTTAAAAGAGCCATTTACTATTATACTGAAATAATCTTTAAAAACAACGCGTGTTCCTTCTGAAACCACCAACGATTTATCTTCTGGAACGATGACGTCTTTAACAACTAGTATAGTATCACAATCCCATAATCCTTCTTGAATACCAGACACTTCCAAAGTCTGAGACTTTATCAGAAAAGGTAATAAAAGAATTATCGATACTAATATTTTTTTCATCAGAAAACTTAAATTGAAACGTACAAAAATAATCATTTTTCAGCAATAGAAACTCGCTTTATTATTTATTAGGTATTTTGTTTGAAATAAAGAATTTTCAATTATTTTTGTAGAGAAATTAAAACATAAATATTTATGAAAAAATTACTTTTGCTTTTATTTGTTTCTTTGCCATTTTTATCATTTTCACAAGTGGAAAGAGACATTGACAGCGACTTTGACAAGATGTTTCAAATCTTTGAAGATGAGATGTCTATCTTAGAAGAAGGCGTTTTTACTTTACGCTTCGCTGATGCTGAAACCGATGAAGCTGTCAAGAACGCAACAATTACCATAAACAATATTGGCACATATGTTACAGACTCGGAAGGTCTCGTAAAATTCCCTCTTCAAGACGACGGCAAATATCATTTCTCTTTCAAGAAAGACGGCTATATCCCAGCAGACATGACTTTTGAAATTGTCGCTGGCATGATTTATTTCAATCGTTTTTCTGTATCTCAAATCATGGAGCTAGGACAAGTTCGCATCGTTCTCGATTGGAATGAAGCTCCTAGAGACCTCGACCTCCATCTTGAAAAAGTAGGACAATATCACATTGCTTACAATCATATGAGAGTGTCTAACGACCGCACTGCACGCCTCGACAGAGACGACCTCGACGGCAACGGACCAGAAACCATCACAATCACAGATGTCGATGACAATGCTACTTACAACTGCTACGTTCACGACTTCACAAATCGTAATACCCCTGACTCACAAAAGCTTTCTAAATCAAAAGCCAGAATATCAGTATATCACAACAATCAACTTGAATTTGTCCTCGACATTCCTGCAGAGAGAGAAGGAACACGTTGGGACGTTTTCCAATTGGACAAAAGCATTTTCAATAAATTAAATAGAATCGCTAATTAAGAAAATCAATAATTTTTTAATATAAAAGATATGAGTAACACTAAAAAACTTTTTGAAGAATTCCCACAGGTAAGCACCGAACAATGGGAAGCAGTGATTCAAAAAGACCTCAAAGGAGCTGATTACGACAAGAAACTTGTCTGGAAGACAGCTGAAGGTTTCTCGGTAAGACCATACTACCGTGCTGAAAACCTCAATTCAATCACATGGAACAACGTGGAACCTAATCAGTTCCCATACGTCCGCGGCAACAAGACAAAAGGTAACGAATGGTTAATCTGCCAAGACATCAACGTTACTGACTGCAAAGCTGCTAACGAAAAAGCATTAGACGCTCTCAAGAGAGGCGCAAACGCTATCACATTCCGTTTAGAATACGACAAACTCTACACCGACCTCGAAATCTCAGCATTGCTCAACGGCATCAACGCTAAAGAAGTCGAGTTGAGTTTCTACAACAACAAATATCATTTGCCATTATTGGAACAACTTTCAAGAATCCCAGAATTACGCGGTTCTTTGAACTATGACCCATTGACACGCTACATCCGTCGCGGCACATGGTTCATCTCTGAAAGCACAGACATGGAATTGGCTTACATCTTGACAAAAGCCAACATGCCAGGTTTCCAAACAATAGGCATCAACGCTCACGTATTCACCAACGCAGGCGCAACAATCGCTCAAGAAATGGCATTCGCTTTGGCAGTAGGAGCTGAATATTTAGACAAATTAACTGACACAGATTTAAGCATCGACGCTATCCTTCCTAAAATGCGTTTCAATGTTGCAGTAGGTCAAAACTACTTCATGGAAATGGCTAAGATGCGTGCTTACAGAGTATTATGGGCAAACATCGCTAAGGCATTCGGCGCAAAAGAAGAAAATGCTAAGATGCTCATCCACGCTTTCAACGCACAAATCAACATGAGCTTGTATGACTCATACGTCAATATGTTACGTACAACAACAGGTTCTATGTCAGCTATCCTCGGTGGCGTTCACTCATTCAGCGTAACTCCATTCGACATGGTTTATGAACCAACAACAGAGTTCGCAGAACGTATCGCTCGTAACCAACAGCTCATCTTGAAAGAAGAATCACACTTCGACAAAGTCGCTGACCCAGCAGCAGGTTCATATTACATTGAAAACCTCACCGACTCATTGGTAAAAGCAGCATGGGCATTATTCCTTCAAATCCAAGAAGAAGGCGGTTACCTCGCAGCATTGCGTAACGGCACAATCCAAAAGATGGTTAAAGACAGCGCAGCAAAACGCCTCAACAACGTAGCAACACGCCGCGAAATCATCTTAGGTACAAACCAATTCCCTAACTTCACAGAGACAATGAAGTCAAATCCAGAAGCATGGGTATTTGAAGCTAACTGCCGTCGCGATGAAAACGCTGAAATAGACACAATCGTAACTTACCGCGTCGCTCAACAATTCGAACAATTACGTTATGCAACAGACGTTTACAGCCAAAGCAACAAACGCCCTGTAGCATGGATGTTGACATACGGTAACTTAGCAATGCTTAAAGCAAGAGCTAACTTCGCATCTAACTTCTTCGCATGCGCTGGCTTCGAAGTAGTCGACAACGCTGGTTTCAAGACTGTTGAAGACGGTATCGCAGCAGCTAAGGAAGTTAAACCAGAAATCGTTGTCATCTGCTCTTCAGACGAAGAATACGGCGAAGGTAACGCTCTCAAGATTTACGAAGCTCTTAAAGACCAAGCAATCGTCGTTTTGGCAGGTAACCCAGAAGGTACAGCCGACGTACTCAAAGCAGCTGGTATGGAATACTTCATCCACGTCAAGAGCAACGTCTTAGAGACATTACAAGATTTTCAAAAGAAATTAGGTATAACAAAATAAAGAAAGGAATAACAATGAAACCAAATTTTAAAGATATAAACATCAACGTTATACCTCAGACAGAAGACCCAAAAGAATGGGAAAACAAAAACGGTATAAAACCAGAATGGGAAACTGTTGAACATATCAACGTACGTCCAGCTTATACATCAGCACAACTCGAAGGCATGGAACACCTCAACTATGCAGCAGGTATCGCTCCTTACCTCCGCGGACCATACTCAACAATGTATGTGATGCGTCCTTGGACAATCCGTCAATATGCAGGTTTCTCAACAGCTGAAGAATCAAATGCTTTCTATCGTCGTAACATCGCTGCTGGACAAAAAGGTTTGTCAGTTGCTTTCGACCTTGCTACACACCGTGGCTATGACGCCGACCACGAACGCGTTATGGGCGACGTCGGTAAAGCAGGTGTAAGTATCTGTTCAGTAGAAGACATGAAAGTCTTATTCGACCAGATTCCACTCAACAAGATGTCAGTGTCTATGACAATGAACGGCGCTGTTTTGCCAGTGTTGGCATTCTACATCGTCGCTGCTTTGGAACAAGGCGCTACCTACGAAGAACTTCAAGGTACAATCCAAAACGACATCTTGAAAGAATTCATGGTTCGTAACACATATATCTATCCACCTGAGTTCTCAATGCGTATAATCGCTGACATCTTCGAATTTACATCTAAGAAGATGCCTAAGTTCAACTCTATCTCTATCTCTGGCTACCACATGCAAGAAGCTGGTGCTACATGCGACATCGAGTTGGCTTACACTTTGGCTGACGGTTGGGATTATCTCCGTACAGGTGTTAAATCAGGTCTCGACATCGACGCTTTCGCACCACGTCTTTCATTCTTCTGGTGTTCAGGTATGAACCACTTCATGGAAATCGCTAAGATGCGTGCAGCTCGTATGTTATGGGCTAAGATCGTCAAGACTTTCAATCCTAAGAGCGACAAGTCATTGGCACTCCGTACACACACTCAAACATCAGGTTGGTCATTGACAGAACAAGACCCATTCAACAACGTAGCACGTACATGTATCGAAGCTATGGGCGCAGCACTCGGCCACACACAATCATTGCACACCAATGCTTTGGACGAAGCTATCGCTCTTCCTACAGACTTCTCAGCACGTATCGCTCGTAACACTCAAATCTACATCCAAGAAGAAACTAACGTATGTAGAGTAGTTGACCCATGGGCAGGTTCATATTACATTGAATCATT